>NZ_FQUW01000032.1 GCF_900129285.1 Desulfofundulus australicus DSM 11792
TTTCCCAGCGTTATCCCGGTCTAATGGGCAGGTTATCCACGCGTTACTCACCCGTCCGCCGCTGGCAACGGAAGTCGGCCGTCGGAAATCGGATGCCAGATCTTTCGTCGCAACTGGCCTCAGGCCACTTGCTTCTTATCTGACTTCTGACCTCCGATGACCGACCTCCGTTACCCGCTCGACTTGCATGTGTTAGGCACGCCGCCAGCGTTCGTCCTGAGCCAGGATCAAACTCTCCATCCAATCCTTTGTCCCAGAATCACTCCCGCACACGCTCTTCCTCGCCAGATGCTCCAGCCCTTTAAGCTGCACACCCGGCTTCCTCCCTGTTCAGTTTTCAAGGACCAACACTTTTGTATTTTACTCGCCTCTCCGACTCCTGTCAACACTTTTTTCATGCCGGGAGGCAAGCTTGTTAAAAATATGTTAACATTGGTTTTCCAATTTCGTCAAGGGGTTTTCCCTTTGAGTTTTCCGCGCCTTTCGGCGCGACGCTTTTTAATAGTATCACAAGATATTTTTAAAGATCAACCTGTAATTTCTGCCAGCACTGCGGCAGCGCCAGGCGCGCCGGGCCGGGCATCGTAAAGACAGGCTCCTTGCGTTTTTGCCGCCAGCATTTTTCCCCGTATGTTCTCCAGGAAGGTTGCTTTTTATGCGTCTTACGGATTATTACCAGAGCCAACGCCCTGCCCGCCAAACAACCCCCCGGAAATGTTGACAAAGGTGCCCGGCACCTGGCCCACGATAATGCTTTCCACCAGTGGTACCTGGCTGGCCACCTGTGCGGTAGCGCTGCGGGGTGGCACCACAATACGCACTTCGGCATTAAAATCCAGGTATATGCGGTGGCGCGTCTGGTTGATACCAGCCTGTTCAAAGCGGTCATCCACCTTAACCCGCACGCTGCCCACCGGCACAATGTTAACAGGAATGCGGGGGCCATAGCCGGCCAGCAGCTGCGTACCGGTAACCTGCCCCAGGGGTATACGCAGGGATTCCCGGGATAGCTGCTGCAGGGCAGATTGAATCATTAAGGTAACGTCGGCAGCAAACTGATTGATTCTCATGGTATTGGCCTGCATTAATACTATATGCCCCTGGGCATCCTTGTGCACCTGCACGAAATCCTGGTACTGCAGGTTGCTGTTGTAAACCCTTTGCTGTACCGCCCGGTTTATGGTTTCGGTGGCCATTTGAACGGCCCGGGTTTCGGCTATTTTAAAGATGGTGGGCTGTAAAACCCGGTCAATCCAAACCACTAGGCCCAGAAGCAGGAAAAAAATCAGGGTTAGAAAAATAAAGGCCCGGTAATTCTTGCGCCTTCTATACAAGCAAATCACCTCTTCGGCGAGGGGAGGCATCTCCCGGCCGGGAAAGTATAAGCGGTAACCATTGTCCCTGCAAATATTATATGTAAGCCGGCCTGGACACCCCGCCAAAAAAATCAAGCCGGCACCGGGCCGGCTTCAGCTTGCAGACAAAGTATTTCCGGGATGTGCCCTGGTTTTAGTCGTCGCTCCCGGTCGTATCGCTGGCCGGGCCAAAAGGCCCCGGCTCCGGTCTTCGGCGGGTACCGGCCACATTCACACTTCCTGTGTTCAGGTGGCCTCCGCGGACATCCGGTCCGCGGCCCCGCCTCATCCCGTCGCCCGGGCCTGGCCCGGCAGCGCTCACTCCAGGTCGCTCCTTCTTTAAAACCAGGGCACATAAAGATAATCAGAAGCCGGCACCGGGCCGGCTTAATTTGCACCGTTTATCAGCAAATAATCCTTAAGAATTTCCGCTTCCCGGCCCGGATGATCATCCCGCCGGCCGGAACAAGCTTAAAGTTGGGGTCGTCAACCCTTTCCCCGTTAACCCTGACTCCTCCCTGCTGGATCAACCGCCTGCCCTCGCTGGTACTGGAAACCAGGCCGGCCTGATGGAGCAGCCGGGGCAGCCAGATGCTGCCGTCTTCCAGCATGTCCGGCGTTATACGGAATTCAGGAATTTCATCGGGCAGCTCACGCTGCTGGAAGACACGCTTGAATTCTTCTTCGGCCCTTAACGCCGCTTCTTCCCCGTGGTAGAAGGATACTATTTCCCGGGCCAGCCGCATCTTGACGTCCCGCGGATGCAGGCTGCCGTCTGCCAGGCCGGCCTCGATACGGCGCACCTCCTCCAGGGGTACCGGTGTAACCAGCTCGAAATAACGCACCATCAGCTCATCGGGCAGAGACATGGTTTTCCCGTACATCTCCCGGGGCGACTCATCAATGCCGATGTAATTACCCAGGCTCTTGCTCATCTTGTGGACCCCGTCCAGGCCCTCCAGAATGGGCATCATAATGGCCACCTGGGGCTCCTGGCCGTACTCCCTCTGCAGCGTCCTGCCCATGAGCAGGTTGAACTTCTGGTCCGTGCCCCCGAGTTCAATATCCGCCTTTAAGGCAACCGAGTCGTAACCCTGCATGAGGGGGTAGAAAAACTCGTGAATGCTGATGGGCAGGCCTTCCCGGAACCGGCGGGCAAAATCCTCCCGTTCCAGCATGCGGGCAACCGTATACTTGGCCGCCAGCTCGATAACCTGGGCAAAGGTCAGGGAGGCCAGCCACTGGCTGTTGAACACCAGCCTGGTCTTTCCGGGATCTAAAATTTTAAAAATCTGCTTTTCGTACGTCCGGGCATTGGCCTGCACTTCTTCCTCGCTCAGCTGCTTGCGGGTCTCCGTCTTTCCCGTGGGATCGCCTATGCGGGCTGTATAATCGCCCAGAATGATAATCGTCTCATGCCCCAGTTCCTGAAACTGCCGCATTTTCTGCAGTACCACGGTATGCCCGAGATGAATATCGGGAGCCGTCGGGTCCAGGCCCAGCTTTACCCTCAAGGGGCGGCCCGTAGAAAGTGACCGCCTGAGCTTTTGCTCCAGCTCTTCCCCGGAAATAATTTCCGCCGCACCCCGTCTAATGATCTCCAGCTGTTTTTCCACACCGAGCATTTTTCTTCTCCCTTCTCCTACCATTCCACGTCCCTTCATTATATCAAAACGTGGAACTGCCTGACAAGGTAACCATGCAGGACCGCCCGCTCCGCAGGCAAACCGGCGCCTGGCCCGGACACGGGCGGGATCCCGGCGTACCTGGAAATCCATGGCCGCCAAACGGCCCGCTCAGTATCAAGGGCCTGAATAGGTATTCCCCCGGACAGGGGGAAAGGATCAAACTTTTATGCCAGTTATGATATAATGCTGGTATGAAAATCTACAGGAGGCATGTACATTGGCCAGAAAGAAAAGAAGAAGATTAAATATCTTTCGGCTGTTTTTATCTTTAATCCTGCTGCTGGTAATTGCCGGCGGCGTCACCGCACTGGGTCTGGTTGTCATAAGCATCAAAGACCTGCCCGCCTGGAGTGAAGAAAAGCTTCTTTCCAGTGCATCCACTTCCATCTATGACCAGAACGGGGAGCTGGTCGCCAGAGTGGGCGAGGAAAACCGCGTGCCGGTGGACTTGAAAGAAATACCCCAGCATGTCCGGGAAGCTTTCCTGGCCATCGAGGACGTGCGGTTTTACCAGCACCACGGCGTGGACCTGCGGGGAATTATCCGGGCGGCCTGGACGGATATCACCGGCGGCCGCATCCAGGAAGGCGGGAGCACCATTACCCAGCAACTGGTCAAGCTATCCTTCCTGACCCCGGAGCGGACCATCAAAAGGAAAATCCAGGAGGTAATCCTGGCCATCATCACGGAAAGGCGCTATACCAAGGACGAAATCCTGGAAATGTATTTAAACAAGGTTTACTTCGGAGCGGGAGCCTACGGCATTCAATCTGCCGCCGAGACTTATTTTGACAAGCCGGCCAGGGACCTTACCCTTTCCGAAGGCGCTCTCCTGGCAGGATTGATCCAGGCACCAAGTGCTTACGATCCTTTCGTCAACCCGGAAGCGGCAAAAAAGCGGCGCGATCTGGTACTGGACAATATGGTGAAGTACAACTTCATTACTGCTGAAGAGGCGGCACAGGCCAGGGCCATCCCGCTGGAAGAGATGCTCAAACCGGGAGGCAAGCAGCAGTATCCCTACCCCTTTTTTATCGATTACGTGACCGAGCAGCTGGTGAACAGGTACGGGACGGAGCAGGTCTTTAAAGGAGGGCTGCACGTATTCACCACCCTGGACCCGGCAATCCAGGAAGCCGCGGAAAAGGCCATGTCCGACCCGCGGAACTACCCGGCCTCGGTCAGGGACAGCCAGGGTGTTCTCCAGCCCGAGGGAGCAGCGGTGGTCATAGACCCCCATACCGGGTACATCAAGGCCATTGTGGGCGGCCGGGAGCACACCCACCGGCTGCAATGGAACCGGGCCACCATGCCCCCGGGAAGGCAACCCGGCTCAACTTTCAAGCCAATCATAGCTTACGGTCCGGCCGTTGAATACAAAGGTATGGCCCCGGCCTCGGTAATCGATGATATTCCGGTAAAGTACGGTAATTACTCCCCCCGGAACTACGACGGACGCTACCGGGGGCTGGTCACCATGCGCACCGCCATTGCCAGTTCCATCAACGTGGTGGCCGTAAGGGTACTTATGGAGCACGTGGGAATTGCCAGCGCCATCAAGTTTGCCCGGGGGCTGGGCATTAACCTGGACCCCCAGACCCACGGCCCGAGTATGGCCCTGGGAGGATTGCGTGAAGGCGTCACCCCCCTGCAGATGGCTGCCGCCTACGGCGCTTTCGCCAACCAGGGTATTTATCTGGAACCCACAGCCATCACCCGGGTGGAGGATGCCAGCGGCAATGTCCTCTACGAATACCAGCCCAAACCGGTCCGGGCCATGAAAGCCACCACCGCCTATCTGATCACGGATATGCTGAAAACGGTTATCGAAAGGGGTACCGGCACCAACGCCCGGATAGGCCGGCCGGCGGCGGGCAAAACGGGTACCTCGGACCAGGGCAAGGATCTGTGGTTTGCCGGGTACACACCGGAACTGGTGGGAGTGGTATGGATTGGTTATGATAAACCCAGGGCCATGCCCCAGGAATTTGGCGGGCGCTACCCGGCCATTATCTGGCGTCAGATCATGTCCGCAGCGCTCAAGGACGTACCGGTACACCAGTTCCCCAGGCCGGAGGGAATTGTCACTGCCACTGTGGATGGAAAATCGGGGCTGTTGCCGGGTCCCAACACCCCGCCTTCCGATCTGGTAACCGACATTTTTGCCCGGGGAACCGTTCCCACCAGGGTTGATAACACCCATGTGCTGGTGGAAGTATGTGCCACCACCGGCCTGCTTCCCAGCCAGTACTGCCCGGAACGGATCACCAGGGTGATGATTAAACTGCCCTACAGCGTGCCCAGCTATGTCCAGGATTACGCCCAGCGCGTGCCCACGGCAACCTGCACGCTGCACACGGCACCGCAAGAAGCGATACCGCCGGAAAACCAGGACCAGCCAGCCCAGCCCGGCGAGCAACCCGGGGAGATAATCCCGCCTCCCGGGCAGCAGGAGCAGCCGGGCAGCGACCAGGGGCCGGTGGGGCTGCTGCGGGAACAAATTAACGGTCCCGGCTGGTTGTCAGGCCCAAGAAATCCCCGGGCACGGGAATAAGTTAAGGCAGGGGGCTGCTGCGGCAGCCCCCTGCCCTTTCAAGCCAGGTCCACGACGGTAACGCCCGTACCACCTTCGCCGTGTTCGCCCAGGCGGAAGGACTTCACGCGCCGGTCTGTTTTCAACCGCTGCTGGATGGCCGTCCGTAAGGCGCCGGTTCCCTTGCCGTGCACCAGGATAACCCGGGACAAACCGGCCAGGGTGGCATCATCCAGGTATTTTTCCACTTCCTGCAGCGCTTCCTCGGCCCGCAGGCCCCGCAGGTCGAGCCGGGTGGAAATGGAGCGTACTTTATCCTCCATCAGCGCAGATACCCTTACCTCTCCCCGGAAACTTTCCTCCCCCGCGGGCAGGCGCAGTTCCCCCAGCGGAACATTGATTTTAATCATGCCTACCTGGACCTGTACTTCTCCATCCTCCGGCGGGGCCACCACAGTACCCGTCTGGTTGAATCGGGGCAGGAAGACCGTCTGGCCCACGCTTACCGTTTTGGGAACCGCCCCCGCTCCCGGGGGAGCGGAAGCGGCAGGCTCCGGCTGCAGGCGCTCCTGCATCCCCGCCAGCTTCTCCCTGGCCTCGCGAATGGCCTCTTCCCGCACCCTGGCCGCTTCATCGGCCAGGCGTGCCCGCAGTTCCTTAATGGCCTCCTCCGCCTCCTGCCGGGCCCTTTTTACAAGCAGCCTGGCTTCTTCCCGCGCCCGGGACAGGAGGCTCTCCCGCCGGGCAGCCAGCTCCTCCTTCAGAGCCCGGTAACGGGCCCGCAGTTCTTCGGCTTCTTCCCTGACCCGCCTGGCTTCTTCCAGCTCCCGTTCAGCCTGCTGGCGGGCCCGCTCCAGCTGCTGCATGAGGTCGGCCACCTGCACCTGTTCCACGGTCATAAAGCTCCTGGCCCGCTCAACCACATCCGGAGCCAGGCCCAGCCTGCGGGCAATCTCAAAGGCATTGCTCGCGCCGGGTTTGCCAATCAGCAGCCGGTAGGTGGGCTTCAGGGTAACGGCGTCAAATTCCACGCTGGCGTTTTCCACCCGCTCCCGGGTAAAGGCAAAGTTCTTCAACTGGCTGTAGTGCGTTGTGGCCACGGTCCTGGCGCCCATTTCATGCAACCTCTCCAGGATGGCCTGCGCCAGGGCCGCCCCTTCATCCGGGTCGGTACCGGCTCCCAGTTCATCCAGGAGCACCAGGCTGCCCGGCCCGGCCTGGTTTAAAATGCCCACAATATTGGTAAGGTGAGAGGAGAAAGTGCTCAGCGATTGTTCAATGCTCTGTTCATCCCCGATGTCGGCAAAGATGGCGTTAAAAACACCCAGTTCACTGCCTTCGGCCACGGGGATGTGCAGGCCCGACTGGGCCATCAGGGCTAAAAGACCGATGGTCTTTAAAGTTACGGTTTTCCCGCCGGTATTGGGCCCGGTGATCACCAGGGTGTCAAACTGGTAACCCAGGTGAACCGAGATGGGAACTACCTCGCCGGTAAGCAACGGGTGCCGGGCCTGGCGCAGGTTCAGCCTGGGAGCCGGAAGCAGCCGGGGTTCCACAGCGTCCAGGTGCTCGCTGTAACGGGCCCGGGCCAGGATAAAATCCAGCTGCCCCAGGGCCTCCAGGGACTGAGCCAGCTCCTCACCCCTCGCCGCGACAGCCCGGGAAAGTTCCCCCAGAATCCTCTCGATTTCCTGTTTTTCCATCACCTGAAGGCGGCGCACCTCATTATTGCTTTCCACCACGGCCATGGGTTCAATAAAAAGGGTGGCGCCGCTGGCCGACTGGTCGTGGATTATGCCCGGAACCTGGGACCGGTATTCCTGTTTCACAGGCACTACGTAGCGCCCTTCCCGGATGGTCACTATCGGGTCCTGAAGGTACTTCTGGTAGGCGGGAGAACGGATGATACTTTCCAGCAACTCCCTGACCTGCTGCTGGGCGCGCAGGAGCCGGCGCCGGATGCTGGAAAGCACCGGGGAAGCGTCGTCGGCAATCTCACCCCCGGGCAGGATGGCTTTTTTAATTTTCCTTTCCAGCTCGCTGAAATTGCCAATCTTGAAGGCTATTTCTTCCAGCAGGGGATAGCGCCCCGCACGCCCGGCAAAAAACTTCCTGATCCTCTGCAGGGCTCCCAGGGTCTGGCCCGTTTCAAAGAGCTCCTGCGGCTCCAGCACGGCCCCCTGGACGGCCCTCTGCAGCTGGCGGCGAATATCGTGCCACCCGCCAAAATCAGCACCGGGCTCCAGGCGCAGGAGTTCCCTGGCCTGGGTGGTCTCGGCCTGCCAGGTTTGAATGGCCTGCCGGTCGGTAACCGGGCGCAGGGAAAGTACCCTTTCCCGGCCCAGGGAAGAAATGGTGTACCGGGCCAGGTGTTCCAGCACTTTATCGTATTCCAGGCGTTTTAATGTGCGCTCATCCATAGTTGATCCCCTATTATCATAGCACTTCAGCCAGTTAATTGCACCCTGGAAAATAAAGGTTAAGGTCTTGCTAAGTTTGGCATCTGCTCGGCTCAATGTCGCTCGCTTACGTGCAGAACGGCAGCGAGTTTCAACTTCTCTTGGTGACTGAAAGCGTCATGGGTGTCAACTTAAAAGTTAAGGGGGGTTATTCCACCCCCCGGTAAAAATGGCCCCTGGTGAGGCCGGCGGGACTGTACTGCTGCAGGCGATCCCGCAGGCGGGAAAGTTCACCGCCATCCACGGCCGGATTCAGGGAGAGGGCCCGGCGGTACGCCTTTACGGTGGCCCGGGCGTATTCCGCCCCCCGCCCCCGGGCATCAATGCGCAGCGAGGCCACCCCGATTTCGGCAAGCCTGTGCACCTCGTCCACCAGGCAGAGATCCCGGGAATTAAACAGGTGCATGCGGCAAAACTGGTCCATCTCCAGCGGGAAAACAGCTCCCACCCGGTCTTTGAGGGCACAGCGCCTGCCCCGGCAGGGACCGGCGCAGTTGCGGCCGGGCGCCAGTCCGCCCAGCAGGCTGCCCGGGGCGCAGTAGCGGGAAACCATCAATTCCACTGCCCCCTGAACCAGGACCTCCGCGGCAAACCGGCCCCCCTTCACCAGGCCGGCCACCTGACCCAGGGTTAATTCCGGGGAAAGGGCCAGTTGTACGGCGCCCTGTCCCAGAAGCCAGGCGGCAGTGCGGAGGTTAAAGACATTAAAAGCCAGGTCGGTATAAAGGGGCAGGCCGGCACGCCTTACCGGTTCAAGTAATCCCAGGTTCCCCACCAGGACGCCCTGCACCGGGAGCTCCGAGGCCAGTTCCAGCCGCCGGAATATTACGTTCATCTCCGGGTCATGGATTATACGGGGGGTGGAGAGAACGAAGGAAACCCCGTGCTCCCGGCATATTTCCACTCCCCGGCGGATTTCTTCCTCTCCCACGGGGGGGCCGGAGCGGAAACTTTCCCCTCCGAAATAAACCCGGTCCACCCCGGCGCCAACGGCTGCTTCCAGGGATTCCAGGTCGGTAACCGCTATGGATATCAAGGGTTCCCCGCCGGGGGACCACTCCGGGGGCAGGTCCCGGACCGCCAGCTGCAGCCGGGCTTGCGCCAGCCTCCGGGTAAAGGTGTCATCCGGCAGAGGGGGAGCCGGCCGGGCCGCTTCGCTCCTGGCCGCCTCCAGTTCTTCAATGGCCCGGCGGCGGGCCTCGTTAATTTCCCCCACGGGTACAATTACATTTTCGTCCAGTTCGAAGTGCACGTCCTTTAATACAAAAGGGGTATTCCCCAGGCGGTCAAGCTGGCCCTTTAAAAAGTCCGGGGTCAGGGGTCTTTTAACTGCCGGCACTGCGGGGGTATGCCCGGTACCCCATCCGCTGCAGCCGGTATCATCCTCCACCCGCACCTGCACCGGCTCCCCCTGCCGCACCCGGACATAAAAGGTTACCGGGAACTTGCGTACCTCCCGGGGCGAAGCAAAGGTGGCCCGGGCCCGTTCCACCAGAGCGGCATCATGGGTCTTAAAAAGGCGGTCCTGGGGCCGCACTTCGCGGGGCAGGGGAATTTCCACCACTGCACCGGCGGGAGCCTCTTCCACTTCCCGCCCCCTTTCCCGGATAGAGTGCACTTCCACACCCACCCGGCCGCCCCGGCTCACCCAGACCTCCACCCCGTCACCCACCCGTAGAGGCTCTTCCAGGGCCACTTCCGCCCGCCCGGTGCGGGAGTGGTAGCGCACCACCCGGCCCAGGAACAGCCCCCGGTTGTTGGGCCGCTTGTAGCTCATCAGCTCGTAGCCCGGCCGCCCGTAATAATAACCGGTGGTGAAGTCCCGGTTGAAGATCTGGGCCAGATCCCTGGCCTCTTCCGGTGTGATGTAGAAGTTCTCCTGCAGGGCCCGGTCAATGAGCGTGCGGTAAATCCGCACCACCGTGGCCACGTACTCCGGCCTTTTCATGCGCCCTTCAATTTTAAAGGAGTTTATCCCGGCCCCGATGAGGTCGGGCAGGTGCCCGGAAAGGTTGAGATCCCGCGGGCTGAGCAGGTATTCCCCAACATCCCGGGGGTCCACCAGGGGACGCCCCTTCTCATCCACCAGGGTATAGCGCAGGCGGCAGGGCTGGGCACAGCGTCCCCGGTTGCCGCTGCGCCCGCCGATCATGCTGGACAAAAGACACTGGCCGGAGTAACAGATGCACAGGGCACCGTGGATGAAAACCTCCAGTTCGGCCCCGGTTTTTTCTTTTATCTCCCTGATTTCCTGCAGGCTCATTTCCCGGGCCAGCACCACCCGCTGGAAGCCGAGGGACAGGAGTTTTTCCACCCCTCCGCGGTTATGCACGGTCATCTGGGTGCTGGCATGCAGGGGCAACTCGGGAAGCACCTGCCGGGCCATGGCTGCCAGGCCGAGATCCTGCACAATCACGCCGTCGGCCCCGGCCTGTTGGAGAAAATGGAGGAAGCGGACTGCTTCCTCCAGCTCCTCATCGGACAGGAGGATATTGACGGTAACGTATACCTTAACCCCCCGGGCATGGGCGTAAGCCACCGCCCTCTGCAGCTCCCGGTGGTCAAAATTGGCCGCACCCTGCCGGGCATTAAAAAGTTTGCCGCCCAGGTAAACGGCGTCGGCACCGTTTTGTACCGCTGCCACCAGAGCCTCCCAGTCCCCGGCCGGGGCCAGCAGTTCGGGTTTAGCGGACCGGGTCAAAGGCTGCTCCCTCCAAATGTTAAGACCTGCGGCTGAATCTTAAGAGCCCCGCGCAGGGGATGATTTCCACGCCCCTGGCCTCCAGCTCGTCCAGGAACAGGTTCATGCCCAGGGAATCGCTGGCCATGTGGCCGGCAATGATCACGTTGATGTGGTTTTTTTCCGCCTCTTTGCGGTGTTTTTCGCCCATATGCATGACCAGAAGCGTTCCCACGCCCGCCTGGGACAGCCTGGCGTAGGCATCTTCCGACCCGCTGGTGCCCCCGGTCATATCCACCATGATCTTGCCGGCCCGGCGTTCCCTGGAACCCACCACAATGGCCGGCCCGGCCTTGTATTTGACGGCTTCCCTGTATTCGGGCTGCTCTTTGAGCAGCTTGAGGATATCGCCCAGCGTTTCCGGCTGCTTTTCGTCCATGAGCTTTTGTAAAAAAGCAGTCACCATGTTGTCGGCGGCCGTATGTACGCACATGAAGGCCAGCCCCAGGATCCGGGCGGCATCCACGGCCCGGTTATGATTCAGGGGCATGATCGCCCGCTTGACCTCGGCAATACGGGAGGACATAATTCCCTCGGCCACATTTATGGGCACGCCAAAGCGGGCCAGTATATCTTCCTGCAGGTGCATTACCTGGTGGAGGGAAGCCATGGCCTTACCTTCCGGGTGGTGGGACAGGATCAGGTCCACCGGGCGGCCCTTCTCCCCCAGCCTGTCGGCCAGGAGCACTTCCCCCACTTCCATGTCGATGCCCACCAGCACCCGGCGCACTTCCCTCTCCGGGTCGCCCACCAGGATACGGGTGTCATCATAGGGGTTGACCAGGCGCTCCAGGTCGTATTCCTCTTTTTCTTCCTCCTTCATCTTCTCGTACTTTTCTTTTTCCCGGGCCAGGTACTTCTGCACAGCCTCCAGGCCGCGGGGGTCGTTTTCCATGCCTTTGGCAATGGCCAGTTCGTAGATTTCCCGGATCTTCATGCTTATTCCTCCCCTTCACCCATAACCTTAATGATCACCCTTTTCCGGCGCCGACCATCAAATTCGGCGTAATAAATCTGCTGCCAGGGTCCCAGGTCCAGTTTCCCCCCGGTAACCGGTACGATAACCTGGTGATGGACCAGTATGCTCTTTAAATGGGCATCCCCATTATCCTCACCGGTCCGGTGATGGTGGTAGTGCTTGCCAAAGGGGGCGATTTGCTCCAGCATCTCATCTATATCCCTGATGATACCCGGCTCGTCGTCATTAACATAGACTCCGGCGGTAATATGCATGGCAGAAACCAGAACCATTCCTTCCCGGATGCCGCTTTCCCGTACCGCTTCCTCTACTTCGCGGGTGATGTTTATGTACTCGCGCCTCTTCTCCGTATTAAACCAGAGGTACCTGGTATGCGTTTTCATGTTCCCGACGCCTCCCCGGTTGCGTATGGTTTGGTTTAACCCTGCCTGGAAACATAAGGACTGCCCCGCAGGTAAAAACGCAGGGGTAAATCAGCACCCTCTTTTATGCCAATACGGGTGGAAGTGACCACGGGCAGCGGTTTTCCTTCCCCCCGGCAGAGGAAGAGCGGGCTTCTGGTCAGGTCCCAGCCGTTATGCGCACGGGTGATACCCATGGCCTGCACCAGCCGGGCCGGCCCGCTGCACAGCTCGGTTAGTTTTTCCCGCCCCCGCCTGGCCTGCATGAGCTCAATGCCTGCCACCGGCTCCAGGGCCCTGATGAGAACGGCTTCACCCACCCCCTCCTCCCGGGTGACCACGTTAAAACAGTAATGCATGCCGTAGATAAAGTAAACGTAGGCGTGGCCGGGCGGGCCGAACATCACCCGGTTGCGCGGGGTCATCCCCCGGGAAGCGTGGCAGGCGGGATCCCCCTGCAGGTAGGCTTCCGTTTCTACAATCCGGCCTGCTGTCAGCCCCTCACCGCTCTCGTGAACCAGGTAGTGGCCGATCAATTCCCGGGCCACTGTAACAGTATCCCGGGCATAAAAGGAGCGGGGCAGAACCCGTGAAAAATCAACTGTTTTTTCCTCCATAATATCCCCCGACCTCAAGTTTTTTACCCAGCAGCTCCAGCAAATCCGGGAGGTCCAGGGTGTTCACCACATCCTCCGGCCTCAACCAGGCCCGGCGGGCTACGGCTACCCCGTAGGGGATTTCATCCAGGCGCCTCAAATCGTGGGCATCGGTGTTCACCACCAGCCTGACCCCGCAGTCCCTGGCCAGGCGGGCATAATGCTCGTTGAGGTCCAGGCGGTCGGGAGAAGAGTTGATCTCCAGGATCTTGCCGTGCCTGGCTGCCGCCTCGATAACCCTTTCCAAATCCAGGGCGTAGGCTTCCCGCTCGCCCAGAAGGCGCCCGGTGGGGTGCCCGATAATGGTCACGTATTCATTTTCGATGGCCTGCAAAACCCGGCCGGTCATCGTCTCTTCGTCCTGACGAAAACCACTGTGCACCGAGGCCACCACCACATCCATCCCCGCCAGGACTTCATCGGGAAAATCAAGGCCGCCCCGGACCAGAATATCCACCTCTGTCCCCGTGAGGATGCGGAAGTCCTTTTCCTTTTCGTTCAGCTCCCGGATGAGGCGGTGCTGCTCCTGCAGGCGTTCCAGGGACAGCCCCCGGGCCACGGTAAGAGACCGGGAGTGATCGGTAATGGCCACATAGCGGTAGCCCCTCTCCCTGGCCCGCTGCACCATCTGGAGGATGGAATTGGCCCCGTCGCTCCAGTCGCTGTGCACGTGCAGGTCGCCTTTAATGTCCCGGACTTCCAGGAGGCGGGGCGGGCTCTCCCCGGCAAACAGCTCTAACTCTCCCCGCCCTTCCCGCAACTCGGGAGGTACGGGCCACAGACCCAGACGGCGGTAGATATCCTCTTCCTCCTGCGGCAGGGGCGCACCGGGGACCGGGGGGACGGAAGCAACCCCCTCACTGCCGGGCCCGTCCCTTACCTCGTCCAGGCAAAAGCCCCTTCTGGCGGCCAGGGCCTGCAGCTGACGCCAGTGTTCGGCGCTACCTGTGGCCCGCAGAAGGGTGATCCCGTATGCACCCGGCCCGGCCACTTCCAGCTCCACAGGCACCCCCCACCAGGTCAGGACCCGGATCCTGTTTTCCCCCCGCTCCAGCACTTCCCTCACCCGGCGGTAACCGGCCAGGGCGTTCAAAAGCGGCTCCGGATCCTCTGCCGCCGCCACCAGCCGGACCTCGTCCACCGTTTCCCGCCAGCGGCGCACCCCGCCCGCCACCGCCACCTTCCGGGTGCCGGGAACGTCCTGAATGAAGGTGGCCACCTCGCCGGCTATTTCCCGGGCCAGGGGTAGAAGAATCCGCCCCCGGCGGCTGCGTACCAGCTCGATGCTGCGCAGGATCTCCTGCTCGGTTTTAACCCCCATTCCCCTGAGGGCCCGTACCTTTTTCTCCCGGGCCGCTTCTTCCAGCTCGGCCAGGGAGGTGATCCCCAGCTGTTCGTGCAGAAACCGCGCTCTTTTAGGCCCAATACCCGGCAGGGCCATCACTTCCAGGATTCCCGGCGGCCACTTGCGGCGGAGTTCCTGCAGCTTTTTCATTTCTCCGGTGGCAATCAATTCCCCTATCTTGGCCAGAATGTTTTTGCCTATACCGGGAACCCCGGCCAGCGTTCCCCGCCGGTACATTTCCTCCACCGGCTCTTCCAGCCCGGCAATGGCCCTGGCCGCCCGGCGGTAGGCCCGGATTTTGAAAAAATCTTCACCCTCAAATTCCAGAAGATCGGCCAGCTCCCGGAAAGCCCAGGAGATTTCCATATTCTGCATGGTCAGTATCTCCCCAGGAAAATACAGTTATTTTTAGCTGCCAGACATATTTAGCATAACAGGAATCTTTTCTTCCGGCAAACCGTATACAAGCACAGGGGCACCCTTCCCGGGTTTCAGGGCAGATATACCCTTAATTATAGTACACCCCGGTAAAAGAAACCTGCAAACCGGCCTGCAGCTGCTGCACCGGGGAGGCATCCCGCCTGCGCTTTTACCCCCGGCCCCGCCGCAAAAAAACCGCCTGCCCCGGCAGGCAGACGGTTACCGGTCAAAACCTATTTTGCTTTCCTGTCCATTTCCAGAAGTTCGGCCAGCTCGTCGTATTCTTTCTGCAGTTTCATCAGCTCATCGGCAATGTTCAGGGCGGTGAGCAGTGCTGCCTTGGACAACCCCAGACGGGGGTTGCGGGTAATCACCTGGCGTATCTTCTTATTGACGTACTGGGCCAGCATGCGCAGGTATTCTTCCGGTTCATTGCCTTTCAGAATATAGTACTCACCAAAAATCTCCACCTCAACCCGGGTTTCCTGCTTGCCCATAGCCGTTCCCCCTGGTTTTCAAATACTTACCTCCTTCGCCGTTGACCGGAGAAAATCCTGCCGGTGCGACAACTTTTTCTGTCGTGAATGCCTGCCGTTTGCACGCGCTCGCTCCGTTCGCCTCGCAGGCCAAACTAGTGCTCGACCTCGGGCTCCGGCGGGGTTCCCGGCCCATTCGGCATCCATGCCTCAGGGGCCGGCCTCGGGCATCCATGCCCTCGGCCCCGCCTCCGCTCTCGGTCTTGCTAAGTTTGGCATCTGCTCGGCTCAATGTCGCTCGCTTCCGTGCAAAACGGCAGTAACGCAAAGCGTCATGGGCGTCTACTTTCTCAGCTCAGCTCCCAGCTCCCTGTCCAGGGCGGCAGATATGGCCTCGGTTTGAGCGGTCACCTCCGCATCGGTCAGGGTGCGGTCGCCGGCCTGGAACAGCAGGGAAAATGCCAGGCTGCGGCAGCCTTCCTTCACCTGTTCACCCTCGTAGACGTCAAACAGTTCCACCGACCGCAGCAGGTTACCGCCGGCCCGGCGGATCACCCGCAGCACGTCGGCCGCCGGAACTTCCCGGCTTACCACCAGGGCCAGATCCCTTCTCACGCCGGGGAACCGGGGCAGGGGCTGGTAGCGGGGTGGCCCACCGGCCAGGGCGAGCAAGGCGGCCAGATCCAGCTCAAAGGCGCACACCCGGGCATCCAGCTCATATTCCTCCAGCACATCGGGGTGCAGCTCTCCCAGCACCCCCACTGTTTTCCCATCCACCACGACCCGGGCGGTACGGCCGGGGTGGAAAGCGGGGTTTTCCCTTTCCCTTTCCAGGTGCAGGCCGGGCAGTCCCAGCCTGGCCGCCAGCGTTTCCAGAACTCCCTTCAGGTAGTAGAAATCCAGAGGCAGGGGCGGCCTGTTCCAACCCGCAGCTCCCTGACCCATGGCCGCCGCGGCCAGTACCGGGCGTTCTTCGGGAAGGGCCTCTCCCTCCCGGGGGAGGAAAACCCGGCCCACCTCAAAGATGGCCCCGCTGGTCACCCGCCGGTGGAAATTGCGCGCCAGCACATCTAAAAGGCCGGGCAGGAGCATGGTGCGCATAATCGATTGTTCCACGGAAAGGGGGTTCTGCAATGACAGCGCCCGGCGCAGGGGGCTGTCCGCAGGTACCTTGAACCGGTCGAATACAGCGGGGCTCACAAAGCTATAGGTGATCACCTCGGTTAAACCGCACTCCACCAGCACTTCCTTCAAGCGCTTGACCAGCGCCTGCTCCCCGGTACGCGCACCCCGGGTGGTAACCCCGTAGGGCAGGCTGGCCGGTATGCGATCATAACCATAGATCCTGGCCACTTCTTCAATCAAGTCAATTTCCAGGTTGATGTCCACCCGGTAACTGGGCACATTTACCAGCAGGTCCCGGCCGGCATCCTGCACCTTAAAACCGAGCCGGGTTAAAAGATCGGCCGTTTCCTCCCGGGGGATCTCCGCCCCCAGTATGTACTCCACCCGCTCGGGGCGCAGGATGATGGTCTTCTTTGCCGCCGGGGAAGGATAATTATCCACCGCACCGGCTACCACTTCCCCGGCACCGATCTCCACCAGCAGGGAAGCGGCCCGGTTGGCGGCAGCCAGGCATCCTTCCAGGTCAATGCCCTTTTCAAAGCGGGTTGAGGACTCGGAACGCAAACCCAGAACCCGGGAAGTACGGCGGATGCTGGTGGGGTGGAAATGGGCCGACTCCAGCAGCACCGTGGTGGTGTTTTCCGTTACCTCGGTTTCCAGGCCTCCCATGACCCCGGCCACAGCCACCGCCCCACCGGGGTCAGCAATAACCAGCATTTCAGGTTCCAGCTTTCGCCGGGAACCGTCCAGGGTGACTATTGTTTCCCCCGGGTGGGCCCGGCGCACAATAATATGGCCGTCCTTTAACCTGTCGTAGTCAAAGGCATGCAGGGGCTGGCCCAGCTCCAGCATGACATAGTTGGTTATATCCACGATATTGCTGATGGGACGCAGACCGGCGGCCCGCAGGCGTTCCTGCATCCACAGGGGCGAAGGCCCGACTTTTACCCCGGTGAAGAGCCGGGCCACGTAACGCCGGCACAGGCCGGGTTCCAGAATGTCCACCCGGACCCGTCCCTCCAGGGAACTTCCCGGTATTTCCCGGACTTCCATGCGGGGAAGGCGCAGGGGCTGCCCCAGCAGGGCGGCCACTTCCCGGGCTACCCCGATCATGGACAGGCAGTCGCCCCGGTTGGGGGTAAGGTCCAGGTCGAAAATAACGTCATCCAGGCCGATAACCGGGCGCACGTCCACCCCCAGGGGGGTGTCTTCGGGGAGGATCATGATGCCGTTTGCCTGGTCGGCAGGCAGGGTTTTGGGGTCAAGGCCCAGTTCCTGTCCGGAACAGAGCATCCCCCGGGATTCCACCCCCCGCAGGCGGGCCTTTTTAATTACCAGCCCGCCGGCCAGCCGCGCCCCTTCCAGGGCCACGGGAACCACGTGCCCCTCCCGGACGTTGGTGGCGCCGGTTACGATCTGCCTGAGCTCCGGTTCCCCGGTGGAAACGAGACAGACCACCAGCCTGTCGGCATTGGGGTGGGGCTCTATTTTCACAATGCGTCCGGTAACCACGTTGCTGATTTCTTTCCCCGGCTCCTCCAGGCCTTCCACCGCCAGGCCGGCCATGGTCAGGCGGTCGGCCAGTTCCGCCGGGCTAACAGGTATATCCACGTATTCCTGCAGCCATTTAAATGAAACCCGCAATGCTTATTCCTTCTCCTTTCCACTAAAACTGGGCCAGGAAACGCAAATCGTTGTCGAAGAACAGGCGCAGGTCATCTATGCCGTACTTGAGCATGGCAATACGCTCTATACCCATGCCAAAGGCAAAACCGCTGACCTCCGCCGAGTTATAGCCGGACATTTCCAGAACCCGGGGGTGGACCATGCCGCAGCCCAGGATTTCCAGCCAGCCGGTGTGGGAGCATACCCGGCACCCCTTACCGCCGCACATAACACAGGAAATGTCCACCTCCGCACTGGGCTCGGTAAAGGGGAAGTAACTGGGGCGAAAACGGGTCCTGGTGTTCCCGCCAAACATCTCGCGGGCAAAGACATCCAGCACTCCCTTCAGATCGCCAAAAGTTATCCGGCGGTCCACGGCCAGTCCTTCTACCTGGTGGAACATGGGCGAGTGGGTGGCATCGTCATCCCGCCGGTAGACCTTCCCCGGGGCAATAATTTTCACCGGCACCGCGGGCGCAGTACGCTCCATGGTGCGCACCTGAACCGGGGAAGTGTGGGTGCGCAGGAGCACCTCGGGCCCGATGAAAAAAGAGTCCTGCATGTCCCGGGCCGGGTGATCCTTGGGCAGGTTCAGCGCCTCAAAATTGTAGTAGTCCAGCTCCACCTCGGGACCCTCGGCAATGGAAAACCCCAGCCCCAGGAAAATCTCTTCAATCTCCTCCTGGACGGTGGTCAGGGGGTGCTTTTTCCCCGTTAAAAAGGGCGTCCCGGGCAGGGTTATATCGATGCTCTCGGCTGCCAGACGCATCTTTTTGACCCTGGCCCCCACCTCTGCCGTGCGTTCGGCCAGCTGTTTTTCCAGTTCCTCCCGGATGCTGTTGACCAGCTGGCCAATTCTGGGCCTCTCGCCGGGCGGCAGGGCGCTCATCCCCCGCAGTACCCTGGTAAGCTCGCCCTTTTTACCCAGGTAACGGATGCGGATCTCCTCCAGGGCTTCCGGGCTGTCCGCCCGGGCCAGCGCTTCTTTTGCTTCGGCTGCCATTTTATGTAACTGCTCTTCCAAGACTGGTCCTCCTTTTCTTTCTTCTTTACCCCCCAAAACATAAAAACCGCCCCTTTTTTCGGGACGGAATTTCTCCTCACCTGCGGTAACACCCTCAACTTTACGTGCATAACGGGGAATTTAAAACCGCCATGCGTCCCATAACGTAACCTGGTGTGAAAGGGGTGACCGTGAAATATTTTATCTACTCTTAGGCATCCTTGCAAAATCCCTCAATGCACAGCCAGCCTCCGGTACAGGATGTAGGCGCGAATGGAACCGGTCGCTTCAAACAGTCTCCAAAAAAACTCGGCGGTTAAAAACATTTAACCACGACCTTTCCACTTTTTCTGGGGGCCCTTCGCAGTTGATTATATCACAAGCTTTTTTTTAAAACAAGGAAGTTTCCAGAAAAATTAAGGCTCCCGGCAGGTTGCCGGCGACAATTTTTTACTCCAAACTGCCCCCGCCCCCGCTGCAGGCCATCCGCTGGCGCACAACTTCGTACAGCATAATGGAAGCCGCCATGGCCACGTTCAGGGACTCGGCCCGGCCGGGCATGGGAATGGTGGCCTGGATGTCGGCATACTGCAGCAGCCAGGGGGAAATCCCCCGGGCCTCATTGCCCACGGCCAGGACGGTGGGGCCGGTCATGTCCACGGCAGGCAGAGGAACCCCGCCGGCGGGAACACCGGCCACCAGCAGGAAACCCGCGGCCTTCAAACGGGCAACCAGCTCTTCCCCTTCCCGTACGCCCAGCACGGGCAGGTGAAATAAAGAGCCCATGGTGGCCCGGATGGTCTTCGGGTTGTACAGGTCCACCGTTCCGGGAAGCAGGAGAACCCCGCCCGCGCCGGCGGCACTGGCACTGCGGATCATGGTGCCCAGGTTGCCCGGATCCTGTACACCATCCACCAGCAGCAAGAGGGAAGCGCCGCCTGCAAGCAGCCCCTCCGGGGTGTAGCCGGGGCTTTGCACCACCGCCAGCACTCCCTGGGGCGTTTGGGTATCGGCCAGCTCACGGAAAAGCCCCTCGTCCACGGGCATAAGCTGCACCCCCCGCTCCCCGGCCAGCTCAAGGAGGGCACCGGCCCGCTCACCCGGGGGCGGGGTGTAGACAAGCATTTTAACCGGCCAGCCGGACCGAAGCGCCTCTTCTATCAGGCGCACCCCTTCCAGGAGAAAATGGCCTTCTTTTTCCCGCTGCCGGCGGCGGGCCAATCGGCGCAGGTATTTTATTTTCGGGTTGTTTTTGCTTGAGATCATAATTTATCCTCGAGGCTTCTCAGTTTATCGTTGCGCCCCACGACCACCAGGATATCGCCTTCATTGATGACCTGTTTGGCACCGGGGGAAATGACAATATCCTCACCCCGGCGGATGGCCAGCACCGTAACACCGTATTCCCTGCGCATGGCCGATTCCTGCAGGGTTTTGCCCACAAACTCACGGGGAGCGATCAGTTCAATAATGCTGTAATCGGGAGAAAGATTGATCTGGTCCACAATATTTCTGGAGACCAGGGCGTGGGCCAGCCGCACCCCCATATCCCGTTCGGGGAACACCACCATGTCGGCCCCCACCCTCTGCAACACCTTGCCGTGAAGTTCGGTAACCGCCTTGGACACCACCCGGGGAACACCCATTTCCTTGAGCATCACGGTGACCAGAATGCTGGACTGCACATCCTGGCCGATGGCCACAATGACCACATCGAAATTGCGCAGGCCCAGGGATTTCAAGGCCTGTTCATCCATGGCATCCACACAGACGGCATAGGTAACCTCGTCGGTAATGGCGTTAACCCGCTCCTCATTGGTATCCACCGCCAGGACATCGTAACCCATACGTGCCAGGGTCCTGGCCACGCTGGAGCCAAAACGCCCCAGACCGATAACAGCAAACTGTTTCATCTTTTATCCGACCACCCCTACCCCACCATGATTTTTTCTTCAGGATAACGGATACCTGTCCTGCGCCGGCGCTGGGCGAAGGCATAGGCCAGGGTCAGGGGGCCCAGGCGCCCGGCAAACATGGTCAGAATAATGGCCACCCGTCCCGCGGAAGACAGGTGCGGGGTTATCCCCATGCTCAGGCCAACCGTGCCAAAGGCCGAAACGGTTTCAAACAAAACGGCCAGGAAATTACCGCCTTCCGTTATGCATAACACCAGGGTAACCGTAATCACCAGGAATATAGACCACAGGGCCACCGACAGGGCCTTGTAGACCTGCCACGGCGGGATGCGGCGTCGGAATAACTCCACATCCTCCTTCCCCCGACCTAAAGACCACAGGGTGATCCCCAAAAGGGCAAAGGTGGTGGTTTTAATCCCCCCGCCGGTGGAACCGGGAGAAGCCCCGATAAACATCAAAATAATTATGAAAAACTGGGTTGCTGCATTTAAGTGCCCGATATCCACAGAGTTAAAGCCCGCTGTGCGGGGGGTGACCGCCTGAAAATAGGAGGCCAGGATTTTCCCGGACAAAGGTAAATCACGCAGAATATGCCCCCACTCCAGCAGGCCGAAAACCAGGGTGCCGCCGATAATGAGCGCAGCCGTTACCCGGAGCACAAGCCTGGTATGCAGGGAAAGGCGCCGGGTGCGCGGGTAGTTGAAGAGCTCTATAACCGTGGCAAACCCCAGTCCCCCCAGGATAATGAGGGTGGTTATGGAAATGGTAACCACCGGGTCGCTTACATAGCCGGTAAGGCTTCTAAAACCGCCAATAATATCAAAACCGGCGTTATTAAAGGCGGAAACGGCATGGAAAAGACCCATCCATAAGCAGCGGGGAAAACCGTAATCAAAATAAAACCGCAGGGAAAGTACCAGGGCAAAAAAACCTTCGGTAAGAAAAGTAAACAGGAGAACAGCCCGCACCAGCCGGACCACACCGGCCACCCGCAGCTGATTCAAAGATTCCTGGATGATCAGGCGCTCCTTAAGACCGATACGCCTGCCCATGAGGATAAAAAAGAAGGTGGCCATACTCATGAAGCCCAGCCCGCCAATTTGTATAAGGCCCAGGATTACCGCCTGCCCGAAGGTAGACCAGTAGGTACCCGTATCCACCACCACCAGACCGGTCACGCAGACCGCCGAAGTGGCCGTGAACAGGGCGGTGAGAAAATCCGTAGCTTCTCCGGAGCGGCTGGATACGGGCAGCATGAGCAACAGAGCGCCGGTCAGGATGACCAGCGCGAACCCCAGCACCAGCACCTGAGGGGGGGTGAGATTTAAGGGAAAGCCCTTAAGGTTATCCAGCCGCACTTTAAAATTTAGCTTCATAAATTGACCTTCCCGTATGGTTTCTCCAAACCGGTGCATCCATAAGAGATATTATAGAAAGATGCCGGTAAAAAGTCTACAAAAAACTAAAAGCATGGTTGCCACCATGCTTAGTTTATACCACGGAAATTAAATTTACCGCTGGATCACTGAGTCAGGAGCCAATCTTTGATTTGGCCACTTCAACCAGCTGCCCAAAGGCCCGGGCATCATTGACGGCCAGATCGGCCAGCATTTTGCGGTTGATTTCCACCCCCGCCTTGCGCAGGCCGTTCATCAGGCGGCTGTAGGTAATGCCGTTCATCCGGGCGGCTGCATTTATACGGGCAATCCACAACTTGCGGAAATCCCTCTTTCTGGCCCGGCGATCGCGGTAGGCATAGGCCAGGGATTTCATAACCTGCTGCCTGGCTATCCGGTAGAGCTTGCTTTTCGCTCCCCGGTAACCTCTGGCCAGCTTGAGTATTTTTTTGTGCCTTCTACGGGAAACCACACTGCTTTTAACGCGTGGCATAATCGTCTCCTCCTCGAATAATGTTGCCTCTAATAGGGAAGCAGTTTCTTGAGCCTTTTCATATCAGCATTGCTAACCAGGGCAGCCTGAGCCAGCCGGCGCTTGCGCCGGGCCGACTTCTTGCCCAGCAAGTGGCTGTGAAAAGCATGCATGCGTTTTACTTTTCCGGTGCCGGTTTTCTTAAACCGTTTTGCAGCACCACGGTGGGTTTTGATTTTAGGCAAGGGATGCCACTCCTTTCTATTCCTGATAAGCTTCCTGCTGTATTTCCTGCCTGGTTTCCTGCTTGCTTTCCTGCTTGCTTTCCGGTTTTATATCCTGCCGCGGGGCCAGGATCATAACCATATTCTTCCCTTCCAGCCTGGGCTGCCTTTCAATTATGGATAAGTCCTTGACCTGCTCGGCCAGGCGTAATAAAAGCTGGTGGCCGAGCTGGGTATGCATAATTTCCCGCCCGCGGAACATTATGGTGGCCTTAACTTTATCGCCCTCTTTTAAAAACCGGGCGGCATTCCTGACCTTGACCTGAAAATCGTGTTCTTCAATACTCGGCCGCAGTTTAACTTCCTTGATGTTAATAACGCGCTGCTTTTTCCTGGCCTCTTTTTCCCGCTTGCTTTGCTCGTACTTATACTTGCCGTAGTCCATAAGCCGGCATACCGGAGGCCTTGCCTGGGGGGCAATTTCCACCAGATCCAGCTGGTGTTCCTCGGCCAGCCGCAGGGCTTCTCTTAAAGGCATAATCCCCAGCTGGTTACCCGACGGGTCAACCACTCTTACTTCCCTGGCCCGAATCTCCTCATTCACCCGGAAATTTTTGGTAATATTTATGCACCTCCTGGACTTGATAAAAACAAAAACGGGCGCATCCCACCCGCTTTAAAACAGCAATGATAAAAATCATATCATAAAAACCCCGAGACAGCCCGTACTGTGGCGTCATGGGGTGAGAAGCGGATGGCTTCTTCTTGACAGGTAATTTTATCCCCGCAATTATATCATGGTTAAAACTCCCCCGTCAAGGGGCGGGAAAACTGAGGAAACTGAGTTATCCCCACTTTCCAACTACCCTGTTTTGGCTCTCGCTCGCTCCGGTGAGCCTCGCGGGCCAAACTAAAACTCGGCTCAAAGCTCCGGCAGGCTTCCCGGCAAATTCGGCATCCTGCCTCAGTTGCCGGCCTCGGGCATCCATGCCCTCGGGCCTGCCTTCGCTTTTCGCCTCGCTAAGTTTGGCTGGCCGCTCAGCTCAAGTCGCTCGCTACTGAGCCAAAACAGGGGCTTTAAAAAACTGGGGATACTTCAGGCCTGGAACAACCGAAAAAACCACCCCTTCATACTTTCCTAACCAATAGCTTTAGTGCGGATTTCCTCCAGAATGCCGGCCACAAATTCCTCCACGGGCCGGGCCCCCTGGTCGCCCCGGGCGCGGTGGCGAACCGCCACCGTGCCTTCCCGGGCCTCCTTATCACCCACTACCAGCATGTAGGGTATTTTCTGTGCCTGGGCCTCACGGATCTTGTAATTCACCTTTTCGTTGCGGGCGTCCAGCTCCACCCTGATATTCTCCCTTTCCAGCCGTTCCACCACCTGCCGGGCGTAATCAGCATGGCGGTCGGCGATGGGCAGAACCCTGACCTGCACCGGAGCCAGCCAGGTGGGAAAGGCACCGGCAAAGTGTTCGGTCAGGATGCCAATGAACCGTTCAATGCTGCCGAAAATTACCCGGTGGATCATCACGGGGCGGTGCTTCTGGCCGTCTTCCCCCACATAGGTGAGGTCGAATTTTTCGGGCATGAGAAAATCCAGCTGGATGGTGCCGCACTGCCAGGTACGCCCCAGGCAGTCCTCCAGGTGGAAGTCAATTTTCGGCCCGTAAAAGGCCCCGTCCCCCTCATTTACCTTATAATCCATCCCCCTGGCCTTGAGGGCCTCCTCCAGGGCGGTGGTGGCCATCTCCCAGATCTCGTCCGAACCCATGGACTTTTCGGGGCGGGTGGAAAGTTCTACCTTGTAGTTGAAGCCAAAGATGCTGTAGAAATAATCCACCAGGTCGATAACGCCGATGATTTCCTCCCGGATCTGAGAGGGCAGCATAAAAATGTGGGCATCATCCTGGGTAAAGCAGCGCACCCGCATTAGCCCGTGAAGCACCCCGGAAAGCTCATGGCGGTGCACCAGGCCCAGCTCCGCCAGGCGGATGGGCAGCTCCCGGTAGCTGTGCAGGCGGCTCTTGTAAACCAGGATGCCGCCCGGGCAGTTCATGGGCTTGATGGCGTATTCCGTACCGTCAATGCGGGTGAAGTACATATTTTCCCGGTAATGCTCCCAGTGCCCCGATCTTTCCCACAGGGAGCGGTTTAAAATTATCGGCGTACGGATCTCCTGATAACCCCGCTTGTAGTGCTCCTCCCGCCAGAACTGCTCCAGCTGGTTGCGCAGCACCATGCCCTTCGGGTGGAAAAAGGGAAAGCCCGGCCCCTCCTCCTGAATGCTGAACAGGTCCAGTTCTGCACCCAGCTTCCGGTGGTCCCGGCGTTTGGCCTCTTCAAGCCGGAAGAGGTACTCTTCCAGCTGGGACTTTTTAGGGAAAGCGGTGCCGTAAATGCGCTGGAGCATCTTGTTTCTCTCATCGCCCCGCCAGTAAGCTCCGGCCACGGAAGTCAGCTTGAGGGCTTTCAGCCGGCCGGTGGAAGGAATATGGGGGCCGGCGCACAGGTCCACAAATTCCCCCTGCTGGTAGCAGGAAATCACCGCCTCTTCCGGAAGGTCGTTGATCAGCTCCACCTTGTACTTTTCCCCGGCGGCGGAAAAACGCTCCAGCGCCTCCTCCCGGGACACTTCAAACCTCCGGATGGGCAGGTCTTCCTTAACAATGGCCTGCATCTCTCGCTCGATTTTTTCCAGATCTTCCGGGGTGAAGGGTTTATCCACATCAAAGTCATAATAAAACCCTCCGGCGATGGCCGGGCCGATGGCCAGCCTGGCTTCCGGAAACAGGCGCTTCACCGCCTGGGCCAGGACATGGGCGGCACTGTGGCGGAAAGCATCACGCCCGGGCTCGTCATCAAAGGTATAGAATTCAACGGTGGCATCTTCATATAAAGCATGGCTCAAGTCCACCAGCCGCCCGTTCACAGCCGCCACCAGGGCCTCCCTGCCCAGCCGGGGGCTGATGTCCTGCGCCACGCGCATCAAAGGGGTACCGGCTTCGTATTCCCGCACGGAACCATCCTTTAAAGTTACCCTGACCATAACAGATCCCCTTTCCGCAAGCATTAATTCCTAATTCCCGCTGTTCGAGTTGCCGGAAAATAAAAATCGCCCCTTTTCAGGGACGAAGAGACTCCGCGGTTCCACCCTGCTTGGCCAACCGGCAAAATAAACCGGCCAGCCCGCTCAATGGGCCGTAACGGCGCCCGCCGGCTCCGCTTAATAACCGCACCTGCGGCGTTCAGCGAGCAACTCCGGGGTGGTTTTCGGTCCCTGCCAACGGGGGTGCTTCCAGCCCCGGCACCCCCTCTCTGGAGACGGCACCCGGTGGACCTACTCTTCCCCTTCATCACCGGTTCCATATTTGAAGGAATAATCTCCCCGTTATTATATTTGGGTTTTGCAGCCGTGTCAACACGGCCCCGCTGGAAGCATCATTTTTTACCAGGCATAACCGGGCAGGAGGGATATACCCACCTGCAAAAGACCGATAAGGAACCCCAGCACCCCGCCCAGGATCTCAATATGCTTTAGTTCCCGGGAAGAGACAGAAACAACCACTTCCTCCAGCTGTTCCAGGGAAAAATTATTCATATGCTCCTCCACGACCTCTGCCAGCGACAGATCCTTTTCCAGCTTTTCCCCGAAACGCTCCACCAGTTCCCCGACCAGGGGGGGCAATTCCCTCATAATTTGTTCGGCCAGGGCGTCGGAAATAATACGCCGCAGGGACAGGGGTAAAAAACCGGGCAGCCTGTCCATCACCCGGACACGAACTGCCGTACCTGCCGAAGAAATGAGTTCTTCGCTTAACTTCTGGGATTGCAGGTAGTTCAGGATAAGCTTTTTGGGCAGCAACTGCTCCTCGATTACCCTGCCGATAACCCTGGCCAGTTCACCGCGCCTTTTAGGAACCAGACCCTGTATGGTCCAGCCCAGCACACGTACAGGTTTGTAGGGGCGAAAAAGAAGGCGTACCGCCAGCCAGTTGGTCACCCACCCGATCAGCGCCCCTCCCACCGGCAACAGCACGACCTGTGTCCAGTGCAAATCCCTCACCCCGTTCAGGTGCTGTGCCCCCAAAAAGAAGTACCAGAACAAATATACCAGAACAAAAAAAAACAGGCAACAAACTATTTTTTTTGACACAAAGCGCAACCACGGCATTCCCGCACCCGGCCCCAGAAGACAAGGTTGATTGTTTCCATAACGGTGCTCTTCGGTCCGGAACCCGCATCATGAATAATAATTTTCCTGGGTGCCAGGGTAATAAGGGTGCTGATCAGCATATCCTCATAGGTAATTTCACCGTCGGTAAGATCCATAAATATATTTTCCAGATAATCCACCTTGAGAACCTGCTCCTGCTCGTCCAGTAGGGTGTATGTTCCACCGGGCAGTTTGACCACATGCACCAGCTCCACCCGGGACTCCTGGATTTCCACAAAGTATTTCAGCAGCTGGATGAATTCCTGGTATTCCCTTTCCATCAGGAAATCGTCCACTGCCTTCTCCACAGCCCGGGCCAGCTCTTCCACATAATCCTTCAAGCGGAACCGGATAAAACCTTCTACAATAATCTGGTTGTTCTGCCGTAAAAATTCCAGTATTTTATCCATTATTTTCTTCTTAAAAAAGTGCTTGTAGACCGGGTTTTGCTCGTCCCTGCCGTAGCCCAGATGGCTCAGGGCATACCTGTATATATTCTGCCGTTCCTCTTCATTAAAATAATAATAGTTCTCCCGGATTATATCTTTAAGCAACCACTGCTGCCATTGACCCAGAATTATCTCCGAAAGCGTCCGCGCAATACGGCGGTGAAAGACATCCTGAATGTCCTCCCTCTGCCCTCCACCGGGCATAACCTGGCAGGAGACAAAATTAAACTTGCCGGCCGAGCTCTCCTGCAAGCTGACCTTGAGCCCCTCTTTTTCCAGATTTTTCATTTCGCGTCCCAGGCGAAACTTCAAGAAATCTATCTGCCGGGCCGTCCCGATGGAGACTCCGGTCATCAAGGTCACCTTCCTTCCCGTTCTAGTATATGTGCGGCTGAAAACCGGTATACAACCAGCCTTTCCCGTAATGTTGTGGGGAAAGTATCTTTAAGCGTTTAAACCCCGGCCATTTATTTAAAAATAAGGATATGACCAGGAAAAAGCAGCTTTCCGTTTTTACAATCGCCGCAACTTACATAGGAACAGTGGTGGGGGCAGGTTTTGCTTCCGGCCAGGAAGTACTGCAGTTTTTCGGTTACTTTGGCCTGCCCGGAATACTGGGACTGGTATTGACAACCATTCTTTTGGCTTTTTTTGGTTACCTGATTTTAGACCTGGGGAGGAGGCTTCACGCGGATTCCCACCTGCCCCTTGTGCGTTATGCCGGCGGGAAATGGATAGGTACGGCCGTAGATTGGGTAATTACCCTTTTCCTGTTTGGCGGCCTGGTGACCATGGGCGCGGGAGCCGGGGCAATTTTTACGGAACAATTGGGGTTGCCCTTTCTTTGGGGAAGCCTTGCAATGATCGTTATTTCCCTTGTAACGGTACTTACCGGGATTGCCGGAGTGGTTACTTCCATCAGTTTCGTAGTGCCGCTTCTTCTGGCCGCAGTTTTTGGGGTGGCTATTTACACCATCGCCACGGACCCGGGTGCCCTCCTTTCCACGCTCCGGGTTTACGCCAATCCGGGGAAGGCACCGGTACCCTTCTGGCCTTTAACTGCCCTTTTATATGCCTCCTATAACCTGGTGCTTTCAGTGGCCATACTTGCTCCCGTGGGCAGCATGTCCGATGCCCGGAGATTGAAAATAGGCGCCATTCTGGGAGGAATTGGCCTGGGAGTGGGGGCCGCCGCCATCAACCTTTCTATTTTAACGCATATCGGCCGGGCGGCAAACTTTGAAATACCAATGATCTACGTGGCCGGCACCATTTCACCCCTGGCCCGTATCGGGTATACCATGGTGCTTCTCGCCGAAATTTATACCACGGCAGTTAGCAGTCTTTACGGCTTCGTAGCCAGGATGGGCAAACAGGGTACGGCAAAGTACCGCTGGATTACCTTAGGGGCGGGAGCGGCTGCTTTCGGCCTGGCGCAATTTGGTTTTTCAAATCTGGTGGGCACGCTATTCCCGGCGGTGGGCTTCGCGGGGTTTTTACTCCTGGGTTCCCTGGTATACGGTTTTATTAAGGATAGAAAGGTAAAGCCAGCAGTGGAGGCTAGAGAGGCCGTACTGGCCCGCCAACCCACCCCGGCCATGGCCTTCGAGGTGGCTGAGGAGTTGGCTGGAGAGGGAAAGGATGGTAATGAATCCAATTAGAAGTTACGATTCACCGCTTCAGATAAATTGAAAAATTACAAAAAGTATCAGGCTTGCCCCGCCAGGGATTTCTGCAGCCGCATTGCCTTATAGTCGCCGTGTAACGGGGTGAAATACGGGGGCGACCAGCGCCGCCCCCTGCTCAGATCCTAAAAGCTTTTGCGTTAATCAATCCCCACCGGCGGTCGGGGACCCTACACGCGGAAGCGTGCGGCTAACCTGTCCAGTTCGCCAGCCAGCGCGGTAAGCTCTTCGGTAGAGGCAGAGACTTCCTCCATTGCCGACGTCTGCTCTTCTGTTGTCCCGGCAACATTCTGCACGCCAGCCGACATTTCTTCCGCAGCGGCGGCCACCTCCTGGACCTGCCGCGCAACATCCTCGATGGCAAGGTTGATGGCCTTGATATTGGCCCCCACCTCGTTGATCACCTTGCTTCCCTCTGTGACCTCCGCCGCCCCGGCGGCCATGACTTCGACCGCCTTCCTGGACTCGTCCTGGACCGTGGTGATCAGCTCGTAGATCTCTTTGGCGGCGTTGGCCGACTGCTCGGCCAGCTTGCGGACTTCCTCGGCGACGACGGCGAAGCCGCGGCCCTGTTCCCCGGCGCGGGCGGCTTCAATGGCGGCATTCAGGGCCAGCAGGTTCGTCTGGTCGGCGATCTGGGTGATCAAGTCTACTATCTGGGTAATCTGGCCCGCGGTCTGGTTGAGAGCATTAATGGCGGAAGAAACGTTGGCGCTTGCCTGCTCAATGGCTTTCATCTGCCCGATAACCCGCTCGACACCCCTGGCACCTTCGGCGGCCCGGGCCGCAGCCTTTTCGGCCGCCGCTGAAACCTTCTGCACATTTTCGGTTACCTGTTCGACGGTCGAGGCCATTTCGCTCATGGTGGCGGCCGTTTCGTTTGCCCCGGCGGCGGTCTGCTCGGCCTGGGTGGCAAGCTGGGAGGCCGAGTCGGCCACCTGCTTGGACGTTTGGACTACCTGGCCGATGATCTCACGCAAGTTTGTGCGCATGCGGTTGAAAGCCTCGGCTAAACGAGCAACCTCGTCCCGGGTGCGCACCACCAGTTCCTCGCCCGTGAGGTCGCCTTCAGCGATACGGCCCGCTTCGCGAACGGTGGCCAGGATCGGACGGGTGATCATGCGAGTTATAAACACTGCTATGAGGAGCCCGACGACCAGAGCAAAAACGCCCACAAGGATAACCAGAGAGCGGCCGCGGGCGGCATTGGCCTGCATATTATCCACGACGTCCCCGGTCTTTTGCTCATTTTCCATAATCAGTTCGGCCAGAATCTTTTCAGCGTCGTTGGCATACGAAGCGAAGCTTTGTGCTGCGGCAACTGCTTCCTGGAACTTGCCTTCCCTGGCCAGAGGAATTGCATTGCTGGTAAGCTGGCGGTCGTATTCAGTGACCTTGGCGAGCACTTCCTCCAGTTTGGGCCGGGTCTGGGCAGAACAGTTGTTGAGTCGTTTCTCCAGCAGGGTCTGCGTGTTCTCGATATCCTTTTTGTATTCGTTTAAGTATTTCTCGTCACCATAGAGGAGGTAAGCCCGCAGGTCTCTTGATGCTTCCTTGTAGGCGTCGACAATCTGATAGTCAAGACTGAGGCGTACCACCCGCTGATCGACATTGGCGGCATTCAAGATCGTATTCCCCATTATGAGCGACGACTGGATTGCCACGGCAGCCATGAAAAGAAGCAGCAATACGAAACCGCCGCCGATTTTCATCCCAATGGACATTCTCATTTCAAGTTCCCCCTCGTACCGAAGAGCCTGTCCAGAACTTTAACCAGGATGATCCGCGTATGCTGATCTTTGGAGACGTCCGGGGGCTGGTATTCGTCCGTGCATTCCGGGATGGTTCGGAGGAGTTCCTCCAGGGCACTGTCGGGGAAAAACGGGCGGGCTATAGTAAGAATGGGCTGTATGGCGGGAGATAACATGGGACCTCCTGTTCACCTTCCTTATGGCTGCAAAGAGCTTTGGTGTTTTAGGCTAACCTGCTTTGAATGAATTGGGAATTTCCAGGCGGAAGTAAAAGAGGCAGGAGGTCCCTTGTTTTGTGGACAATCAGGGGAGGGAGGGAAAAAGTTCATTTTATACGGGTGGATTATGTTGCCATCACTAGAAGATAATACCCCCCCCGCACATTTGTTCTGTCGCTTTGCGGCAATACGGTTACTTAAATGTGCGAAGACACCGAAGTTTTCTTTCCAGTTAATTTTGTGGTCGTTCATACTTTCTCTTTCCTTCTGAAGTAAACTAATATGGAGAGGTGAATAACAATTTCTCCAGCATAATAATTAAGGACCCAGCCGGTTAGGGCGGGTCCTGCTCAGAATACACACATTTGCACCTTAACCCGGCAGCTGGCTGGCATAGCGTTTGTTCGCCTTAGCCCCTATAGCTTTGCGCCGCCATTTTTCAATGGCTTTGCCTTTAATCGGGATTGCGAAAGGGACTTCTCTATTTACTTTGATGATAGTCCGCGCCGGAGCTGTCCAAACCGAAGAACAGGCCGGCGGCCGCACGGTTCATATGGCTCACCCGGTTGCCGCTGTTTATCAGGACCGCGAAGCTTCTGGTGTTTTCCGATATGGTGGCAATGAGGTTGTACAGCCTGATAAACCCCCGTTCTATGGCTCTGTGCAAGCTAAGATAGGAAGCTTGTGCCAATTAATCACCATATTTACGTTATCACAAAAAATTGTCGAAATCAAGTTAGTGATTGACCTGTCAAATTGTTCCGAAGCATTCAGGTAATATAAAAACTGGGGGTAACCACCGCCAGGGAACTTTCGCTGATTCTTCTAAGTTAAATCATTGTGCATTGCAATCACTCCCCAAATCTACACAAAGCCTCCCGGGCTGCCTCAATGGCACATATATATACATTTTTTAAAGGGACATTCTTTTCCCGGGCCAGCCGGCGGCAGTCCTCGTATTCCGGGCTTACCTGCCGGCCCGCCTCCCCGCCGCAGGCGGCAACCTTCACCCGCACCGGCCCGTATGCCGTCTGCACAAGGATATGCTCCCGGGATAGATAAGAACGTTTTTCCCGGCGCCTCCGTACGCCCAGGGTGCTGGTTTCGGCAAAAATAAGCTGCACCAGCTCCCCTTCTTTCTCCGGCAGGCAGAGCACGGTCAACAAATTTCCCGGCCGGCCTTTTTTCATGAAGACAGGAGTAAGCCACACATCCAGGGCTCCCGAGGACAGCAGTTTCTCCGCCGCATACCCCAGGATCTCCGGATTCATATCGTCGATGGTGGTCTGCAAAACGGAAATCTCCTGCTCCTCCCCCACCTGCTGTTCAATGGCCCTGCCGAGAAAAACCCGTAAAAAGTTGGGGATGCCGTAATCTTTACTTCCCAGCCCGTAGCCTATGCTCTCCACTTTCATCGCTGGCAGGGGGCCAAAACCCCCGGCCAGGGCAGCAACAATGGCCGCCCCCGTAGGGGTGACCAGTTCCCCTTCCACATCCACCGGCCGGATGGGGAAACCCCGGAGAAGCTCGGCGGTAGCCGGTGCGGGAACGGGAAGAATACCGTGGCGGGTTTGCACGGTGCCGTAACCGGCAGGCAAAGGAGAAGAATAAACTTTCCCCACACCCGCCTCGTGCAGGGCAATGGCCGTCCCCACGATGTCCACTATTGAGTCCACCGCCCCCACCTCATGAAAGTGAACATGGCGGGGTTCGACACCGTGCACCCTGGCTTCCGCCAGGGCCAACTTTTCAAAAATCTCCAGGGCATGACGCTTAACCTGCGGGTGCAGCTTGCTGTCCTCAATAATGCCCCTGATATCTTCCCAGGTCCTGTGCGGCTGGTGGCCGTATTCCACCTCCACCACAAACCTGGTGCCCCGGAAACCGCGGGTTTTGTCCTGGAAAATTTTCAGGGAGTAGCCCTCCAGCCCCAGGAGTTCCAGCTGGCTCTGAACAGCCGCCGGGGAAACGCCGGCATCTATCATCGCCCCCAGCATCATGTCACCGCTGATACCGCCAAAGCAGTCCAGGTAAAGAATTTTCACGTCGAAGACTCCTTCCCCCTATAAATTAACTTTTAATGGAGTACTTAAAAATAAATGCCACAAAGTTAAGAACCCTGGCAAGACTAAACGATATTGAATAATGCATAAAAGAATTGGAATAAATTAATCGATTCCTCCCCTTATTAGCTTTAATTAATCCACTCTTCAGCCTCAAATTTAGTGTTCTTAAATATACTACCCGGCATGGAAGCCGGGTGCAACTTTTAGCATCGCTTTTATTGCGGAGATAAGCCCTTAGTTTCAATCCTCACCCGGCATGGAAGCCGGGTGCAACGGCCTATCAGCTTAAGAGGAAAGCAGATAAGGCCTGGTTTCAATCCTCACCCGGCATGGAAGCCGGGTGCAACGGCTGGCAGAAACTTATCGAGCGGATCAAGACTGATGTTTCAATCCTCACCCGGCATGGAAGCCGGGTGCAACTCTAAGGATTGGTCGGCACATTGTGAGCGAGATAAAGTTTCAATCCTCACCCGGCATGGAAGCCGGGTGCAACCACGGCTACCTCCGCCGGTATGACTATGGATGAGCTGTTTCAATCCTCACCCGGCATGGAAGCCGGGTGCAACATATCACTACGGCAGTATCAGAATATCGAAAAAGGTTTCAATCCTCACCCGGCATGGAAGCCGGGTGCAACAATCTCCGGAATGCCCAGCTTAACGCCGGCAGAAAGTTTCAATCCTCACCCGGCATGGAAGCCGGGTGCAACAGGGATAAGCCTGCGTCCTCGCAAAGCTTGAGCAGGTTTCAATCCTCACCCGGCATGGAAGCCGGGTGCAACGACCCCGGTAGCCGGACGATTTGGCAGTAAATCGAATGTTTCAATCCTCACCCGGCATGGAAGCCGGGTGCAACTTTGCCCATCAATCTGACCCCCTTCCGTTTCAGTGTTTCAATCCTCACCCGGCATGGAAGCCGGGTGCAACTCTGACCGTGGATGACCTGGTTATCCGTGGTATGGGCGTTTCAATCCTCACCCGGCATGGAAGCCGGGTGCAACATATGGCGGCACAAAGCGTTGACAAAGGCATCGAAAGTTTCAATCCTCACCCGGCATGGAAGCCGGGTGCAACTCTTTTGTAATAACGTTATCTGCCAGTATTCCATGTTTCAATCCTCACCCGGCATGGAAGCCGGGTGCAACCATCTTCAGCCCGGTGCAATTCCCCCCGCATTATTTGTTTCAATCCTCACCCGGCATGGAAGCCGGGTGCAACGCCTACCCTGCAAATATGCGTGATAAGCTTGCTGCGGTTTCAATCCTCACCCGGCATGGAAGCCGGGTGCAACTTGATACCTCCTCCTCATCATCATTATGTAAGCGTCAAATACAACCCACCTTGGCATAATACCCAAGTTTAAGGGATAATCTTCCTCAGATAAAAGCTCGATGAGGAGGATTTTTTCTTATGACCAAAGCCGAACGGGAAGCGCTATGGGAAACCCGAATAGCCGAATACAAGATGAGTGGGCAAAGCGTCAGAGAATGGTGCGCCGCCCATGAAGGCATCAGCCCCAGGCAGTTATGGTACTGGATGCGAAAGTTTAAAGACCGGAACGGAGTTACCCCAGGAAAATCAAATCGGTGGCTGCCGGTGGAAATAAGCAACCAGTCATTTATAGAAGAG
>NZ_FQUW01000041.1 GCF_900129285.1 Desulfofundulus australicus DSM 11792
CCGCTCGTTCATTCCGGTGCTGCCTTACATAGTCATCAGCAGCTTCCAATACTTCCTTGCATATATTACGGCCCAATTCATTGAGCACGTCTTGCAGCTCAAGCTGAAACCTTGGATAATCAATCCCCTTCTCAAGTTTCTCAAAAATTAAAGTGGCTACTTGCAGGAAACTGTTATATACGTGCTGAATTATCTTCATGAGAGTGCACCTCCGAGTTTCCGATCCTTCGGTTACTCGCCCTTCCTAGGCGGTGCACTCTCCTTTCTATTTCCTACCGCCTTTTTCCTTCTTCAATTTCCTACAGTAACTTTACACTAAGAAATAAAAAGGCCATCCGCAACCAGTTAACCCATCAGAATACGGCGCTGAATGAAATTGGTATAAATTTCACCCCGGCGGAAAAAGGCGTTATGCAGCACCCGCTGGTGGAAAGGAATTGTGGTCTTGATTCCCTCGATGACGAACTCGCCCAGGGCCCGCTGCATCCGGGCAATAGCCTCTTCCCGGTCCTGGCCCCAGGCAACCAGCTTGGCAATCAGGGAATCGTAATGAGGGGGCACCTTCCACCCGGGATAGGCCGCACTGTCCAGGCGGATCCCCGGGCCCCCGGGGGGCAGGTAAGCAGTAATTACCCCCGGGGAAGGAGCAAAATTGCGGGCAGGGTCCTCGGCGTTAATCCGGCACTCAATAGCCCAGCCCCGGATCTGAATGTCTTCCTGGTTATAACCCAGGGGCTCCCCTGCTGCCAGGCGTATCTGTTCCTTAATCAGGTCTATGCCGGTAACCATCTCGGTAACCGGGTGCTCCACCTGAATCCGGGTATTCATCTCGATGAAGTAAAAGTTCTGGTGCTTATCCAGCAGGAACTCCACTGTTCCGGCGCTGTAGTAACCCACAGCCTGTGCGGCTTTTATTGCCATTTCACCCATCTTCTGACGCAATTCCGGGGTCAAAGCCGTGGAGGGGGATTCTTCGATCATTTTCTGGTTGCGTCGCTGGATGGAGCAGTCCCGTTCTCCTAAATGAACCATATGCCCGTACCTGTCACCCAGGATCTGAAATTCAATATGACGGGGCTCCTCCACATACTTTTCCACATAAACCTGGGGGTTGCCAAAGGCTGCCTGGGCCTCCGCCTGGGCCATCTGAACCGCCTGGATTAAATCCTCGGGTCCATGGGCCACCCGCATACCCCGGCCGCCACCACCGGCAGATGCCTTCACCAGCACGGGATAGCCTATTTTTTCGGCCACTTCGAGGGCTTCCTGTACATCCCGGAGCACACCGGGGGAGCCGGGTACAACCGGCACCCCGGCTTTTAATACCGTTTCCCGGGCTACGGCCTTGGCCCCCATCTTTTCCATGGCGGAAGCCGGTGGCCCGATAAAAGTCAAACCGCAGCTCTCACAGATCTCCGCAAACCCGGCGTTTTCCGCCAGGAAACCATAACCGGGGTGAATGGCATCCGCCCCGGAAACCATGGCCGTGCTGATGATATTGGTGATGTTGAGATAGCTCCTGGACGCCGGCGCCGGGCCTATGCAATAAGCTTCGTCGGCCATGCGCACCGGCAGGCTGTCCCGGTCAGCTTCGGAGTATACCAGAACAGTTTTTATGCCCATTTCCCGGCAGGCCCGGATGATTCTTAAAGCAATTTCTCCCCGGTTGGCGATCAATATTTTTTTAAACATATCTGCTCCCTACCCATCTACTTTTCCCGAATCAAGAACAACTCCTGCCCGTATTCCACCGGTTGACCATTTTCCACCAGAATATCCACAATCTCACCGGACACTTCCGACTCAATTTCATTCATCAATTTCATGGCTTCAATAATGCATAAAATCTGGCCTTTCGTCACCTGATCCCCAACCTGGACAAAAGGAGGCGCATCCGGAGCCGGGGCCCGGTAAAAAGTTCCCACCATGGGCGACCTGATAACGGTAAGGCCGGAAATATCCACATTCTTCTCCCGCTCCGGTGCCGGCGGCGCCGCCGCTTCCCTGGCCTGCACCGGTACCGGGGGCGCCTCCTTTTCCGGTGCCGGTATAATTCCCTGGGCACCGGCTTTCCGTATGGCCACCCTTACCCCTGCACTCTCCAGAGACAGCTCGGCAATATCCGTCTGGTCAATTAGTTTAATCAGCTCCTTGATTTCCTGCAAGTTCATGCTACCATCCTCCTTGCGACCGGCTTTAGGACCCTGGTTGCCGTTAACTGGCACCGCAGGATCTGCGGACCGGTTACGGTTTTCAAAATATTTTCTTGCCACCTGGGGAAACAGGGCATAGGAAATGAAATCTTCTTCCAACCTGGCCAGGTCCTTAATCTCTTCCCTTATTTTATCCATTTTGGGCTCCAGCAAGTCGGCGGGACGGCAGGTTATGGGTTTTTTATCCCCCAGTATCTTTCTCGCCACCTCCGGATCCACCGGCGCCGGCGGCCGGCCGTAGTGCCCCTCAACATACGCACGAACCTCACCGGGGATCAGCTTGTAACGTTCCCCGGTAAGAACGTTCAGCACGGCCTGGGTACCGACAATCTGGCTGGTGGGAGTAACCAGGGGCGGGTAGCCCAGTTCTGCCCTTACCCGCGGGATTTCTTCCAGCACCTCGGGCAGGCGGTGGAGGGCTTTTTGTTCCTCCAGCTGGGTAACCAGGTTGGAAATCATCCCGCCGGGCACCTGATGCTCAAAAACCCGCATATCGTTGATACGGGTCACCCCGCGCTCGTACCCCAGTGACTTGCGCAGGTCCTCAAAGTAAGCAGCAATTTCAAACAGCAGGTGGAGATCCAGGCCCGTATCATACGGCGTACCCTGCAGCGCCCGTACCACCGTTTCTACCGGAGGCTGGGATGAACCAAAGGCCAGGGGTACGGAGGCGGTATCCACCACATCCACCCCCGCCTCGGCCGCCTTGAGGTAGGCCCCCAGGGCTAGGCCGCCGATGTAGTGACTGTGCAGCTGCACGGGAAGGCCGACCCGCTCTTTAATCAGTTTAACCAGTTCATAAGCTTTATATGGCGTAAGCAGCCCGGCCATATCCTTTATGCAGATGGAATGGGCACCCATCTGGGCCAGGCTGACTGCCGTCTCCACGTAATGCTCGGTGGTGTGCACCGGGCTGATGGTATAAACCACCGCCGCCTGGATATGTGCCCCCGTTCTTGAAGCCACACGCATGGGTGCTTCAAAGTTGCGCAGGTCGTTTAAGGCATCGAAAATGCGGATGATATCAATACCATTTTCCACCATCTTATTGATAAAGGCTTCGACCACGTCGTCGGGATAATGCTGGTATCCCACCAGGGACTGCCCGCGCAAAAGCATTTGTAAAGGAGTGCGTTTGATGTATTTTTTCAAGGTGCGCAAGCGCTCCCAGGGATCTTCATTCAGGTAACGCATGCACACATCAAAAGTGGCCCCGCCCCATACTTCAAGGGAATGATAGCCCACCGCATCCAGTTTTTCCAGGATGGGCAGCATATCTTTGGTGCGCATCCGGGTAGCCCAAAGACTCTGGTGACCATCGCGCAGGGTAGTATCGGTGATCTTTAAACCCATGGAAACCTCCCCCAGAAACATGGCTATACAAAAAATACTCAGGTTGCTTGAAAACAACCTGAACTTGCGGTTTTTTATTTAACTGGTTTGATGTTTATTATATTTAAATTTTTAGCTTCCGGAAATAGGGTTTACACAAGTATACAATATATTTAACAACTGGGCATCTGAATATTCTGATAAATAAACCAATAACCCCCTTCTCAAAGAGGGGGTCCTAAATCTTGGAAGATACCGCACAGATAAACCCGCCATCTTCACGACCTGCCGCAACAGCAGCACGTTCTACCTGCCAGGCCGCTTCCTCCTGCTCATAATCAAAACCGGGCGGAGTGAAAAGGACCGCCCGGGCACGAACCCCGGCACCCGGCATGGCCCTGCGCAGTTCACCCAGGTTATACAGCCGGGCCCGGTTAAAAACACTACCCGGGTCCCGGCGCGCCTTCTCCCTGTAATAACGGCCCCAGCTGCTGTCCCCGCCAATCAACCCCACCACCAGCCTGCCCCCGGGCCTGAGAACCCGGTAAGCCTCCTTAAGGGCTACCTCCAGTTCGGGTACAAACTCCAGAGCGGAAACGGATATAACCCTGTCGAAACTGTTATCCGGGAAAGGCAGCTGCATGGCATCACCCCAAACAAATTTCACCGGCAGCCCCTCGGCCCGGGCCCTGGCGCGGGCCTTTTCCAGCATGGCCGTGGAAATGTCCAGGCCCGTCACCAGCAATTTCCTTCGGGCCAGCTCCAGGGAATAGTTACCCGTCCCGCAACCCACATCCAGAACGCTCATTCCCGGGCGCGGCTCCAGGTAGCCCAGCACCGCCTCCTTTTCCACCCGGTCCGCAAAACGACCTGCGGGAGTCAGGTACCATTCATCGTAAGTTCCGGCCTTATCGTCAAAAAGCTGCCTCACCGGTACACCTCCACACACCGGCCACCGCCGGGATCAGCAGTATCCTCTCTGGGCGGCCCGCCCGGGAAAAGATTTTCCGGCATAAAAGCCGGAATAACGGGATAAACCGGGCCGGGCCGGCGGAAATAATACTAATTAGTCCCTTTAATTCGCCCCTTCTTCCTCTTTACGCACTGCCTTCCTGTAAGGACAGCGTTCCTGGAGATCTTTTTCCTGCAGGCCGCACTCCCAGTAAGTCTGGCCCAGGCTGACGCGCCTGTATTTGCACCAGCTGCAAAAAGTATGGGTAATCTGCTCCATGGTCATATCTTTTGCTTTTAACATCTCCCTACCCCCCTCTTCTGACAGTTAATAACACGTTCCTTCATTTCCGGGAACGGGGAGCGGCCCCGCCGCAACCGGTATCTGTTTTTGTGATCGTACCCATACGACCTTTACTTAAATAATTTTACGTATAAGATAAAACTCCTGCTCCCTCCGCCCATTGTTCACCCCGGTAACTCTGGCCTTAAAAAGCCCCGGGGACCCCCGGGGCAGAATTGAAACACGTTTTTAGATCAGGAACCGGGTACCGGAATGATTACCACATCCTGTTCCGCCACCCCCGTCCCCCGGGATACCAGCTCGGCAATGCGGGTAGCCTCCTCAGCGGAGATATTGCTGGCCTGGATTACCACGGTCGCACCCCGGCCGTCCAGGGATACGGCAGCATCTCCAAACCCCTTGGCCCGGAGCAAATTCTCCACCTCTGTTTCCCGGGCCAGGCTCTGGCTGATGGCCAGCAGCCGCTCCTGGGCAGTCTTCCGGGTTTCAGGTGCTGCCTGGGGATTGTTGATGATTTCCCGCAGCAGTTCCAGCTGCTGCCCCCTTGTCCGTTCCCGTTCCAGGCGGTATTCCACAAAGAAGGCTGCACCCCGGCTGGAAGCATCCGCAACCCGCGGACCGGAACCGGGTGAGGCTTTATCCGCCATCCCCTGTTCGGCAGTTATATTCCCGGCAGATACGGGCGCCCCTTCATCCTGCCGTTTAAAAGGCTCCGGGGCTCCGTTCCAGCCCAGAACAAGCAAAGTCAGCCCCAGCAATCCCATCAGGAGGGCCAGGAGGATTCGCTTCCGGATCAAAATGGTGCGCATCAAATTTTCCCCCTTTGCCTTGGTAAGACCAGAATTTTTTGCGGTTCAACCCCCAGGGCCACCTGCACGGCTTCGAAAAGCCGGGCCTTCACCAGGGGATCTTCAGCCCCGTCGGCCACCACCAGCACGCCGGCCACGCGGGCAGCAATTTCCTGTTCCACCACCGGCACCTCACCCTGCCCGGAGCGAATTAAAACCAGCTGGTCGCTGCCGGTATCTTCACTGGTGACCCTGGTTCCACCCGCCTGGTCTTTTTCCTCGGTGGTTTTGCGCCCCGTGGTGGTGTTTACGGCATACTCCTCCCGGCTGGAACTGGCCAGGCGCACAGTTACCTTCACCTCTCCGGCCCCTTCCACCTGGGCAAGCATTTCCCTTAATTTCGCTTCAAGGGCTGCTTCCTGGCGCGCCATGGTGGAGCCATCCCCCTGTTTGGCCGGGCTTTCCTGCACTGCCCGGTTGTTCTCCTCACCTGCGGGCACCCCGTCCTTCCCCGGTGGACTGATGCTCCCCAGAACAAGCAGGAGAACTCCCAGGGCAACCAGTCCTCCCAGCAATCCAAGCTGACGGCGTGTTATTTTCGGCGGAAGATCCCCCTCCTTCCGGTTACCCAGAAACTTCTTCCAGGCTCCCCAGATAGACATTTTTACCAGCCCCCCTTAAATCAACTCACCCATTGCACCTTGACCTGATCAGGTGAAAGGTTATAGAAATCGGCCACCACCCTGGCCAGCCGGGCTGCAGCTTTTTCCGCTTCCGGCCCCGGTTTTGCGTTTACCTCTCCCTGAACCGGCTGTGCCCGTTCCCCGACATTAATGGTTACCGGTTCCACCAGTTGCTCACCCCGGCCGGAACCCTGTTCCTGAATACGGGGGCGGGCTGCAGCCAGCAACAGAAAAACTTCCCGGATCTGCCCGTAATGCCTGTCCCCGGGATCCGTATAAATTTCCACCCGGGCCTTTACCACCTGAACCTCGCTGTTCAAACCCGCCAGGGCAACAATCTGGCGGGAAAGGCCCTGGCGGTACTCCTCCAGAGCTTTTTGCTCCTGTCCGTCTTTCAAACGCTGCCCCGCGGCCAGAATCTCTTTCAGGTCCGGAACCCCCGAAGGGGCAGCATTTATAGCCGGCTCCAGGTGGCGCTGCCAGTCCCCCCGGACTATCCCTCCTATGGCCTGCAAAACTACCACGATAATCAGCAACCCCATGACCATTTTTACGTAGCGCCGCATGTCGCTGGCCGGCAGCAGCATTTCCAGAAAAACCGCCAGAACCACGATAACGATCAGGTTCTGAACAAGCTGGCGGATAAGCTCCACACCATCCCTCCCCCCTAGCGCAGCATGACGGTCAGGTTACCCACCCCCACCATAATGGCAATGGCGAAGAAGAAGAGCAGGCCCACCGTAGCCACAGTGGCGAAAATGAGAATTATGTTATTACCCAGGTCCGAAAGGCAGGAAACTACCTGGGAATCGTCCACCGGTTGAATTAAAGCAGCAGCCAGCTTATAAATAAAGGCCAGGGAAATGAGCTTGACCAGCGGCAGGGTCATGATCATCACCACCGCCACCACACCGGCAATACCCACAGCATTTTTAATTAGCAGGGATGAGCTGATCACCGCTTCCAGGGCATCGGAAAACATCCCTCCCACCACAGGAATGAAGGCATCGATGGAAAACTTGGCCGTACGCAGGATTACCCCGTCGCCTACAGCTCCCGCAACTCCCTGGACAGCCAGCAGGCCCAGAAAAACTGTCCCCATTACTCCCAGAATCCCGACGGCAACACCCCGCAGCAGGCCCGCCAGGCCGGAAACTTTAAAGCGGGGGGAAAGGTCGCTGACCAGCCCCAGTACCGCCGAAAAGAACACCAGGGGTAAAACCAGGTTTTTAATCAGGGTTCCAATTAAGGTGATACTTACCAGAATTACGGGATGGAAGATGGCTGCCGTAGCCACCCCGCCCAGTGCCACCAGCAGGGTAAGCAGGACAGGCATCAGGGCCTGCATGAAGGTAACCATCTTGTCCACCACTTCCCTGCCCGTCTGCACCGCCAGGGCAAAAGAACCTATGGCAATGGTAACCAGCACCAGGTAGGTAACCATATGGGTCAGCTGGCCGGTAGTCCCCCGGTCAAAGGCGGTGGAGAAATTTTGCAGTATCACACATATAACAGCCAGAACCACCAGTTTACCCAGGAGGGCGGAATTGGCCACCACTTCACGAAACAGGTAGGAAAACAGGTCCTTTAAAATCTCCCCGGGGCTTAAATCAAGTTCCCCATTGACCAGTTTTATAACCATTTCTTTAAAATGGAATCCGGGCAGGGCTTCTTTAATTTCGGCATCCAGGGTGTTGATATAATCCTCAACCCCGCTGAGATCGGGTGACGTGAGGGCCGGCTCCAGGGAAGGAGCACTTCCGGCCGGGCTTTCCGGCAGGGCCAGGGCGGCAGCGGGACAGAGCACCCAAAATAGGCAGAGCACCAGTAACGAGAAGGGCCGGAGCATCTCCATCACCTCAGGGTACGAGTTTCAGGAGGGACTGGAGTACGGCAATCATTATGGGTACCGCCAGGACAAGGATGAGAACTTTGGCTGCAAATTCTATTTTGGAAGCCACCGCTCCCTCCCCCGCATCCCGGCAAATCTGGGCCCCGAAATCGGCAATGTAGGCGATGGCCACGATTTTGAGAATGGTCCCCAGATAAACCATATTTAAATTGGCCCGGGAAGCAAGATCCCTGAGCACATCAATCACCGAGCCAATCTTACCCAGAACCAGCATGAAAAGGATGATTCCCGTGGCAATGCTCAAGAGCATGGCCATTTCCGGTTTGTTGTGCCGGATGGTAACCGCCAGCACTGCCGCCACTATCCCCAGGCCGACAATCTGCATAATCTCCACGGGCGCCACCCCTTTAAAACAGCTTGAACACCGACCTCACCTGGTCAAAGAACCCCCCCAGCAGCTGTACCACCCAGATGAGCACAATCCCGAGCCCGCCCAGGGTAGCAATAACGGCGTAATCTTCTTTACCGGAGTTTTTCAGGACGTAATGGGCCACACCAACCAGAATTCCTATACCGATAATTTTAAAAATCAGATTGATATCATAACCCATGGCAGCTCCCCCTTTTCAGTACAGCATCAAAATCAGGGCCAGCCCGCCGAGAAAGCCCAGATAGTTCCAGAGCTTAACGTAGCGGGAAGCCTTTTCCTCGGCCTGCGCCATTTCCCTGCCCAGCTGTTCCATGGCCAGGCGCAGGTGCTTGCTCTGATCCTCCATGCTGGAAATGCCCAGGGCGGGTCCCAGCTGGCGAAGAACAGCCAGATCGGAAGGGGCCAGGGCACTGGTGGGGTAAAAAGCCTTCAGCGCTTCCTCCCAGGCTTCACGTGCCGTGCAGCCTGCCGGTGACATGAGCTCTTCCCGGGCCCGGTTGAACAGCAAAGCCACCCGCGGGCCCGCCCGCTCCGCCACCCGGCCCAGCGCTTCGGGGAGCGGGGTGGCAGTGTAGGTAATCTCCGTTTCCAGCATCTTTAAGGCAGCCTGCAGGCTGCGCAGTTCCTGCGGCCTGCGGGCATAATAACCGGCCATGGTTATCCCCATCCCTCCACCGGCCAGGAGAATTAACACACTGCCCAGGATTTTCAGCATCACCCCACCCCCAGTGAACGCATGGTCCGGCCGTCCAGGATGTCCTCCACCGTCCCCACGCCCCGGGAACGGCCCAGAAGGACAAAACGCTGAATTACCTTTAGCTTAAAAAGATGCCGCAGGGCCGGACGAACGGCCAGTTCAGCCAGGGAAGCACCGTGTACAGTAACCAGTACCCTCACCCCGGCATGGAACACTTCTTCCAGGGCAGCTATATCTTCTTCCCTTCCAATTTCATCGGTAGCAATCACCTGGGGAGCCATGGAGCGCAGGAGCATGATCATGCCCTCCGCCTTGGGACAGCCGTCCAGTACATCGGTGCGCACCCCCACGTCCCGCTGGGGCACCCCCCGGTAACAGCCGGCCAGCTCGGAACGCTCGTCGACCACCCCCACTGTAAGGCCGGGGAGATCCAGTTCGGGTACACCGTTGCTCAGCTGGCGAATGATATCCCGCAGCATGGTGGTCTTCCCGCAGCGGGGAGGGGAAAAAATCAGGGTATGGTAGATGCTTTTTACCTGCCGGTCAATCAGGTAGGGCAAAAGGGGGGTAGCCAGGCCCGGCACTTCGCGGGAAACGCGAATATTGAGGGAGCTGATATACTTCAAGGTCCTCACCCGGCCCCCTTCCATTACCGCGCGCCCGGTGAGGCCGACCCGGTGCCCTCCGGGCAGGGTGATGTAGCCACTGCGCAACTCCTCCTCCAGAGCATAGAGTGATGACCCGGTAACAAGCTGAAGGGTACGTTCCAGATCACCGGCGCTCACCCGGTAGGCCTGTTCAGGATCGCTCACCAGGTTGCCCTCCGGGCTGAGAAAAGCATCCCGGTGAATCAGCCCCAGAGCCAGGGGGCGCTCCTGGCGCAGGCGAATTTCTTCCAGCTGTTCCAGGATTTCCGGTGGCAGCCTGGTAATCAGGTTGCGCAGCTGAACGGGCAGCACCGTTAATACTTCCTCCACGGGCCGGGTTTGCGCCGGCCTGACCGGGCGAAGCAGGGGTGTACCGATCATGGTTGTCCCTCCCTTCCTGGTTCATAAATATTTGGAGGGACAAGTTTTTATACCCCAAAAAATTGTCAAAAAAAGACCCCTCACCACAGGTGAAGGGTCTTTAGTCAGCTATTGCATATCCGGTTGCCTGAGTTATTCCAGCTCGTAGGGCCAGCCCTGCAGGCCGCCTTCCAGGAATTTTACGTCCTTGAAGCCGGCGCCGGTTAAAATGCGCATGGCTTCATATGCCCGCACGCCCAGGGCGCAGAGGGTAACGATCTCCTTATCCCTGGGTATTTCCTCAATGCGGCGGCGCAGGTCGCCCAGGGTCACCAGCATTACCCGCTCGTCCTCAATATGGCGGTACGCGTACTGTTCCGGGGTGCGCACATCCAGGAGGACAAAATCATCTCCCCGCTCCAGCTTTTCCATAAGCTCCCGGGCGCTGATGGTCCTGGCCAGGTCATCCGCCTTGTTCCGGGCAATGTTGGCCCCGTGCTGAACCGGGTCAATGGGAGTATTGAAGGGCGGGGCGTAACCCAGATCCACATCGAACAGGTCGTCCACCGAAGCCCCAAAATACAGGGCCGTGGCCACCACATCTATCCGCTTGATGACGTCGCCCCCGCCAATGGCCTGGGCACCCAGTAACCTGCGGCTCTTCTTATCCACCACCAGTTTAATGAGCAGGTTGTCATGACCGGGGTAGTAATGGGTGCGGTCATGGGTGGCGTTGAGGGCGGTGAGCACATCATATCCCAGCTCCCGGGCCTGCTGCTCGCCCAGGCCGGTACGGCCCACATTCCAGCCCGATACCTTCAGCACGGAGGTACCCAGCACGCCCTTGAACCTGCTCTTCCTGCCGGCCAGGTTGTCACCGGCCACCCGCCCCTGGCGGTTGGCCGTGGAAGCCAGAGGGATGTATACCTTCCGCCCGGAAACCAGGTGCAGGTTTTCCACGCAGTCCCCCACAGCATAGATATCCGGGTCGCTGGTCTGCAGGTATTCGTTTACCGCAATGGCTCCCGTTTCCCCAATGGTAAGGCCGGCAGCCCTGGCCAGTTCCACGTTGGGCCTTACGCCCACGGCCACAATCACCATCTGGGCATCCAGGGTGCCGCCATCGGTCACCACCCGGCAGACCCGCCCCTCTTCATCACCTTCCAGGCGCATTACCTTCCTGCCCAGGTGGAACTCCACGCCTTCCTCTTCCAGGCGGAATGCCAGTACCGCTGCCAGGTCGGGGTCGAGCACGCCGGGCAGGATCTGCTCTTTGAGTTCCACCACCGACACGAAGATCTTCCGCCTGAGCAGGGCCTCCATTGCCTCCATACCTATCAGCCCCGCCCCCACAATTACCGCCTCGTTTACCCCATCCAGCTGCTCCACAATTTTCCTGGCATCATCGGGATGGTTAAGCCGGTGAACGCCCTTTAAATCCAGGCCGGGGATGGGAGGAACAAACGGGCTGGAACCGGTGGCCAGCACCAGCTTGTCATAGGGGATGGTGCTGGTTTCACCGGTATCCAGGTTTACAATGGTCACTTCTTTTTTCTGCCGGTCGATGGACCTGGCTTCCGTACGGGTGAGCACTTTCACCCCTTTTTCGTTCATGAAGTAATGCTCGTCCCTGATTACGCCATACGATGTAGCGAATAACTGGTTAAAGTCCTTGACCTGACCGCCGACATAAAAGGGCATACCGCAGCCCGCATAAGAAATAAGGCGGCCCCGCTCGATAATGGTGATCTCAGCATCCGGCATGAGCCTCCGGGCCCGTGCTGCTACTTTGGGACCTGCAGCCACACCACCAATAATTACTATCCTGCACATGGTACTACCGCCTCCCTTGAAATCTCTGGCCTATTGTAAACCCGGTCAGGCTTGAAGTCAAGAGGGGGGTATCCGCGTGCATTTCACCTGGAATATAAAAAAAGGTTTCGGCATTACCGAAACCTTAAAGGTCATCTTCGTGATCCGCCCCTGCGCTGCCTTCCAGTTCTTCGGGCTCATCGGCGGAGGTGTAGGCGTTATCGTTAACAAAGACCACTTCGTCGCAGTTGGGGCAGGTTACTTCAATCACATCCTCATCATCGAGAATGTCCCGGTCAAAACAAACTATCTCCCCGCAACGCGGGCATTCAACTTCCATGTAATCGTCATCATGCCTGTCCGGGCGATCTTCATAAACCTCATCTTCCAGGGAGTACAGATCCTCATCAATGCTTTCCAGATAATCCTCCAGCTGTTCCTGGGCTTCCTGCAGCTCGTCAAAAGAATTGGCAAAGTCGCCAAGGACATCAATTATGCTTGAAAGTAACCGGCCTTCCTTACTCTCCTTTTCCAGGTCCATACCTGCGGAAAGACCCTGCAGGTAAGCTACCCTGGCTTTCAAATCTTCCATTAATCAAACCCCCCTTATTTAATGAGTATCCAACTGGACTGTTATAGTATTGCTCTTATCGGGGGGTTTTAAACATATATTTCCTGAAGATTGAATTGAGAAGAAAGATTCTTATACCCGCTTGATATATTGCCCTGTACGGGTGTCAATCTGCAAAACATCCCCCACCTCTACAAAAAAGGGCACCTGAACGACATACCCGGTTTCCAGGGTAGCGGGTTTGGAACCCCCGGAGGCGGTATCACCCTTGATGCCAGGGGGCGTGTCCACCACTTTCAACTCCACAAAATTGGGTAAATCCACGCCTATGGATCTTCCCTGGAACATAAGGAGGTTGATGGTCATATTTTCCTTTAAAAAGTTGACCGCATCACCAAGCTGTTCTCTGGTCATGGAAAACTGGTCGAAGGTTTCCATATCCATAAAGTTGTAGCTGGTACCGTCATTATACAGGTACTGCACTTCCCGCCGTTCCACGTGGGCGCGGGGTATTTTCTCGCCGGCGTTAAAGGTCTTTTCAATTACCGCCCCGGTGCGCAGGTTTCTGAGTTTTGAGCGGACAAAAGCCGCCCCCTTCCCCGGCTTGACATGCTGGAAATCAATTACCTGGTAGACATCGCCGTCCAGTTCAATGGTCAGTCCGGTTCTAAAATCGTTGGTGGAAATCACTTTTCAGCCAAACCCCCTTTATAAATATAAAATACCTTTTATACAGGAACCTCAGGCAGAGGGTCTTTGGGAGCACTGGTCAGGATACGGCACCCCTCTTCCTCCACCACCACCAAATCCTCAATCCTGACCCCGCCCCAGCCGGGGAGATAAATACCCGGCTCGATGGTAATGACCATGCCCGGCTGGAGCAAGGTTTCATTCTTTTTGGAAACGGAAGGCTCCTCGTGCACCGCCAGGCCCACACCGTGACCCGTACTGTGGCCGAAGTTCTCCCCATAACCGGCGGAATCGATTACCTGCCGGGCCGCCCGGTCCACGTCGCAGGCCTTTATTCCAGCCCGCACGGCCGCCAGGGCGGCCCGCTGGGCAGCCAGCACCAGGTCGTAGATTTCTTTCTGGCGGGGATGGGGCGAACCAACCACCACCGTCCGGGTAAGGTCGGAATTGTACCCGCGGTACACGCAGCCAAAGTCCATGGTCACCAGATCCCCCGCTTGAATAACGCGCTGGGAAGCCACGCCATGGGGGAGGGCACCCCGGGGGCCCGAGGCCACAATAATATCAAAGGCGCTTTTACGAGCACCCAAACGGCGCATAAAACATTCCAGCTCTACAGCCACATCCCATTCGGTCATCCCCGGCTTCAGGTAACCCAGGATGTGCTCGAAAGCCTGATCGGCCAGGGCCGCGGCCCGGGACAGAAGTTCAATTTCCCCCGGATCCTTCACCTGCCGCAGCTCCTCCACAAGTCCATAAAGGGGTACCACCGGGGTTTTTTCCAGCTTCTCCTGCAGGGTAACTGCCTGTTTATAGGTCAGGAAATCCCCTTCATAGCCCAGCCGGTTAACCCCCCAGCGGGGAAGCTTTTCAGCCAGGGTATCATAAAGGGATTCTTTAAACCCTATCACCTGACAGAAAGGGCATTCTTCCTGCGCCTGCTCAAAATAACGAAAATCGGCTAAGAAATAGGCCTCCCGGGCGGTAATAACCAGGGCCCCGGCGGAACCGGTAAAACCACTCAGGTAATAACGGTTTTCCGGGCGCATCACCAGCATGGCATCTATGTTCTCCCGGGCCAGCCTGGCCCGCAGGCGCTCAATCCTTTCCCGCACACCCGGCCCTCCTCTTCCGCGCCAGCTCCACCGCGGCCCTTAAGGCCAGGCGGTATCCGAGCTCACCCAGGCCGCTGATTTGACCGGCAGCCACCGGGGCGATCACCGAACGGTGGCGAAATTCTTCACGGGCATAGATGTTGGAAAGGTGCACTTCGATTACGGGTAAACCGGCAGCAGCTACCGCATCCCTCAGGGCAATGCTGTAATGGGTATAGGCTCCCGGGTTGAAAACCACCGCATCCTCTTCCTGCGCCGCCCGGTGGAGCCTGTCCACCAGCTCACCCTCGTGGTTGGACTGGAAGAAGGAAACCTCTACGCCCAATTCTCCGGCCAGCCGCTCAAGGGAAGCGTTAATTTCCTCCAGGGTGAGGGCACCGTAAACCCGGGGTTCCCGGCGCCCCAGCAAATTTAAATTGGGTCCATTCAAAACCAGTATTTTCACCAGGAGCACCTTCCTGCCAGGAATGGATCGCAAAAAAAATTTTATCATAACCCATCATACTTGCAAAGCCTGTTCTTAATGGCCGCTGATGGACATCCCGGCCACCCTGATGGCCGGCGCCCCCCGGCCTCCATAAAAGGTCAGGTTGCTGGCCACACCATCCACCTGCTGGAGCATGGTCATAAGGTTGCCGGCAATGGCAACGCCCCGGACAGGGCGGGTAAGCTGCCCGTTTTCAATCAATATCCCCGCCGCCCCCACGGAAAAATCGCCGGAGATGGGGTTGGCCGTGTGCATTCCCAGTACCTCGGTAACATATAAACCCTGCTTCGTATCACGAATGAGATCCTCCAGGGAAGTGGTTCCCGGCTGGATGAAAAAGTTGGTCGTCCCCACCTCCGGAGGGCTTTTAAAGGAACCGCGCACCCCATTGCCGGTGGATTTGACACCATCCCTGGCGGCCGTATATGTATTGTGCAGAAAGCCGCGCAAAATTCCGCCTTCTATCAGCACCGTACGGCCGGTGGGCACACCCTCGCCATCAAAAGGAGCGGAGGCAATCCCCCCGTCCAGAGCACCATCATCGATAACATTCACCAGGGGAGAGGCCACCTTTTGCCCCACCTTACCGGCAAAAGGAGAACGGTTCTTCTGCACGGCTTCGGCAGTAAGGCCGGGACCCAGCAGGCCCAGAAAACCGGTAACCACGTAGGGTTCCATTATTACCGCCGCCCGGCGGGTGGTCACCGGCCTGGCCCCCAGCATGCGCACGGCACGCCCGGCAGCCTCCCGCCCAACCCTGCCGGGATCAAGCTGGTCATACCGCAGGCGGTAATCCATGGCAAATCCCGTCTGGCTGTCATTGTTTTCTTCAGCCACCAGCGACAGGTAAAGGCCGCAGTAAGCGCTCTGATAGGTGGCCACAACACCCAGGCTGTTGACCAGGGTAACATCAATTTCCGCATCCTGGTAGGCGGCACTTTCAATTATTTTTACCCGGGGATCAAAATCCCGGGCCGCCCTTTCCATGGCCCGGGCCAGCTCGATCTTTTCTTCTACAGCAGCTCTATGGATGGCCGGGTCATAAAGGTCCAGAGCAGGATAAGCGGGGGGAGGTTCCGGCAGTACCCGGTAGGGGTCCGGGTCAGCGCTGGCGGCATTGTTTATGGCCTGGCGGACAGCATCCTCAACAGCAGTTCTGGAGAGATCGGTGGTAAAGGCAAACCCGGCACTGCTGCCCACCAGCACCCTCAGGCCCAGGCCGCGGTCCCGGGCCAGCTTCATGGTTTCCACCTGACCGTCCCGCACTTCCACAACCAGTTCCTTACTGTTATTGAGATAGGCTTCAGCCTGGCCGGCACCAATGGCAGCAGCCCGCTGAAGGGCAAACCGGGCAATTTCCATAAAATCGGCCAAATTAGATCCCACTCCTTTCCACATCACCATAAGTATTATTCAATAGGCATCAACCTATTCCTTTCAGGGGCAACAAAAAACTGCCTTCCGGCAGTCAGTGCACATAAATGCTTGTGGTCAGGGCAAATATATCTTTCAAAGACACCGGGGCCAGTTCCTGTACCGATGCCTCCACTATGGTGGTGGGGTCCAGCATGGCCAGTATGGCCACCCTTTCCCCGGTGCTCTGCCTGGTGTAAAAGCCCAGTATGCAAAACTGCATGTCTTCCCCGCATACCTTACGGGTCACGATATCACCAATTTTCATACAGCCTACCCCCTGGATAAGGCCTCCAATAAGCATGCTCTCCCTTTTCTTTTGTTACCATATGCCGCTGTTTACAGAGGTGTGTATTCCTTTTCCTGAATAAGGCGGTGGAAAAAGGAACAAAATAGTAACAGGTCCTGCCAGAAATCAGGAAAGGGGTGTTAATATGGACATCCGGCAGGTTAGCACCAACTGGGATAACTGGAAAAACTTCCTTGGTCAGGCCGTAGAATTTGCGGAAGAACTGGGTATTTCCCGGGAACGTATCGTAAACCTGGCCCAGCAGGCCGGCCAGGTGCTGGCCGATCACGTACCGCCGGCCAGCCCGGAGCAAAGGGTACTGAAAGAGTTATGGCAGGTGGCCGACCAGCAGGAAAAACAGGTTATCGCCAGTTTGATGACCAAACTGGTTTCGGAACGTCCGGGAAATTACACCGCGTTTTAAAAAATTCCGGGCGGTAAAAAAGTATCAGGGGCGGGGTCCGGCAAGGGGCCCCGCCTTTTGTTTAAATCAAACCCAACTCTTTCAAACAGTCAATAGCTGAAGGAAGGGGGTCCTGCCACAGCCAGCTCACCTGCAGCCAGAAGCCGGGGATGACCTCCGAACGATAGATCCCCTCTTCGTTTGGATGAACTGTACGGTAGCGCCCTTCTTCAGCCAGCCTGTAAAATTCCGCCTGCCGCCTGTCCGGGTCGATAAGCCAGTATTCTTTAACGCCTGCAGCCTCATATTCCACATACTTTTCCCCCCGGTCCCGGGCCAGGCTTTCCGGAGAGGTTATTTCCACAATCAGATCGGGGGGACCGTCCATATATGTTTCCTTCAATAGCGGTAGCTTTTCGTTGCTTACGTAAAAAATATCCGGCTCCCGGCCCCGGCGCAGGCTTTCTGGCAGGCGCACCAAAAAAGGAGCGGTCAAAACATCTCCCAAGCTCTGCTTGAGAACAAATTCCCTTAACAAGGTTGATAATAGGGCAGTTATTTTTTGATGCTTTCTGGCTGCCGGCGTCAATATAACAACCTCCCCATCCACCCACTCCGCCCAGGTATCTTCATCGCACCAGGCCAAAAACTCCTCAAAGGTGATCTTGCCTTCCGGCAGGGGCCTGGTTTCATAAACCGCTGCCGTTTCTTTTATGCGGCCCATTATCGTCCCCCCTAACTTTTGCCTGAAACCGCGGGCACTACAGGCGCCGGATCTTGCCATCGGCCCGGCTGTGGCTTGTGCCGCCCACCACGAGCTCCCTGATGGCCATGGTGGGCTGGGCGTCGCTCACCGGCACTCCCTGCCCGTCCTTGCCGCAGGTTCCGATGGTGAAGCCCAGATCCCTGCCGATCATCTCCACAATGCGCAGGACTTCGGGGCCGTTGCCCGTCAGGGTCGCCCCCCGCACCATGGGACCCACTTCCCCATCCTGGATCAGGTACCCCTCGGCCACGTCAAAAACAAAATCCCCGGTGGTGGTATTCACCTGGCCGCCCCCCATTTTCTTCACCAGCAGGCCGTTTTTGACCTCCCGGATGATTTTTTCCGGGTCCATTTTGCCCGGAGCGATGTAGGTATTGCCCATGCGGGGGATGGGCTTGTGCTGGTAGGACTCCCGGCGGCCGTGGCCGTTGGATTTCCTCCCCTCCCGGGAGGCGGTGAGCCGGTCGTACATGTAGTCCGTGAGCTCCCCGTTTTCAATGAGGGTCACTTTCCGGGCCGGCACCCCCTCGTCATCAAAGCGGTAGGAACCATAATGGCCGGCCATGCTGGCATCGTCGATCACGGTCACAATGTCGGCGGCCACCTTTTGCCCCTTTTTGCCGGCATAAACCGAAAGCTTTTTCTGCACCAGATCCGCTTCCAGGCCGTGGCCGCAGGCCTCGTGAACCATGGTTCCCCCGGCCTCGCCGGCCATCACCACGGGCATCCTGCCGGTGGGAGCTTCCCTTGCCTTGAGCATTGCCACGGCCCGCCGGGCCGCCACTTCCGCCACCGCCTCGGGACGGTATTGCTCCAGCAGCTCAAAGCCGGTTAGCCCGCCCATGGCTTCGTAGCCCGTCTGCAGGTTCGGCCCCTCGGCGGCCACCACCTGCACCATCAGGCGGGTGCGGATGCGCTCGTCCTCCACGTACTCGCCGTCACTGTTGGCAATAACCACCCTCTGGACCACATCCCCGTAACCCACCATTACCTGTTTGATCCTGTCCCCATCCACGGCCCGGGCGGCCCGGTCGGCGGACTGCACCGCCTCCACTTTGCGTTCCGGTTCGATTGTATCGGGCGGCTCCATTATGGAAAATTCCACCACGGGCTGCACCCGGCGCAGGTCCAGGTGGTATTCCTTTTTCTCTCCCCGGGCGGCATGACTGACCATGCGGGCGGCCTCGAGGAGGCCTTCCCGGCTCAGGTCGTTGGTATAAGCATAGGCCGTGGAATCGCCGTTAATCACGCGGATACCCGCACCCATATCTATACCCGAATGAACCCGCTCGATTTTACCGCCTTCAAGGCCGATACCCGTGGCCTGTTTATGCTCCACGAAGATATCGGCAAAATCGCCACCGCTGGAGAGGGCCAGGTCCAGGACTTCTTTTAATAAACGTTCATCGACCAAAGGGATCACCTCTTATACGGGATTGAATCATTCCATAGAATCTTTGCCAGTACTGTAAACGTAATTATGCCCAATTTTTCGGCGCGTATAAGGAGACGGCTACCCGCCATACCAGCTGGCGGGAGGTGTGGGCGAAACACGAACCCGACCGGTAACCGGGGCTACAATCACATAATAAAAAGAGCTTTCGTCCCTGCTCTTTAAAGTTACCGTACCCCCGCCGGGGCGGGGTACCCCGCTGGAGTTAAAGCTCAACGCATTTCCCAGATCGGAAAACCTGACCGCGGCCAGATCCACTTCAGCGGGCAGCACCACCTTCCTGAGCGTTTTTACCCCGCTGGCCAGGTAATAGCAGTCCCCCACCACATCAAAAACGATTTCCACGCTCATGCCGGGCGCACACATATTCTCCTGCTGGCAGGCCCGGATATCCTGCGCCATTTGCCGGGCGGCCATGAAAAGCGCCCGGTGCGTATTAGTGTTCTTATAGGCGGGGATAACCACCACCAGCACCAGGAAGGAAATTCCCACCACCAGCAGCAATTCCACCAGGCTGTAGCCGGGGGAAATCCCGGCGCCGGAGGATACCTTCCGGCGGCCCGGCCGGCCTCCCAGCCCGCTGTGCCCCGCTGCACAGGGCAAACCGGCGCCCGGCAGCGGATTTGAATAACTTTTACGACCTGCCCGCTCTGAAAAGCGACCCCGCATTATCCCACCCGCGGCCTATTTTCAGTTATTCCTAAACGCCTGCAATCATTACTTGTTGAAGTAATAAACCTCTCCCGCCACCGTACCTTTTTCCCCGGATGGCAGGTCCTGGCCTGTCAACTCCGGTGTGTTCCCCGCAGCGGGGGAGGCGGGAGATGACCCCGCGCCGGGCGGCGCCGGCAGCCCCTTCAGCCGGCCGGACAGTTCGGGAACGGGTGCCGTGCCATCCGCTGGCGCGAAAATATTATAGCGGCCGGTCAACCACCTGCCCATTTCCTCCAGTTTCAACCTGCTCCCGGGCGATCTATCCGCATATAAGACCACGCTGAATTCCGCCTTCACCCTGCCGGGCGTATCAGTGCCCTCCATATTGATACCCCTTATCTCGGTCAGGTTGTGCAGGGCCCCTTTTTCCAGGCTCCGGCAGAAATCCAGCACATCCCTGAAGTCCCCTTCCACGGAAATTTTCAGGGGCATTTCCAGGGTATATTTTTGTTCTCTGATCCCGCCGGGCTCCACACCTGTGATGTCCACGTTCCTGGAAGCTGCCTCCAGGCCCAGCAGGACAATATCCTCTCCCTTCCTTATGTCGCTGGCAAACTGTTTTCCCAGGATGGCCGCCTGGGCCCGGGCCTTTTCCAGTTTCTCGCTCTCATCCCTTAAAGCAGCAGCCGTGGCCCGGTAACCGGCCAGTTTCTCCCGGGCCTTTTCCAGCTCCTGCCGGGTTGACAGGTAAGCCCTGGCCTGAGGCGCCAGAATAAACGTGTATAAACAGAATCCCAGGCCCAGGGCCAGGAGAGCGGTCAACAGCACCCTTTCTCTCCTGCCAGCTCTATCCGTCCAGAAGGCCATCAGCGCGTTGTTTCCTGGTTCAAAAAACTTAACAATTCCTGATACATTGTACCATTCCTTGTTAAGCGGCCTCCCCATGACCAGGCTTTCGCTCCTTTCTGGATTGGATTTGCCTACCCCTGGGAGCAGGCTGTAGCGACAGGGAGACCTCGGCCCCGGGAGTCCCACCCGGACGGGAGAACTGCGCGTAACAGGCAGTTCCGGCTTGCGCCTTCATCAATGTTGACCATTTCGCGGTCCAGCACTTAAGTTTCTTGAGTGCCGGACGCCTCCCGCGACCTGTTAGGTACGGCCTACCGGTTTGTCCGACACCGGCTAAACGGGGTCACCTACTTGATAAAGCGAGCTGCTTCAACTCGTGCCAGACGGAATAAAACGATTCCTGCTTAAAACGGGTCAGCCCGTTGTGAACGGGAATCTTTCCTTCCAACCGATTGAAGAGCCGCTTCACCGCATCAGTCATCCCTTTTCCTTCCCCAGGTAAGGAATCAACCTTCTGGTCCAGCTTCTCTTTGATGATTCGAATTTTTTGCTTCAACTCGCTGGTAATGCGCTCTGTGAAGCCTATCGCCCGCCGGGCGATAACCAAAGCGGCGGCGTGGTGGATAATTACCCCGTACCGCTCCATGTATTTGTAATGTCAATTCTCACTTTGATTTAGCCCAACCCCTGCCCATTTTCGCAGATTGAACAATCTGCAACTATTTCCGATACCAGAATAATCTGCAACTGCTTCGCAAATTGTGCTGGTATTTCAGGTCAGTCAGTCCGTCTATTCACCAGAATATGACAACCAGTGACTGACCCCTTTTCTTCCGGCTGTGGAACAGGTAGAATATTTGCTGGAAGTGACCGCCATGCAGCAGATATTTTACACGCCTGTACCGCCGGAAGAATACGCCCGCCTGGGCAAAGATTTTCCCTTTCCCCAACCA
>NZ_FQUW01000048.1 GCF_900129285.1 Desulfofundulus australicus DSM 11792
CTTTAGACAGGCCGTGTTTAAACTGGATCGTCCTGATTTGCTGGACTAGATCACCAATGCCGGATATGGTATTCTGGAATGGGAACGGCTTGTGCAGTCCCTCCCCCCGGAAATTGATCATTTGGGCGTAGTGGGTATGCTTGGCCACGTCTACACCCACAATTAAGGTTTCAGGTGTGATCATGGCAAGCTTCTGGGAAAGGGGATTGTACATCGCTGATCCCTCCTGGTATTGGTGGTTTTGGGTTTTGGCATTTACACCATACCAGGATTTTTTCTTTCCCTCAAGCCCCACTACTCCTGTTTACAGGAATGCTGCATAACGATAATCATTATGCAGGTTACTAGTTTAAAAGACGTGAAAGTGAAAGAAAACGGGAAAGAAAACGGGCAGGAAACAGTATATGTGCCAGTCAAACGGTTGTGCGAGAATTTAGGATTGGCGTTTACAGGTCAAAGACAGAAAATAGTAGAGGATAGAGTATTAAGGGAGGGTGTAAAGGAAATCTTCATACCCATTAAGGGAATAGACGGCGTTGCCCAAATGCAGAAAATGTTATGCCTTCGCTATGATCTCATTCTCATGGTATCTCCATTTTGGAGACACCCTCTGAAGTTGATCTTCTTCGGCTAAAGGTGTGGTTATTTTGCCCACACCTTAATTTTTTCTTTAACCAGCCCGTTACAAAGTGCCATTTTCCGTGTATCAATTAGTAGAAAGGAGTGAAAACTATTGTATGTTTTAGATTTTATATGGTGGATACCGAAACGTATAAGTTATTACCGGCGCAGATCGTGGCGTACAGTAAACTACCCTGATTATCGAACTGATACACAAGTAGCAAAATGCAAATCGTTGGCAGTTTCACCCATAGACATTAATAATATGTGCAATTATCTTGCATTTGATATTGATTCAGATAGTATAGAGGAAGTGCAGGCAATTTTAAACACATTGCCTGAAGGTACCAAACCTCTAGTAAGTTTTTCAGGCAATAAGGGGTTTCATGTTTGGATATTCCCATTACAACCTATACAAACTAGCGAAGCTATAAAATTTTTAAAACTGATTCAAGACAAAACTAACATACAATGCGAGATATTTCCATCAAGCGAAAACAGCAAATGTTTAAAATGGCCTCTATCACAGCACCCAAAAACAAAGAAGCAAGAGGTTTTCATTAATCCCATAAACCCAAAGCACGAATATGATACGTTAATTGTCCTCGAAGGCTTACACAGCGAAATGTGGCGAACACCAAGTGAAGTGATTGAAAATTTTGTAAAGCAATACCCAAAAGAAGAAAAACGAAAAGCTCATACAACATCTTTTAAAGATAATAAGAACAAAAAAGATTGGCTCGGTGTGTTTAGACATGAGAATGCAGGGTTTGAGTTGCTCAAAATGTTTGACATAAAAATTCATAATACAAAATTAGGAAAAGCATTTTGCTGTCCAATACACAAGGAAAAAAATCCTAGTGCCAATTTTATTTATGATTCAAATGGATTTATTGCTTTTCATGACTGGCACTGTACCAAGTATGGTTTAGATTCAGAATTTTATACTTTACCAGAACTGTACTGTGCATTGAAAAACAAATCAGAAATAACAAAACTCGATCCACAAAAACATGCGGAACAGGCAAAAGAGCTTGCGTTTCTTTTGGGCTATCGGAATAGCGTTATGCAGGAAGTATTACAAAAATGGCTGGATGCTACTAAAGTTTTGTATAAGGCAGGATTGTTATCAACAGATTTTAAACAGATAATAGATAAGTTAATTAATACTGTTTATACTGTTGATACTATCTTTAAGACATTGATACACCATGAAGAAAGAAAACTATGGATGCAGATTTTATGTGGGTTCTGGCAGAATTTATTTGATAGGGTTTGGGTGATTTGTTTGAAAAAATTCTTTTGCGAAGCATTTGATAAACTAGATATTGCTGCTATGTCAAATCGTTGGTTAGCTCGGCAGGCTAAAGTCAGGTCAGAAACTGCGAATAAAGCTCTAAACCTTTTATGTGTGTTGGGAATATTAGAGAAATGTGAAATCGTTATGTACGGCAATAAACTTGCAGCGGATAGATTTAAACTTTGCAGCATTGATAGCGATCTAGTATTAAAACGTTATCAAGCTTTGGGTAAACCAAGTTTGAAAAAGTTTAACCGTAATCTGGTTGCTGAAAAATTAGGTGAAGATATTGCTGATGCAGTTTTCCGTCGTAGTATTCCGTAACAAATACAAAATGTTGTATGTATTGTGCTTTAACGCAATTAAACGATATACAGCAGTATTCTAATCTAGCTGTTATTTGGATACTATCTTTAAGACATTGGTTGCCTATCTTTACCGATCGCTATGATTCGATATAACGATACTTTAACGTTTTAACTGCTCAATGTTGTTCGTATATCCCTGTGTGGGCATTTTACTAAAATCAAACAATGGAGGGTGATTGTGTGGAATTACCTGCTGAAATTCTAGCAAAAGTCAGGTCTTTAGTCAAAAAAGAATGCGCTAATCATGATGCGGAGCTAAACGGCATTCGACATTACTGTTGCCGTGAGCCAGCAGCAAGCGATAAACGCTGCTTATACTTCGTCTTAGATGATGTTAGGTGCAAGTGGTTTGAAGAAGCTGTGTTGCCGCTTGATTCTAAACTTGAGTATGAATATTGGCAAGTTGTAAACCCGTACAAAGTTAACAAACCTCGTGATCTTAGCAAACAATGTAAGATGTGCGGTAAAGTTTTCTCTGCTAAGTCAAATCGTGAAGTGTATTGTGATTCATGCAAGGTTACGGCTAGACGTGAGGCAGTAAGAAAGTGTAACCAACGTTATCGTGAAAAGAAAAGGGAGAGGGGTATAGCGTGATATTTTAGAAACTCTGGATGCCTTGATTTTACTGGGTTTGTTTTTGTGAATTTTGAGGGGTAAATGGTTTTATACCTTTTTAAATTTCTAACGTATCACGCAGGCTTCTGAAGTCTTGATATTACTGGGTTTTTGGTGATTATGTGATATTTTAGAAAACAAGAAACGATTATACGGTTTGACGAAAGCTGTCGTACTGCTTTAATTTACTGCTTCGCCAACGTTTAAGGCCAAACTTGAAGAGATTGACTTAAAACTAAAACGGGAGGTGGGAGAAAGCGCATGGTTTTAACGTATCTAAAGAATGTTAATTTAGACATTTGCAAAATTAAACTTTAAAGGAGGAGTATTTGATGTTTGAAGCTAAGTTGTTAAACATTTTAAATTGTGCGAAAGAGGGAACTGAAGCAAAAAAGGATGTTGCAAAATTGCTTATCTGCTTAAAATTTGCAATAAGACACATTGCTAAGGAGCAGCGCCAGATAAGTGAGACTTTGCACCAAATTAAGAATAAAACTGATGGTCAGGAATGTAGTGATTTTATTAAATTGGCATGTTTACGAAAATACGAACGAGATTTGAAAAAGATCTTTGAATTAAACAATAAGCACCTTGCTAAAATTGGCGAACTTGCAATTCGCGCTTTGCATTATTATGAATCCCTAGGGGCAACTGACCATGAGTTAGCACAAATTCTTAATTGCAACAAGAAAGATTTGGAAGAATATAGGCAAATGCACAGGAAGTTTAAAAAAGGTGTGGGTTTCTTTGTGGATGCAGTTATGGTTTACAATGTTGAGCATCGCTCAAGAAAATGTGATAACGTATTTATTGGCGATAATCCAGAAGAGACACCTTTCTTCTCTGCATTATTAGCTACCATGCTGTACCAAATGGAAAATAACAAGGAATTTGTAACTAAGATGCAGGAGCTTGTGGAGGATCATTTTCCCGAAATTCGCGGTGAAATGTACAGCTTAGTAAAAGATCCGGACGGAAAAGTAAGACTTGAGAAGTATTACCCGCCGTTGAAATTAGTAAAAAGTAATTACCGTTTAAATGTTGCTTCAAAGAGAAAAAGCTAGCTATTTTTGCAGTTAACGTAAAATCATAAACGGGAGGGTTTTAAAATGAGTAACGAAAAGATTTTTCAGGCAAATAATGTTACCATAATGGCGCAAGATGAATCTACAGGAGAAACTTTTTCAGCATCACTGCCAATTGAATTAACAGTTAACCAGTACATGATTGTTCTAACAGGGGAAGATTCTCACGGAAACAAAAGTGAGATTGCTTTCTTACGAGAACCCGCTATTCCTTTGATACAGGAATTGATTAAAAGGGAGATGCTTGAAATGTATCTTTTCAGAAATGATGATGACATAGAAAAGTAAGCAACCTACACATTGACATATACTCCTTTTATTCTATTTGTCAAAAATTGCCTACAATGCCTACAGCCACAAGGCTTTCAGCGATTTTTTCAGTTTAATTGCAAAAACCCAGTAAAATAAGGCTTCTAGGAATCGGCATTTGCAAATTTGGCTTTTAAAGGGGGGATAAATTTGCGGTAAAGGGTTTTATATTACCCGAATCCTATTTTGTCAAAATGTCACCTGGCATATTTTAAAAATTTGCACTACAGCGAGATATAACGAGCTATGGCGAGATAACTGGCAATACATTGCTTAAATTGCGCATTTTTCAGTTTCTAAGAATGAGAATAATTTTCAAAATAAAAGGAGTGTTGGCATGAACTTAATTCCAGCAGCCAGAAACGGGAAAATCATTTTCTTACCTTCCGGTGAGTGCAATCAAAGCAACCGGGTTTCTATTCCTGCAGTGGGTGCGGTAATACGTTATTCGGATAATCCGAATACACATCACAGACAAAGAGTTTCTATTCCCGCAGTGGGTGCGGTAATACCTTCTGCCGTTTTGCGGCCATTATGTGCGCTATTTGCTTTTATCCTGCAGTTAGCGGGAAAGCTGTTTTGCCCAAAGGCATTAACAGCCAAAAGAAAGGAACGTTCAGTTACTGATACTTTAACTGTTAGCAGCTTAAATTCTGAAAGGGAAACCCCTTACACTGTCAGAACAAACGTGTTCAGGGGTTTAAAAGCCTGCAGTATATGCGGCAAAGATTTTGCCCCAACGTCTAACCGGCAAAAGTATTGCCCGGATTGCAGGAAAGAGGTGGAAAGGGAAAAGAACAGGGAATACGTCAAACGGCATAGGCAAAAGAAAAAAGCAGGTTAATTCACCTGCTTGCAGTGTTACGTTTTGCAGGATTGGATTGCTTACCCTGCCGGAAATATTCTTCCAGGATTTGCTGGATAATACATAACCGTTTGAAGTGTACTGGGTGCGTCCCTTCCGGAAGATATTCCCAACAAACGGCCAGGGTATGCAGTAACCCTTCCAGTGTTACCTTATCCACGAACCTTCACCACCCTGGCTTTTTTCGGCAGGATAGTGTTCAGTGGGGAAGCTTCAGCATGTATGCGTCTTAAATCACTTTCCACCAGGTTAGCATAGCGTCTGGTCATGGCCAGGGTGGTATGCCCCAGGGTCTTCTGCAGGGATAACTCCAGCCCCCCGGAACGGAGGTAGAGAATGGCGAAGGCATGCCGTAAATCGTATGGACGTACCTTTACACCGAGTTTGCGGGAATACATTTTTAACCTGTAACCCCAGGAATTACGGTTTAACGGCATTCCTTCCACAGTACAGAAAACTGGCACATTATCCTTCCAGGAGGGGTGTCTTGCAGCAATTAATTCCCTTACAGCGTTTGCCGTTGCTGGTGAAATGGGCAGTGTTCTGCTTACCCTGGTTTTGGCTGTTTCCCTGCGAATGGTTACCTGCAAAGCTTTAAAGTTAAAATCGTCCAGAAGCAGGGAAAAGGCTTCCTTTGGTCGAATACCTGTATCCATAGTTAGCAGGAATAGTGCATAATCCCTCAAACCTGCAAACGTCTTCCTGTCTGGCAGGGTGAGTAACTGCTTTAACGTTTCAACGTCCAGGTTGACCACCCTGCCTTCGTCTTTTCTTTTCTTCTTTCCTGCCAGCGGATTTTCCGGGAATATGCCTTCCTGCACACACCATTTAAAGAATGCATTGAGGTATTCCAGACGGATATTGTATGTGGCAGGCTTCATATCCTGCGACATATATTCAAGTACGCATTTCTTCAAGTTTTTGGGGTCGTAAGCCTGTGGGTATCGTTTAAAAAACTGGCCTATGTGGTAGCGGTAATCGTTCAGTGTCGTTTCGCTTATACCGTCCCCCTGTTTCCACCATAGAAACTGTTGCCTTGCTTCCTCCCATGTGGCGGGTACCTCTTTGCGGATGCGTAAGACTTTTCCTTTCGCCATAAAAAAACCCCCTCACGTAAATACTTTCTTTCGCGAAGGGGAAGACCAGTACAGTTAGCGGGTCATTTCAGCTTAACTGGTCTGCAAATTGTGCGACAATTTTAGCGGAATTTCCTGGAAACTACAAACCTAGAATTTATGCGGTTGGCGGGAGTGTGTGAGAATCGAACTCACCCGGGACGGGATTGCCGCCCCACAGCTGGTTTTGAAGACCAGGAGGGCCACCAGGCCCCATCCACTCCCGCAGACAAATGCAGTTGCTCATAAGCCACCAGTAAAATGCAGATTGTATTATACCATGTTCGCCGGGATTAATCAATAACTGTATCCTTACTCCCCATCCACTGCCATTGATTTTAAGGGGAAAATGTAATACCCTAGATTAAGGAGTTGTCCACTGGCGGTTGGAGAAGGATTTTACTGGTTACCCGTGGAATAATACGAAAACCGGGGTTTGATTTGAGTACGGGCAGGTGAGCCTTTGAGCAAATGCTAGATCTATTCGAGGAAATCAAAGAAGAAATGGTTATTGTAGAACGGGAATTGCAAGCCACCTTGCAAACCCCGGATCCGCTTCTAACCGAAACTTCCACCCATTTATTAATGGCAGGGGGAAAGCGCCTGCGCCCTGCTTTTAGCCTTTTAGGAGGCAAGTGTGCCGATTTCCACCTGGAACGGGTTTTACCTCTGGCCGTAGCTTTAGAGCTGATCCACATGGCCACCCTGGTTCATGACGATGTGGTGGATGCGGCCATGACCCGCCGGGGTGTGCCCACCATCAAAGCTCGCTGGGGGAATCGGATTTCCACACATGTGGGAGATTATTTATTTGCCCAATCCCTTATCCTTATTGCCAGGTATGATGATCCACTTATACCCAGAATACTGGCCAATACCAGCGTCAAAATGTGTGAAGGTGAAATTCAGCAAATCTCCGGCTCTTTTGATACTGAACAGACAGTAAAGGATTATTTTTACCGGATTAATCGTAAAACTGCCCTGCTCATCGCTGCCAGCTGCCAGCTGGGAGCCGTGGCCTGTGGTGCTCCGGCAGAAATTCATCTTGCTTTACGACGGTACGGGCATAATATTGGTATGGCCTTTCAAATAACCGATGACATCCTGGACCTGGTAGCAGAACAAAAGCAGCTTGGTAAACCGGTGGGAAGCGACCTGCGTCAGGGTATTATTACTTTACCGGTAATTTATGCCTTAAAACATAGCCCCGAGCGGGAGCGCTTGAGAACGCTGATTTTATCCTCGAATAAAAGTGAGGAGTTAATCCAGGAAGCAATCACTATCATCCAGCATTGCGGTGGAATTCAATATTCCATAGAGGTTGCTGAAAAATACATCTGGAAAGCCAAAGGAGCTCTAAAGAATTTGCCCCAGCGTCCCGCCAAGATAATACTAGAAAAGGTAGCAGACTTTGTAAGCATCAGAAAATTCTAGAGATAAAGGATTGAGCCCACTTGCCAAGAACTTACCCTATTTCTTTAATTTTATCCCAGCGTCCCTGCCTGGTGGTCGGCGGTGGCAGTGTGGCTGAACGCAAGGTTTTATCTCTTCTGGCCTGCGGGGCTAAAGTAAAGGTGGTCAGCCCCTCTCTCACCCCGGCTCTGCAGGATTTAGCAAGCAAAGACAAAATCAACTACAGGCGGGGAACATTTGAGATTGCAGATTTGGAAAATATTTTTTTGGTCATTGCCGCCACTGACCGGGAGGAAGTTAATCACCGGATAGCTACAGAAGCAATGGCCAGAAATATGCTTGTAAACGTGGTTGATGACCCCCCGTACGGTAATTTTTACGTCCCGGCAGTGTTAAGGAGGGGCTCCTTACAAATCGCCATCTCAACTGACGGCAAGAGTCCCCTTATAGCCCGGAAAATTAAAGAAGAACTTGAAGAACGTTATGGACCGGAATACGGTATTCTGGTTGATTTACTGGGAGAAATACGCCACGATATTTTAAATAAAATAACTGACCCCAGGAAAAGGCGAGAATTGCTGGAAGCCATTGTGGATAATGAGACTTTGCAGTTGTTGGCCGGTGGAGAACTCGAAAAAGCAAAGGAGCGGGTAATCAATGCTTATCATCGCAGTAGGAGTAAACCATAGAACTGCTCCGGTGGAGATACGGGAACGGCTCTCCTTTTCAGAACATTCCCTGGGAATGTCCCTTTCCAGGTTAAACAGTTATCCTGCCATTGAAGGATGTATCATATTATCCACCTGCAACCGGACAGAAATTTACGCTGCCACGCGGAAGCTGGATGAAGGTTTAAATGCCATCTGGGATTTTCTTTCTCAAAAATCCGGTGTGGATATTTCAGAAATCAAAAACTACACCTATGCCCATACCCTTTATGATACTATCCGCCACCTTTTTCGGGTTGCGGCAGGGCTTGATTCGATGATCCTGGGAGAGACTCAGATTCTCGGCCAGGTACGTCATGCTTACCAGCTGGCCTGCCAGTACGGAGCAACCAACCGGGTGCTCAACACTTTATTTCAGCAGGCCATCACGGTGGGCAAGCGGGTGCGAACGGAAACGGGTATCGACCAGAATGCCGTTTCCATCAGCTACGCTGCCGTGGAACTGGCCAAACAGCAGTTCAGGGATCTTTCCGGCCGTTCGGTACTGGTAATTGGTGCGGGCAAGATGAGCGAACTGACCGCCCGTCACCTGGTAGCCAACGGGGTAACCGGGGTAATTGTTTCCAACCGTTCTTACCCCCGGGCCGTTGAACTGGCTGCTCAGTTCAACGGCCGGGCAGTAAAATTTGATCATCTATACCAGCATATTGAGGAAGCAGACATCATCATAAGCTGTACTGCCGCTTCTCATTATGTGGTACACTTAAGTGAAATGAAGGAAGCTGTGGCCCGCCGCGGAGGACGGGAATTAATGATTATCGATATCGCGGTGCCCCGGGATGTCGAACCAGCGGTGGGAGATTTGCCGGGAGTAACCCTTTATGACATAGACGATCTGCAGCAGGTGGTTGACCATAACCTGGAAGAACGTAAGAAAGCTGCTGTAATAGCGGAAGGAATCATTGAAGAAGAACTGGATAAATTTATGCAATGGTTGAGCATGCAGTTTGTTATCCCCACCATTGCAGCTTTGAAAAAATGGGGAGAAGAAATTAAACAAAAGGAATTACGCCGGGCACTCAATCGACTGGGAAATATTTCCGAACATGATCGCAAGGTGGTAAGTTCCCTGGCCAATTCCATTGTCAACCAGCTGCTGCATGTACCTGTGGCCCAGCTCAAGGCTTACGCCCTTACCCCTGAAGGTCACCTGTACATGAAAGTGTTGCAAAATCTTTTCAAACTGGAACTTCCTGGTGAACAATCTCGTAATGGAAAGGAACCTGCGCAGGGCAGCCTGGCCACCGGCCAGTAAAAAGTAAGTCTGGATTGCATGCCCGGCTCCGGAAAAGGGGCGGGCCTTCTTCATGGAGGAAATATTATGAAAGAAGAAATAGTTATTGGTACCCGGGACAGTCAGCTGGCCATGTGGCAGGCCAGATGGGTGCTGGAGAAGTTGCAGGGGCTGTACCCACAGAAAAAGTTTGTCCTGAAGGGGATGAAAACCCGGGGAGACCACATTCTAGATGTAGCCCTGGCTAAAATAGGAGATAAAGGCTTGTTTACAAAGGAACTGGAGGTTGCTTTATTAAACGGGGAAATTGATCTGGCCGTCCATAGCATGAAGGATCTCCCCACTAGTTTACCGGAAGATCTTACCATCGGGGCTATTTGCCCGCGGGAATTCCCGGGGGATGTTCTGATATCCCGCTCGGGGCTTACCCTGGACAAGCTTCCTCCCGGGGCCCGCATCGGTACCAGTAGTTTGCGGCGTACTGCTCAGTTGCTACACTACCGTCCCGACTTCAACGTCATTACCATCCGGGGCAATTTAACTACCCGCCTGCGCAAACTGGAGGAATTGAATCTGGATGCCATAATCCTGGCTTATGCAGGTATACATCGTCTGGGTCACGATGAAAGGATCACCCAGCTTATTCCCTTTGATATCTGCCTGCCCGCCGCAGGCCAGGGTTCCATTGCCATCGAAATTCGCGCCAGCGATTCGTCAATGCAAGAATTGATTCGGCCCCTGGATGACCCCTCTTCCCGTGCGGCCATTATAGCGGAGAGGGCGTTGATGAGAAAACTGGAAGGCGGATGTCAGGTACCTGTTGGTACCCTGGGTCAAATTCAGCAGGGGCAACTTTTCCTGGAAGGCGTTGTGGCCAGCCTTGATGGTCGCCAGCTGGTACGAAAAAATATTTCCGGGCCGCCAGACCAGGCGGAAAAGATCGGGGAAGAACTGGCCATGCAGTTAATAGAAATGGGAGCAGGGGAAATTCTAAATAAAGCACGACAGGAGTTCGATCTGCAATGAAAATTGGCACTGTTTATCTGGTAGGAGCAGGGCCCGGGGATCCGGGATTGATTACTGTCAAGGGGCTGACCTGTATTCAAAAAGCCGATGTTATTGTATACGATCGGCTGGCCAGCCCCAAGCTTTTATCCCATGCGGCACCGGGGGCAGAATTGATTTTTGTGGGTAAAAGCCCTGCCGGTCATGCCATGACCCAGGAAGAAATTAACCGGCTTTTAATAGATAGGGCCCGCCAGGGAAATTTAGTTGTGCGCCTGAAGGGGGGAGACCCCTTTGTTTTTGGTCGGGGAGGAGAAGAAGCTGAAGCCCTGGCAGAGGCGGGTATACCTTTTGAAGTGGTGCCCGGTATAACTTCAGCGGTTGCTGTACCGGCATATGCAGGTATTCCGGTAACTCATCGTGACTATGCCTCCACCCTGGCGATAATAACCGGCAATGAAGATCCCAGGAAAGAAAGTTCACATATCAATTGGGAGAAACTGGCTGCAGCAACCGATACGCTGGTCATCTTAATGGGAGCTGCCAATCTCGCATACATTGTTGAACAGCTCACCAAATTCGGGGCTGATCCCCAGACTCCGGTGGCAGTAATCAACTGGGGAACCCGTCCGGAGCAGAAGACCGTTACAGGAAATCTGGAGAATATTGTTTCCAGAGTTATGAAGGAAGGTGTTACCAACCCGTCGGTAATTATTGTAGGCAGGGTGGTAAACCTGCGGAAAAAACTATCCTGGTACGAGAAAAAACCCCTTTTTGGAAAACGGGTCCTGATCACCCGTAGCAGGGAACAGGCCAGCAATCTCTCCCGGGCAATTGAAGCACTGGGTGGGGAAGCGGTTGAATTTCCAACCATTCGGATTGTGGAACCGGAGAACTACGAACTCCTGGACAAGGCCATTTCCCGTTTGGATTCCTATCGCTGGATTATTTTTACCAGCGTAAACGGTGTGCGGTTTTTCTTTACCCGCCTGTTGCAACAGGGTAAAGATGTGCGGGATCTAAAAGGTATTAACATCTGTGCCATCGGACCTAAAACCAGGGAAGCTCTTGAAAATTACGCCTTAAAAGTTTTTTACGTACCCGATGAATACCGGGCTGAACAAATTATTACCGGATTAAAAAGCTGGATCAAACCCGGCGATCGCATTCTTTTACCCCGGGCTGATATTGCCCGAAAAGTACTGGCAGAAATGCTTTCCGATCTGGGGGCTGTGGTGGATGAAGTAGTAGCTTACCGCACCGTGCCGGCCGGGGGAGATGCCCGTTTGCTAAAAGAAATGCTTGCCGAAGGGAAGATCCACATCATTACCTTTACCAGCTCTTCCACCGTGCGCAATTTCGTCCACCTGCTGGACAACGGCCAGTTGCCCGGACTTTTGGAGGGAGTGACGGTAGCCTGCATTGGTCCGGTAACAGCACAAACTGCCCGAAAACTGGGCCTGCCCGTACATGTTCAGGCACATAAATATACCATTGATGGGCTGGTTGAAGCAATTCTGGAGGCGAACCAGGTGGTGATTAAAAATGATTAGTATCAGCAAATTACTCCTGGATACCACAGGCTTTGGTGATCAATTGCGTTATAATCCTTCAGCCCGCAGCCAGATTCACGGGACTACAGAGGGGCAGGGGCCGGTTGTGGTCTGGAACATGACCCGCTCCTGCAATTTGCGCTGTATTCATTGTTATGCCAGCGCTAACAGTAAAAGGCACCCCAATGAATTAACTACCACCGAAGCCAAAAAATTTATAGATGACCTTGCTGCCTTTAATGTACCTGTACTGCTGTTTTCCGGCGGCGAGCCTTTGATGCGGGAGGATTTTTTTGAGCTGGCTGCTTATGCTGTTAGCCGTGGTATCCGCACCACCGTTTCCACCAATGGTACCCTGATTACTCCCACCGTGGCAGGCCTTTTAAAAAAAATAGGTGTGGGGTATGTGGGGATCAGCCTGGACGGAACGGGGGAGAGCAATGATTACTTCCGGGGTCGGACGGGAGCTTTTGAATCCGCCCTGGAAGGCATCCGTAACTGCCTGGCAGTGGGACAAAAGGTGGGATTACGATTTACCATTAACCGGCATAATTTTCACCAATTAGAAGCCATTCTTGAACTAATTGAAAAGGAAAATATCCCCCGGGTTTGTTTTTATCATCTGGTTTACAGCGGCCGGGGAAGGGAAATGTTAAAAGATGATGTTACGCACCAGGAGTCCCGGGTTGCTCTCGACTTGATTATGGAGAGAACAATCGATTTTCACCGCCGGGGATTGAGCAAAGAGATCTTAACTGTGGATAATCATGCCGATGGAGTCTATGTATACTTGAAATTGAAGGAAAAGGATCCCCAGAGAGCAGAGCGGGCATACCAGCTGCTTTTACAAAACGGTGGAAATCGCTCTGGTATAGCTATAGCCGCTGTGGACTGGGAAGGAAATGTTCACCCGGATCAATTCACCCTCCAGTACACCTTCGGCAATGTGCGGGAAAAAAGCTTCGGCGAAATCTGGACGGATCTTTCCCATCCTATTTTAGCCGGCTTAAAAAACCGCCGGCCCCTTTTAAAGGGGCGTTGTGCCCGTTGCCGGTGGGTGGAAATTTGCAACGGAAATTTCCGCACCCGGGCGGAAACAGTTTTTAATGATTTCTGGGCGCCTGATCCCGCCTGTTATTTAACAGACCAGGAAATTGGCATTGCTTGATTGGAGGTGCTGCACGTGAGTTTCCCCATCACCCGTCCCCGCCGCTTGCGGTTAAAGGAAAACATACGTCGCCTGGTAAGGGAAACCCGCCTGACAACGGATGACCTCATCTACCCGCTATTTGTCACCCATGGCCGGGAAATGCGTACTCCCGTGGAAGCCATGCCGGGGGTTTATAATCTTTCCCCGGATTTAATCATTGAAGAGGTGGCCCGGGTAGCCGAGTTAAACATACCCGGCATTATCATCTTTGGGATTCCCCGGGTAAAAGATGAATCAGCCAGCGAGGCTTACGATGATGAAGGTATAGTGCAGCAGGTTGTACGGCTAATAAAGAAGGAGTTCCCGGAATTAATAGTCATCACCGATGTGTGCCTCTGTGAGTACACCAGCCACGGCCACTGTGGAATAGTGGAGCAGGAACGAATTCTTAATGATCCCACCCTTGAATTGCTGGCCCGTACCGCCCTTTCCCACGCCAGGGCAGGAGCCGATATGGTAGCGCCATCTGATATGATGGATGGAAGAGTAGCTGCCATTCGCCGCGCCCTGGATGAAGCCGGTTATCAGGATGTGGCCATTATGTCATACGCGGCCAAGTATGCATCGGCTTACTATGGGCCTTTCCGGGAAGCCGTGAACTCGGCACCAAGGTTCGGGGACCGGCGATCTTACCAGATGGATCCTGCCAATGCCCGGGAAGCCATGCGGGAAATAGCCCTGGATATTGAAGAGGGAGCTGATATTATCATGATCAAACCCGCCCTGGCTTACCTGGATATTGTCCGCCGTGTTCGGGATACCTTTAATTGTCCTGTAGCAGTGTATAATGTCAGCGGTGAATATGCTATGGTTAAAGCCGCTGCCATGCGGGGCTGGATTGACGAACGACGGGTAGTTCTGGAAACACTTACAGGAATGAAAAGGGCGGGAGCAGATATGATCATCACTTATCACGCCCTGGATGTGGCACGCTGGCTGCGAGAAGGCTAGCCAGTTATCTTAGAGAGGATGGTAAGTATGCTGGTTTCCTGGAACTCAACCAATGCCTGTAACCTGACCTGCCAGCACTGTTACAGGGATGCTGGCGCCAGGATGGAGGAAGAGTTAAATAGTTCCGAAGCGGCCAAATTGATTGATGAAATTGCCCGGGCTGGCTTTAAAATTATGATTTTTAGCGGCGGCGAGCCTCTCCTGCGGCCGGATATATACGAACTGATCCAGTATGCCGCCCGTAAAGGCCTGCGGCCGGTTATGGGAACAAATGGTACTTTAATTACCGGCAGCGTCGCCGAAAAGTTAAAACAGGCTGGAGCACTGGTAGTAGGAATTAGCCTGGACAGTGTTAATAAGGAACAACACGATCAGTTTCGCGGTGTGGTGGGAGCCTGGGAGGCAGCAATCGAAGGTATGGAGGCCTGCAGGAAGGCCGGCCTGCCTTTTCAAATTCATACTACGGTAGTAGAATGGAACTATGAACAGGTAGAGGCGTTAACTGACCTGGCGGTGCAACTGGGAGCTGTGGCTCACCATGTGTTTTTCCTGGTGCCGACAGGAAGGGCCGTAAATATAGAAGAAGAATCCCTGAGGGCGGAGCAGTACGAACGTTTGCTCCACCGGATAATGAAAAAGCAAAGGGAAGTGCCCATTGAATTGAAACCTACCTGTGCCCCCCAGTTTATGCGTATTGCTGCCCAAATGGGTTTGAAATTACGTTTCCAAAAAGGTTGCCTGGCGGGTACCGGTTATTGCATTATCAGCCCGAAGGGTGATGTTCAACCTTGTGCTTATTTAAATATACCTGTAGGTAATGTCAGAGAAACGCCCTTTGACCTCATCTGGCGGGACAATCCAGTTTTTCAAAGGTTACGCACTGCTGACTACAGCGGCGGGTGCGGTTCCTGTAATTATCGCAATATCTGTGGCGGCTGCCGGGCCCGCGCTTACTATTACCATGGCGATTTTATGGCTGAAGAACCATGGTGCTTGTACCGGAAAGGTAAAATAAATAGCGGAGGAATAGTTTGTGACGCTGGATAGTATGGATAAACAACTGTTGAATATTATTCAGAGCAACCTGCCCATTGATCCCGAACCTTACAGGAAACTTGCTGAAATCCTGGGCACCACTGAGGAAGATATACTGGGCCGGTTGAAAAGATTAATCGAAAAAGGGGTTATCAGGCGGCTGGGGGCCATTTTTGATTCCCGCAAGGTTGGATATTGCGGCACTCTGTGTGCAATGAAAGTACCGGAAGACAGGATCGAGGAAGTGGTGGCTGTAGTTAATAGTTTTCCGGGAGTAACCCACAATTACCTGCGGGATCACCCGTATAACATATGGTTTACGTTGCTGGTTGAATCCCAGGTCGAACTGGAAAATATTTTACAAGAAATTAAAAAACGTACCGGTATAAGCGATATGCTCAACCTTCCGGCCTCGAGAATTTTTAAAATCCTGGTTAACTTCGATCTGGGAGAGGATGATGATGCTTAGCCAGAAAGACATAGAAATTATCCGTGCTCTCCAGGAAGGTCTTCCCCTGGTCAGCCGTCCCTTTCAGGTTTTGGCTCAAAAGGTTGGGCTCAGTGAAGAAGAGCTTTTGAACAAAGTGCGGGAATTTGTTAAGCAAGGGATTATCCGGCGCTTCGGGGCGGCTGTACGCCACCAGGATCTGGGTTATATTTCCAACGCCATGGTAGTCTGGGAGGTTCCTGAGGAAAAAATAGAAGAGATAGGCCGGTTGATGGCCTCCTTCGATGAGATTTCCCACTGTTACCAGCGTCCCAGCCGGCCACCAGAGTGGCCATATAATCTATTTACCGTGATTCATGGTCAAACAAGGGATGAATGTGAGAAAATTGCTGCCCGTCTCTCCCGGGCCAGTGGAATTACCAGCTACCGTTTACTGTTCAGCCTTGCCGAATTTAAAAAAAGTAGTATGAAATACTTTATGGAAAAATGAGGTGATATCTTGCCATACGAGAAATCCCGGGAACTGTTCATACAGGCACGCCAATATATGCCCGGCGGTGTAAATAGTCCGGTAAGGGCTTTTAAAGCGGTGGGAAGGGACCCTCTTTTTATTGCCCGGGGTGAAGGAGCGCTTATTTTTGATGAAGATGGTAACGAATATATTGATTACGTAGGTTCCTGGGGGCCACTTATCCTGGGGCACCGGCATCCTGAAATTATAGCAGCCCTGCGGACATGCCTGGAAATAGGAACCAGCTTTGGCGCTCCCACCAGGTTGGAAATCGAGCTGGCCAGGGCTATTGTAGAAGCGCTACCGGGAGTAGAAATGGTGCGCCTTGTCAACTCGGGTACCGAGGCAACCATGAGCGCCCTGAGGCTGGCCAGGGCTTATACCGGGCGCAATAAAATTGTCAAGTTTGAGGGCTGTTATCACGGTCATGCAGATTTCCTGCTTATAAAAGCCGGTTCGGGAGCTACTACCCTGGGAGTACCCAGCAGCCCCGGTGTACCGCCCAATGCCGCGGCGGATACAATAGTAGTGCCATATAATAACTTGAATGCGCTGGAATCAATTTTTACCCGGCACGGCCATGAAATTGCCGCCGTCATTGTGGAACCGGTGGCGGGCAATATGGGCGTAGTACCGCCTGTAAAGGGATTCCTGGAGGGACTTAGAGAGATAACTCAACATTACGGTGCGCTCTTAATTTTTGATGAAGTTATCACCGGATTCAGGCTTTCTTACGGTGGTGCTCAGGAACTGTACAAGATTGATCCCGATCTAACCTGCCTTGGAAAAATCATCGGCGGTGGCCTGCCTGTAGGAGCTTACGGAGGCAAAAAACATATTATGGAAAAAGTAGCCCCGGAAGGACCGGTCTACCAGGCAGGTACCCTTTCCGGTAATCCCCTGGCTGTATCTGCTGGCCTGGCTACCCTAAAGGTATTAAAGCGGCCCGGTACGTACGAAGAACTGGAACGGAAGTCCGCTCTCCTTTACCAGGGAATGGCCGAAGCCGCCCGGGAAGCAGGACTTACCCTTTCCTTTAACCGGGTTGGTTCCATGCTCTGCATTTTCTTTACTGAAACACCGGTAGTGGATTATACCACTGCCTGTACTGCCGATACCCGTCGATTTGCAGCCTTTTTCCAATCTATGCTGGAACAGGGGATATACCTGGCTCCCTCCCAATTTGAAGCAGTTTTTGTCAGCCTGGCCCATACCGATGAACAAATCCAGAAAACGGTAGAAGCAGCCCGTAAAGCTTTCGCTGCTATTAAATATACCTAAACTTGTATGCAAACAGCAGGGAGGAAGGGCGAATTCAGGTTCGTAACCATTCCCCGGGGAGAAACTTCTTTTCGGGGCTTTTCTTTGCCAGCCGGGAAACTTAGTGTAAAGTTACTGTAGGAAATTGAAGAAGGAAAAAGGCGGTAGGAAATAGAAAGGAGAGTGCACCGCCTAGGAAGGGCGAGTAACCGAAGGATCGGAAACTCGGAGGTGCACTCTCATGAAGATAATTCAGCACGTATATAACAGTTTCCTGCAAGTAGCCACTTTAATTTTTGAGAAACTTGAGAAGGGGATTGATTATCCAAGGTTTCAGCTTGAGCTGCAAGACGTGCTCAATGAATTGGGCCGTAATATATGCAAGGAAGTATTGGAAGCTGCTGATGACTATGTAAGGCAGCACCGGAATGAACGAGCGGGGTGGGTAGTAGTTCGCCGCGATGAA
>NZ_FQUW01000034.1:0-2621 GCF_900129285.1 Desulfofundulus australicus DSM 11792
TTAACCGAACGCTATTCTTATCTTCGTCAAGCTTGGTGAACCGCCGGATGCGGACCCGCATGTCCGGTGGTGTGAGAGGACGGGGGCTAGCCGCCTCCTCCTACTCGATTGGGATTGGGTGTTAAAGTTCAGGAGAAAGAAGGTGTTTTCCACTTGCAATAATTTTTGGTCGTTGATATAATTACTGCAAAGCAGTTTGGTAGATAAACTGTATTACAGCATAGATAAACTGTATTACAGCAGTTGTAAAGGAGCGGTTTTTGTGGGTCAAATAATTGGTAACGTTATCGTACAGAAGCGTGGTGTTGTCAGTCTGGGCTTGTTAAAAGAGCATATGCCTTTAAATGATGGCGATATTTTCCAGGTAGAGCTTGAAGACGGGAAAATTATCCTGAGACCGATGAAGCTCATTCCAGCAGAGCAGGCATGGTTCTGGACCAGGGAATGGCAGGACGGGGAAAAAGAGGCCGAGAAGGACATAGCTTCTGGGAGGGTTAAGTCCTTTGATAATGTTGACGATCTTCTGGAGGATCTGGATAAATGATTTTTCAGCGAACGGAACGGTTCAAGAGAGTTTATAAAAAGCTGGATGAGAACCAAAGATGCGCCATAAAAAAAGCGTTGCGGCTGATGTCTGATAATATCAATCACCCCTCCCTGCGTGTTAAGCGTGTTCAAGGGACAAAAGATATTTGGGAAGCCAGTGCTACCATAAGTCTGCGCATCACCTTTTCCTGGAAAGGTGATACAATTATTCTGCGAAATTGCGGCGAACATGATAAGACGCTGAAAAAGCCTTGAGCTGACCCGGTTTAACCGGGGTTTTTCTTTTTTTGGAACAAAATGCGCCGAAAATTAACGAAAACCCCGCGCTTTATCCCGAAAAGCAAACATCTTCCAGTACAGAACACCCGTTTTGGTCAAATAAAGTCAAATACCGCTTTTGTCATATTTACCAAGATATGCTAAGATAAAGTCAATCAAAGTCAGAGTCAGGGAAATCGGAAGTGCCGGAACTTAAGTTGCTCAAAATCGCCAGTTTATCGTCGCATCACTTCGCCCTGCCCCCGGCGTTTTTGCGCGGGGTAGTCGAAAAGTACGGCTACCGGCACCTGGCCGTTTACCAGTACGGCAGGGCGCTGGTGATCGTCCCGGTGAACGTCGAGGTGGACGGGGAGGCCCTGGAGGACGTAAAAGGACTCCTGGGGGCCGGGCGTGCAGGTGTGGTAAAATGAGGTAAAATTAATGGTTAGGGGTGGAGCCGCTGCTGAGGTTCTGTCTGTTCATTCTACTACTGGCGCTCTTCGTCATCTTCATGCCGGGCATGCGCCCGGTGTGAGTGTTCTCCTGTCGGCACTTGTTCAGTTGTCGCACTTTAACGACACTTCAATTTTTGCATCCAGAGCTTTCGCGACTTTCTTTAAAAACCGAAGGGAGGGGTTATAAGTTCCGCTTTCCAGCCTGGCGATAGCCGATTGACGGGTGCCGACTCTACGGGTAAGTTCGGTCTGGGTTATTCCCTTTAATTGATATAACAAGGTCAACAATCCCGGCCCTCCGGGGGGCATTTTGGGGGAGCCGAGAGAAACACGTGTACGTGGTCGGGCATGACCTCCAGGGCCAGTAACTCGTAGCCATGCTCCATACAGAGAGCAGTAATTGCTGCCTTCAGAGTTTGTCTATTGGTGGGAGCAATACCTTACGGCGGTACTTCGTTGACCATACGAAGTGGTAGTTGATGGTATAGACTGCCGTTCCGGTTGACTTCCAGGTTTCTTTCTTCATGCCATTTATGTAACATTTGGGGAGGGACGTAAATACCAGGGCGAGGGGGTCCGTGCGACGAGCAATTTTGCCTCGGGAGGCTTACTGGATCGAGGGAGATCTAACGCAGCAAAATTGCTCGTCGTATCCCCTTTAATAAATTGAGGGGGTGTCTCCCCCTCGCGCTCCCCCGGTGCTCTAAAAAGCAGTCGGCCGTGTCAATTCACTTCGGGTTGCATATAATATCCAGCAGAGGCAACTTATTCATTGCTAAAGGGGGGGCTATCTTTGGGCCTGGCAAGTGAAAGGAACGGCACCGCGAAGAGCAGGAGAGAACGGATGGGTTCTTTGACTTCACCGCCAAACATGGTTGTTGAATATTACCGGCAGTTTGGTGTAGATGAAAAAACTATTAAGCGCATGTATCACTGCCAGTGCTTGGAAGTTTATGCCTCAAAGCCGAATTCTGCTTCTCCTGTGATGGCCCGTAATGTGCGCTCTCGCTGAGGGAAGGCTAGGCGGTAGGCGGCAGGTGGCCGCTAGCATACCTAGTCATAAGGGAGGGAAACCTCCCTTTTTTTAAACGTAGCATTCTTTTTTGAACTCGTTTATTTTCTTAAAAAAGAGGGGATAACCATGTTCCAGCAAGTTTTAGTTAGTGCAAAGAAGGAGTTCTGGGATTCTTTTATCGTTCCCTTGGCCCATTATCCTGTTGCTTGTAGGGTTACCCATGCGTGATCGGTTTACCAGATTACTTATTTCCATCTAATGCCTGGGAATTAACTGCCTTTACCCAGGGTGACAACAGGCGTTCTCTGTTGACATTGGGATCAACGCCCTCAGCCATGAAGTAAATT
>NZ_FQUW01000034.1:4511-35301 GCF_900129285.1 Desulfofundulus australicus DSM 11792
TATCTTCGTCAAGCTTGGTGAACCGCCGGATGCGGACCCGCATGTCCGGTGGTGTGAGAGGACGGGGGCTAGCCGCCCCCTCCTACTCGATTTTCTGTAATTAAAATGAATGGAGGAATTTTAAAGATTTTGTGGAATTAAGGTACTGTTTAAATTAATTTAATGTTTCCTAGCTCATCCTTAAAAGAAGGAGGTGTGTTCGATCAAGGGAAAAAAGAAAATTTTCTTTCAACATGCCAGATTAATAAAAAAGGAGGTATCACGTTTTGCACAGGAAAGTATGGATCGCCCTTATAGTTGCCCTGCTCAGTGTAACCCTGATAATGACGGGTTGCGGCAATCAGGGTAATACTTCATCAGGGGAAAAAGTTATTAAAATAGGATTTATCGCTCCCCTGACCGGTGATGTGAAAACCTTTGGAGAATCAGCTCAAAAGGGGTTCGACCTGGCCCTGGAACAGGCAGGTTATAAAGCGGGGGATTTCAAAATCGAACCTGTAAAAGCGGACGATCGCAACGATGCCACAGAAGCTGTTAATGTAGCTACTAAATTAATTACCCAGGATGGCGTCAAAGCCATAGTTGGTTCCCTCACTTCCTTAACCACCATCCCTATTTCCAAATTTGCCAATGATAATAAAGTAGTTTTGATTACCGGTACCGCCACCAGTCCCAAGGTTACTGTTGACGATGGCAAACGAAAAGAATATGTCTTCCGGGCCTGTTTCATCGACCCTACTCAGGGTACTGTTGCAGCCAAGTTTGCTCTGGAAGAACTCAAGCTTAAAACAGCGGCCATCCTTTATGACCAGGGCAACGACTATACCATTGGACTGGCCAATAATTTTAAAGAAGCCTTCACTGCCGGTGGGGGCAAAATACTAGCCATGGAAGCCTATGCCAAAAATGATACTGATTTTTCTGCCGTATTGACCAACATTGCCGAGAAAAATCCAGATATTCTTTATTTGCCGGATTATTACCAGAAAGTCAGCTTAATAGGCAAGCAGGCCAGGGATAAAGGTATTAAAGCTGTTTTCATCGGCGGAGACGGTTGGGACTCCACCGATCTGGATTACAAAACAATGGAGGGCGGCTATTTTACCAATCACTATTCTGCACAGGATCCCAGGCCTGAAGTGCAAAACTGGGTCAAACAATATAAAGAAAAATACGGTCAGGAACCGGATGCTTTTGCCACTCTAACCTACGACGCTACCAGGCTGCTGCTGAATGCAATTGAAACTGCAAATAGCGACGACCCGGCCAAAATTAAAGAAGCTTTGCAGAACACCAAGGATTTTTCCATTGTAAGCGGTGAGAAAGTTTCCTTTGACGAAAACGGTAACCCCATCAAGCCGGTAACCATTCTCAAAATTGAAGGCGGCAAGCAGAAATACGTAACATCTATTAAACCCAATTAAATAAATTAAGAGAGCGGGGAGGGCGGGTAACCCCTCCCCGCATTCAGATTGGATAACTGCAGGAGGGTTTTAAGGAGTGGAACATTTCCTGGAGCAGGTCTTAAACGGCTTTCAATTGGGTCTGATGTACGCTCTAATTGCTCTTGGTTACACCATGGTTTACGGCGTAGTACAGCTAATTAACTTTGCCCACGGGGATGTATTCATGGTGGGAGCTTTTCTCGGTTATTTTGGCTTTGCCGTCTGGGGATTACCCCTACCCCTGGCCATACTTTTAGCCATGGCATCCTGTGCTCTGCTCGGAGTAATTATCGAACGTATAGCTTATCGTCCCTTGCGCTACGCACCGAAAATTGCAGCTTTAATCAGCGCCATCGGTGTATCCCTTTTTTTAGAATACTTCAGCAGCCTCAAATTTGTTTTTGGACCCAACTACCGGGTAGTACCCCGGCCATTTCCTGAAATACAATGGAAAATTGCTGGCCTTACTGTAACCAATATTCAAGTTATAGTGTTTGTAGTTGTGCTAATAATGCTTATTCTTCTCCAAATACTGATATACCGTACAAAAACCGGTATGGCCATGCGTACAGTGGCTGTGGACCATAACGCTGCCCGGTTAATGGGAGTAAACGTTGATACCACCATTTCCATCACTTTTGCCATCGGGTCAGCCTTTGCCGCCCTGGGAGGCGTTCTGTACGCCATCGCTTATCCGCAAATCCACCCCTTCATGGGCATCATGCCCGGGCTGAAAGCCTTCACTGCTGCTGTACTGGGTGGAATAGGAATCATTCCGGGGGCGGTACTGGGGGCGCTCATTATGGGACAGGTAGAAACTTTAACTTCCGCCTATATATCCTCACAAATGCGTGATGCCATCGCCTTTGCTATCTTGATCCTGGTTCTTTTGTTCCGGCCTACAGGACTGCTGGGCCGCACAGAAACAGAAAAAGTATAACATAGCAGGTGGAGGAATACTATGAAATTATCACGCAATACTCTTTTCTTCTTTTTAGGGTCGGCGATCTTCTATGCCCTGGTTAAGATAATGCAGTTTAACGGAATTTTAACCCCCTACTGGCAGCTGGTACTGGACCAGGCACTGATTATTGTTATTGGTGCTTTAGGCCTTTCCATTATCTATGGGTTTACCGGGCAATTTTCACTGGGACATGCTGCTTTTTATGGTATAGGTGCCTATACGGCCGGAGCACTGGATAAGGTTTATGGAAATGGTAACATGTTATTTTTCTTCCTTTCCCTACTGATTGGAGCCCTGGTAGCAGGTCTGGTAGCATTTATCATAGGCCTGCCTATTCTGAGATTGCGTTCCGACTATTTGGGCATTGCTACCCTGGGATTTGGTATAATTGTCAGGGTGGGCATGGAAAACGGTAACAAGTTGTTTCCTGTTCTTGGCGGAGCAACAGGTATGAGCGGAACACCCCAGCTGGCACAATTTGATTTGATCTTTATCCTGGCGTTGATTATAATTCTGCTAGTACGCAATTTTATTTTCTCTACTTATGGCCGTGCATGTATCTCCATTAGGGAAGATGAAATTGCTGCCGATGTAATGGGCATTGATACCACCCGGTACAAGATTTTAGCCTTTGTCCTGGGCTGTGCTTTAGCAGGCCTGGCGGGAGGTATTTATGCCCACCGTTATCCTTTCCTGCATCCGGCCTCTTTTGACTTCCTGAAATCCTTTGACTTCCTCTTGATTGTAGTGCTGGGTGGCCTGGGGAGTATGACGGGTACCATTATAACGGCAATAGGCTGGGTCTTTTTACTGGAAGTTTTACGTGTAGTCCTGGGACAGGATTTTATCGACTGGCGGGGAGTTATTTATGCCCTGATTTTAGTCGTCTCGATTATTGTAAGACCACAGGGGCTTTTCAGTGGTAAAGAATTTCGGCTACTGGTCCCCGAGCAATTAAAAATGGCAACCGGAAAGGAGCGCACCTATGCCGGTTCTGGAAATTGAAAATTTATCTAAAGCCTTTGGCGGCCTTAAAGCAGTAAACAATTTTTCCCTGACCCTGGAAGAAGGGGAAATTGTTGGACTTATTGGTCCCAATGGCGCAGGTAAAACGACAGTTTTCAATCTGATTACAGGTCTTTACAAACCTACTTCCGGTACTATACGCTTTCTGGGAGAAGAAATTAGCGGCTTACCTCCTTTCAAAATTTCCCAGCGGGGAATAGCCAGAACTTTCCAGAATATCCGTCTCTTCAAAGGTAATACGGTTCTGGACAATGTACGGGCCGTATTTCATCCCCGTATAAAATATAATTTCTTTGATGCTCTTTTGAGAACACCGCGGTTTACTGCTGAAGAATTAAGGGTTACCCAAAAAGCAATGGAACTGCTTGAGGCTTTAAACCTGGACAAACGGGCAAACGAAAAAGCAGCCAACCTGGCTTACGGTGATCAGCGGCGTTTGGAAATTGCCCGCGCACTGGCCACACAGCCCAGGCTGTTACTACTGGACGAACCAGCAGCGGGAATGAACCCGGCAGAAGTAAGACATATGGTTCAACTGATCCGTTTTATTAAAGAAAAATATAAATTGACTATATTACTAATTGAACATCAAATGGGCATGGTTATGAACCTATGTGAAAGGCTTGTAGTTATGGATTTTGGACAGATTATTGCAAAAGGCACCCCTCTTGAAATTCGAAATAACCCTGTTGTACTTGAAGCCTACCTGGGTAAGGGGGCGACTGTAGCTTGATCCTGCAAGTGAAAGATCTAGAAGTTTATTATGGTTCCATCCGGGCATTGCAGGGAATCTCCTTTCATGTATCCAAAGGAGAAATAGTTACCCTTATAGGAGCCAATGGAGCTGGAAAATCCACCACCCTGCGAACTATTTCCGGACTTCTAACTCCCAGGCAGGGAGAAATATACTTCCAGGGTCAAAAAATTAACCGTATTCCAGCACATCAAATAGTGAAAATGGGTATCTCCCACGTTCCTGAAGGCCGGCAAATTTTCCCCAATCTCACCGTTATGGAAAACCTGCTTATGGGAGCCTATACCCGCCGGAACCGGTCCGAGATCCAGGAAACCCTGGAAGAAGTTTTTACCCGCTTTCCCCGTTTGAAAGAACGAGCCAGGCAGCTTGCTGGTACCCTTTCCGGTGGGGAACAACAAATGCTTGCCATGGGCCGGGGATTAATGAGCAAACCCACTTTATTAATTCTCGACGAGCCATCCATGGGGCTGTCCCCGCTGCTGGTCGAAGAGATATTCGAAATTATAAAGAATATCAACCAGCAGGGAACCACAATACTGCTGGTGGAACAAAATGCATATATGGCCCTGCAGATAGCTCACCGGGCATATGTACTGGAAACTGGTCGTATAGTTTTAAGTGGTACTTCTAATGAGGTGCAATCCAACCCGCAAATTCGCAGCGCATATTTAGGTGAAATAGAAAAGGAGGATTAAAATGTACGACGTAGTTATAATCGGGGGGGGACCTGCAGGCCTGACAGCTGGAATTTATGCTGCACGAGCCAAACTTAAAACCCTGCTAATAGAACGGGGAATGACAGGCGGGCTGGCAGCTACAACAGAATTAATTGAAAATTATCCGGGTTTTAGCGAGGGAATCGGAGGCCCGGAATTAATGAGCCGCATGGAAGCTCAAGCAAGGCGTTTTGGTCTGGAAATTTTAAATTCCAATGTTGAGACCCTGCAAAAAGAAAATCTGTCTTTTATAATTAAAACTGAAGATACTGAACTGCTAACCCGTACAGTGATTATAGCCACCGGAGCCCAACCCCAAAGGTTAAACGTAAAAGGTGAAGAAACATTTCATGGCCGGGGCGTCTCATACTGTGCCACCTGTGACGGAGCTTTCTTTAAAGGTAAACATGTTGCGGTAGTAGGCGGTGGAGATGCTGCGGTAGAGGAGGCCATGTTCTTAACCAGGTTCGCCCAAAAGGTATTTATTATCCACCGGCGTGGAGAATTAAGGGCCACCAAAATTGTGCAGGAACGGGCGCGGCAAAACCCGCGGCTGGAATTTATATGGCACAGTATTGTAGAAGAGATTACAGGCAAGGAAACCGTAAACGGTGTACGCATTAAAGACGTGCGCACAGGTCAGATGAAAGAGCTGGCTGTTGATGGAGTATTTATTTATATTGGTTATATCCCCAATTCCTCCCTCGTAAAAGAACTTGTTAAACTTGATGAGCAGGGTTATATCATTACTGATACAAATATGCAAACCAGCTGCCCGGGGATTTTTGCCGCAGGTGATGTCCGGCAAAAATCCCTGCGCCAGGTAGTTACCGCTGTAGCCGACGGTGCCATAGCGGCAGTCAGTGCAGAAAAATATCTTGAACGAAACCGGTAATAAAAAAAAGCTGTATCGGACTGATACAGCGGAGAAAGGGAGAGGAGATTAGGTTGTTGTCAGCCTTTGCCCTTATTTTAATCTCCTCTCCGGATGGAGAAAAGTATTCCCTGCCTAATGGTTAGATTTGATTCCCAAGCGGAAAATAATAGCTCCTATAATCAGGCGACCCCCTTAACCTCTGGTGGGCCCAATTTTTTTCTTTTAGCAATAACCGTTCGGCAGTTTTAAAAAACCATCTGGTCAACAGCTTTGTCATTTAGCCTTAAAGTTGCAATAATTTTTTATATTTAAATTGTAATTTTGCGGGGATTATTTGAGATAATAGGGAGGGGTATGAATTGAAGGATCTGGAATCCCTTATGGAAAGGTTCCGTGGCGGTGACCCCAGGGCACTGGCACGTGTAATCAGTTACCTGGAAAATGAAGAACCAGTGGTTGAACAGATTATGGAGCAGATTTATCCTTTTACGGGGAAAGCATATATTATTGGCATAACCGGTTCCCCCGGTGCAGGGAAAAGTTCCCTGGTAGATTGTCTTACCTCTTTATTACGCCAGAAAGGAGAAACTGTAGGTATTGTGGCTGTAGATCCTACCAGTCCCTTCACTGGAGGAGCATTGCTGGGTGATCGCATAAGAATGCAAAATCATGCCACCGACCGGGGGGTATTCATACGAAGTATGGGTACACGGGGAAGCCTGGGCGGACTGGCTCATACCACTGCAGATGTTGTTAAGGCCATGGATGCTTTTGGTTTTTCCCGGGTTATTGTGGAAACGGTAGGCGTTGGGCAGGCCGAACTGGACATTATGCATTTGGCAGACACTGTTGTGGTGGTACTAACTCCGGGTGCAGGAGATGCAATTCAAACCATTAAAGCCGGTATAATGGAAATAGCTGATGTCTTTGTCATTAATAAATCAGATCTGCCGGGGGCAGATAAAATCACCGCCGAAGTGGAAATGATGCTTGATATGCAGGGATACCAGCAAAAATGGCGCCCTCCGGTCATAAAGACTTCAACCCTGAGCGGACAGGGAATAGCAGAACTCCTTGAAGCTATTGAAAATCACCGGAATCATCTACTTCAGGAAAAAGCGCTGGGAGAAAAGCGTTGGAGCCGGGCACGCAATGAAACTCTAGAACTGGCACAACATATCTGGCAACGCATTATTACCAGGGAACTTGAACATATTCGGCCCATTCTGGATGCTGTTGCCCGGCGAGAAAAAGATCCCTATCAGGGTGCACGCGAAATTACCAGCTATCTATTGAAAAAATATAATAAATAACGCTATTTTTTAAAACAAATGCTGGTGAAGGAAAATAAGATGCGCTAAAATATCTACCAAACAATAAAGTTTGAAAAGAAAGGAGCGGGTATTTAAAAGATGAAGGTTACCTTTATAGGTCATGCAGCTTTTTTTCTTGAAGGAGAGGCCAGGATATTAATTGATCCCTTTATTACTGGTAACCCTGTAGCTAATGTTAAAGCTGAAGATCTGCATCCGGACATTATCCTGGTCACCCATGGCCATGATGATCACCTTGGAGATGCCATTGAAATCGCAAAGAGATCGGGAGCAACTATAGTTTCAGTTTTTGAACTGGCCAGCTACTGCAGTCGCCACGGTGCAAAGGTCCATGGCATGCATATTGGCGGAAGCTACCAATTTGGGCCGGTAAAAGTTAAACTGACGCCTGCCTGGCATGGTAGCGGACTGGTTAAAAACGAAACAACTGAATATCTGGGCACTCCTTGCGGTTTTGTTTTTACGCTGGATGGGAAAACCATTTATCACGCCGGAGATACAGGATTGTTCGGAGACATGGCCATGGTGGGGCGCCTCCATCCCATTGACCTGGCTCTGCTGCCCATCGGTGATAATTTTACCATGGGCCCCGAAGATGCCCTGGAAGCAGTACGCTTGATTAAACCCAATCTTGTTATTCCAATGCACTACAATACCTGGCCACTGGTGGAACAGGATCCTCAGGAATTTAAGCGGGCAGTAGAAGCACAAACTCCGGCACAGGTAATTATTCTTGCCCCGGGAGAAACCTATGAATTTTAACCCCAACCCCGACACAACCCGGATGCGTAAACAAGGAGAAAAGCTATTAACAATATTTAGCCAGACCCTCAACCAGTTGCAATCTCTTCCAAACGACCCGGAACTGGCCAATTATGCCGCTTTCCTGCACGGACAAATTTATGGTCTGGCTATTGCTTTACACTTTCTTTTTCCCGGGCCTGGCAATCTGGGTGAAAAGGCCGCTTTAATGCTCAGACCCGTCCTTACTGAGCACAGATGTGAATGCAAAGATCAAAAAGGTAGTAATTGAACAGAAAGGTTACCACATGGAGAGAGTTTGTAAAAACTCCGGGTTACCTCATGGGGGTAGCCTTTCTGTTTACAGGGACAATTGGGTGGTTATCCATCCCCCAAATTTTTGTTATTATACTGATTCATCACCTGCATTATATTCGCTAATAATTGACTCAGGTCCTGATTACCCTGCTTACCAATGGTTTGATGCATTAAATCCATGGCACCAACCAATAAATTCACTAATGTTTCCGGGTTAAGGCTGGCCTTTAATTGTTCAAGCATAGCTGGATCAATATTTTTAATTAATTCACGCATGGATTCCGGCAACATATCCATTTCCACAGGCATTTTTTCCATTTGCTCCACCCTCCTTGATGACTGGTATTATAATATGTATATGTATTTCTTTTTGCCCCACATATAATGTGGAAAAGGATGATGAACCTGTGCCGCATCAGGCAATAGTCTGCGATTTAGAAACCACTGGTTTAAACCCTCTGCAAGACGAAATCATTGAAATAGCCCTCCTCAGGCTGGTAGAAGGAGAAATTACTGATCAATTCCACACCCTTATTCGTCCGAAACAAAAAGTACCGGAAGCTATTCTTCGTTTAACCGGTCTAAGCGAAAAACTCCTGGCCGCATCCCCATCACTGGACGAAGTTTTGCCTCTGATAACAAATTTTCTGGGCAAAAACCCATTGATGGGCCATAATGTTTCCTTTGACCGGAATTTCCTGCAAACAGTAACTGGAATTCCGGTTGTTACCCGGGCTTACGATACCCGCGAACTGGCCCGTATCCTTCTACCCGACGCCCCCAGTTATCAACTGGCTGAACTGTGCCGGTTTTTGGGAATAGAAGTCAAACGTGTTCACCGGGCAATGGATGATGCACTTGCCGCTGTTCAGCTTTATCGCCGGTTGCTCGACAAGACCAGAAAAATGGATGGACAAGTTTTACTATACCTAACCGCATTCTTGCAGCAAGCCGGCTCACCCTGGGCAGATGAAATAAGCAGTGTAGCCTTAGAGTCCTGTTCTCAAAAAATAAAGCGTACCGTCTTATTTAAACCCCCTATAGAAGAAATTGAGCAGGATCTGACCTGCTCGCCAGATTTTCCCCAGTCACCACAAGAACTTTTTGATTTACTTAAACCGGGAGGCTCCCTGGCTGTTCACATGGTTAATTACGAGTACCGCCCGCAGCAGTTGCATATGGTAGAGGCTGTAACCCGTGCCCTGGAAGAAGAAAAAATTTTACTCATGGAAGCAGGCACAGGAACGGGAAAATCTATGGCCTATCTTCTGCCGGCACTATACTGGTCTATTTCGCACAAGCAACGTGTTCTCATAGCTACAAGAACTATAAACCTGCAGGAACAGTTATGGCAAAGAGACATTCCCTTAATAAAAACAGCTCTCGGATGGCCTTGCCGCGTGGCACTGGTTAAAGGCAGGCAAAATTATCTTTGTTTACAACGATGGTTAACCATCCTGCAGGCCGGCAACTGGACAGCTGGAGAAGCGGCATTTTATGCTCGCATACTGGTCTGGACACAGCAAACCGTTACCGGAGACAAAAGCGAAATTAACCTCACTGGTTTTGAACAGGAACTCTGGCAGGAACTCTGTTCTGACAGTGAAACCTGTCAGGGCTCCCGTTGCCGCTGGTTTGCCCGGTCATGCTATGTTTCCCGGATTCGTTTTAAGGCTGAAAAGGCTAATCTGATTATAGTCAACCATTCGCTCCTCCTTTCGGACGTCCGGGCTGAAAACCGCTTACTTCCAGAACATGCTGTTCTGATTGTGGACGAGGCACATCATCTTGAGGACGCGGCTACTGAACAACTGGGGGAAACAATTTCACGCTCTGCACTTTTCAGATGGTTAAATAAAGTCAACCGGATACTGGTAAGAATAAAAGAGCTGTCACTACGAGAGAATACCAGCCTGAATTCTTATCATCAAAAATGCCTGGGTGCATACTCCAGGGCTAGACAGGCTGTAGATTTGTTTTTTAATCTTTTGCAAATGATGGTAATCCAAAAATCTCTCGCGGGAGACCAGGATATAGGGAATAAATACATTGTCCGCCTGCAGCCTGGCTCGGAGGGCGACATTACTAGCATATTGCAGCCCGAACGAGAAAATCTTCTTTTTGCCCTTAAAGACTTGCTTACTGGCCTAAAAAAAATCTCGGAACACATAGAATCTTTCGTGGTAAAGGATGAAGAAAATAATAACCTTACCTGGGAATTTACATGCTTAATTGCAGAGGGTACCAGAATATTAGCAGTTCTGGAATTCATCCTTAAGGGTACTATGGCAAATAGCGTCTTCTGGGTCGAAATAGATAAAGAAGAAAACAACCACTGTTTTCTGCGCGCCGCGCCGATACAGGTAAATAAGATACTTTATGATTATCTATACCAAACTAAAAAGTCAATAGTCTTAACCTCTGCAACCTTAACGGTAGAAAATTCGTTTACTCATTACATAGAGCGCACAGGGCTGGACCTGATTCCCCCTGAACGTATATTAGCCTTGCGGGTGGATTCACCTTTCCAGTATGATTCCCAGGCCCTTTTATGTATTGTAAAAGGGCTCCCCACCCCCGGAAAAGGGAAGGGGGATATCTATTTTTCCACTCTGGCCAGTACCCTTTTAAACCTTGCTGATACTACGGGAGGCCGGATGCTGGTCCTTTTTACTTCCCACCAGGCACTCCGGGAAACTTACCGCCGCTTAAAGCCCGAATGCCTGGAAAGGAGTATCCGTTTACTGGGTCATAACCTTGACGGGAATCAATGGCATATTTTAAAGGAATTTCATAATACAGAAAAAGCCATCTTAATGGGGGCATTCAGTTTCTGGGAAGGGGTAGATCTTCCCGGACCAGCCTTAAACTGCGTGGTTATGGTTAAACTCCCTTTTTGGGCTCCCAGGGTACCGGTAGTAGAAGCACGGCTTGAAGATCTGGCTTCCCAGGGTAAAGACGGCTTTCTCCATTTCAGCCTCCCCCAGGCCATTATTCGTTTTAAACAAGGCTTTGGCCGGCTGATCCGGACAACCAGCGATCGGGGTGTGGTGATAATACTGGATGAACGACTGCTCAACAAAAAGTACGGACGCCATTTTTTGAATTCACTTCCGGTAAAAAATTATATAGAGGGAGACCTTTCCTTGCTTAAGAAACAGATTGCACGCTGGCTTAACCCTGATGCGGCATGCCATATTAAGTCAAATAAAGAAATTTAGTTACCAAAACTGTCACATTTCAGCTGTAAGCTCATACTATATTAAGGACGAAAATAGTAAAAGGGGTGAGTTGACTTGCGCGTATATTTCGTGCGGCTACCATCCTTCATTAGAGCCCTGTTGATGAGGGTCTGGAAATAAGATTAGGGACAGGCCAAGCCTGTCCTTTGTGCTTTTTAGGTGAATGTCTGTGATCTCCGTCATTTCTCCAGCGGGGATTTTTTTTTACTCTAAAAGAGGATTTATCTTCGAAACGTCGAAAGTATGCCTTAATAGAGAAATAGCATATATTGTTTTAGCGAAATTGCCCCCCATCATATTCGAAGTTATTTTAAAAAAGAGGGATAAAGGATGAAAGCTATTAGACTAAATCAATGGGAAGACAGGAATTTTATTGAACTTGTAACCCGTGAAAGCGGGCAAGCAGTAGAGAATTGTTATCAGTGCGGAAAATGCACGGCTGGCTGCCCCATCGCCTTTGCCTGTGATTTAATGCCTAATCAGGTAATACGCATGGTGCAAATGGGTCTAAAGGAAGAGGTGCTTCATTGCCAGAGTATCTGGCTCTGCGCATCCTGCGTTACCTGTACGGTTCGTTGCCCGAGAAATATTGACGTGGCCAGGGTGATGGATACCTTAAGAATTATGGCTCGCCATCAGGGTATATCACCCCCGGGCAAAGGCCGTTATGTTGCTTTATTTAATGAAAATTTTCTGGGCTATATACAGAAAAACGGTCGATTATTTGAACTTGCCACGATGGCCATCTTCAATCTAAAAACCGGCCAACCCTTCCGGGAAGCCAGCACGGGGCTGGCCATGCTAAAACGCGGCAAATTAAAGCTTACAGTAACAAAGCCGCGGGGCCTGGATGAAATAAACCGTATTTTTGAGAAAGTACGCCAGGCAGAAAAGGGGGGTAAAAAGTGAAACTTGCTTATTATCCCGGCTGCAGTTTAGAAGCCAGCGGGAAGGAATACGATCTGTCAACCCGGGCAGTGTGTAAACATCTGGGTATAGAATTAATAGAAATTCCTGACTGGAGCTGTTGTGGGGCAACAGCAGGGCATAGCACAAGCCATCTTTTATCCCTGGCCCTGCCTGCTCGCAATTTAGCCCTGGCCGAAGAAATGGGCCTCGATGTCACCGCACCTTGCGCTTCCTGTTACCAGCGACTGGCTTTAACATGTTATGAATTAAAACAAAACCCCCGGCTGCAAAAAGAAATTAATGAAATTACAGGGCGCTCTTTTCAGGGAAAGATCAAAGTAGTTTCCATCCTGGAAGCAATAAATTATATCGGCTTAGAGGGAATCCAAAATCAGGTAGTTAAACCTTTAAAAGGGTTAAAAATTGCCGCCTATTATGGTTGTCTGCTGGTACGGCCACGGAATATCCAAATAGACGATCCTGAAAACCCCCAAATTATAGAAAAAATTATGCAAGCTAGCGGAGCTGAACCGGTGGAATGGCCTCATAAAACAGAGTGCTGCGGAGCTTCCCTGGCCATAAGCAATGAAGATATAGCCACCACCATGGTTTCCCGTATTCTTAAAGCAGCATCCCTATCCGGTGCCCATTGCCTGGTATGTGCCTGTCCCCTGTGTCATTTCAACCTCGATATGCGCCAGTTAAAAGTCAACCGGTTGCAGGGTACCAATTACCAGTTGCCAGTATTTTACTTTACCCAGCTTTTAGGTATAGCCCTGGGTTTAAATCCAGACGACCTGAGCCTGCATACTCACTTTGTAGATACCACTCATGTTTTAAAAATGGTTGGATAGATTATTGAATAAGGAGCGATAGGACATGCAACGCACAGGTGTTTTCGTATGCTGGTGTGGTACAAATATTGGTGCAGTAGTCGATATATCCCGGGTGGTAGAAGCTGTCTCTAAATTCCCCGGGGTGGTATTTGCCACCGATTACAAGTATATGTGTTCTGAACCAGGCCAGGAAACTATTATTCAGGCGGTACGCGAGCATCGCCTTAACCGGGTGGTAGTGGCCTCCTGTTCTCCCCGTCTTCATGAAGCTACTTTTCGCAAGACCCTGAGCCGGGCGGGGTTGAATCCTTATCTACTGGAAATGGCCAACATCAGAGAACAATGTGCGTGGGTACATCAAAAGGAACCGGAAAAAGCTACCCAAAAAGCAATTGAATTAATCCGCAGGGCGGTTTCCAAGGTCAACAAGCTGGAACCTCTATATGAATCCACCATACCCATAACCAAAAGAGCACTGGTCATTGGAGGCGGCATTGCCGGTTTGCAAGCTGCCCTGGACATCGCCGATGCCGGTTACCAGGTCGTCCTGGTGGAAAGGGAACCGACTATCGGCGGGAAAATGGCCATGCTGGACAAAACCTTTCCCACCCTGGATTGTTCAGCGTGAATTAGTACACCCAAGATGGTTGCTGCGGCGCAGCACCCTAATATAACTTTATTTACCTACGCTGAGGTCGAAAAGGTAGAAGGCTACATCGGCAATTTCCAGGTTACTATCAGACAAAAGGCTCGCTCTGTAGACCACAGCAAATGTACAGGTTGCGGTACTTGCTGGGAAAAATGTCCAACCAAAGTGGTAAGTGAATATAACCTGGGATTGGGCATGAGAAAAGCCATTTATATTAGTTTCCCGCAGGCCGTGCCAAACAAGCCGGTAATCGACCGCCAGCATTGCAGGCAGTTTACCAAAGGAAAATGCGGTGTCTGTCAGAAAGTTTGCCCGGCACAAGCAATCGATTACCAGCAGGAAGATCAGCTAATTAAAGAACAGGTCGGCGCTATTGTCGTAGCTACCGGTTACGATTTATTTGAATGGGAACGTGCATACGGTGAATATGGCTATGGACGTTATCCCGATGTAATCAGCGGGTTACAATTTGAGAGACTGAATAATGCTTCCGGACCAACAGGTGGAAAAATTTTAAGACCTTCCGATGGAAAAGAACCCAAAACCGTAGTCTTTATCAAATGTGTGGGTTCCCGGGATGCGGTTAAAGGTAAAGAATATTGCTCCCGAACCTGTTGCATGTATACAGCCAAGCACGCTCATCAAGTACTGGAAAAGATCCCTGATTCCAGGGTCTACGTCTTTTACATGGACATCCGGACTCCTGGTAAAGCTTATGAAGAATTTTACTTGCGTACAGTTCATGAGGGTGCCCGCTATATCCGCGGCCGCGTGTCAAAAATTTATCCTGAAGGCGACCAGCTGGTGGTTATGGGTGTGGATACACTCCTGGGAAGACAAGTTGAAATAGCTGCGGACCTGGTCGTACTGGCTACAGCCATGGTGCCCAGCAGAGAAGCAAATAAACTGGCACGAGTTGTGGGTATTTCAACTGATCAAAATGGATTTTTCATGGAAAGCCATCCCAAGTTACGACCGGTGGAAACAAATACTGCAGGAGTTTTCCTGGCCGGCGCCTGTCAGGGACCCAAAGATATTCCTGATACTGTTGCCCAGGCCAGTGCTGCTTCAGCGAAAGTATGCGCCCTGTTCTCCCGCAACGAAATGGCTGTAGACCCCATGATTGCCCAGGTTAATTCAGCTCTTTGTTCCGGCTGCCTGGAATGCAAAAACGTATGTCCTTATCGGGCCATCGAAAAGGCAACGGTTAGTGAACGGGTGGGCGGTAAAGTGATCGAACGAACAGTTGCCAGTGTTAATACCGGGCTCTGCCAGGGATGCGGAGCCTGTACCGTAGCCTGCCGGGCCGGTGCTATTAACCTCAAAGGTTTCACCAACGAGCAACTACTGGCGGAGGTGGATGCGTTGTGTCTGTAAAGCAAGAATGGGAACCTAAAATAATTGGCTTTTGTTGTAACTGGTGTAGTTACGCTGGTGCCGACCTGGCAGGGGTTAGCCGGCTAAGTTATCCACCCTCCATTCGTGTAATCCGTGTGCCCTGCTCAGCAAGAGTCAATCCGGTTTTTATTTTACGTGCCTTCCAGAGAGGTGCCGACGGCGTGCTCGTAAGTGGGTGACACCCGGGGGACTGCCACTATGTTAGTGGCAATTACCATACACGACGACGCTATCTCATTTTTAAACGCTTGCTGGAATATGTGGGCTTCGAACCCGGGCGTTTCCGTGCCCGTTGGATTAGTGGTTCCGAAGGAGCTAAATTTGCCCAGACGGTAGAAGAAATTACGGCTGAAATTAAAGCTCTGGGTCCAAATACCAAGATGAGACAGAAATTGGAGATTCCAAATAAAATTCCCACCGGGGTGAAAGATAATGAGTGATCTAATGAAAGTCCAGGAAAATCTAAGGGACATAGCTCGAAAGTTACTGGTTAATAAAGAAGCCACCCTGGTGATTGGTTATGCTCCGGGCAGTGAAGTGAGCAGGGTAATTCCTGCTTTCATCAGGAAGGAAGAGGAAGTGGACCATTTAATATGGAATCCCCTTTGCGTTAATAATCTAGCTAAATATCTGCTGGATTATAATCAAGAACCGGGTAAAGTGGCGGTGGTTGTAAAAGGGTGTGATTCAAGGGCTATTGTTCGCCTGATCCAGGACAACCAGATTCCCCGGGAAAAAATTATCATCCTGGGCATTCCCTGCCCGGGCTTACTAGATCCGGAAACGGTAGCATCCCGCCTTAACCCCAACACGCAAATTTTATCTGCAAGCTTAAATGAGCAGGCTTTTTCCATACAAACGGAGGAGGGGATTTTTACTTTTTCCCGGAACGAATCTTTACTTGAAAAGTGCCGGAGTTGCGAACATCACACCCCGGTTATTGCAGATTTCATGCTGGGGGAGGAAATTCCTCCGGCTAACCGGGTGGATCCCTTTGAAAAAGTTAAAAAACTGGAAGATTTGCCAGTAAAAGATAGAAGTGATTATTGGGATAAACAGTTTCAACGATGCCTGCGTTGTTACGCCTGTCGCAATGTCTGCCCGGCTTGTACTTGCCGTGAATGTGTATTTGACCAGGCAGAACCGTGCTGGATAGCCAAAGCCAATAACCTTTCGGAAAACACTGCTTTTCACCTTATCCGGGCTTTTCACGTAGCTGGACGATGTGTGGACTGTGGTGAGTGCGACCGGGTATGTCCAGTAAATATACCCCTTACGCTTCTAAACCGGAAGATCCTGAAGGACATCAAAGATCTGTTCAACGTCCCCACTCCGGGTACAAATTTAAATGAACTACCACCTCTGGGCTCATTTACCAATTCCGATCCCGATGAATTTATGTAGAGGGGGACAACTGCGATGAATGCTTATATCATTACCAGGGATAATTTAAGAACCTGGATCGATGCCCTGATCAGGGATTATACTTTAGTAGCTCCTGTTAGAGAGGAAGAAAAGGTTTCCTTATTTAAACCAGTAGGGAGCTTTACCGAAATAGATTTGAATTATACCAACAGCACGATTTCCCCCAAAGGCTGGCTTTTCCCCCAAACGGAAGAAATGTTTTTCTTTTTCACCAGCGACAACCAGATTAACCTGGAGGATGCTTGTAAACCCGGAACAACCATCCTCTTTGGGCTTCGTCCCTGTGATGTAAAGGGAATCATAGCCCTTGATCCGGTTTTTAATGGCACCTATCAGGACTGCTACTATCAGATGCGCCGCCAGAACACCATTTTAGTATGTTTATGTTGCACCCGGGTAGAACGCCACTGTTTCTGTAATTCCATGGGTGGAGGACCCACCAACGGGGAAGGGGCCGATCTGTTACTAACAGAAATGGAGGACGGCTACGGCATTGAAGTATTGACCTCCCGCGGTGAAGAACTGGTCAACAAATACCACCAACTCTTTGCTGTCGACGGAGATAATCGTGTAAGTAAAACCCGCGATGAAATGGGTAAAAAATTGGCCAGCCAGTTTTCTCGAAAGGTAGATATCTCCGGCATAAAAGAATTTCTGGATCAGCATTTTGAACTACCTTACTGGAATGAACTTGCTCAGCGTTGTTTGGGCTGTGGTATTTGCACTTTTATCTGTCCCACCTGTCACTGCTTTGATATTTTCGATCAAAGCCCGGACGGGGAATCGGGAGTAAGATCACGTTGCTGGGATTCCTGCATGTTCAGCCATTTTACACGGATGGCGGGTGGACATAACCCCCGACCCACAAAAAAGGAACGCATACGCAATCGCTTTTTACACAAGCTGAAATATCACCGTGACCGCTATAATCTGGATGGATGCGTCGGTTGTGGTCGATGTATAAACAAGTGCCCGGTTAATATTGATATACGCCAGATCATTGCTGACCTGCAGGAGGTGGCCCGGTATGACCAATTGCCGCTCTCATAATCCTTTAAGACCTTTTCCAGCCACCATTATAAAGATTATCGATGAAACTCCGGATGTAAAAACATTTCAAATGGTCTTTGATGATCCAGAGGTAATGGAAAATTTTAAGCAAAAACCCGGACAGGTGGCTCAAATTTCAGTATTTGGGGTGGGAGAAGCCACTATATCCATTACTTCCTCGCCTACCAGAAAAGGCCTTTTAGAATTTAGCGTAAAAAAGGTGGGAATGTTGACCAGTGCCTTACACCGCCTGGAACCGGGTTGCAAAGTGGGCATTCGCGGTCCCTATGGTAATCATTTTCCATACGAAAAAATGAAGGGTAAAGACCTTCTGTTTATAGGTGGCGGTATAGGCCTGGCTCCTTTAAGAGCGTTAATTGACTTTGTGCTGGCCGAGGAAAACAGGAAAGACTACGGAAATATAGAGATTATTTATGGTGCCCGATCTGTAGACGATCTTTGTTTCAAATACGATATCCTGGAACGCTGGCCTCAAATGCCGGGTACTAAAGTCTATACCACTATTGACCGGGCTGAGCAGGGGTGGGAGGGACACGTAGGGTTTGTACCGGCATACCTTGAGGAAATTAATCCTACTCCGAAAAACAAGTATGCCATTACCTGCGGACCACCAATTATGATTAAATTTGTACTGCAGGCCCTTGAAAAGATGGGTTTCTCTGACGATCAGGTCATTACCACCCTGGAAATGAAGATGAAGTGTGGCATAGGTAAATGTGGTCGATGCAACATCGGTAGCAAGTACGTATGCCTTGATGGCCCGGTGTTCTACCTGAGCCAGTTAAAGCAATTGCCTCCGGAGTTTTAGTCACAGGCAATCTAAAAATGGGGTAGCCACCCTCCGGGAAAAGAAAAAGACACCGTTTATAGTAAGGCCGGTGTCTTTTTTATCAGGTATATCTGCAGGACTCTTTTTTTAAGTACGGGGCAATATTACTTGAAAGCTTTACTGGACCAGTAAGAGGGTTTACAATAATACCGGAGAACTTAACAATGATTAATCCTGATCGCTGAAACCCACCCCCAGTATCCCCCCCAGGGCACCGGCTACTATAGCCAAAATCAATTTCTGGATTAATGATACGGGTAATATTGGGGAGGGGAACAGAATACTGGCCAAGAGCCAGGAGATAATGAAAAATAAGAGGGCCACTCCCAGGCCGTGAAACAAACCACGATTTCCGGCCCGGCTGGCGGCAGAACAAGCTCCTATCAGAATACTCAGGAAAAATAAACCTGCAGCAAACCACGGTAAACTGCTCTCAGGGAGCCTGGTAAAATAATATCCCGTGCCTATTAATGCACTGCCCAGAAAGGATACCGCCAGTCCCAACAGAGTGCCCCGGAAGACTTCCCCAATGTTAAAGGAGCCAGAAGTTTCATTATTAATCAAGTTAATCACCTCCTTTACTTTTATTTTCATCTATAATTCTTTATTTAGGATAATATGACTAATTTGGTTCAGGAGTGGAAAAATGGCAGATCAAATTGTGTCCTATTCACTGGGACAAAACTTATACCTTAATATTACTAACCGATGCACAAATAATTGTCTTTTTTGTATACGACATACCCCCCGGGGCATCGGTTATAATCTCTGGCTTAAATATGAACCATCTCCGGAAGAAATACTTGCTGCAATTAAAGAACCTGCCAGTTACCAGGAAATAGTGTTCTGCGGTTACGGCGAACCGTTATTACGTCTTGATACAGTTAAAAAAATAGCCAGCCATTTAAAAAAAAAAGATGCCAAAATAAGAATTAACACAAACGGACAGGCCGGACTCATCTATCAAAAAAATATTGTTTCAGATTTAAAGGATCTGGTAGATATTATCTGTATTAGCTTGAACGCGCACTCAGCCAGCAGTTATCTTAAAATATGCCGGCCAGTATACGGAGAGAAAGCTTACCAGGCCGTACTAGATTTTGCCCGCTCCTGTGTTGGGCAAATTCCCAGAGTAATTCTCTCCGTTGTAGATTGGCCAGGGGTGGATGTGGAAAAGTGCCGGGAGATTGCACGAAAGCTTGGAGCAGAATTTCGCCTGCGAAAATTCTCTGAAAACTAGAAGCGCCCTTTATACTTCCGGGCTTCCATTGTTTTTTGGATTCTTGCCTGCATTGACCTTCCCGGGAGAATTTTTACGAGAGAAAGGAGTGGGATCATCTACAAAGTCGTGTTCCCACTGACCATCAAGGTTAATCATGGTGGCAGATCCCGTAGCTTCAGGAATAAATGCATCTCCTCTAGCAAAGGGCTGTTTTTGTCTTTCTTTTTCTTTATCCATCTCTTTTTCACCTCAATTTAAACCGGTGTAGTTTTCTAACCAGCTTTTATCTTCACCCGCTGAAATTGTTTTTATGCGCAGGGGAAACCAACCCGTATACTATAAAGGGATATAATAAAGATGGATGGCCGCACCCTAACTTTCAGGAGGTGCAATACTTTGGCGGTACAAAAAACAATTCTTACGGTTGAAGGAATGTCCTGCAACCATTGTAAAGCGGCAGTGGAAAAAGCTTTAAAAAAAATTGAAGGTGTGGAGGAAGTAAATGTTGATCTGGTTGGGAAAAAAGTCTCAGTTATTCATACTCCGGAAATAACTACGGAAAAGCTTGCTGAGGCAATAGAAAAAGCAGGCTACCGCGTCAATTCCTAGTTTTTTAATCGTGGAGGGAAATTAATATTCCCTCCTTTTGTATTATGTCGTAAGAAGTGAGTTTTTGATGGAATAAAATTACATTTACTTGGCAGGAAATTTCAGGTTAATCGAGAAATTGAAATTAACTAAAAACGTTAAAAAGGAGCGATACAGATGTGGAACCCGCTACTTGCTCTAAAACGCCAGAACACTATGGCTGTTTTATGGCATGTAGGGGCCCGCATCCTGGAAGCCCTGGGAGCCGAGGAACAGGCCCTTCGTTTTATAGACCGGGCTATGCAACTTCACCCCGGACAAACAATGTTACATCTCCATGCAACCAGGTTATGCCTGAAACGGGGCCGACTGGATCGGGCAATCTTACACTGGAAAAGAGTAGCTGGCGAACAGGGTAAAACCAGCCTCCTTTACTGGCTTAATCGTTCGAACCAGCTGGCTAAAACTTCGCGATTATTTTCTCAATACAGTTTTTATAACTATCATAAAATTTCTAAAACTGGCATTGAAGAAAAAAGAACATCCCCTAAAAAACTGTGGGGTCAAATTGAAAATATGTTTCTAAAAAGAAATGATATACCATCGCTGTATGAAGTTGGTGTTCAGTTGCTGGAAATGGGAAAAGCTGAACAAGCCCTAACCGTTCTCCGGCAAGTTCAACTCTCTCAAGGGGCAAGTCCCGAACTATATCTGAACATGGGACTGGCAGCCAGCAAACTTGGCCGTCACGAGGAAGCTGTAGAATATTATCAGCGAGCACAAGCAGGAGGTCTGAACAGTGTAGAAGTAATGAATAATAAGGGATACAGCCTATCCCATTTGGGGCGATATGAGGAAGCCATTGCCTGCTATGAACTGGCTAAAAAAATGTGTCCCGGTGACGCAGCAATCCTGTCAAACCTTGCTTCCTGTTATCACAGGTCAAGGTTATATCAAAAAGCTATCTCTTGTTACGAGAATGCTCTTCGTTGCGGGTTAAATGATGCTACTATCTTAAATAACTACGCCCTTTGCCTGGATGAAATAGGAAGGGAAGATGAAGCCATTCAGTTATACGACCGCGCCCTGGCCGATGATCCTGAAAATCCTGTAATTCTCCTCAATAAGGCTGCATGTCTGGTTAAATTAAAACGTTATAATGAGGCCATAATTATATGTAAACAAATTCTGGCCAACCGGCCCGGTTGCCCGGAAACATGGGGTATGCTGGGTAATGTTCTGAATGAGATGGGGCAGGCAGCGGAAGCCGTAGAATGCTATAACCGGGCCCTGGGTCTGATATAAAAAAGACGGGCAGATAAGTTTAAACATCCATGTTTATAGGCGGTCATTCGTGATGGAATGACCGCTTTTCTTATAATATCGGCCTGAAAATGTAGAAACACCTTTGAGCACCATCATTAAAGATAATAGGAGGACGATCGGGAAAAGTGGCGAAATAGTTAAAATCCAGGTGGCTGTGTTATACTACTCGTTGGAGGAATTCATGATATGTACCGTTTAACAATAATCGAACGTTTTGCTGCTGCCCACCGCCTATTTAATTATCAGGGTAAATGCGCCCGCCTGCACGGACATACATGGACTGTGGAAGTATCAGTAGAAGGAAAAAAATTAAATTCCTGTGGAATGCTTATTGATTTCGGAGAGCTTAAAAAAATGACCAGCACGGTTATAAAAGAGCTTGATCATAGCTACCTAAATGACTTGCACCCGTTTAACAAGCTTGATAATAACCCAACTGCGGAAAACCTGGCCAAATATATTTATCACCAGCTAAAAACTTTACTACCTTCTAATTTAACCCTAGCTGAAGTACGGGTTTGGGAATCCCCCGATGCCTGCGCCAGCTACCGGGAGGATACAGGACCATGAAAAGTGTAGTTTTGCTATCCGGAGGCCTTGATTCTACCGTTTCCATGGCCCAGGCTTTAATTGAAGGAGAGGTACAACTATGCTTGACTATAGATTATGGCCAGCGGGCGGCAGCAAAGGAAATAGCTGCTGCCCAAGCCCTGGCTGCCCATTATAACCTGGCTCACCGGGTTATAAGCCTCCCCTTCCTGGCCGATGTTACTACCACTTCTCTGGTCAATAGGAAAGTAATCATACCGGAACCCGAGGGAGAGCTGGATAACCCTCAGCAGGCCAGAACCAGGGCAAAAGCAGTATGGGTGCCCAATCGCAATGCCCTGTTCATAAATATTGCTGCCTGCTTTGCAGAAGCCCTGGGATGTGAGCAGGTGGTAACCGGCTTTAACCGGGAAGAAGCAGCTGCATTTCCCGACAACAGCATTGATTTCATCGAAGCAATTAACCTTTCTCTATCATATTCCACGGCTAACAAGATACGTGTAGTTAGCTATACCGCCAGATTAAATAAGAGGGAAATAGTACGCCTGGGGCAACGTCTTAAAATCCCGTGGCATTTGCTCTGGAGTTGCTACTATGGTGGTGAAACCATGTGTGGCCGCTGTGAAAGCTGCCGGCGATTTATGAGGGCTATGTCCGCTGCGAGGTGAAATTATGCATTTTTATTTTGCTCCTCAAATTCTACAGTACGATGGTACCCAGCTTGCCTCTCTTTGGGCTTATAGATCCTTTGGTCTTTTAGGTAATAGTATAGTAGCTTTCCGGGGGCCCTGCTGCATTCAATTTGAGCATATGGTAGATTTAGAAGATGTCCGTAACCAGCAACCCATTTATGGAAATGATATGTTACATTTTATTATTGAACATTTCGATCATGATTTAGAAAAAACGATCCTACGCCAGCGCTTGTTCATAACTGTGGTTAAAGAAGTTCTAGAAGAAAAAGGATATAAATTGGTACGATCAGGCGATGACTTATATTATCAAGAGCGTAAACTTTCGATTTCCATTGCAACGGCCACACCAGTATCCACTATAATTCATACGGCTTTAAATATATCTGCGGAAAACACACCGGTACCAGCAATAGGACTAATAGAACTGGGCTGGCCGGCTGAAGAAGTTGCCAAGCTTGCTGAAAAAATTGGTTTATCCTACATCAAAGAGATGGAAGGTATACAGCGCGCCAGATGTAAAGTCAAGGGGGTGCGATAAGGTGTCCCCCCTGACTGCCCCGATAAGAGAGATATTTTCCTCAATTCAGGGTGAAGGTATTTTTGTAGGATGCCGGCAAATTTTTTTGCGCTTTGCCGGTTGTAATTTGACCTGCAGCTATTGTGACACACCCCGTGATATACCTGAACAATGCTACTGGGAAAAGCGGCCAGGCACCAGGAAATTTTTTACATCACCAAATCCCATGACTGCCCAGGATGTCGCCCTGATCCTGCGGGAACTTGAACCGTCTGCTCATCATTCTATCAGTTTAACAGGGGGGGAACCTTTACTTCATGCACTTTTTTTAAGAGAGCTTATTCCTCTAATTAAGGGAACCCGGCAGGGCATTTACCTGGAAACTAATGGCACTTTGCCAGCATTCTTAAAGCCATTACTTCCCTTTATTGACATTATTGCCATGGATATTAAGCTACCTGGGACAGCTAAAGTAAAACCCCTGTGGGATGAGCACAGGGAATTTCTGGAACTGGCCCGCACTAAAAATACATTTGTAAAAATAATAGTGGATGAAAACAGTAAAATGGAAGAAATAGAAAAGGCTCTGGATTTAATCTGCGATGTCGGGGATTTTCCCGTAGTATTTCAGCCCGTAACAACACCTGACGCGGAGATAAAATTAAGCGCAGAAAAGATTATCACCTGGCAATCCCTGGCCATGAAAAGATTAACCGATGTCAGGGTTGTCCCACAGACACATAAATTTCTGGGTTACTTATAATTTTAGGAGGGAGAGGCAAGTGATTGATACCGAAAAAATTGAAAAAGCAGTACGTATGATTTTAGAAGCTATTGGTGAAGACCCTGACCGGGAAGGGCTCAGGGAAACGCCAGCCCGGGTAGCCAGAATGTATAAAGAAATCTTTTGTGGGCTTTGGGAGGATCCGGAAATACACCTGGAAAAAATTTTTACTGAACAGCATGAAGAAATGATTCTGGTTAAGGATATACCTATATATTCTATGTGCGAACATCACCTTTTACCGTTTTTCGGAAAAGCCCATGTTGCTTATATACCCAGAAAAGGTAAGGTTACAGGACTTTCCAAGCTGGCACGGGTAGTAGAAGGGTTTGCCAAACGGCCTCAATTACAGGAGCGCTTAACTACCCAGATCGCCGATAGTATTATGCGCCGGTTGAATCCGCAGGGTGTACTGGTAATAATCGAGGCAGAACACATGTGCATGACTTTACGGGGTATTCGTAAACCTGGATCGAAAACCATTACTTCAGCAGTACGCGGCTCCTTTCAAAGAAGTGAAGCCACTAGAGCAGAAGCACTTGCCCTTATCAAGGGTTAGCTAACCAGTACCCGAGGAGGTAAAAAAATTATGAAAGAAAAAGAAGGTAAGCTTGAATTAATAGCTACTAAAAGCTTTACACCCTATCCTGAAATGTATAAGGTAATAGATTTTCTAAATAAAAATCTTAAGCATAAAAAATTAATGTTCGGCTTAACCAAAGATGCGGAAAAAGACAAGATGATCATTTCAATTTATGAAATCTAATGGAGGGTACCATGATTGTTTTGCTTAGCAATGATGATGGGATTTTTGCTCCCGGCTTAAAAGCGCTGGCCAAGAGCCTGCAGGAAACCGGTGAGCTTTATATTGTGGCCCCGGACAGGGAACGCAGTGCCACCGGTCACGGTATCACTGTTCACCGCCCCCTGCTTTTGGAAAATGTCAATATACCAGGCATTAAAGCCAAAGCCTGGGCTGTACAGGGAACACCGGCCGATTGTGTTAAGCTGGCCCTGGAAGATCTTCTGCCGGAGCCCCCCGCAATGGTAGTTGCCGGTATTAATCAGGGACCTAATTTAGGAACTGACGTCCTTTATTCAGGAACGGTGTCCGCAGCTATAGAAGGAACTATTAATGGGTTTCCCTCCCTGGCCGTTTCTCTTACCAGCTATAGCAAACATGATTTTTCTACGGCAGCAACAATAACAAGAAAAATTGTTAATCTTATCTTAAAAACAGGATTACCCGAAGGAACGTTATTAAATATCAATATACCAGCTGAAAAACCTCGCGGTATACGTATAACCCGCCTGGGAAGCCGGAGGTATGTCAATATATTTCATAAGCGAACTGATCCCCGGGGGCGCATTTATTACTGGATGGCAGGAGAACCGTTAGATCTCGAAAACAACAGTGATGATACGGATATAAGAGCTATAAAACAAAACTTCATTTCCAGTACACCCATTCAGCTCGATCTGACCGATTATCGTTCTATTGATGTAATCCGTGAGCAATTAAGCGCAATAACTATTGAATGCTAATTTAACTACGCCATCCCAGAAAAGAAGTCAGGCGGCGCAAATCATGGCCGTGTATTCCACCGGATAGAAGCAGTAAAAATAAATAAGTTACCCCACCCAGGAACAACACAACCAGCAGGTCGAAAAAGGACAGTTCTCCAAAATTCATGATAAACTGGCGCACGTAACTCATAACTCCCGCCATACCTGCAGTAGCTACCAGCGGTTTGCCCAGGCAATAACCAAAATCCAATCTTAAGCCGATGATATTTTTTAGATCCCGGTAATTTAGTAATGCCATAATCATATAGGCCACACAAAAGGAAAGAGCAGTACCCCTTATTCCCAGGGTGGAGGTAAGGTAGTATATTCCGGCTACTTTAAAAACAGAGGCAATGAGCAGGTTACGTAATGGCCTTTCTGCCCGCCCCAACCCCTGCAAGATGCCGGTAGTGGTTTGCTGCAGGTAAAGAAACGGCCCGCCTAGAGCCAGAACGCCCAGAGCCATACCGGCGTCAGCATAACCGAAAATAATCCGGCACAGCTCCCTGGGTAGAAGGAGAAAAATTGCCGTTGCAGGCAAACCGGCCAACATGGTCAGACGCAAAGCCTCTTCTGTACGAACACGTACCAGGGGAAGGTCATTCTTGGCCAGGGCATCACTAACAGCCGGAACGAGAGCTGTGGCCAGGGAAATAGTAACAATACTAGGGGTAAACAGCAGGGATTCTGCAATACCCACAAACTGGCCGTAAACACCTGTTGCTTCATTTAAATCCATTCCTGCTATCTGAAGCCGACGGGGAATTAACATGGCATCTATAGTCAAAAAGGCCGTAGAAACAAAACGGGTTAGAGTTACGGGTATAGCCAGATTGAAAATCTGGCCCGTAACCGTAAGCACCGGTACAGGACAATATGCTGACAAAGGGGGAAGGTAAGGCCTTTTCTTAGAATAAATGGCCAGCATGAACATGAAACCAACAAATTCACCCAGTACAACCCCCAGGGATATGCCCATAGCTGCATACTCAATTCCCCTGGGGAGCATTAACCACGCTATCCCCAGCCCGGCAATCACCCGAACCATTTGCTCCGCTACCTGTGATATAGCTGTAGGTGTCATCTGCTGGAGCCCCTGAAAAAAACCGCGAAATGCAGAGCATAGGGATACGATAATAATCCCGGGAATTAAACTGAGAAAACAATAGTATACTTTAGGGTTGGGGAAAATGTAGTTTTGCAAAAAAGGTAGGCCCAAAATAAGTATAAGGGTAAAAAACAAACTGCAGGCAACAATCCACCAGAAAGCAACAGAAAAGACCCGGTAGGCACCCCACAGGTTTCCCCGAGCAACCTCTTCAGCTATTAACTTAGCAATAGCCACAGGAATTCCTGCAGTAGCCAGAACCAGTATCAAGACGTAAATGGGGTAGATCATGTTAAAGAGGCCGACTCCTTCAGGACGGATCAGCCGGATCATTAGAATTTGATAAATGAATCCAATTATACGGTTGCACAGGCTGGCCAGCAATAGGACAAAGGCACCATAAATAAATGAATGCCGGGACATGTACTCCACCTCTTGCTATATGTATGATTGAATTCAGGTACCTATGTGGCCAACCATGTCAGTCTCGCCGGATAATATGTCGAAAAAATTTTCTTCTTCCCAAAGGATTTTAGGAACATAGCGTAGAATAAGAGGAGCTTAGGCAGCTTATCAAGCAAAGAAAAGTTTTATCATGGGCACCCCAGTAGGGGCTGTTTTTGTTGTTCAATCCAGATATGCCCAGTTCTGGCTGTGCTATAGTATATATTGCTAACCTGGGGGAAACCATTATTTACAAAAAGGAGGTAACGGGATTTTGAAAAATTACCAGACTTCTCAAATCCGCAACATTGGCGTGGTGGCCCATGGCGGCGCCGGAAAGACCTCTTTAGTAGAGGCAATGCTCTTTAATACCGGAGCGATTTCTCGACTGGGGCGGGTAGAAGATGGAACCACTACCTCTGATTATCACCCCGAAGAGATTAACCGGCAGGTAACCATTCATACCAGCCTTGTACCTTGCGAATGGCAGAATCATAAATTAAACCTCCTGGATACCCCTGGATATTCTGATTTTATAGGGGAAGTTTATGGTGTATTACGGGTGGTGGAAACTGCACTTTTTGTGGTCTCCGCCGTTGACGGGGTGCAGGTGCAAACTGAGGTTATCTGGGACCTACTTAAGGATAATCAATCCCGGCTGATTTTTATAAACAAGATGGATAGGGAAAACGCTAACTTTTTTAAAGTTCTTGATGATTTACAGGCTAAATTTAACGCCAACTTTGCTCCCGTACAATTGCCCATTGGTCAGGCCAACAATTTTACGGGAATTGTTGATCTGATCGAGCAAAAGGCATACTCTTTTGAAAATGGAAAAACTAAAGAAATAGATGTTCCCTCAGAACTTGCTTCGGAAATTTCTTCCTACCGTGAAAAGTTAATAGAAGCAGCAGTGGAAGCTGATGACGAGTTAATGATGAAATATCTGGAAGGGGAAGAATTAAGCGGGGAAGAAATAAAACAGGGGCTGCAAAAGGGAGTCAGTACAGGTAAAGTAGTACCCATTTTATGCGGTTCGGCCACGAAAAACATGGGTATTACCAGCCTGATGGATTTCCTGGTAGTAAACTGTCCCGCCCCCCCTGTACAGGAAGGAGCTCCCTTCTCCGGCCTGGTCTTTAAAACCCTGGCTGACCCTTACGTGGGTAAAATGAACTTTATCCGCGTTTTTAGCGGAACATTAAAAAGTGATACTGTAGTGTTAAACAGCACCAGGGAAAAAATGGAAAAGATTGGGCAAATACTCTATGTGCGGGGCAAAAACTCCATTCCTACCACCGAGGTTCCCACGGGAGATATTGCCGTGCTGGTTAAACTGCAGGACACCAGTACCGGTGATACGCTGTGTGACAAGGATCACCCCGTTAAACTGGAAGGTATTAACTTCCCCGAACCAACCCTGACAGTCGCCATCCAGCCCAAGAGTAAGGGAGACGAAGATAAACTGGGGGATGCTCTGTCCAAGTTGCTGGAAGAGGACCCCACAGTCCGGGTGGAGAAAAATACGGAAACAAAGCAAACCCTGCTTACGGGTATGGGAGAACTGCACCTGGATATCCTTCTCGAAAGGTTGAAGCGCAAATATGGCGTGGATGTTAGCATGGATTCACCAAAGGTACCCTATCGGGAAACCATCCGTGCCGAAGTAAAGGTGGAAGGCAAACATAAAAAGCAAACTGGCGGTCGTGGACAATATGGCCACGTCTGGCTGCGCCTGGAACCCCTGGCTGATGCACCATTTGAATTTACCGAGGAGATTTTTGGTGGAGCAGTCCCCAAACAATATATCCCGGCGGTAGAAAAGGGCGTACGTGAAGCCATGCAGGAAGGTGTTCTTGCCGGCTATCCGGTTACCGGTGTAAAAGTTGTACTTTACGATGGTTCATTCCACCCGGTGGATTCTTCAGAACTGGCTTTCAAAATTGCCGCCTCTATGGCCTTTAAGAAAGGTCAGCAACAAGCCAAGCCGGTACTACTTGAACCAATCATGGAAGTGGAAGTTACTGTTCCTGAAAGCTTTATGGGTGATATCATAAGCGACTTTAATACCAAGCGAGGGCGTATCCTGGGAATGGAAGCAGCAGGTAAAAACTCCCGCGTCAGGGCTCTGGTACCCCTGGCAGAAATGTACCGTTACGCAATCGACCTCAAGTCCATGACCCAGGGAAGGGGTTCCTTCCGCATGAGTTTCTATAGTTACGAAGAAGTTCCCGCCCGCCTGGCAGAAGAAATCATTAAAAAAGCTAAGGAAGCTGCGGAAGCAGAAAAATAGGCAGGATAAATACTCCTGCCTATTTATTTACAAACGCCCCATGATGGGCACACAAAAAAGGAGCCTCAAACCCTTGAGGCTCCTGCGTTTCTTTGGCAGGGGAGACAGGACTCGAACCCGCAACCTACGGTTTTGGAGACCGAATTACCGCCTTTGTATAGTTTGGCGAAGTTTGCAAAGGCTTGATTTACCTTGTGTTGTTAGAAGCTACCAGGGAATAAATGGGTGGACATTGGCCTCGTTTTAGGGTGTTTGCTCCCAATCTGCTCCCAAAATGCTCCCAAAGCGAAAAACCGGTTTCGCTTACAGCCATGCGGCCTCCGGGCCTTGCTGCTCCCAAAATGAATGATGGGAGCACGCACCAGCAGAAAGGGCTTCGTAATTTCTTGGCCGGCCGCCCTCCCGGAAGGACCCAGCCGAAACACTAGTATTCAACACTAGTGCCCGCACCCCTATTGCTACGTTTGGTTTTAAGGGGTATTTGTCGCGGGCAAAGGTTTTATACTTACCCCTGGGGAATCCCCCCTGAAATGCGCTTCTACGCGGTCTGGAGGGGCATTTTACCGGGGTGGATGTGGCCGGGCAGGAAGGGGCCTTTTCACCGGGGCGGGCAGGGGACCATCGTTACGGTGATACCCGTCATAACCTGAAAACCTTTCCTGTACGTGTTACCTTCTTCGTGGCTGTGTGCATTACCCTGCCGGACCATTGCCAGGAAGTGTCCCAAAAGAGGGCCTTTTCCCCTGGAGGCCGCATTTCATCCGGGGTTGGCGGGCCTTTTGCCTCCCGCCTGCTTCGGTGTGGCTTGTTCGAGAGAAATAGCCATGCCAGCGTAGCAGAAAAAGGGGTAGGGAACGGCAGTCCAGGGAAACAGCAGTTAAAACTTACCTGTGACCGGTCAGGGTATGCTTCCTGTTTCCACCCTGGCTGCTGGTGCGAACATTGCTTCGCAAACTTCGCACCCAAAAGCCAGTATTGGTTATGGCGGAAATGGGGCGGGCCGGAAACTGCCCGCCGAAACGCCGTAAAATGGCCTACAAAGGCACGAAAAAGGCCGGGCAGGTATGATTACCTTTCCCGGTCAACACCCCGCCTCTCAGGGCCATTTCTGCGTTATTCCAGCGGCCAGCGGTAGACCAGCACCCGGCCGGTGAGGATGTT
>NZ_FQUW01000054.1 GCF_900129285.1 Desulfofundulus australicus DSM 11792
AAATCCTGTTCGGCACGTAAAAACACCAGGCGGTAACCAAAGTCAACGTCCCCTGGTTACCGCCGATACCAGGGGATAAATTTTTCCCCAGGCTTTTTTGATTTAAACCTGGACTTCCTCCGGCCGCCAGAACCCTTCTTCTTTTTGCCGCCAGAAGGAGCCATCAACTTCCGGACCTCTTTTTCTACGGCAGGGTCATACGGCCACACTTCGCAGGAACACCCGGGGCACTCCCAGAAGGTGTCCCCCCGCAGCTTTTGTTGAGCCATTGTTTCCCCGCAGAGCGGGCACAAAACTTTCCTCTCCATGCCTTCAGTATACCATGGGAGGGTTTGACGTGCGCGAGGAACGGCAAGCAAAAGTGGCAATGGCTGTTCGTCTAAGGCGGGCAGGCTGGTCCTTCCGCCGGATAGCCGATGAGCTTGGTGTGTCCCACCAAACGGCGCGGCTATGGTGCATGGATGCCGCTAAAGTGTTTCGTGAGGAAGCAAGGGAAAAAGCGAAATGCCGGCCAAAGACCGCCGTTGGCAAAAAGAAGCCCAGGCAGCTTATCACCCTTTCCGGCCCCTGGTGGCGGGAGGCCCCTGCCGTGGTGCGGGTGGATATCATCACCGGGCAGATACTGGCCTTCCGCTGGCCGTTGGAATAGCCTCCAGGCTTGCAAAACGCCCCTGGAAGACGGGATGGTAGCCGGGTAAGAAAATCATACATGCCCGGTTTTTTCATGGCCTTATAGGGCCTTCTACGGCCTTCCAGCGGCCCTTTCCCGGCCCGCCCCATTTCCGCCGGAACCAACCCTGGCTTTCGGGTGCGCCGTCCTTGACTAATACCTGCTATTGGTATAACATAGACCTCAAAGGGGTGTATGTTATGCGGGTGGTTTGGGAGAAAACAAAACCCAACAGCAAGCGGCGTTATGCCTATTTTCGGCACAGCTACTGGGAAAAAGGAAAGGTAAAGCCCCTGAACGTTTATTTGGGCAAAACCCTGGAGGAAGCCGAACGGCGGCTGGAACAAGAGATGCTGAACGGATTTGGGCGCGGCTGGGTGCTGACGGCAGACGAGAAGGCCAAACTGATACGGCAGTTAAGGGAGCTGGCCCCGCCGGAGGCCCTGGAGCCAACACCGGACTGGAGGAAGCAGGTAGCAATCCGGGCGGTGCGGCGGCTGGTGGAGAGGTACAAGGCCAGGCCGGACATAGCGGAGCCTCTTCAGAAGGCCCTGGAAGCCATCGAAGCGGGCGGGCAGGTAAATCACCTTCAGGAGAAAATACCCCGGCCTTGGAGGGCAATTATGGAGGTGTAGAATATGGCGGGCAAGCGCGGGCACGGTGAAGGGACAATCTACAAGCGTAAGGACGGGCGCTGGGAGGCTAAGGCAAGCATTGGCTTTGACCCGGCCACGGGCAGGCTGAAGCGGGTGACGAAATACTTCCAGACCCGCAAGGAGGCCCAGGACTGGCTGGCGAAGGTGGCCCACGAGAAGAACACCGGTGCTTTCGTGGAACCGGCCAGGGTGACCCTGGGGGAATGGCTGGACAGGTGGTTAGAAGTCTACGTCAGGCCGTCTGTTCGCGACACCACATACCAGAACTATGAAACCTACATCCGTGTCCACATTAAGCCTGCCCTGGGCGATAAACCCATTCAGAAGCTGATGCCGGGGGATTTGCAGGCGTTCTACAATGCGAAGCTGGAAGGCGGCCGGGCTGACGGCAAAGAGGGCGGCCTGTCCACCAGGGCGGTGCGTTACCTGCACTTTCTCCTGAGCGCGGCCCTGAAGCAGGCCGTCAAGGAGGGGCTGGTTTCCCGGAACGTGGCCGAAGCCACGAACCCGCCAAAGCAGGGAAAAAAAGAGATTCAATACCTCACCACGGAGGAAATCCAGCGATTCCTGCAGGTGGCCCGCGAAAGCCGGTACTATGTTGCCATGCTTACCGAGCTGGGAACAGGCCTGCGGAGGGGAGAACTGCTGGGGCTGAAGTGGGAGGACGTGGACCTTAAGCGGGGAGTAATCACCGTCAGGCGGCAACTGGTGCGGGCGAAGGGAGGCCCGGTTTTTCACGAGCCAAAAACTGATGCCGGAGTGAGGACGGTAACCCTGCCGGCAGAAGTCCTGCGGGAGCTGAAGGCCCACAAGGCCCGCCAGAACGAGGAAAAACTGCTACTCGGGAATGCCTACGAGGATTCAGGCCTAGTGTTCTGTCAGGCCAACGGGCGGCGGCTGGAGCCCCGGAACTTTACCCGGCATTTCGACAACCTGCTGAAAAAGGCCGGAATCCGGCACGTGTCCTTTCACTCATTGCGGCATACCCATGCCACGGAGCTTTTACGGCTGGGCGTGAACCTGAAAACCATTCAGGGCAGGCTGGGGCATAGTAACTTCAACGTGACGGCTAATTTCTACGCACACATAGCAGATGAACTGCAGCAGGAAGCGGCTGAAAAAATCAACGGTGTCCTGAAGGTAAAAAAACAACCCGCCGGATAGACGGGTAAATGGAAATCCCATTGTCGTAAGATTGTCGTAAAATTGGCCTCCGGGAACCTTTCCCAAACCCCGGAGGCCTTGATTTTCCTGGTGGAGGCAAGGGGACTCGAACCCCCGACCTCTAGAGTGCGATTCTAGCGCTCTCCCAGCTGAGCTATGCCCCCATGGCAATAAGGATTATACCATGAAAGCGTCCTTCTTACAAGGGGTTTGCTTTCTACCGCGGCTATTAAAGTGGTTGTGCTGAATTTCTGCATTGCCCGCCATATTCTTAGCATGTAAGACCTCTGCTATTCCCTGGGCTGGATGTAACTGTAAACAAAATAAGCCGCCAGGGATAACCAGCCCGCGCCCATGAACAGACCCAGGGGGATGGCCCACCAGGTGGAAGGGTTTCTTTTTCTTTCTTCCCTGGACATTTTCACACCTCCGGGTTTATTATTCCCCGGGCGGGGAATTCTAAAAACAAGACCCTACCCGTCGAGGGTAGGGATTGTATTAAATTTAAGATACCTTTTGCATGGCTTCCTGCTTCTGTTTTTTGTTAAATTGTTCTTCTGCATAGTCCGTGGAAATGAGATAAAGGTTAACCCATAATTCGTGTTCATTGTTTTTTCCGTCCAGCTCCCGGGCCAGTTCTTTAAATTTTTTTTCTACACGGTCTTTAAAGGCTGAAAACTCCACCAGCAAGTCCACCACTTCCCGGTGACTGTATGATGCTCCATCCCGTAAGACCTTCACTGGATTCCCCCCCAAAAACAGTTCTTATACTCATTATACAAATTAAGGTAAATTTGTTAAGGGGTAGAAGATGTCTAAAAGAACCCGCTTTTGTTGTAAAAAACATAAATTTAACGGGGCCTGTGAAAGGCCCCGTTAAGTAGATGCTGCCGGTTTTAGTTGTTCGATAAAACGCCGGTGTAATTGGGCTGGTAGTTGCCCTGTTCATAGATGCTGCCCTGGAACCCGCCGCCCTGGTAACCCATCTGGCCCTGCTGGGCCCAGCCGTACTGCCCCGCGGTGCCGTACTGCTGGCCGGTCTGGTAGCCGCCAAACTGGCCGGCGGTACCCTGCATGGCATAGCCGGAGACGTTTCCATAGGTAGCGGGCTGGGTTGCGTACTGGGTGATGTTATAGCCACCGGCGGTTCCGTAACGTCCGGTGTTGAACTGGGTGCCCTGGCCGTACTGGCCGGTGAAAGTTTGATAGCCCTGGGTGTAACCGCCAAAACCGGCCTGCCCGTACTGCGCGGTATACCCTCCCTGGGCCTGGATGGTGGAACTGATTTGCTGGGCCATACTGCTGAGGCTGTTCAAATCCTGCTGCATTTGACCGGCAATAAAGGTTAAGCGCTGCAATTGCTGCTGCTGGATCTGGTTGCACAGCTGGCTGATGGAACTTGCTTCATCCCTTAATCTTTGAATTTGCTGCTGCATTTGAAAGATCTGGTGCACAAACACTCCCCCTCGAATTATTGTACTCAGCCATAGTATGGGTGAAAAATTCCAGACTTATTACTGGTATATATAGGTATTTTTAATTTATTTTTCATTTTGCTTCAATTGAACGTTGCCCAGGAATGGTATGCCCTGGGGGCGGATAATCAGACCCTGAATATTCCCGGCCGCGGCTACGGTGTGCAGGCTGTGATGGAGGAAAACCACAGGTGCATCTTCCTGGAGATACTTTAAAACCTCCTGGTAAATCCGGGTCCGGAGGGTGTTATCGGTGGTCTGCTGGGCGCTGGCCAGCAGGGTATCTACTTTGAGGTTGTGGTAGTGGGTGGCATTCAGGCCGCCGGAAATCTGGGTGGACGAGAAAAGGGTGAACAGGAAGTTGTCCGGGTCGCCGTTATCGCTTGTCCAGCCATAGATAAAGGCATCCCCTTCCTGGCGGTAGATGGCTTTTTTAAACTCGTCCCAGGGGTAAACCTTGACGGAGCAGGAAAAACCCGCTTTTTCCAGCTGCCCGGCCAGGGCCCGGGCCAGCCTTTCCCCTCCCGCCGGGTTATAGGGGCGGGTGGAGTTATAAGCCAGGAGCGTAATTTGCACTCCCGGGGTGTAACCGGCAGCCAGCAGTTCCTGCCGGGCCTTCCCGGGATCCGGTGATACCGGTTCAGGCGTCTGCTCGTAACCCAGGGTTCCGGGGGGCAGGGGGCCTCTGGCTACCAGCACCCGGCCGGGGAAAAGTTGTTCTGCCAGTTCATAGGGGTTGCAGGCCTGCCGGGCTGCCCGCCGCAGTGCCGCGTCGCGGAACAGCCCCTTATCGGTGTAGAAACCCAGGTAGCTGATGTCCAGCCCGGGGGTTTCGATCACCCGGAAGCCCCTGTTCTTTAAGTTTGCCACCTCCTGAGGGGGAATACCCTCGCTGATCTGGGCTTTCCCGGCCAGGAGGAGTTCCGCCCTTTTTGCCGGGTCGGGGACGGAGCGGAAGATCACTCCCGGTATGGAGGGTTTGACCCCCCAGTAATTGGAGTTGGCCGCCAGGACGACTTCACCGTCCTTCCACTGCTGGATAATAAAGGGTCCCGTTCCCGCCGGGTGTTTCCAGAACTCTTCTTTATATTGCTGGAGGGCCCGGGGGCTGACCATGGGGGCGGCTACGGGCATGGCCAGGTTATAGAGAAAAGGGGCGTAGGGGTATTTTAAGTTAAACCGCACGGTCAGGGGATCTATAATTTCCACGGATTGGACCATGCCGTAGGTAAAGGCGGCATAAGTATAACGTTCCTGCTGTTGGAGCATCCTTTCGACATTAATTTTTACCGCTGCGGCGTTAAAGGGTGTACCATCATGAAAGGTCACATCGGACCGCAGGTAAAAGGTCCACTGCCGTCCGTCGGGGGAAGCTTCCCACCGCACGGCCAGGCATGGTTCCACTTCCGTACCCGTCCTGAGCCGGACCAGCCCCTCGTAGATATTTGCCAGCACGCGGGCGGAAGAAGGGTCATCCGCCCGCGCCGGGTCCAGGGTGCGGGCGGGCGACTCCAGCAGATATACCGGAAATTCCTGCTTCTGCAGGAGCCAGGATGTGGGCACCACCGGTACCAGCCATTTAATGTAAAAGATCCACAGGCAGATACCAAGGGTTAACAGGAAAATGATCCGTTTGCGCATGAGAAGGTCCTCCTCAGCCTGCTTCTGATATATTTAACCAGTAATGTATAATACGTTATAAATATGTAATAACCTTCCATATAAGATTGACAAACTTTTCTTTTACCCCTATCCTTTTAGCAGGAAAAGGGTTATTATTGTCGAAGGAATTGCCACTTCATATAGCTCTACTAAATATAGCTCTACTAAAAGGAAGGGAGTAGGGTGATGGGGATACGTTTCGGGCCGGCGGGAAACCCACCGTCCTTTCACGCGCAGGGTTATAAAAGCTCCCTGGACATGCCCGCCTGGTTGCGGGGTCAGGGCCTGAATGCCTATGAGTACCAGTGTGTGCGGGGAGTGCATATCGGGGAGGCTACGGCCAGGAAGCTGGGTGAGCAGGCCCGGGAAAACGGGGTTTCTTTAAGCATTCATGCCCCTTATTACATTACCCTGGGAACCGATGACCCGGTTTTAAAGGAGAAAACCAAAATGCACCTGCTCAGGGCCATGCAGGCGGCCATGTGGATGGGAGCCTCGCCGGTGGTCTTTCACCCCGGTACGGGAGGTGGAAAAGAGCGGGCTGCTGCCATGGCCCGGGCCAAAAAACTTCTACTGGAGGTTTTGGCGCTGGCGGAAGATATGGGGCTGGGGGAGATCCGCGTGGCCCCGGAAACGGCGGGAAAACCGGCGCAGCTGGGCAGCCTGGATGAGGTGCTGGAGTTTTGCACCCTCGATCCCCGGGTGGTGCCGGCGGTGGACTTCGCTCACCTCCACGCGGCCGGCCGGGGGGCGTTGAAATCGATGGAGGATTTTGCTATCGTTCTGGACAGGATAGAGAGCCGGCTGGGTAAGGAGGCCGTTCGGAAGCTGCACATTCACTTCAGTCCCATTGAGTTTACCGGGGCGGGGGAACGGAGACACCGCACCCTTTTAGACGGGGGTTTTGGCCCCGATTTCAGGTTCCTGGCCCGGCTAATCGTGGAAAGAAAGCTCACGCCCACCATTATTTGCGAGTCCGCCGATCGCCAGGTGGAAGACGCCCTTATTTACAAAAGGATTTATGAGCAGGTAAAAGAAGAGGCAGAGGGATGAACCCCCTGCCCCGGCTTTTAGTGGGTCTCGACGTCCTGGCCGCCAAACTGGCGCAGTACCGTGGCGGCATCATTGGCCTTGTTATCATCGCAGCGGACGGAAACCAGGATGTTGCCCTGCTTGACCTTTTCCTCGTAATAACGTCCCCGTTCCGCCGGGATACCCCAGTCGATCAGTCCCCCGGCAATGCCGCCGGTGGCGGCGCCGGAGAGCAGTCCCGCGATGGGGCCGGCGGCTACAATGGGTCCAATGCCCGGGATGGCCAGGGCACCGGCCCCGGCAATCAGGCCGGCCAGGCCGCCCAGCACTCCTCCGGTGGCGGTACCGTCGGCCACCGGGTCACCGCCCATGGTGGGCCCGGCTTCAGCACGCTGTTCGTTGCGTGCGACATCCTCCTTGGCTACCACAGAAATCTCGCGGTCAAAGCCCCGTGAACGCAGTTCTGCAACGGCCCTGTCCGCGGACTCCCGTGATGAGAAAGTTGCCAGCACTGTTTTAGCCATGTTTTAACCTCCCTCAATTTACTGGTTTCATCATTCGATGGTTAGAATGTTATGGGGAGGAATTTTTCATACCAGGAATATTATGGTACGGGCTCTGGTTAATAAAATAGTTTATTTTTTCATGTCTTTTGTTATAATATAACTTGTTGTTTTTGGATAAGAACATAGAAAGGGGGAATTTGCCGTGTTACCCACCCCAAAGAAGTTTTTTCTGACTGCTGCCAGTGCCGAGGGAAACAGCGAATTAACCGCCTTTGATAACGCTCTCCTGGCCGGCCGGATTGGCAACATCAACCTGATCCGGGTTAGCAGCATTCTTCCTCCCGGAGCGGAGTACGATCCTGAATTGTCCATACCTCCCGGTTCCCTGGTGCCCACTGCTTACGGGTATATAGTCAGCGAGAATCCGGGGGAATTAATTGCGGCGGCCGTGGGTGTGGGCTTTTCCGAGGACACCTTCGGCGTGATCATGGAGTTTGCAGGTAAGTGCTCGCAGAAGGAAGCTGAAGCGCGGATTGAAGCTATGCTGCGGGAAGCCTTTGCTACCCGGGGCATGAAACTGGTGGACATGAAGATTGCGGCTGCCGAACACCGGGTGGAGAAAATTGGCTGCGCCCTGGCGGCAGTGCCCATGTGGTATTAATCTTTCCTGGGGGTATGGTCATGAACTGCTGGTTCACCGAGCTGCAAACCGATCATATGAAGCTGAGCTGCCGGGTGAAAAGGGTTCTGCATGAAGAAAAGACGCCCTTTCAGCATCTGGCCGTCTATGACACGGTGCAATTTGGACGCCTGCTGGCCCTGGATGATGTCATTCAAACCACCATTAAGGATGAGTTTGTTTATCATGAAATGATCGCCCATGTGGGTTTAAATACCCATCCCAACCCGCGCCGGGTTCTGGTTATCGGCGGAGGGGACGGGGGTTCCATCCGGGAGATCATCAAGCATTCCTCGGTGGAACAGGCTGTCCTGGTGGAAATTGATGAAAGGGTAATTGCCGCGGCCAGGGAATATCTTCCGGAAATTAGCTGTGCCCTGGACGACCCCCGGGTCAGGGTTATAATAGACGACGGCATCAAGCATGTGCGGGAAAACCGCAATGCTTACGATATGATCATTGTGGATTCCACCGATCCCGTGGGTCCCGCCGAGGGGCTTTTCAGCAGGTCCTTTTATCAGGACGTTTATAATGCCCTGACGGAGGACGGGCTGTTTGTCGCCCAGACGGAATCGCCATTTTTCAACCAGGATATTATCGCCCGGGTATTCCGGGATGTGAGGAGCATTTTCCCCATTGCCAGGCTGTTTTTGGCCTGCGTACCAACCTATCCCGGCGGTTTGTGGAGCTTTACCATGGGCAGCAAGAAGTTTGATCCCCGGCAGGTGAAGGTGGAGGAATTACCCGCCCTGAACACCAGGTATTACAGCCCGGCCATTCACCGGGCGGCCTTTGAACTGCCCCCCTTTGTGGCTGAACTGGTGAAGCAGGATTAGGCGGCGGGGTGTGTTTATGCTTGGAGAAGGGCTGGAAAAGGGCGGTGTATTCATGGGGAGTGCCGGTGATTACGGGCGATCTTCGCTGGTGATCCTGGGCGCTCCCCTGGATTTAACCGTTAGCTTTCGTCCGGGGACCCGTTTTGCCCCGGCCTGGATCCGCCAGGTGAGCGTGGCGCTGGAGGAATACAGCCCCGTCCTGGAGCGGGAGCTGTCGGAATATGCTTATTACGATGCTGGGGATATTATCCTGCCCCCGGGCAACCTCCGGGAAAGCCTGGGCCGGATTAATGCGGCGGTAGCCTCCATCCTGGCCGACGGCAAATTCCCCCTTTTGCTCGGGGGGGAGCACCTGGTAACCCTGCCGGCGGTGGAAGCCGCGGCCGGCCGTTACCCCGATCTGGCGGTGCTGCACTTTGATGCCCACGCCGATCTCCGCGAGGAATATCTGGGGGAAAGGCTCTCCCATGCCACGGTCATGCGACGGGTGGTGGAGGTGGTCGGGGGAGATAATGTCTTTCAATTCGGCATCCGTTCGGGAACCCGGGAGGAGTTTTCCTTCGGCCGGAGCAGCACCCACTTTTACCCCGGGGAAATCCTGCCGGCCCTGGCCGGGGTAACCGGCCGGCTTGAGGGTCGCCCGCTTTACGTAACCCTGGATATTGATGTTCTGGATCCTGCTTTTGCCCCGGGGACGGGTACGCCGGAGCCGGGGGGATGCACACCCCGGGAGATCTTCCAGGCGCTCTACCTGCTGGCGGGATGCCGGGTGGTGGGCATGGACCTGGTGGAGGTGTGTCCCGCCTGCGACCCCGGGGAGCGCACGTCCCTGCTGGCGGCCAAGATTGTGCGGGAAGCCATTTTATGCTTCGGGCGGGGGAGCTGAAATCTCCTGCCCCGGTGTAGCTGCCGGGTGGACGCCTTAATTCCCGGTTGGTAACAGCGGTGGCAATGAGTGGGGCAAAATTTTTTGCCCGACATTTAAAAATACCAATTGACATTTGGGCTTAGTTTTTGTATACTTAAGATTGTCAGCGGAAGGGGTAACAACCCCGAAGGAGCAAGCAAAGCGGAGCTGTGGTGTAGTGGTCTAACATGCCGGCCTGTCACGCCGGAGATCGCGGGTTCGACTCCCGTCAGCTCCGCCAATTTATGTGCCACGGTAGCTCAGTTGGTAGAGCAGCGGACTGAAAATCCGCGTGTCGCTGGTTCGATTCCGGCCCGTGGCACCACCTGGACAAACCGAAAAAAATAATATATAATATCACCAGGCATGCGGAAGTGGCTCAGTGGTAGAGCATCGCCTTGCCAAGGCGAGGGTCGCGGGTTCGAATCCCGTCTTCCGCTCCATTTTTTATGGCGACATAGCCAAGTGGCTAAGGCGGCGGTCTGCAAAACCGCTATTCCCCGGTTCGAATCCGGGTGTCGCCTCCAATCAGTAAAATCAGGCCTTTTCCGAAACGCCGGAAAGGGCCTTTTTTATTGAGACCGTTATTCCTGAAATGCCCTTCCCAACAACAACGGTCTCGGCAGGAAAGGGGAGGAAGGGCAACATGCCAAAGGTGGTCAAACTGCAAAAGCAGGCAAGCCGGACGTGGGAGGAAGTGCTTGATGATTTCCTGTTCCAGAAGAAAGCGGAGGGCAAGGCAGAACGCACCATCAAAGACTACCGGGTGAGGTTAAGCAAGTTCTTTCAGGCCTACCCTGACGCCTGGGGTGACTACGAGGCCTTGCGGGCCGCCGTTAGACGCTATTTCGCGGGATTGGCGGACAAAGCACCGGCTACCTATAACCTGCCGCTGGAATACCTGCGGGCTTTCTTCAACTGGTGCATATCTGAGGGTATCCTGGCTGCCAATCCCACCGCCGGGCTGCACAAAAGAAAGGATGAGGGCAGGGCCAGGGACATTCCACCGGACGTACTGGAAAAACTCCTGGGCCTGCCCAACAGAAAGACCTATACGGGTATTCGCGATTATGCTTTGATTCTCCTTCAACTGGACTGCGGTCTGAGGCCGGGGGAAGCACTGAGGCTGGTTCCCTCCGATTTCAACCTGCGGGCCTGCCAGGTTACTGTTTCCCGCGAAAAGGCCAAAACCAGGGTTTCCCGGACGCTTACCTTTTCCCTCACCACGGCAAAAGCCATCAGGAGGCTGCTGGAAGTAAGGCCGGATGATTGGGATGATACCGTTCCCGTTTTCGCCAACCAGGACGGGCAGCCAATGCTGGTCAACTCCTGGTCGGCCAGGGTGAGGAAATACGCCCGGAAAGTGGGGTATCCATTGACGCCGTATTCCCTGCGCCATTCCTCCGCCATCATGTTCCTGCGGGGCGGCGGCCACGTCTACGCCCTGCAAAGGATGCTGGGCCATGCAGGCTTGACTATGACCAAGCGGTATCTTGCACTGACGGAAAATGACCTGGCTGAACAACACGCCGTAGCCTCCCCGGTGAAGCAGCTATTGCCGGAGAGGACAAGGGTAAGGAGGGTGAAGAAGTAGCAATGCAAAGGCAAGGGTGAGGAAAGTCACATGAGGAAAACCAGACCGGGCCGGGCACGTCCCGGCCTTTCCCTTTCCCTCGCGACACTAGTGTTTAACACTAGTGCCCGCACCCCATTGCTACGTTTGGTTTTAAGGGGTATTTGTCGCTGGCAAAGGGTTTTATACTTACCCGCCGGGAATACCCTCCGAAATGCGCTTCTACGCCGTCCTGCTGCGTCCTGGAGGGGCATTTTACCGGGGTGGATGTGGCCGGGCAGGAAGGGTCCTTTTCACCGGGGCGGGCAGGGACCACCGTTACGGTGATACCCGTCATAACCTGAAAACCTTTCCTGTACGTGTTACCTTCTTCATGGCTGTGTGCATTACCCTGCCGGACCATTGCCAGGAAGTGCCCCAAAAGAGGGCCTTTTCCCCTGGAGGCCGCATTTCGTCCGGGTCTGGCGGGCCTTTTGCCTCCCGCCGTCTTCGGTATGGCTTGTTCGCACAAAACAGCTATGCCAGCGTAGCAGAAAAAGGGGTAGGGAACAGCAGTCCCGGGAAACAGCAGTTAAAACTTACCTGTGACCGGTCAGGGTATGCCTCCTGTTTCCACCCTGGCTGCTGGTGCGAACATTGCTTCGCAAACTTTGCACCCGAAAGCCTGGGTTGGTTCCGGCAGAAATGGGGCGGGCCGGAAAAAGGCCGCTGGAGGGCCGTAGAAGGCCCTACAAGGGCACGAAAAAACCGGGCCAATGGTTACTTGCCCGGCCAGAAACCCCGCTCTTAGGACCGCTCTGCGTCATTCCAGGGGCCACCTGTTCACCAACACCCTGCCGCTAATAATGCAGACATGGACCACGGGAGGGGCCTCCCGCCACCAGGGGCCGGAAAGGGTGATAAGCTGCCTGGGCCGCTTTTTGCCGACGACAACCTTTGGCCTGGCCTTCGCTTTTTCCTGGATGTCCTCGCGAAAAACCTGTTCGGTGTCGGAAAGCAACCATAGCCGTATCGTTTCGCGGGACATGTCCAACCTGCTGGCTATCTCGCGGAGTGACATGCCTGCCGCCCGGAAGTTCCTGGCCATTGCCTGCTTCGCTTGCCGCTCCCACATGTTTCCCCCACCCCTGAAAATATGATACCATGATGGTATGAGAAAGCCAGTCAAATGCCCATTTTGCGACGAAGTGATGACCCAGAAGGAA
>NZ_FQUW01000005.1 GCF_900129285.1 Desulfofundulus australicus DSM 11792
CCTGATAATTCCAATGTAGCAGAAAATCAGGCTGTTGTAATCACTTCTTTCTATTTTCATGATTGGTTGTGCCTTCAAGGCATGGCCGGTTAGCATGAGACCTCACACTCCTTTTTGGGGTGTTTTGGCGCGCGAGGTCTCATTTCTTTTTCAAGGGGCTGATCCCCTTCTGGTGCCTACTGAAATTTTACACGGCCCAAAGGTATCCACAAAAAATTTTACCTTTACTAAACCTGTGGCAACCTTCTTGTAGCTTAGTAGTAAGTTTTTCATAAGTTAAAATTTTTATTATCTTAGAATTTAATGAATATTTACAAATTATATTTATTGACAGATATTTCATTTTTATGTACTATTTCCATAGTATGATGAAGAGGGTAAAGTTTACATGCAGCCACATTGCTCACCAATATCGGACCTTACCGTTGGCCGCCATTCTGCTCCGGCCAATGCTCGGATGTGGAATTGGCCCCCAGGCTGATGAGCGAAGCATGTAAGGAACATGAAAGGCTTTATGGTTTCCGCCCGAAGTATTACTTAATGGACGCTGGCTATGACTCCGGGGACATGTATAATGCCCTGGACCTGAAAGGCCAGATAATCATAAAACTGAATAAGCGAAATCAAAAGGAACCGCCCCAGGGATTCAATGAAAAATTTTTACCCCTGTGCCCGGCAAGTCAGCCCATGGTTTACTGGGGTTCAGACAAAAAGCACATGGCCATAAAGTTCCGCTGTCCCAAAGCTGCCGGTCGACAGGTGGAGTGTGAGGGCCAGTGCTGGTGCCTAACCCTTATGGGCTGGCGGTAAGGTTTTGCGTAACCGATAACCCCCGCTTGCTTTCCTGCCCTCACCGGGGCAGCGAAAACTGGCAGAGGCTTTACAGCCAGCGAACCTCTATCGAGCGCTGATTTGCGCTGTTAAAAGAACACCTGTATATGGACAAAATGAACCGGCGGGGAATCGATAATGCTTTTACAGATGTGATGCTCTGCTTGATCACCTTCCTTGCCGGTACACTGGCACAACTGAAAATCGAGCAGCAAACCTGCAAGGCTGCTTAATTCCTGTTAGTTAAGAGAGCGCCAGAAAATGAAACCAGATTTTGAAAGGGGTGATCTGTCCTTTTTTAGCTGCCTTTTATTGTCAGATTAAGTTGTTGACCATTTGAAACCCATAGTTCAGGGGTGATTTCCCATTTTTGCTCCTCAGAAGTTATTTCTTACCAGCTCGGAATTTGAATTTTATAGGTTACACTAGTAATTGATATTAATTAAACAATGCAATCAATTCGATATTTGGGGAGGTGATCAAAAGCTAACTCCATAAAGAGATAGACTATATCATCTTCGACATCAAGAATTACACCAACATAAAATTTGGTTAACTTTTTTATTAGGAGGAGATTCTTATGTTTAGAAAAATCTCGCTTATTTTAGCGATTATAACTTCTGTGTTTATGTTTTGCGGTTACGCTTTTGCGTCAGAAAGTGCACCATTTAAATCGATTACTTTATCTCCCGGCGAATATGAATCAAAAATCATTGAGGATAAAGGTATTCAAGAGATTACTATAAAAAACGGAAAGAAATTTTTGGAAAAAACCGGCTATGATATTCCCCATAATTGCAAAGATGTTGAAGTAATTATCCAGAAACCACTTAATGACAAAAAGACTAATAATACAATTATATCAGATACAACTGCTCAAGCTACCGGTTATACAATTATACCGTATGGTTATACCGAACAAGTTGATTATGGTAACCTACTTGGTAAAACAGCAGGAAGCACTGGTACATTAACATTATCAATATCAAAAACTATAAGTGCAAAATATTCATGCACCGTTTCAGTCTCGGCACAAGTAATAAGTTCAGCGGTGGGTTTTGACGTTACGAGTTCATATACTGTAACGAATAGTTGTAGTGCTGATACTAATGGACGATATACTGAAATTAGAGGCTATCCAATATATGGCATAACTGATTATGAGGTATATTATAACGGAGTTTACAAAGGCTACGGCTGGGCGGCTAAGCCAATAGGCGTCTTGTTTGTTGTGGTACGTTACTAACTATATAAATAACCGGCACCTTATGCCAGGGGTGCCGGTTTTATGTTTACCTGGGTAATGGGCGCCAATTTGGTTATTAAAGTCCACCGTAGTCGCCAGCAGCACTAGTTTGTTAGTCAAAGACAAGGGTGCCCACCACGAGGTGGGGCCCTAAGGAAGTCAGAGGCAAAGCCACGGGTCGATAAACAAGAACCCCATATGTGCTCTATACTCTCGAAAGTGTAGTTTTTTCCGGTTTACGGCGTCTTGCTACTAACACGGAAGCACCATTATCACCACCAACCTGGAGTTTACCAAGCGCAAACCGAGCGCACTAAAAAATCCTTCTTGACACCAACCCTCCCTTCCTGATATATTTTTTATAGGATACCCCAGTAGGGTAGATAGTGAGTGATCTGGTTTGTCCTATGTGGAAAGAAACAAGGAAGACCTCTTAAGCCGCCTCAAAAAAATTGAGGGGCAGATTCGCGGCATTCAAAAGATGATTGAGGAAGACCGCTACTGTGTGGATATCCTCCTGCAAATCAGTGCCACCCGGGCGGCACTGCAAAAGGTGGCCCTCTCCCTTCTGCGGAGTCACACCCGGGGTTGCGTGGCCCGGGCCATCCGCCAGAACCGGGGTGACGAGGTCATCGATGAGCTCATGCAGGTACTGGATCAGTTCACCAGATAACCGGCGTCCAGCGCCGGGCAGGAAAGGAGGGTCAACCCGCGTGCTGAGAAAACGTTACATGCTGCGTCCCGTAGCTCATTGTAAAGGCGGCTGCTGAATACAGTCCCGGGCAAGACGGTAAACTGCCCGCGTAAAAGCCCGCAGGGAAAAAACTGCGGGTTTCTTAATTTAAAAGTGAGGGCGCGGGACATTCTAAAGAAAAATAAATATTGACTTTAAATAATATTGACTTTTTCCAAAGGACAGGGTTAAGATTAAGTAAATACCCTACAGGGGTACAGTAGAAGAAAACGGGAGAGGCTGCCGGTGCCGGTTAAGGAGGAAAAAATTATGAAACAAATCAGCATTCCCGTGGAAGGGATGACCTGCGCCGCCTGCGTGGCTAGGGTGGAACGGGCCTTGAAAAACACCCCCGGGGTAGCTGACACAGCGGTTAACCTGGTCACCGGGAAGGTCAGTATAACATATGACCCGCAAAAGGTATCCGTGGAACAGCTGGTCAAGACCATCCGGGAACTGGGCTACCAGGTACCTACCGGGGAAATACACCTGACCGTAAGGGGCATGAGCTGCGCGGCCTGTGTGGCCCGGGTGGAACGGGCAGTTTCCGGGCTGCCCGGGGTATTAAATGTAGCCGTTAGCCTTCCCGCGGAATACGCCCGGGTAACCTTTTACCCGGGAACGGTAACACCCGCCCAGATTAGGGAAGCAATCGCCGGTCTGGGCTACGAGGTGGCCGAGAAAGCCACGGGACAGGAAGCCCTGGATCGGGAAAGGCAGGCCCGCCGGCAGGAAATCCATCGCCAGGCCCGGAACATGTGGGTTGCCTGGCCCCTATCCCTCCTGGTAATGCTGGGCATGTTCCGGGACGTGTGGATTCTCCCCCGTTTTGTACCCGAGTTTATGGGCAATACCCTCTTCTTGTGGGCGCTGACCACCCCGGTGGTTTTCATCGCCGGCTGGCAGTTCTTCGTGCACAGCTTCAACGGCCTAAAGAAGGGCGCCACCGATATGAACCTTCTCTATGCCACGGGAATAGGAGCTGCTTATATCATCGCCACCATTAACACTTTCTGGCCCGGGGCCGGCTTTGGGGGCAAAGGGGCCACCTTTTTTGAATCGGCCGCCCTGTTAACCGCCTTTATCGTCCTGGGCCGCTACCTGGAAGCCCTCACCCGGGGGCGTGTCTCCGAAGCCATTCGGAAGCTGCTGAACCTGCAGCCCAAAACCGCCCGGGTGATCCGGGAAGGCCGGGAGATGGAAATTGCCGCCCTTGATGTGGTACCCGGCGATGTGGTTGTGGTACGCCCCGGGGAAAGTATCCCGGTGGACGGAAGGGTAATTGAAGGGCATTCGGCGGTGGACGAGTCCATGATCACCGGGGAAAGCATCCCGGTGGAGAAAAAGCCGGGTGACGAAGTAATTGGAGCCACCATCAACAAAACCGGTACCTTTAAATTTGAGGCCACCAGGGTTGGGCGGGATACAGCCCTGGCCCGGATCATCCGCCTGGTGGAAGATGCCCAGGCCACCAGGGCCCCCGTGCAAAGGCTGGCCGATCTGGTGGCCGGGCACTTCATTGCCGGAGTCCATGTGCTGGCGCTGGTCGTTTTCCTCTTCTGGTTTTTCTACGGTTACCATGCCTTTTTCCGGCCGGACAGCCACTTTATCCTGTCACCATACAGCCTGGCTCAAGTGGGGGTTTTCGGCTTTGCCCTGCTTCTGAGCGTAACCACCCTGGTCATCTCCTGCCCCTGCGCCCTGGGACTGGCCACCCCCAGTGCCATGATGGCCGGAACGGGAAAGGGGGCGGAAAACGGCATCCTCTTTAAAGGAGCCGATGCCGTGGAAGCTACAGCCGCCCTGCAGGCGGTGCTGTTTGATAAAACGGGCACCATTACCCGGGGCGAACCCTCCCTCACCAACGTCGTCCCTGCTCCGGGTTTTTCCCAAGAGGAGCTGCTGCGCCTGGCTGCTGCGGCGGAAAAAAATTCCGAGCACCCCCTGGGTGAAGCCATTGTCCGGGGAGCGGAAAAGGCCGGCGTAGCCGTTGAAGAAGCGGAGGAATTCGAAGCCATCCCCGGCCATGGCATCAAGGCCCGCTACCAGGGCCGCACGATATTGCTGGGCAACCGCCGGCTGATGGAAAGGGAAGGAGTGTCCATTGAAACCCTCCTGCCCTCTGTGAAATCCCTGGAGCAGGATGGTAAAACCGCCATGTTCCTGGCGGTGGACGGGCAGGCGGCCGGGGTAATTGCAGTGGCCGATACGATAAAAGAGCATGTGCCCCAGGCCATTGCCCGGCTGAAAAAAATGGGCATGCAGGTGATCATGATCACGGGGGACAACCGCCGCACCGCCGAAGCCATCGCTCGCCAGGCCGGCATTGAAAGCGTGCTGGCGGAAGTGCTGCCCCAGGACAAAGCGGAAGAAGTGCGCAGGCTGCAGGCCCGCGGCCTGCGGGTAGCCATGGTGGGAGACGGCATCAACGACGCCCCGGCCCTGGCGGCCGCCGATGTGGGCATGGCCATTGGTACCGGTACGGACATCGCCAAGGAGACGGGTGAGGTAATCCTGATCAAGGCAGATCTGCGGGACGTGGTTTCGGCCATTGAAATAGCCCGGGCGACAATGCGCAAGGTGCGGCAAAACCTGGCCTGGGCCTTTGTCTACAACAGCCTGGGCATTCCCATAGCCGCCGGCCTTCTCTACCCATCTACCGGGCTGATTGTAAGCCCGGAGCTGGCCGCCTTCTTCATGGCCATGAGTTCGGTTTCGGTAACCCTGAACACCCTGCTCCTAAAACGTTTTGTCCCCTCCATGAAGAGGGGACAAAGGAAAACACGGGGGGAGGCGGCACAACCATTACCCGGCCCGGCGCTACGGTAACGGCAAAACATGGGGGTTTAACACTTGAACCGGAACCGGAAAGGAGATGAAGATAATGAATAACCCCGCCCGCACGAGCGTCTTGATCTACACGGGCATTTCCCTGGCCGCCGCCCTTCTCTTTCTTCTGGCCACCTATGCCACGGGGATTTCCTACCCGGCCGTAGCCCGTATCGGGGGCGCCGTATGGGTTTTTATCCTGAGCATGATTATCACCATGCCCGTGGTTATTTCAAATGTGAATAAAAGGCACACTTAAACGGGAGGTATTATTAACATGCCCGCCACCGGCGCCGGTCCCGTTACTCTTAAGATTATTAAAGAAAAAACCACTACGAATCGCATCTGGGAAATCGACCTTTTCCGGGGAGTAGCCATCCTGCTAATGGTAACCTTCCATTTTCTTTACGACCTGGCGGAATTTTTTCACCTCCCTCTGGACTACCAGCAGGGGCTGATCTACTACACCGGAAAAGGAGCGGTCATCCTCTTCATCCTCGTTGCCGGAATAAGCTCTTTGTTCACTGCCAGCAACCTGCGGCGGGGGGTAAAAATCTTCCTCTGGGGCTTCGTCATTTACCTCGTGGTCGAAACAGTTATCCCCGGGAGCAACATCATTTTCGGCATCCTGCAATTCCTGGGGACAAGCATGATCCTGGCCCCCCTTTTCATGGGGCTGCCTTCACCGGTTTTAACGGTCCTGGGCGCCCTCATCCTGCTGGCCGGACGCTATACCGGCACCCTTACCTGGCCCCATAACTGGCTGGCCTGGCTGGGGCTGGTGAGGGGGGACTTCTTTTCCGTGGACTACTACCCCCTTTGCCCCTGGCTGGGAGTGTTCCTGTGGGGCATGTCCCTGGGAAAGACGTTTTACTCCTCCAGGCAAAGCCTTTTTCCCCACTCTCTCCTGCCCTTCCACCCGCTGGGCCGGTCCTTACAATTCCTGGGCCGGCATTCGCTGACCATCTACCTGGTACACCAGCCGGTGATTTTATTACTCCTGTACCTGTTTTTCCTGGCTGTAAAATAGTAGAGTGATCCTGTATCCGTATCAAGTAGTTTCTTATTGACACCTTCTGGCTGAACATGCTAATATAATTGTCAGACACAACACACCGGGCGATGGAGCTCGCCTTTAAGCGCCTCTTTCGGGCTAATAGCTCCTACCAGAGTCCAGTGGGATTCCGGTAGGAGCTTTTTTAATGCACTTTTCGAGAAAAGGAGGTATTTTCTTTGAACACGTGGCTTGAGGCGGCCACCTGGATTGGGCTGGCTCTGGCCGCCGGGTTGATTTCTGTACGCACCGGCATATCGGTGGCCATGGTGGAAATCATGGTGGGGGTAATTGGCGGCAATTACCTGGGACTGGAGGTAAATACCTGGGTTAACTTCCTGGCGGGATTGGGTGCCATCGTCCTCACCTTTCTGGCCGGAGCCGAAGTGGATCCGGCGGTGCTGAAAAGCAAGTTCAAGGAAAGCGTTTCCCTGGGTGTGGTAGGCTTTCTTTTTCCCTTCCTGGGGGCTTTTGCCTATGCCTACTACGTGGCCGGGTGGGACCTGCAGGCGGCGCAGATTGCCGGCATCGCCCTTTCCACCACTTCCGTGGCCATAGTGTACGCGGTCATGGTGGAAACGCGCCTGAACGAAACGGAACTGGGGCAAATCATCCTGGCCGCCTGTTTCATTAACGACCTGGGCACGGTGCTGGCCCTGGGTATACTCTTTGCCAACTATGACTACTGGATGCTCATCTTTATTGCGGCCACCGCGATTGTGCTGTTCTTAATGCCCAAAATCACACCCGCCTTTCAGGAGAGGTTCGGCCGCCAGGTAAGCCAGATTGAGGTAAAATACGTGCTTTTTGCCCTGCTGTTGCTGGGCGGGCTGGCCGGCAAGGCCAACAGCGAAGCCGTCTTGCCGGCCTACCTGCTGGGCCTGGCCCTGGCGGGTTTCTTTCAGAGGGAAAAAGAACTTTTGCAGCGCATGCGGGCCGCTGCCTTTGCCTTCCTCACCCCATTCTACTTCCTGAAAGCAGGTCTGTATGTTTCCCTGCCCGCCGTCGTAGGTTCCTTTGGGTTAATCTTGATCCTGCTGATGGTAAAAATGGTAAGCAAATTTGTTGGAATATGGCCCCTGACCAGGCTGTTCCGTTATAAGCACCGGGAAGGCATGTACACCACATTGCTCATGTGTACCGGCCTGACCTTTGGCACCATCTCGGCACTTTTCGGGTTAAGCCATCACTACATCGACCAGCAGCAGTACACCATACTGGTAACGGTAGTGATAGCCAGCGGGGTGATTCCCACCATTATCGCCCAGGCTTTCTTCCGGCCCCGGGTGGAGGCGGCCGAAGCCGGCGATGTAGTTTCCATCTCCGAACGTCGCCCGGTACCGGAGGAGTGAGGACTGTTTTTAGAATCCCCCGAGACACGTTTTCTGGAAGTCCCTGCCGAAAAAGAGGAGTTACTAGCGACTAAGATTATGAAAGCAATTTACCCGAAGGACGGGAGACTAACGAAAGGGTGAGATTATGTACCGCAAGATCATGGTGGCCTATGATGGTTCTCCCCACTCCAACAAGGCCCTGTCTGTAGGAATGGAGCTGGCCCGTTGCTGCGGGTGCGAGCTGCACGCGGTTGCCGTGGTAAACCTGCCGGACTATGCGGGCACCGTAGCAGAAGTAGACGACATGGTGACCAGGGCACGGGAATTTTACGAAAAGAAGCTGGGAGATGCAGTTTCCCGAGCGGCCGGTAAAAACGTAAAGCTGACCACGCACCTGATCTTCGGCCACGTGGGGGAAACCATCGTCCGTTTTGCCAGGGAGAACAACTTTGATCTGATCGTAGTGGGGACCCACGGCTGGAGCGCCATCAAAGAACTGGTCATGGGCAGCGTTTCTTCCTACGTAATCCATCACGCAGCGTGTGATGTGCTGGTGGCAAAAGGCAGGGAAGATTAATCCAAGAAACTGCTCCATGGCGATGGAGCTCGCCTGGAATGCCCGGAAAGGCTGATGGCTCCTACCAAAATCCAGTAAGGTGATGGTAGGAGTTTTTGTTCATTTTCCGGCATACTGCTCCCTTAAACACGGAAGCAAAGAGGTGATTGGTTGATGCTGGAACATTTTCGTGAGCAAAAAACACTGCTCACCAATGCAGTCGAACAATTGATCACTCTGGCTGAGGCCGGGGGAAACCGCTTTGCGGTGGACCTGCTCACCGAAAGCTTGGCCCGGGTTGCCTCAGAGACATTCACCCTGGTGGTGATGGGTGAGTTTAAGCGGGGCAAGTCGACCCTGATCAATGCCCTTGTGGGAACGCGCATCCTGCCTACCGCCATCGTACCTCTTACAGCGATCCCCACCTTTATACGCCATGGCCCGGAACCGCAGGCAACGGTCGTGTTCCTGGACGGACGAAGCGTAAAAGTACCCGTTGGAGCTATCGTGCAGTACGTAACGGAAAAAGAAAACCCCCGTAACATTAAAAAAGTGCGCGAAGTGGAGGTTATCTATCCCGCCCCTTTCCTGGCTGAAGGAATTATCCTGGTGGATACTCCCGGGGTGGGTTCGGCCTACACCCATAATACCGAAGCAGCTTACGGCTACCTGCCCCGGGCCGACGCGGCACTCTTTGTTATTTCGGTAGATGCACCGCTGGGCAAGGGAGAACTGGATTACCTGCGCGACGTCCGGCACCACGTGCATAAGCTCATATTTGTGCTCAACAAAATTGACATTGTCAGTCCGCATGACCTGGCGGAAGCTTTGGACTTCACCCGCAGGATGCTGCAGGAACAACTTCAGACTCAGGATATATTACTGGTCCCGCTTTCAGCCCGCCTGGCCCTGGAAGGAAAGGAGCAGAATGATGCAGAACGGCTGAAAACAAGCCGGATGACGGAACTGGAGAACCTGATAAACGATCTGATCAGGCGCCAGAAGGGAGCGCTCATTATTTCAGCCACGGCCTCGCGGGCGCTGCGCATCCTGAACGAACTGGAGCTGGGCCTGGAGCTCTGGCGCCGCGGTATGGAAGATTCCCTGGAAGAGCTGGAGAGGAAGATTGCCGCCTTTGAAGCGGAACTGGCCCATCTGGAGCAGGAACGGGAAGACAGCATCTACTTGCTTTACCGGGAGGTGGATAAGCTGGCCGCCAGGGTGGCGGAAGATATGGAAGCTTTTGAACACCGCGTGTTTCCTCAACTGGCCGGACAACTGGAGGATTTTATTGAGGATAATTACCCCAGGCATTCGGTGAAAGAAACTGCCGGCCTGGCCCAGGATTACATCAAGAAGATCATCCTGGGCGTGCTGGAAGAACAAAGGGAACGCGAAAAAGAAATAATGCAGCAGGAATTCGCCCGGGTGGCCCGGCGTTTCTTCAAGCGCATCGAAGATATAGTAGACCGCTTAATGGCTGCCTCGGCAGAAATTTTCCAGGTAGAAGTACATAAAACGGCTTATAAAGACTATATTCTGGGCGATCGCTATTTCTACTTCCACTTTTACGAACACCCCACCTTTATTCCCGCTTTTGAAGAATTGACCGTAGCATCTCTTTTACCAAAGGCATTGCTTAAAAAACACATCCTCACCAAAACCCGTGCCAGTTTGGCGGAGCTTTTGAACCGCAACTGCGGTAGAGTGCGGGCCGACCTGGTGGAGAGTTTAAAGGAAAAAGTACGCCAGGTGGCAGGTGAGCTGAGGTTACGCTCGGACGCCGTTGCCTTCAGCCTTAAAAACGCTTTGCAAAAAGCCCTTGAGGAAAAGAAAGCCAGTGTCGCCGAACAAGAAAAATCCCGTGCCAAATGCGAAGAGGAAAAACAAAAGCTCTCTATTTTAAGACAAAATCTAGAAGGCCTTTTGAAACTGGAAAATGATTGAAGAAGGCCCGGTTAGGAACGCGGGAGATCACCGGCTGTTTCCGGCCCGATTGCCGGGCAATGGCTTCGGGGCCTTACTTCTTGCTGGCGTGTTGATTCTGGAAACCCTTTCTCACGCTAAGCGCCGCGGCGCACGGAACAGGGCAGAGTTAGCTATTAGCGGTAACCTGGTATCGATAAGCTTCACCTTTCCACCTGAATGTATAAAGTGGTTGATTTAATTTTTCCCCGCCTGGATACCATTCAAGTTACAGATGGCTGTACCTACTGGAAGAGCAAACAGGAAAGGAGGACCTCTGATGGAACCTCATGGAGAAAAGAAAATGAATCACACCACCCGGAGAGCATTTAAATTTATCATCCTGCTGGGAATCGTTAGCCTCTTTTCAGACATGACCTATGAAGGTGCCCGCAGCATTACCGGTCCTTTCCTGGCAGTGCTGGGAGCTACCGGGACAATCGTTGGTTTCGTTGCCGGATTGGGAGAACTGCTGGGTTACGGTGTGCGGCTGTTTTCCGGTTATATAAGCGATCGTACGGGGAAATACTGGCCGATTACAATTCTGGGGTATTTTTTAAACCTCCTGGCGGTTCCTTTTCTGGCCCTGGCAGGCAACTGGCCAGTGGCAGCAGGTTTAATGATTACAGAAAGAGTGGGGAAGGCCATCCGCACTCCCGCCCGTGATGCCATGCTTTCTTACGCCACTTCGGAAGTTGGGAGAGGACGGGGATTTGGCCTTCACGAAGCTCTGGATCAAATTGGCGCCATTACCGGTCCTTTAATTGTAGCCCTGGTGTTATACTTTTTAAAAGGCAATTATAAAGCAGGATTTGCCGTTTTACTGGTGCCGGCTTCCGTAGCGCTAATAATCCTCATCGCTGCCAGGATTTTATATCCGGTCCCCCGAGAGCTGGAAGCAGCTCCAATCATGGTGGAAGGGAAAGGTTTGCCGTCAAAATTCTGGCTCTACCTGGCAGCCGTCGCCCTCATAGCGGCCGGCTATGTTGATTATCCTTTAATTGCCTTCCACCTGGGTAAGACTTCTCTGATTTCGCCCGCATGGCTTCCAGTACTTTATGCCATAGCAATGGCAGCCGATGCCCTGGCAGCTTTAATTTTTGGATACTTGTTTGACCGTACCGGAATCAATATTCTGGTCATAGCTGTACTGGTTTCATCCTCATTTGCACCCTTAGTGTTTTTGGGGGACTTTATAACAGTTGTAACAGGGATGGTAATCTGGGGCATTGGTATGGGAGCACAGGAATCGGTTTTAAGGGCAGCCATTGCCGGTATGATCCCCCCCGATAAGCGCGGGACTGCCTACGGGGTGTTCAATACCGGGTACGGCCTGTTCTGGTTCCTGGGCAGCGCCCTGATGGGGATTTTGTATGACCTGTCGGTAGGGTATGTGGTGGCATTTTCGGTGATAGTTCAGCTGCTGGCAGTATCAATGATGCTTTGGGTGGCGAAACGCAACTGATATTACCCTGATTTGAGGGTAACAGTTAATTTACGTATCGACATTCACGCCTCTTCGTTAAGTTTTTGCCGGGTTGACGGCCCGGCAGGCCGGCAATTTGACATATTACCTTACATGTAATATAATATTACATAGAAAGTAATATCTGTAATAGAGGTGTGCAACTTTTGCCCGGCAAATTATTTCCCGTCGGTGGTCCTGTTTCAGAAAAAGACATCGTGGACAGAGAGGATTTTATCACTTCCCTTCAAATCAGGCTGGGTGACGGACAGAGTGTGATGCTGGCCGGCCCCCGCAGAATAGGAAAAACTTCCATTGCTTACGAAGTTTTGAGACGATTGAAAGAGCAGGGTTTTTACACAGCTTCTGTAGACTTTTTCCGCCTTTCAAACAAACGAGAATTCGCTGTTTCTCTGATCAACGCCTGCCTGGAAAACAGAACGGGAATCCGCAAAACGCTGGATGTCCTGAAAGATCGTGCCAAAGCTATCGCCGGTATGGCGAAGTTGACAATTAAGCTTGAAGACCTGGAATTCGGTTTTGGTTTCCTCCACGGCGAGCCAGATGAAAACGCACTGCTGGATTACGCGCTGGATTTGCCGGAAATTCTTGCAACCCGCGATGGAAGAAATATGGTGGTCCTGTTTGACGAGTTCCAGGACGCTTCCCGCGTGGTCAGCCAGGAAGAAATCTATAAAAAAATGCGGTCACATTTCCAAAATCATAAGAACGTATCTTATCTTTTTCTTGGTTCCAAAGAAGGTATAATGAAAGCCCTGTTCAGCAACCGGAAAGAAGCCTTCTACCGCTTCGCCGTGATCCTTCCTATCCCTCCTATTCCCGAAGATTCATGGGTGACATATATCACCCGAAAATTTGCCGAACAAAATATTGAAGTGGATAGTGAAATTACCAGGGGAATTTTGCAAAAAACCGGCGGCCACCCCCAGGACACCATGCTCGTTTGTTCGGAAATTTACTACGCCCTCCTTGAAGCAGGAAAAAATACCGTAACTCCAAAGTTTGTTCAGCTGGGATACGACCGGGCTTTATTGATCCTGGCCCAAATTTACGACGAAATACTGGATGAGCTCAGCCAAAAATCTCATGTCCGCGAGGTGTTGAAGCGTATTGCCGCGGGAAACAGGGTGTATAGCCGGAAAGCCAATCCCAACGAAATCAAAAGAGCCCTGGATTACCTGATGGCCAAAGCAATCATCGAAAAAGACGGGCGCGGATCATATAGATTTGTTGAACCGATGTTTCAGGAATACATCCTGGGCGAACACCGGTAGAAAACCAGACCCCGTGCAATCACCGATTGCACCGCTGCCGTCGAAATAAGCTACGGGGCATTCCGGCGAGGTGCATAAATGGTAGGAATCTCCTGTTATCCGGGACAGTTTTTCATCGGCCACCAGACTGGATACAGTGATTACGCTTACAGGCAAGCCGGTGGTTCCGCAACGGGGGCAGGGTTTTCCCGGGCGGGCGGATAAACCGACCCCACAGATGTGGTTTTGCATAAGACGCACCCCCCCAATTGTAGCTTGATTTCGCCATAATGTTCCTACGACAGCCCTCTCCTTCTCCGGGCCCGCCGGCCACCCCGGGAATTCAGCACTTCGGAGAGGATTACCGCAGCGGCCAGGTTGCGTCTCGAAAGCAGGGGACATTGCACCGGCCGGGAGCAGGTTTCCCGGGTTTCCGGAAAAACCTGGTCCGCACCTTCAATTCCGGGAACGTCCCGTACGGGACGTTCCCGGCGGGCCTCACGCTTCGTTTCAGCCGTCCGTTCCCGTTCCGGTTTATGTTCTAAAGCGGGGTCAGGGCAGCACTCCTGTTGCTCCCGCCGGGACACACCGGCAGGTGCTTTGCGCACCCTTTCCCCGCCGGGCACCTGATCTTGCAGATCCCTTTCCCGTCTGTGCCAGGGGCGGGGAAACGGTCCTTCCTCCTGCCGGTTCCACGGGCCGGGGAGGGGAACATCCTCCGGAGCGGTTTCCCGGCGGTCCCACGGACCTGGCAGGGGTAAATCAGTCTCTTCCGGCCCGCGGCCCCAGGGCCCGGGCAAAGGCAGATCCTCCCCTTCCCTTCGACGGCTCCAGGGTCCCGGTAAAGGCAAATCTTCCTCCTCCCCGTAATTCCCCGGTTCCTTCATGGAATCATCCTGCTGTTTTTCACGTGCCTTTTGTTCTGGAAAAGGGGGTATAGAGCCCCCGGGATAACGCCGGCCGGACCTGCCGCGATCCCTGGCAAAGAGTGTCCAGAAAACAAACAGAAGAAAGGCCCAGAAAATAAGCGCTTCCATGGATTAGCGTTCCTTTCCTTTCCTGGAGGATTCACCGGGCTCACCGGGCTCGCCGCCCATCCTGGCCAGACCCTCGCGCATACGGGTATCGGCCAGCAGATTCTGCATGTTATAATAATCCATCACACCCAGTTTGCCCTGACGCAACGCCTCGGCCATAGCCCGGGGCACTTCCGCTTCCGCTTCCACCACCCGGGCGCGCATTTCCTCCACCATGGCCCGCATCTCCTGCTCTTTGGCCACGGCCATGGCCCGCCGCTCTTCCGCTTTGGCCTGGGCAATGCGCTTGTCTGCTTCTGCCTGGTCGATTTGCAACTGGGCGCCGATGTTCCGCCCCACGTCCACGTCGGCAATGTCAATGGAAAGGATTTCGAAAGCCGTCCCGGCATCCAGGCCCTTTTCCAGCACGGTGCGGGAAATGGAATCGGGATTTTCCAGCACGTGCTTGTGGCTTTCCGCACTGCCCACTGTGGTCACCACGCCCTCGCCGACCCGGGCCAGGATGGTTTCCTCACCGGCACCACCCACCAGGCGGTCGATATTGGCCCGCACCGTAACCCGGGCGATAACCTTGACCTCAATACCGTCCTTGGCCACGGCGGATACCATGGGAGTTTGTATCACCTTGGGATTGACGCTCATCTGCACCGCTTCCAGGACATTGCGCCCGGCCAGGTCGATGGCCGCAGCCCGCTCAAAAGTGAGGGGAATGTCGGCCCGCTCGGCGGCAATGAGGGCATCCACCACCCGGTCCACATTACCCCCGGCCAGGTAATGGGCCTCCAGCTGGTTGACGGTCACATTGAGGCCAGCCTTGTCGGCCTTGATCAACGGGCCGACAATTTTTGCCGGCGGTACCCGCCGCAGGCGCATACCCACCAGGGTAATAATGCCGATTTTCACCCCTGCGGCCAGAGCGGAAATCCACAGCCCCACGGGGATGAAACTGAAAACCACCGTTATGCCTATTAAGAGAAGTAATAAAAAGATAATTGTGGAAAGTCCCAGCAAACTAAACATCAGGCACCTCCAAAATATAAAGTAGTTAAAAATATTTGCCCTTAGCAGAGTGGTTCTACTGGAAACCTGCCATATTCAGCACGGTTAACAGTAGTCTACCCGGCGTACCACCACCCGGTTTCCTTCCACCTGCACCACCTGCACTTTCGTTCCGGCCGGGATGTATTCCCCGCTGGTAACGACATCCAGCCGCCGACCGGCAATCTCCGCCGTCCCCGCAGGCCTCAAGGGAGTTAAGGCCACCCCCGCCTGGTGTACCAGTTGAACCAGCTCTTCCTGCCCGGCCGTATAACCCTTATCCTTCTCCTGCCTGGTGTTTAAAGTTAAACGTTGCCAGAAATTTAACCGGGACAGGAATTTGAGCCCCAGGAAAAATACCACTATGGTGAGGGCCAGGGCCACCACCAGTGCAGCCGTGGCCTGGGTAAAGTCCACGGCCAGCAGCAATACCCCCCAGGCCAGGAGAATTATCCCGGCCACTCCCGCCACACCGAAACCCGGAAACACGAAAATTTCCAGCACCAGGGCAATTATCCCCAGTAAAAATGCCAGCACCGACAACCAGGTAAAAAATTGACCGGACATTATTTATGGATCACCCCATCCGTCAGGGCGCCGGGGTAGATCCACGGCGCGGGTACCAAACTGTTAAAGGTGTAAAATTACCCGGCGCTCTTTACTACAGCACCGGGCTTCTCCTGCCGATGTTATACGTGCGTGTAAATTTTCCTAGTTACCGGCCCGGCCAGATAAATTAACGGTACTTGCGCCTTCTGGCCGCTTCGGATTTTTTCTTCCGCCGCACACTGGGTTTTTCGTAATGCTCATGTCGCCTGGCTTCCGCTAGGACGCCAGCTTTCTGACAGGAACGCTTGAAACGACGGAGGGCACTATCCAGAGTTTCATTTTTACCGACACGAACTTCCGGCACTGCTCTTTTCCCTCCCTCCGCCAGGCTGTTAGGCTGTTCATAAGACTGAAAAAACCCCCAACCTGAAATTGCAAAATACCATGTCATTATAGACTGATTCCCACCATTAAGTCAACCGGGTTAGAACCCCGTGTTGTCCCCACTTTCCGGTTATCCCGTACCCTTGCTCCTGCTCGCTCCGGCAAGCTTTGCAGGTCAAAATCGCCCCGGGCCCTGAACGCTTAACCCGGCGGCCACTGCAGGGTCCTGCCCCCCAGCAGGTGATAATGAATATGGAAAACCAGCTGCCCGGCATCTTCCTTGCAGTTGCTGACCAGGCGAAAACCTTTTTCTTCCAGGTTTAACTGCCGGGCAACCCGGCCTGCTACCAGCTGCACATGCCCGATCAGGGAAACGTCATCTTCTGTCAGATCAAAGAAGGTAGGTATGTGTTTTTTGGGAATGAGCAAGAGGTGGACAGGAGCCGCCGGCTGGATATCTTTAAAAACCATTACCTGCTCATCTTCATAAACAATCTCGGCCGGGACTTCCTTGCGCACAATCCTGCAGAAAATGCAATCCTGCACCGTACCACCTCCCTCCCGTAAAAAGTGGCGCAATAACCTATTCAACATCTAAAGTTATTAATCCTGCAGGTAAGGCTTAAATTATCCATCCTTTCAGGTCCGGGCCCCGGGCTTCCGCCACCTTAACCGTTACCAGCTGACCCACAACGTCTTCCCGGGAAGGGAAGCTAACCCGCAGGTAGTTATCGGTCAACCCGGTGTAAAAGCCCTGCATCCCCGGCAGCTCTTCTTCCACCAGTACCTTAACCTCACGGCCGATATGGCTGGCGGCAAAAGAACAGGCCAGCTCTTCCCCCAGGGCAATCAGGCGCCGGCTTCGCGCCTCTTTTACCGGAGCACTTACCTGGTCGGGAAATGATGCTGCAGCCGTACCCCGGCGGGGTGAATACTTGAAGACATGCAACCGGGCGAAAGCCATTTCCCGCACAAAATTAAAGGTATTTTCAAACTGGCTATCGGTTTCCCCGGGAAAGCCAACGATGATATCCGTGGTAATCGCTACTCCCGGTAGTCTCTCCCTCACCTTCTGCACCAGTTCCCGAAACCAGCCTGTGGTGTAGTGACGGCGCATACGGGCCAGGACTGTATCATCACCGCTCTGCAAAGGAATATGGAGGTGGCGGCAAATATTGGGACTGGTAGCCATAACATCCACCAGTTTATCCGTTATATCCATCGGTTCCACGGAACTGAGGCGCAGGCGTAACAGCCCCGGTATCAATGCCAGCTGTTCCATTAAACCGGCCAGGTCAAGGCTGCCGGGTTTATCCTGACCGTAAGCGCCGGTATGAATACCGGTGAGCACCAGCTCCTTAAAACCCCCGGCCACCAGTTCCCTGGCTTCGGCCAGCACCTTTTCCGGATCCCGGCTGCGCAACGGCCCCCGGGCATAGGGAATGATGCAGTAAGCACAATAGTTATTGCATCCTTCCTGAATCTTCAAGAAAGCCCTGACCCGGGACGGCAGGGCCGGCACGGGCGGGTCCTCAAAATCTACATCCTGAAAGACATCTCGCACCACGGCCCCGGGCTGCCGCTCACCTTCGAGCAGTTCCTCTACCAGATCCACAATGCGGAACTTATCCCGGGTTCCAACCACCAGGTCCACGCCGGGAATGGACAGCACCTCTTCTGGCGAAATCTGGGCATAACAGCCGGTTACCACCAGGCGGGCCCGGGGGTTTCTGCGCGCAGCCCTCCGGATAAGCTGCCTTGACTTGCGATCTCCCAGATGGGTAACCGTACAGGTGTTGATAATATAAATATCCGCCGGTTCATTAAAATCCACCACTTTATAACCCCGTTCCCGGAAAAGGGTGGCCAGGGCTGAGGATTCGTATTGATTGACCTTGCATCCCAGCGTGGTTACAGCTACCGTCCTGGTCATGGCCGTTCACCTCCGGATTGTTACCCGTCTCCACCCAGATCTCCCAGTTCATAGAGGATCATGGTCAGCGCGGCCAGCCCCGCTGTCTCCGTGCGCAGGATTCGTGGACCCAGGGATACGGAGTAAACACCTTTTTCCCTGGCCATGGCAACTTCCTCCATAGCAAACCCGCCTTCTGGCCCGATAAAAATAAACACCTCTTCGCAGGTTCGCCCCCTGAGGACGGCCTTTAAAGATCGTTCCCTTTCTTCCTCCCAGGGCATCAACGCCAGTGCACCCGGTGGGATGAGGTTGAGCGCTTCCGGCAAATCCATTATTCCGGCAACCCGGGGTACGGTGGCCCGGCGGGACTGTTTGGCAGCTTCCAGGGCTATTCGCTGCCAGCGCCGCTGGCGGTCACGGGCTTTGTCCGGCGCAAGCCGGACCACGGAGCGGGTGCAGGCCAGGGGAATTATACAGGACACACCCAGTTCGGTGCTCTTCTGTATAATTATGTCCATTTTATCGCCCTTGGAAAGCCCCTGTATCAGCGTTACCCTTAAAGGAGCTTCTCCCCCGGGAATAAAATGCTCCAGGATTTCTCCTTCGACCACACCACGATCAGAACCGGTCAATCTTACCCGGTAACCGTTGCCCTGCCCATCCATAACTGTAATCACATCTCCCGGCACAAGGCGCAGTACCCGGGAAATATGCACCACATCGGAACCGGTGATGATCACCCGCCTGCCGGTAATCTGCTCCGGAGAAACAAAGAAATAACCTATGGCCGGCACCCCCCGCGGGCGACCAGTGCGTACCATTCACCGCGGCAACGACGGTCTACGATTTTAAATCCATGGTTTTCCAGTGCCCCGACCACATCCCGTTCCCGCCCCCTGATAATGCCCGAAGCAATAAATAGCCCCTCCGGCTTCAAAATCCCGACTGCCTGCGGGATCAGGCGAATAATTACGTCAGCCACGATGTTGGCCACCACCACATCGGCGGTAATGGCCACCCCGTCCAGCAGGTTGTTGCATAAAACTTCAACTTTATCCTGTACCCGGTTCAATTTCACATTATCCCGGGCGGCCGATACAGCCACCGGATCATTATCTATAGCCACCACCCTGCGCGCTCCCAGCAGGGCAGCTGCTATGGTCAGAACACCCGATCCGGTACCCACATCCACCACCACTTCTCCACCGGATAAAATATCTTCCATCAGGGTAAGACAGAGCTGTGTAGTGGGATGGGTACCACTACCAAAGGCCATCCCCGGATCCATTTCAATTACCACCTGTCCCGGGAGTGCCGGATATTCTTCCCAGGCCGGTTTTATCACCAGTCTTCTTCCCACAGGCACAGGTTTATAGTAATCCCTCCAGGCCCGGGCCCAATCTTCTTCCATGACTCTCCTGGTCCTGATGTTAAAGACATCCTCACCGGCCAGGGCAAATAGCCGCCTCTTCAGGGTAGCAACACGCACATCAAGATTTTCATCAACCGGCAGGTAAGCCTTCACCACGGGTTCCCGGGGAAGAGAGGAAGGATCCAGGGCCACCTCGTCTTCTGCCCCCTGCAGGTATAAAGAAAAGAGGGCGGGGTCCTCGATGGCCACCCCGCCGGTACCCAGCTCGATGAATATATTGCTTACTGCCTCAACCCACTCGCCGGGAGTGGTAACGGCAATTTCCAGCCACTCCAAACACACCGGCCCCCCATCATCCCATAAAAGCATCTCTAACTTTATCAAAGAAACCTTTTTCCACCCCGGCCGGATTTTCACCGCTCAACCGGGCAAACTGGCGCAAAAGCTTTTTCTGTTCCTCACTCAACCTGGTGGGGACCATCACCTTAACCCGCACCAGCTGGTCACCACGCCCATAACCGCCCAAATCCGGGATGCCCTTGCCCCTCAGGCGGAAAACAGTGCCGTGTTGCGTACCTTCGGGAATACGTATGGTTGCCTTGCCTTCAAGGGTGGGCACTTCCACCACATCACCCAAAGCAGCCTGGGCAAAGGAAATGGGCAACTCCATAAGCACGTCATTGCCTTCACGCTTAAAGATCTTGTGGGGCCGGACGTGAATGTAGACATAGAGATCACCCGGCGGCCCACCCCTCAGACCGGCCTCTCCTTCACCGGCCACCCGCAACCTTGTCCCATCATCCACACCGGCAGGAATCTTGATGTGAATGGTGCGGGTGCGGTGAACCTGCCCGCTCCCATGACAGTTGGCGCAGGGTTTTTCAATTATGCGACCTGCACCCCGGCAGCGATCACAGGTGCGGGACTGGAAAATGCGCCCGAAGGGAGTGCTCTGGGCAAACTGCACCTGGCCGGTCCCTCCACACACCGGGCAGGTTACCGGGCGCGTTCCAGGAGCAGCCCCGGTACCGTTGCAGGTGCTGCATGGCTCCATACGGGGTACCCGGATATCTTTCTCCAGCCCAAAAGCAGCTTCTTTGAAGGAGAGTTCCAGATCCACCCGGATATCTGCTCCTTTTTCGGGGCCGCGCCTGTGCCGGGTAGACCCGCCAAAGAACATATCGAATATATCTCCCAGGCCCCCGAAATCGGTACCAAACCCTCCAAAACCACCAAATCCCTCGAACCCGCCAAACCCCTGGTTACCGGTGGCGGCATGGCCAAAGCGGTCATACTGAGCCCGTTTTTCCGGATCACTCAGGACTTCATAGGCTTCAGTTATTTCCTTAAACTTGGCCTCCGCATCCTTATCGTTGGGATTGGCGTCGGGGTGGTACTGCCGGGCCAGCTTGCGGTAAGCTTTTTTGATTTCCTCCTGCGTGGCGTCCCGGGACACCCCCAGGATTTCATAGTAGTCGCGCTTTGCCATGGCGTTACCACCACCTGAACGTACCTTTATACTCGTTTAAATAAAACTCCCGGTAACAATGCAAACCTGGCCGGCAGTCGTCTCAGGACCACCGGCCAGAAAACACCTGCAGGACAATTAACGACGCTAAAGCACATCCGGGAGTATTATACAACATTTTAATGGCTGCTGCCAATTACTTCTGATCATCTTTAATTTCGTAATCCGCATCCACCACTTTTTCACTACCGGAACCAGCAGCACCACTGCTACCGCCTGCCTGCGCCTGCTGGGCCTGCTGCTGGTAAAGCTGGGCCGAAAGTTCATACAGGGGTTTGGTCAATTCCTCGATGCGGGACTTGATCAGCTGCGTATCCTTGCCGCCCAGGGCTTCTCTAAGCCTTTCCACGGCTTTTTTGACTTCTTCCACCCTGGCTTTATCGGCTTTATCGCCCAGGTCTCTGATGGTTTTTTCAGCCTGGTAGATCATGCTATCGGCCTGGTTGCGCAGTTCGGCTTCTTCTTTCCGCTTGCGGTCTTCCTCGGCATATTTTTCTGCCTCTTTAACCATGCGCTGGATTTCTTCCTCCGAAAGCCGTGAAGTACCGCTGATGGTAATGCTCTGGGCTTTGCCAGTTGCCAGATCCTTGGCGGAAACATTTACAATACCGTTTACGTCTATATCAAATTTTACTTCAATCTGCGGTACTCCCCGGGGTGCCGGAGGTATTCCGGTAAGGGTAAACCGACCCAGGGTCTTGTTGTCAGCGGCCATGGGGCGTTCACCCTGGAGCACATGGATTTCCACCGTAGTCTGCCCGTCAGCAGCGGTGGTAAAAATCTGGCTTTTGGAAGTGGGAATAGTGGTATTCCGTTCAATGATCTTGGTAAACACACCCCCCAGGGTCTCAATACCCAGGGAAAGTGGTGTCACGTCCAGGAGCAAAACGTCTTTAACCTCGCCGGCCAGCACTGCTGCCTGGATGGCTGCCCCGATGGCCACGCACTCATCCGGGTTAATTCCTTTATATGGCTCTTTGCCCAGGAACTTGCGTATGGCCTCCTGAACAGCCGGAATACGGGTGGAACCCCCTACCAGAATTACCTTGTGGATATCCTTAGGTTCCAGCCCCGCATCGGCCAGGGCCTGCCGCGTTGGGCCCATGGTCATTTCCACCAGGTCGGCGGTTAACTCCTCAAATTTGGCCCGGGTGAGGGTTACATCCAGATGCTTGGGGCCGCTGGCATCGGCAGAAATAAAGGGGAGGTTGATGTTGGTCGTGGTAACACTGCTCAGCTCTATCTTGGCCTTTTCTGCAGCTTCCTTCAACCGCTGCATGGCCATGCGGTCATTGCGCAGGTCAATGCCTGTCTCTTTCTTAAACTGCTCTATGAGCCAGTCCATTATCCTCTGGTCGAAGTCATCACCGCCCAGGCGGTTGTTACCGCTGGTGGCCTTGACCTCAAAAACGCCGTCCCCCAGCTCCAGTATGGATACGTCGAAGGTACCTCCACCCAGGTCGAATACCAGGATGGTCTGATCCTCTTCCTTATCCAAACCGTAGGCCAGGGAAGCGGCGGTAGGTTCGTTGATTATGCGCAGGACTTCCAGGCCGGCAATTCTACCGGCATCCTTGGTAGCCTGCCGCTGGGAATCGGTAAAATAAGCAGGTACGGTGATAACTGCCTTTTCCACCTTTTCCCCCAGATAGGCCTCGGCATCGGCTTTTAATTTCTGTAAAATCATGGCCGAGATTTCCTCGGGAGTGTATTCCTTATCGTCAATTTTTACCCGGTAGTTGGTACCCATATGCCGCTTAATAGACCTGATAGTACGTTCCGGGTTGCTCACCGCCTGGCGCTTGGCCAGCTGGCCGACCAGGCGTTCACCCGTTTTGGTAAAGCCCACCACAGAGGGAGTTATGCGCTCCCCCTCCGCATTGGGAATAACTATTACCTCGCCACCTTCCATAACGGCCATACAGGAGTTGGTTGTTCCAAGGTCAATACCTATAACTTTCCCCATTTATCACGACCTCCTTAACAGATACTGCTGGTCTGTTTGTTCCCGTTATCCTCATTGGTTGTTTTCCTGTTTTGATACCGCGCGGGCTACCTTGACCAGGGCCGGCCGCAACAGCCGGTCCTTAAAATAATAGCCCCGGCGCAATTCCTCGATTACCGTATTGTCCGGGTAAGAATCGGTCTCTTCCTGCATGATTGCTTCATGCCTGGCAGGATCAAAGGGTTCATTTACAGCCGGAACCGGAGAAAGCCCCTCCCTGGTGAGTACATCCATGAGCTGGCGGTAAATCATCTCCACCCCCGCCACCACCTGGGCCGGATCATCCTCTTTAGCTGCCAGTGCCCGCTCAAAGTTATCCACGACGGGCAAAAGCTCGGCTACCAGGGACTGCGAGGCATACTTAAACCATTCCTCCCGCTCCCTGTTCATGCGGCGCCGGTAGTTTTCAAAGTCGGCCTGCATCCTTGCCAGCCTCTGAAAGTAATCCTGGGCCAGGGCTGTCTGCTCGGCCAGGCGCCGCTCCAGTTCCTGTACATCCACCTCTTCCTGCCCCTGTTCTCCCGCTGTCTCCTCCCCTTCTGTTTCCGGCAAATCAACCTGGCCAGGAGAAGAACCCTGAACCGCACTGCCGGGCTCACCGGCAGCACCGGGAGAACCGGCTTCATTATTATGTTCTGTATTTTCAGCCTCTCCCTGAGGGATTTTTTTCTCTTCCATCTCCGCACACCTCACAAGCCTTATATATCCGTCGCCTGCCTGGGACCTGCCTCTTTGTCCTCCCGCTTCTTGATAATGGTATCTATCCGCAAAATAGCTTCGGCAATTTCCCCCGCTGCTTTAAAGGCATAAGTCTTCACCAGGACGGGATCCACCACACCCAGTTCATACATATCCGCCACCTGGCCCGTATCGCAATCCACGGCCAGGGCCTCATTTCCCGTCTCTACCTGGGCAGCCATGACATCGCCAACCTTTTCCAGCGGGTTAAAGCCGGCATTGGCCACAATCTGGGCCAGCGGGCGTTTCAGAGCTTCTATGACGCAGTCCACTCCGTAGGCCGTCATGCCGCGCATGGAGGCCCGGGTTTTCTCCACCTCCCTGGCTACGGCCAGCTCAATGGCCCCACCGCCGGGAACAACCCCTCCCCTCACGGCAGCCTGGACGGCGGAGGCTGCATCCCTGGCAATGCGCTCCCTTTCCCCCACCACTTCCGCAGTGGCGGCACCTACCAGCACCGTAGCCATGGGCCTGCCGCCACCTTCCTGGATCCAGACCTGCTCCAGCTTTTCATCATGAAAAACCCGGCGGCAGCGGCCGAGATAGTGTTTAATCTGCTCCAGATCCTTTTTCAGGCCGGTACGTTTGATCATCCGGGCCCCGGTGTGTTCAGCCACCCGGCGAAGTTCCTTGTTGGCCACCCTCTGCACAACCATAATCCCGGCATCGGTAAGCATTTCTTCAGCCAGATCATGAACGCCCCGGTCAACCAGCACCAGGCCCACCTTAAGGTCAATAATCTTTTGTATGTTATCCCGAAACTGGTTCTGCAATTCCATATACCTGGCAAAACCGGCTTCGGTAGCCAGAGCTTCCTCCTCGATCTCCTCCGGCTCCAGGGCATCATCGATAACCAGCACCTGCGCATCTGCGAGTTCGCGGGGCATCTGGCGGTTCATGGGTTCCTTATCCACAATTACGCCCATAAAAACCTGGTTATCTGCCCCTTCCTGAGCCATCACCGTATCCGCAAAGCGAAAAGAACGGTCCAGAAGCTTTTCCCGCCCGATCATCCTGGCCGCCTGTACCACCAGATCGGCAATATCTTCATGCCCTCTCCCGGCCACCAGGGCAACTTGATAAATTAAAGGATCGTTCAAATCTTCCACCGGCCGGGCCTTTTGCTTCATGATTTCCAGGCCGCGTTTAACTCCTGCCCGGATACCTTCAATAACCCGGGCCACAGGCACCCCCCGGGCCACCTGCTCCACCCCGGTGCCGACCATGGCCCCGGCCATGACGGTAGCGGTAGTGGTGCCATCACCAATTTCCTCCTGCTGGGCCCTGGCAACGTTGATCACCATCCGGGCCGCCGGATGGTTGGCCTCCATCATGGTAAGGATGGTAACACCGTCATTGGTGATGACTACTTCCCCAAATTTATCCACCAGCATGGTATCCAGGCCCTTTGGACCCAGGGTGCCCTCTACGGCGGAAGCAATGGCCCGAACGGCATTGGCATTGGTGACCAGGGCCGCCATTCGCTCATCCACTTCCGCACCCGTGCTGGCCTGCTGTTTGAGACTCAAAACCCTGTTCCTCCTTATTTATCCCAACCACCCAGGAGATTTTCCAGGGCGCGGGACAGGTTTTTGGTTAAATGCTCCACCACGGTGACCACCCTGGCATAATCCATGCGGGTTGGCCCGAGAACACCTATGGTCCCAACCGGCTTCCCTTTCAGGCGGTAGGTGGCCACCACCATACTGCAATTGCTCATCTGCCGGCAGCGAATTTCCCGCCCGATGCGCACGGTAACGCCTTCCCTGCCCACATCATCTGCCAGCAAATTGCACAGGAGGCTTTCCTGTTCCAGCAGGCTGAGCAGGGTTTTTACTTTCTCCACATTACGGAACTCGGGCTGGTTTAAGATATTGAGAATCCCACCGAGATATATTCTTTCCTCCGGCAGCCTGGTCAGACTATCCTGTAAAAGCTCCATGACCATTTCTATAATCTTCCTGTGCTTAATCAGCTCCAGGTAAATTTCTTTGACCAGAGTAAGCTTTATGCTATCCATGGTACGGCCCTGGAGTTTGGCATTGAGTACCGTGGAGATGGTCTCAAGGTCCTCGGCGGTTATCCCGCGGGGAATTTCCATAATCCGGTGGTGTACGATACCGCTATCCATGATCGCCACCAGCATGGCCTGTTCGGAACCCAGTTGAACCAGGCGGATATATTTAAATCTGCTGGTACCGATTTTGGGCGGCATTACCATGGCAGCATACTGGGTTAACTGGGATAGCAACTGACCTGTCCGCTGGATTACCTCTCCCACATCACGGACTTTTTGATGGTAGCTTTCCCGGATCAGTCCTTCTTCCTCGGGGGTTAGCTCCTGCCGTTTCATTAAATAATCCACGTAATACCTGTAGCCCAGCTCTGAAGGGATCCGGCCGGCAGAGGTATGGGGTTGTTCGATATAACCCATATCCTCAAGATCAGCCATCTCATTACGAATGGTAGCCGGGCTGATCCCCAAACGGTACTTCCGGGCAATTGTGCGTGAACCCACCGGTTCAGCGGTAGCAATGTAATCGGTGATAATGGCCAGAAGGATATCCTGCTTGCGGGCATCCATTCTCACCCTTAACACCCCCTTTGTTAGCACTCGATCGCATTGAGTGCTAAACCCTGTTAAGTTTAACATAGCACCCGGCTGAACATTTGTCAAGGCAGCACAAATTCCTGGAAAACCAGGTTGGCCAGGGGTAAGCCCCGCGGAGTTAACCTCAAATGCCCGGAACAAACTTCCAGGAGTCCCGCTTCCTTTAACTTCAGGATTTGATCCCCAAATACCTCTTCAATATTTTTCCCAAAACGGGCTCTAAATTTTTCCAGGTCCAGCCCCTCCCTGAGGCGAAGAGCTAAAAACACTGTTTCCGACATCATTAGAGGAAGGGATAATTTCTCGCGGCCGGCCACCGGCAATTTTCCTGAGGAAAGAGTCGCCCGGTATTCCTCCAGGGAAGAGGTATTGTAAAAGCGCTCCCCCCGCAGGCAGGAATGGGCTGCCGGGCCCAGGCCGAGATATGGTTCATACTGCCAGTAGGATAGATTATGCCGGCAACGGTAACCGGGACGGGCAAAATTGGAGATCTCATAATGCTCGTAACCCCGGGCCGTAAGAAAATTTATCACCTCCCGGTACATGGCCAGTTCCGTTTCCTCGTCACAGCAGGGGATACTGCCACTGGCCACCGCCCGGGCCAGGGGTGTTCCTTCTTCAAGCTGCAGCGCATAGGCCGAAATGTGCTCGGGCTCCAGGATAAGTATTTCTTCCAGGCACTTTCTCCAATCCGCCAGGCTCTGACCGGGAAGGGCAAAAATGAGATCCAGGTTGAGATTGCCAAAACCGGCCCGGCGGGCCAGCCTTACCGCCTCCACAGCCTGGGAAAAACTATGGACCCGCCCCAGCAACTTCAAAAGGTGTTCCGAACACGCCTGCACCCCGAGGGAAAGGCGGTTGACCCCGGCCGCATACAGGGCTTTTAATCCGGACAGGTCCACTGTTCCGGGGTTGGCTTCCACAGTTACCTCCACCCCGGAAGACCAGTGGAAATAACGGCGGCAGCCTTCCAGTATGGCCACCAGCTCCCCCTGCGGCAGGCAGGTGGGTGTACCGCCACCGATGAAAATGGTTTTGAGAACCCTCTCCTGCGGCGACAGGTGTTCATGATAAAGGGCCATTTCCCGTAAAAGAGCGACCCGGTACCGGCGGGCGGCTTCCGGGTCATAAACATAGGAAACAAAATCACAGTAACGGCATTTACGCAGGCAAAAGGGAACATGAATATACAGGCTGATGGCCACAGGCTCACTCCCCGGGTTACTTCATTTATCTTCTATGCTCAACACAGCCATAAAGGCCTCTTGAGGAATTTCCACGCTGCCTACCTGTTTCATTCGTTTTTTGCCTTCCTTTTGTTTTTCCAGGAGCTTGCGCTTACGGGTAACGTCACCGCCGTAACATTTAGCCAGCACATCCTTGCGCCTGGCCTTGATGGTCTCACGGGCAATTACACGGCTACCGATAGCTGCCTGAACGGGTACATCAAACAACTGCCGGGGAATCAAGCTGCGCAGCTTTTCAACCAGCTGCCGTCCACGGTGATAGGCCTTGTCCCGGTGAACAATACAGGTCAGCGCATCCACCGGCTCACCATTGATCAAAATATCCAGCTTTACCAGATCGCTTTCCCTGTAACCCGCCAGTTCATAATCCAGGGAAGCATAACCCCGGGTACGGGATTTCAGCTGGTCAAAAAAATCAAAAATAACCTCGGCCAGGGGCAGGTCGTAAACGAGCATGACCCGGTTTTCCCCCAGGTACTCCATGGTTTTAAAAGTACCCCGGCGTTCCTGGGCCAGGTCCATTACCGATCCCACATACTCTTTAGGCACCATGATGGTGGCAGTAACAAATGGTTCCTCCATCCGGGCCAACTTCCCCGCTGGCGGAATTCTGGTCGGGTTGTCGATGTAAAGCTCTTCCCCCGAAGTGGTAACAACCCTGTAGACCACGTTGGGTGCGGTGGTAATTAAATTCAGGCCGTATTCCCGCTCCAGCCGCTCCTGGATAATTTCCATGTGCAGCAATCCCAGGAAGCCGCAGCGAAAACCAAAACCCAGGGCCTCGGAGGTTTCCGGCTCATAAACCAGGGAGGCATCGTTCAACTTCAATTTTTCCAGGGCGTCCCGCAGAGCACCGTAATCCACCGCATCCACGGGATAAAGGCCGCAATAAACCATGGGCGTCACTTTGCGGTAACCGGGCAAGGGCTTTTCCGCCGGACGGGCAGCATCGGTGATGGTGTCACCCACCCGGGTGTCCCTTACATTTTTTATACCCGCAGCCACATATCCCACCTGACCGGCATCCAGCCGTCCCGTGGGAGTCATGGCCGGCCTGAAGATACCCACCTCGCTGACCTCAAATTCCTTTCCGGTGGACATCATTTTTATGTGCATGCCCTCTTCCAGGTGGCCATCCACCACACGCACATAGGCAATAACCCCTTTATAGGGGTCATAATGGGAATCAAAAATAAGAGCTTTTAAAGGAGCAGCGGGGTTACCCCTGGGAGGTGGGATACGCTGCACGATGGCCTCCAAAAGCTCCTTTACTCCGGTCCCAAACTTGGCTGAAACCAAAATGGCCCCGGAAGCATCCAGCCCGATCACATCTTCGATTTCCTGTTTCACCCGCTCGGGATCAGCCGCAGGCAGGTCAATTTTATTAATCACCGGGATAATTTCCAGATCGTTTTCAATGGCCAGGTACACGTTGGCCAGGGTTTGGGCCTCGATTCCCTGGGCCGCATCCACCACCAGCAGCGCTCCCTCGCAGGCCGCCAGGCTGCGGGAAACTTCATAACTAAAGTCCACATGCCCGGGAGTATCGATCAAGTTCAACTGGTATTCAATCCCGTCTTCGGCCTGGTAAGCCAGCCGCACTGCCTGCAGCTTAATGGTAATGCCCCTCTCCCGTTCCAGATCCATCTGGTCCAGAACCTGGTCGGTCATCTCCCGCGGGCTGAGGGCTCCCGTGTATTCTAAAAGCCTGTCGGCCAGGGTGGACTTACCGTGATCAATGTGGGCAATGATGCAAAAATTACGGATGCGTTCTCTCCCCATGCCCGCAATCACCATCCTCAAATCTCTCAGAGACATATTATAACATCAATCATCGGAGGTGAAAAGAATTCTTATTCCGGACTTACCACTTGAAGTCCGGAGTATACCGGGCAGCCAGTTCTACCAGCTCCTGCAGGTGGTCACCAAATGCCCTGGCCAGTTGCTCCAGCCGGAGGGGGCCCGGGGGTAGAAGAAACTGGTTATACCCTGCCAGCACCACCTCCAGGCCGAAAACCACCAGGCCCAGGAAAATTCCCAGAACAACAACCGTCCTCCACCAGCTCATACTCCTGATCTCACTCCCTGTGTTCCATTATTGAGCATTTAATTTACTTTTTATACAGGGAAGGTTGCCGGCCGGCCAGGTTGGTGGAAGCTGACAGGGTTTTCCAAATCCGGCAGAACGGCCGGTAAGGAAGAAGACCTTTTCTGCAGGTATTATAATGGTAAAATATAATGTAAATGCTTAAAGAGGAAATGCGGGCCTTTACGCCAGAAAGAGATATCTGCTGGAAGGAGTGTTACCATGCCGCTTGCAGAAGGAGAACTGGTTGTCTTTGCCGACGAACGTTTTCAATTATTACAGCGCCTTACCCCGGGGAAACGCCTGAATACCTACTGGGGTTACATTGATCATGATGAAGTTCTGGGCCTGGAACCGGGCAGTATGGTCAGGACTTCCGGAGGGAAAAAACTCTACGTATTTTACCCAACTGTTTCCAATTACATACTAAAAATGCCGCGCAAGAGCGGCATCATATACCCCAAAGACCTGGGTATCATCATGGTCTGGACGGATATAGGGCCTGGAGATCGGGTGCTTCTGGGAGGGGTCGGAAGCGGAGCGCTGCTGATAGCAGTGTTGAGGCAGGTGGGAACGGCCGGCAAAGTAGTAGCTTATGATCTCCGCCAGGACATGCTTGACTGTGCCACGGAAAACATAAAAACATATTTCGGCACCGTACCCTCCCATCTCGAACTCAAGCTGGGGGATATTTACGAAGCTACCGGGGAAACGGGCTATAACCGGCTACTCCTGGACGTACCGGAACCGTGGAAGGCTGTCAGGATTGCGGACAGCGCCCTGGTTCCCGGCGGCATTCTGTGTTCCTACCTGCCTTCCATTGTTCAGGCCCGTACCCTTACCACCGTCCTGCAAAAATCGGGTTCCTTTGGTTTAATTGAGACCCTGGAAGTAATGCTCCGGCAATGGCACGTGGAAGGCCGTGCGGTCAGGCCCCAGCACCGCATGGTAGGCCACACCGGATTTCTCACCTTCGCACGCAAACTGAGCGGCGGAGAGTAAAGAGCCCTCTTACTGCTCACCCGGTTGAGCAGCCCCGTTTTTCACCAGTTTTTGCACCTCTTCCCCCAAAACTTCGGCAAACAACCGGGCCGAGGCCACTGCTTCCGCAGTGGTGTTGTTGGTACTCCCAATTTCCACCAGCAGCGCCCGGGGATGAAGAAACTGGTTATATCGCCCCTCTTTAACCCGTACCCCCTGGCACAAGCCGGGGTATTTTTTATTCAGGGCCGCAGCCAGTTGCCTGGCAAACTGTTCATTCTGCCGCCAGCCGGGGAAGGGCGCCCTGGCGTCGGAACCGACGACAAACAGGATGGGCGCCACTTCCTTTCCCTGAACCCTTACCAGGCAGTCCCGGCGGGGCTTACCGGCATCCCGGTGTATATCCAGGAGCACTTCCAGCTGGGGTTCTTCCTGCAGCACCTCCCGCACCGTTTTTTCGGACTCCATATATGATAAGTTATACTTCTGGTCGTGAATTTTTTTTATGTGCAGGGTCGGCAGGCCATATCTTTTTTCCAGCTCCTGGCGTATAACTTCTCCCACCTGCACCACACTCCCCTCTTTCCCATCCAGCCTGGCCACACCATCCGTCAGGCTGTAACATTCTCCGGTATGGGTGTGGTAAATGGCCACCAGATATTTTCCGGAAGAGTTTAAAGGTACACCGGCTGCCTGTTCTGAAGCAGGTTCCGGCGGATTAACCCTTCCTTCCTGCTTTACCTGCAGATAAGCCAGCAGGGAAAGCTGGGAACGAAGCATGTCCCGGGAATCTTTCCAGGGAAGGACGGTATCTCCGCCCATCACCGACCACCAGCCGGATAGCGGACCCGAAAAATCCTTCCCTTCTTCCCCACCGGCAGTGTGCAGAGGGAGAGCGGCCCGCAGGATTAACCGCGGATCCCGGGGAAATAATACCTGTCCCCCTGAGCGGAAAAACAATAATCCTATCCCTGTAATCAGAGCAAAGAAGATCAAAATAATACCGGCCAAAAACAGAATGCTAAAGAGCCTGCCCCATAACCAGCGGTGCCGGTAGCTGTAGAGAACAGGATACACAAAAATCCCCTCCCGGATAAGCCTGTACCATTTTATGTCCGGAAGGGGGTCTTTATGAAAAATACCTTCAGAGCATTGAAGTGCCCGGCCGCTTTATCGCAAAACCGTGGGCACCACCGCATCGATAAGTCCGATAATAAAGGCAGCAATCAACGCACCCAGCAAATTAACGCTAAGCAGGTTGGGGATGATAAACTGGGCCACGTAGATTACCACTGCTGCCGTTATAAATCCCACAATTCCGCGGCTTTGGGGTGAAACCCGGTCACCCAGCAGGGCCTCTACAATGTAGCCCAGCACGGCAATAACCACCGCAGCAATCAGCGCCCCCACAAATCCTCCGCGCACCACAAAACCCGGGGACAGCCAGCTCACCACTATGAGCACCAGCGCGGAGACGATAAATCTTACAATTACACCCAGCCACTGCGTCATGGTAATCACCTCCTTTTCCTGCTCCATAGCTTTAACAAAAAAACGACAGGCTATACCAGTTACCCTTGCAATTTTTATGAGCCCGTGGTAAAATGGGGGCTGTTGGGAGGTGACTGAAGAGGTGCCCAATACAAAGTCGGCTTTAAAGAGAATGAGAGTTATCCGCAAGCGCACCCTCCGGAACAGGCAGCTGAAATCGGCCCTGCGTACCACCATTAAAAAATTTGAGCGCGCTCTCGCGGCCGGTGCCAGTGTGGAGGAAACCAGGGAACTTTTACGCCGTGCGCTGAGGGCCATTGACAAGGCGGTAACAAAGGGTATCCTACATAAAAATACTGCTGCCCGTAAAAAATCCCGCCTGGCCAAGCGTTTCAACCGGCTGGTAAGCTAGGTGTGTTTACTTTTAAGCACGCATAAAAAAACCACCCCGGCATGGAGCGGTGGTTTTTTAATTTTATATTTTTTATTCCCCTGCCCCCATCTCCAGCAGGAACATTTCTATGGCCGGGTAAAAATCCACCCTGCCTTTTTTTACCGCCCGGTCCAGATCTAAAAGCTTCTCCAGCACTTGCACAACCTGTTTCCTGGAAAAGTTTTTGGATTGAGCCAGGAGCTTTTGGGCGACAAAAGGAGGCAACCCCAGTTTTGCCGCCAGTTCCCGGGAAGACCGGCTAGAGACTTTTAATTCCAGAACCTGCAGGATAAGCCGGAACTGGCGCGCTATCATGGCCAGGATCACCGGACCCGGCTGGCCCTGCTGCATCAGCTTACGGATGCCCCCCAGCGCCGCTCCAACCCGCCTTCCGCCAATGGCATCGACAACGTTAAAAATATTCTCCTCCAGGAGAGGAACGGTGAGCTCATAGATGTCCTCCTCCAGAATAGTTTCCCTGGAACCGGTATAGGAAATTAACTTGGCCATTTCCTGGCTTAAAACCGAAAGGCCGGGCCCCATCCTCTCAACCAGCAAACTGGCAGCAGCTGGAGTAATAGTCTTACGGGCCAGGCGCGCCTGCTTTTCCAGCCAGCGGACCAGTTCCCCTTTTTTTAAATAGGTAAATTCCACTGCCCGGCCGGTACTTTTAAGGGACCTGAAAAAAGGCCCCTTTTTATCTACCGGTTGGGTAGTGGTAAATATCAGGCAGGTAGTGGAAACGGGTTTCTGCAGGTATGCCAGCAAGGGGTTACCCGCAGCCCGGGAAGATCCTCCTTCCTTCCTGCTGCTGGAAGGAGAACCGGTAAAAAATGGGGCATGGCGGACCACCACCAGGCGCCACCCGGCCATAAAAGGTGGTGTTTGCGCCCGCATTACAATATCCTCCGCGGAAACCTCTTCGCCATCCATTATATCAAGATTGAATTCCCCCGCTGGAGGTTTCACTAACTTTTCCCGGAATCTCTGCACAGCTTTTTCATGTAAATATGACTCCTGACCGTAAAATAAATAAACCGGTGCAATATCCTCCCTCTCCAGATCCCCGATTAAATCCAGGTAATATTTCAACCCCACCCCTCCGGCTAACTTAACTTCATTTAATTTTTTCTTCCACCGCCGCCACTTTACCTGCCATGGTCAGCTCTTTATCCCGCCGGTCGTCAATGCGAATTGTAGTTACCACCCGGGTAACTTCCCGGCCAAATGGCACTTCATGCATCCGGCGAATCACCGCCAGCAGGACATCCAGATCTCCTTCGATAATAGTCCCCATGGGGGTGAGCTGATAACGGATATGCTTTTCATCTTTTAAAACCTCCAGGCACCGGGCGACATAAGCGCTCAAGCTGGTATCGCCGGTACCGACGGGAACGATGCTTACTTCCACCACGGCCATAATTATCACCCTTCCCAAGGTTAGTTCAGACCCAGGAAATCAACAATAAAATCCGCCACCATCCCCACATCTTCTCTACCAAAACAGGGAAGTTCATCCTGAGCGGTACCATCACCAACCAGGGCAATTAACCGGTCTTTTCTCCCCACCCGGGCAGCAGTTTCACCGGGTGGACACACCTCGATCTGGGGCCAGTCGCCCTTCTTATAACCTTCAGCGAGAACAATATCCACCGGACCAAGCAGCGGAACTATCTCCTGCAGAGATAGTTCCTCCTCCACCTGGCGGATGAGGGCAAATTTCCGGGGAGAGGAAATACATACCGACCGGGCACCGGCCCGGGCATGGCGCCAGGTATCCTTGCCCGGCTTATCCATTTCAAAATCACCGTGGTGGTGCTTGATGGTTCCCACCCGGAAACCGCGCCGCTCAAGCTCCCCAATCAGCTTTTCCAGAAAGGTAGTTTTACCCGTACCGGAACTCCCAACAATGCATATTCCAGGGGGAACGGACATGCCCTTCACCTTCCGCAGTTGCTCCCCGGTTTGAGAACCTCTATCCGGTCCCCCACCTTTACCGGGCCACCGGAGAGGATGCGTACAAAAATACCCTCCCGGGGCATTATACAATCACCGGTCAGCCGGCGAATCTCGCAGGCCGAATGACACTCCTTACCGATCTGGGTTACTTCTCCAACGGCCTGGGGACCGATGGCCAGGAGGGTACCTACGGGCAGGCTGGCCAGGTCTATCCCCTCAGTGGTAATATTTTCGGCAAAATCCCCGGGCCTGACATCCAGGCCCCGCCGGCGCATTTTCTCTATGCTTTCCATCGCCAGGAGGCTGACCTGGCGATGCCAGGGGCCGGCATGGGCATCCCCTTCCAGGCCGTGGCCGGCCACCAGCATTCCTGAACCAACATTCTTCTTACGCGTTCCTTTTTCCGAACTGGTGCATACTGCCACAATTACTCCCATTTTTCTTCCCCTTCCCGCCAGAATTCACCGCTTTTACCGCCACTTTTACTGATCAGGCGGATGTTCTGAATAACCATGGACCGGTCCACGGCTTTGCACATGTCATAGATGGTTAAAGCAGCCACACTTACGGCTGTAAGCGCCTCCATTTCCGCCCCGGTCTTACCCACAGTCCGCACCCGGGCCTGGATTTCCACCCGGGCGGGAGGCTGGAGGCGAAAATCAACAGCTACGCTGGTCAAAGAAATAAGATGGGTTAGCGGTATGAGTTCCTGCGTCTTTTTCGCAGCCATGATCCCGGCCAGCCGGGCCACCCCCAGGACATCCCCTTTAGCCGCAGTGCCTCCGGCAATGATATTTAAAGTTTCCGGGCTCATGATTACTTCTCCCCGGGCTACAGCCTCCCGGATGGAATCGTCCTTCTTGCTTATATCCACCATACGGGCCCGGCCCCGGGAGTCAAAGTGGCTCAAACATATGTCCCCCATGACTTACAACCAGCTCCTATCCACCAATTTGAGACATGTTTTTCCTGGTGCGAAAATTTTCCTGACCCAGCCTGTGCCAGCCGGGCTTGTCCTGAATGGCCCGGGCTATCAGCCCGGCCAGTTCATCCCGGGTAGCACCCCGGCGCAGGGGGCCTTTGAGATCAATTTCATGTTCAGAAAACAGGCAGGGCCTCAACGCACCGGTGGCAGTCAGGCGCAGGCGGTTGCAGCGACCGCAAAAGTGATCGCTCACCGCACTGATAAACCCGATGGTGCCCGGCGCACCCGGCAGGCGGTAATAACGCGCCGGGCCGCTGCCTGCCAGCTTGCGTACTTCCTGCAACTGGCCCAGCTCCTTTTCAATCAGGCTTCTGATTTCAGCGGCAGGAACATAACCCTCCCTGGAATAACCGGCTGCTGTTCCAAAGGGCATCAATTCTATAAAGCGCACGTGCAGGGGGTGTTTTATCGAAAGCCGGGCCAGGTCGCATATTTCATCATCATTAAAGCCGCGCACAACCACGGCATTCAGCTTCACCGGATGAAGCCCGATTTCCAGGGACTTCTCAATTCCCCGCCACACCGCCTCCAGTGAGCCTCCCCGGGTAATAAAATTGAAGCGCTCGGGTTTCAACGTATCCAGGCTGATATTAACCCGGCAAAGACCTGCAGCTTTCAACTGTCCGGCCTTTCCGGCAAGCAGGATACCATTGGTGGTAAGGGCTATATCATCAATTTCCGGTATACCGGCCAGTTTCCGCACAAGTTCCGTTATCCCGCGGCGCACCAGAGGCTCCCCTCCGGTAAGGCGCACCTTTTTAACTCCTACTTCAGTTGCCGCCTCAACTACCCGGGTAATTTCCTCCAGGCTTAGAATTTCCCTCCGGGGCACAACAGATACACCCTGGGGGGGCATACAGTAACGGCAACGAAGGTTGCAGCGGTCGGTAACGGAAACCCGCAGGTAGTTTATCTCTCTTTGGTAGCGATCTTCCATCGATAGTGCACCTTCTTCCGGTAATGGGCAGCTAAGATATTATTCTCGACAAAACTCTGCTTTCCTGCCCTGATTATTTAATGTTGCTGATTTTCGTAATTGATCTCGCGCTGCACCCAATACAAACCGGCCGGCCAAGCTCTGCCTGCCATCCATGTGTCCAGCTGCAAATGTACATTTGTCTAAACATATTGTTTAATTAATTAGACATAGCAAACATTATCATCAATCTTCTCCGGCTATCAAGGGGGTATTGAAACCAGCCATACCTGGTATTTATTTTGCGTTAGAAACCTGCAGACAAAATTACCGTCAAGGTTCAGGGAACCTTCGCAAATTGAAATGGGGGTCTGGTATGCGTATAGAACAGCATCCGATTCTGGAATTTAAACGGGGCAAGAAAGTAAAGTTTACCTTTGATGGTCAAGAGTATGAAGGTTACGAAGGAGAAACCATCGCCGCAGCCCTGCACGCAGCCGGCATCAGGATCATGCGGGAAAGCCCTGTACTCCACCGCCCCCGGGGACTTTTCTGTGCCATAGGTAATTGTTCCTCCTGTCTCATGACGGTAAATGGGGAGCCCAACGTGCGCATATGCGTGGAAAAGCTGCGCCCGGGCATGGTTGTGGAAAGCCAGAAAGGAAAGGGAGTAATCTATGCGCCAGGAAATTAGTTTTGTTGAGATTGCGGTTATTGGCGGCGGACCTGCCGGGCTTTGCGCCGCCCTGGAGGCAGCAAATGCCGGTGCCCGGGTAACCCTCCTGGACCGCCAGGACCGGCTCGGAGGCCAGCTGATCAAGCAAACCCACCGCTTCTTCGGTTCACAAAGCCACAGGGCCTCGGAGCGAGGGATCAACATCGCCGCTGAACTTACCGGCCAGGTAATGTCCCATCCCCACATTGAAGCTCTGACCGGTGCCACCGTTTTTGGTTTTTATGAAGATGGAGTTCTGGGAGTGGAACGGGAAGGGAAGATCTTTTTTATAAAACCCGCCCGGGTAATAGTAGCCACGGGAGCAGCAGAAAAAACCCTGGCCTTTCCCAACAATGACCTGCCGGGTATTTACGGTGCCGGTGCGGTCCAGACGCTGGTCAACGTTTACGGCGTCCTGCCCGGCAAGAGGGTCCTTATGGTGGGTGCCGGTAACATCGGAGTTATTGTCACCTACCAGCTGCTGCAGGCCGGCATGGAGGTAGCCGCCATAGTGGAGGCTGCACCGAAAATCGGCGCCTACTGGGTTCATGCGGCCAAAGTACGGCGGGCGGGAGTACCCATCTATACCAGCCATACCATCGGGAGAGCCTGCGGGACGCGGCAGGTGGAAGGTGCTGTCATCTGGCAGATTGATGAACAGGGGCAGCCTGTACCTGGAACGGAAAAAGACCTTGTTGTGGATACCATTTGCCTTTCCGTAGGCCTGTCCCCTCTGGTGGAACTGCTGGCCCAGGCCGGGTGCAGGCTGGTTTACGTCCCCCAGCTGGGAGGACACGTGCCGCTCCGCGATGCCAGCCTGCAAACCACTGTACCGGGAGTATATGTGGCCGGCGATGCAGCAGGTGTTGAGGAGGCCTCGGCAGCAATGATGGAAGGTGCCCTGGCCGGACTGCACGCCGCATACAGCCTGGGCTACAACCAGACAGGATATGAGGCCCGGCGCGCAGAGTTACAGCAGCAACTGGACAGCCTGCGTTCAGGTCCCGTAGGCGAAAAGATCCGCAGCGGGCTGAGCAGAGCAATGATAGGTTAGGTACTGGAGGTGAAGACCGTGCTGGCCGTCGATGGCGTCCCCACACCGGAGGACCTGGCCCAAAAGATACCCCCGCCGGAACGGCTGGCCAGGAGACCGGTGGTTATAGCGGAATGTTTCCAACCCATTCCCTGCGATCCCTGCAGCCATGCCTGTCCCCGGCAGGCCATTGGCCCCTTTAAGGATATTAACGAAATACCGCAGGTAGATTATGAGAAATGTAACGGCTGTGGTCAATGTATCACCCGCTGCCCCGGACTGGCCCTGTTTGTCGTAGATCTGACCTACGGCGAAAATGAAGCTCTGATCAAATTGCCTTACGAATTCCTCCCTCTCCCCGAAGAAGGCCAGGAAGTGGCCGGAGTGAACCGGGCGGGAGAAAAAGTATGCCGGGCACGGGTGGTTAAAGTAGTAAAGACGGAAAAGATGGATAAAACCGCAGTTATCTGGCTGGCCGTACCCAAAGATCTGGCCATGGAAGTACGGCACTTCGCCATCAAATAAACCTTTTTCAGGACTCGTTATATTTCTGCCTGGCGACAGGCCTCGATTTTTACATTCCAGGAGTGAAAATTATGGAAGATAAGACGATTATCTGCCGCTGCGAAGATGTAACTCTGGAAGAGATCCGCAAAGCCATTGCCGAAGGGGCCCGCACCCTGGATGAAATAAAACGGCTCAAGCGCTGTGGTATGGGGCCATGTCAGGGGCGTACCTGCCGGCCTCTGATTGCCGGTGAAATAGCCCGGATGACCGGGCAGAATCCGGCTGAACTGGCCCTGCCCACATTCCGTCCCCCGGTTGTACCCTTAAAACTGGGCACCCTAGCCCGGGGAGGTGTCCCGGATGAACAGGCATGAAGTAATTATCATTGGCGGTGGAGTTACCGGCTGTTCCATTGCCTATCATCTGGCAGAACGGGGGATGCGGGACGTGGCAGTACTTGAGCGGGCCTACCTCACCTCCGGCGCCACGGGACGCTGCGGTGCCGGTTTTCGCCATCAGTGGGGTACCAAAACCAACTGCCTTTTAGCCAAGTACGCCATCGCCAGGCTGGAGCACCTGGCTGAAGAGCTGGACTACCCCGAAGGGATTGAAATCAAACAGGAGGGTTATCTGCTCCTGGCCTATACCCCCAAAATGGAAGAACAGTTTAAGAAAAACCTGGCCCTGCAGAAAAGCCTGGGCATCGATGCCCGCTGGGTAACGCCCCGGGAAGCCCGGGAAATAGTACCCTTTTTAAATACCGAGGGTCTCCTGGGAGCCACCTTCTGCCCCAAAGATGGTCATGCCAACCCCTTCAAGGTAACCGATGCTTACGCCCGGGCGGCCAGACGCCTGGGAGTGAAAATACACACTTATACGGAAGTCCGGGATATTAAAATTGAAGGTTCTTTGAAAACGGTTATCACCAACCGGGGAACCTTCCAGGCTCCGGTGGTAGTAAATGCCGCGGGCGGTCATGCGGCTGAAATTGGCCGCATGGTGGGGGTGGATCTGCCCATAGTGCCGGAAAGACACCAGATCCTGGTAACTGAACCGGTGGAACAAGTCCTGGGGCCCATGGTCATGAGTTTTTACCACAACCTTTACTGCCAGCAGACGCCCCACGGCAGCTTTATTATGGGCCTGGGAGACCCCAACGAACCCAAGGAATACAACGTCCGTTCCAGCTGGCAGTTTCTTACCCAAATGGCCCGGAAAGCGGTCTGGCTGCTACCCGTACTGAAAAACGTACGGGTGGTCAGACAATGGGCCGGCGTCTACGATATGAGCCCCGACCGGCAGCCGGTGCTGGGCGAGGTACCCGGAGTACCGGGATTTTACGTTGCCGCAGGCTTTTCCGGCCATGGTTTCATGATTGCTCCCATGACCGGCCAGTTGATGGCGGAAGTTATCCTGGGTCTGCCCACCACTTTACCCGTAGACATGTTCAGCCTGTCCCGTTTTACCACCGGTGAGCTTTTCGTGGAACCGTCAGTGGTTTGATTGACCAGGTAACCGGAAAATCCCATCCCGTCAAACTTACTTTAAAGAATTTTAAGGAGTGAAAAAAATGCTCAAACCTTTTTCCAACGAGCCTTTAACCGATTTTACCCGGGAAGAGAACCGTAGCAAAATGAAGGAAGCCCTGCAGAAAGTCAGAAACAGCCTGGGCAGGGAATATCCTCTAATTATTGGAGGGGAGCAAATTTATACGGAAGAAAAAATAATATCATATAACCCCTCCCGCCACAGCGAGGTCGTGGGAAAGGTATCGCGGGCTGACAGGGCACTGGCTCAGCGGGCAGTAGAAACAGCCGCAGAAACTTTCCTGAGCTGGCGGCAGGTCCCTCCCGAAGCCAGGGCACGTTACCTCTTCAAAGCCGCAGCTATTATGCGTAAAAGAAAACATGAGCTTTCAGCCTGGATGGTGCTGGAAGCAGGCAAAAACTGGGTGGAGGCTGATGCCGATACCGCCGAGGCCATTGATTTCCTGGAGTTTTACGGCCGGGAAATGATCCGCCTGGCCCAACCCCAGCCGGTTACCCCCTACCCCGGTGAAGAAAATACCCTGGAATATTTGCCTTTAGGCGTGGGAGTCATCATCCCGCCCTGGAATTTCCCCCTGGCTATTCTTACCGGCACCACGGTAGGGCCGGTGGTGGCGGGGAACACGGTGGTTTTAAAGCCGGCCAGCAATACTCCGGTAATTGCCTATAAGTTTATGGAGATCATGCAGGAAGCCGGACTGCCCCCCGGAGTAATTAATTTCCTGCCCGGCAGCGGCAGTGAAATCGGTGACTTCCTGGTAGGACATCCCCTGATTCATTTCATCAATTTCACCGGTTCAAAAGATGTGGGCCTGCACATTAACAGCCTAGCCGCTCAAATTGCCCCCGGCCAGAAATGGATCAAGAGAGTAGCGGCCGAAATGGGCGGCAAAGATGCTATTATTATAGATGAGGACTGCGACCTGGATGATGCTGTGGCCGGCGTAATTACCTCGGCCTACGGTTTTTCCGGCCAGAAATGTTCCGCCTGTTCCCGGCTCATTGTGGTGGGCGATGCCTACCGGCCTGTGCTGGATAAACTGGCCGAAAAGGTAGCTCAACTAAAAACAGGGCCTGCCGAAGATTACGGTACAGATGTGGGCCCGGTTATTGACGAAGCCTCATTTAACAAAATCATGAGTTACATCCGGATTGGTCGTGAAGAAGGCCACCTGCTCACCGGCGGGCAGGGAGACAGCAGCGTGGGTTACTTTATTCAGCCGACGGTATTTGCCGGCGTAGCACCCCACGCCCGCATCGCCCAGGAAGAAATATTCGGGCCGGTGCTGGCGGTTATCCAGGCCAGAACCTTTGATGAAGCCATCGCCATTGCCAATGACACTGAATACGGCCTGACCGGAGGAGTGTATTCCCGCAACCGGGCTCACCTGGAAAAAGCCCGCCGGGAGTTTCATGTGGGCAACCTGTACTTCAACCGCAAGTGCACGGGCGCACTGGTGGGAGTACAGCCCTTCGGCGGATTCAAAATGTCCGGTACCAATTCCAAGGCCGGCGGGAGGGACTACCTGAAATTATTCATGCAGGCCAAGTCCATTTCCGAGCGTTTTTAATCCGGCTACCATATTATAGCAAATGGATGTGAGAACCCGTGTCCAGGCTGGATCAGGTAAAAGAAGACTGCCAGCGGGTTGCCGAAGCCATTGCCGCCGCCCTGGGGGTCGAGGTCGAGGTAATCGACCTCGACCTGGTGCGGGTGGCCGGCACGGGCAAGGTGCGCAACGACGTGGGCTCCCGCCTCCTGCGGGGGCTGGTCAACAAGCACGTGCTCAGGACCAGCCAGCCCATTTTTATCAAAGAAGCGGGATATCACCCCATCTGCATGTCCTGCCCGCTCACGGGAAGCTGTTTTTATAAAGCATCCATCGTTTACCCCATCATTGCCGGGCAAACTGTCATCGGCACCATCAGCCTCATTGCCTTCAGCGAGGAACAGAAAATCACCCTCTGCTCCCGTACCGAATCGCTGATGGAATTCATTGGTCGCATGGCCGACCTGGTGGCGGCCAAAGTGCTGGAAATCGAAGCTTTGAGAGAAAAAATGATCATGGCCAGCCAGGTAAACGCGGTCATGGACGCGGTGGATGAAGGGGTCATCGCCATCAACAGCGACGGGATAGTGACCCACTTCAACCTCTCGGCAGAGCGGATGTTTAATATTCCCAGAAAGGAGATTCTCCACCAGCCCCTGGAGAATTACCTGGCGGGCCTGCCTCTCCTTTCGGCCCTGCGCCAGCCCGGAGGGTTTACCTCCCGGGAATGCTTCGTCCAGGCCAGGGGGCAGCGGCTGCACCTCCTGGTCACGGCCCGGCCCATCATGGGCAGCGACGGCCGGCCCGTGGGAGTGGTGGCCTCGGCCCGGGACTTCAAGGAGACGCAAAAACTGGCCTACGAAATCATGAGCGCCCAGAAAGTCTTCACCTTTGACGATATCATCGGGGAAAGCCGGGCCATAAAAGAGCTGAAAGCCAGGGCGGCCAAAATTGCCGGCAGCCACTCCACCGTCCTGATCACCGGGGAGAGCGGGACGGGGAAGGAAATTTTCGCCCGGGCCATCCATGCCGCCAGCCCGCGGAGAAACAAGCCCTTTGTGGCCATCAACTGCGGAGCCATACCCGAAACCCTGCTGGAAAGCGAACTATTCGGCTATGAAGAAGGAGCCTTCACCGGCGCCCGTAAAGGGGGTAAACCGGGCAAGTTTGAACTGGCCAATCACGGGACCATTTTCCTGGACGAAATCGGGAACATGTCCCTCTACCTGCAGGCCAAGCTGCTGCGGGTGTTGCAGGAGCGCCAGGTGGAACGCGTTGGCGGCAGCAGGCTGATCCCGGTGGATATTCGTATCATTGCTGCCACCAACAGCAACCTGGAAGAAATGATTGCCCGGGGCCGTTTCCGGGAAGATCTTTATTACCGGTTGAGCGTTATCCCCCTCTACATTCCCCCGCTGCGGGAAAGGCCGGAGGATATCAAGCTGCTCCTGGAATACTACCGGGAGCACTATAACAACCTCCTGGGCAAGAAAATCCGGGGCTACACTCCCCGGGCGGAAAAGGCCTGCCTGGCCTACAGCTGGCCGGGAAATGTGCGGGAACTGATCAACGCTGTGGAATATGCCGTGAACCTGGAGGAGGGGGAGCTGATTGATCTGGGCAGCCTGCCCCGCCCCGTGCAGGAAGGCAGCAGCCGTATGACCGCGGTTCCCACCCGGGAAGGCCGCTGGCTCACCCTGGAACAGATGGAAAGGGAGGCCATCATCGGTGCCCTGAATCATTTCGGCTGGAACGAGAAGGGCAAAATTAAAGCCGCCCGGGCCCTGGGTATCAGCCGGGCGACCATTTACCGCAAAATTGCCAAGTACAACCTCTTTTCCTCTTCACCCCGAAAAGAAACTTTTACGCGGGATCATTAGTGCTTGGGCAGGGATTTCTTGGTGCCTAAAATTCCCAGCCGGTTCATTTTATAATACAGGGTACTCCTGGGTAGTCCCAGCAGGCGGGCGGTGACGGTCCTGTTCCCCCCCGCCTCTTTCAGTGCTTTGAGAATAATTTCCTTCTCGGTTTCCCTGGCGGCAACGTTCAGATCGGGAGGGAATTCCCGGGCAGCAGCACCAAAGCCCAGCGCATGCTCCCGCAGGTACTTGGGAAGATCCTTCTCCGTAATTACCTCACCTTCAGCCAGCACCACCATCCGCTCCACTGTATTTTTCAGTTCCCGGACATTGCCGGGCCACGAATAGGAAAGTAATGCTGCCACCACTCCCGGCTCCACTTTGCTTATTTCCTTGCCATAGAGCTGGCAGTACTCCTGCAGGAAGCGGTAAAGCAACTCGGGAATATCGGAACGCCTCTCCCTTAAAGGGGGCATCTCAATGCTGATTACATTCAGCCGGTAATACAGATCCTCCCTGAATTCGCCGCTGGAAACCATCTCCTCCAGGTGGCGGTTGGTGGCTGCTATAATGCGGATATTTACACTAACGGGCCGGGAACCCCCCACACGGTAGAATACCCTTTCCTGCAGTACGCGTAAAAGTTTGACCTGCAGATTGAGGGGCAGCTCACCGATTTCATCCAGAAAAACTGTTCCCTCATTGGCCATTTCCAGCAATCCTGGCTTTCCGCGGGGTCCCGCCCCGGTAAAGGCACCCTGTTCGTACCCGAAAATTTCGCTTTCAAAGAGTTCCGCCGGTATGGCACCGCAATTGACCACTACGAAGGGCTTACCTGCCCTGTCGCTGGCTTCGTGAATGGCCCGGGCCAGGATCTCTTTTCCCGTACCGCTTTCCCCCCGGATCAGCACGGTGGCGTCAGTAGGGGCGGCCCGCCGGGCCACATCCACCATAGCCTTCAAGCGGGGATGATGACCGTAGAGCTTGGTAAAGGGATCTACCCGTTTAATCTCGTTTTTCTGGATGGCTTCTTTCAGGCACTTCACCTGGTAGCTGGCCCGGGACAGGGCGCGGTTGAGCTGGATTACTTCTGTGACATCCTTTTCCGCTGAAACGCCGCCGATCACCCTTCCATCACGCCTGATGGGTACCGAGTTAATCAAAACATGGGTATCCTGCCGGGGCTGGTGATATTCCGCATATACTTCCCGGTCTTCACGGCACACCCTGGTAACCACCAGATTGGTAAAAAAATCGTGTATGGAACGCCCCAGAATATCCTGGCCCTTGATGCCGTACAGTAATTCGGCCTTGCGGTTCCAACCGGTAACGTTTTCCTGGTTATCGATCATGCAGATAACATCATCGGTAACTCCCAGCACCGCGGTAAGGGCCGCCTCGGTTTCCCGCACGAAATCCACCAGCCGTTCAACAACCCTTTCCATAATCAGCAGCCCTGTGACCGCCCCGCTGGAATCCATTACAGCTATATTTTTCTCCCGCAGGATAGGGATGATACTTAAAATATGCTGGTCCAGGATCTCTTCCCCCTGGGGGATAAAATCGGTCAGGTCATCCTCCGAACCCGGCTCGACCAGAAAATCCCGCACCAGCAGCCTCTTCTCCAGGTACATAGTTCTTCTCCCCATCATTCCCCCAGATAGGCTCTCCTGACTTCTGGCTTTTGTGCAAGCTCTGAAGCCGGGCCTTCCAGGGTTATTTCCCCAGTTTGCAGGACGTAGGCCCTGTGGGCAATGGAGAGGGCCATGTGGGCATTTTGCTCCACCAGCAAAATGGTTGTACCCGCTTTATTAATCTCCTGAATAATGGAAAACACTTCCCGTACCAATAAAGGTGCCAGTCCCATGGAAGGCTCATCCAGCAGTAAAAGCTCCGGCCGCGACATCAGGGCGCGTCCCATGGCCAGCATCTGCTGTTCCCCACCGCTCAATGTCCCGGCCAGCTGGTATTTACGCTCGGCCAGGCGGGGGAAACGCTCAAAAACCCGCTCCAGCCCCGCTTTCAGCTCGGAACGACTGCGTAGCACATAGCCCCCCATCTCCAGGTTTTCCAGCACCGTCATGCGGCTGAAAACCCGCCTGCCCTCGGGAACCTGGGTAAGCCCCAGTTCCACAATCTTATATGGAGGCAACCTGGTAATATCCTGGCCTTTATAAAAAATCTGGCCCTTTTTAGCCCGCAGGAGGCCTGAAATGGTACGCAGGGTGGTGGTCTTTCCTGCCCCGTTGGCACCAATCAGCGCCACGATCTCCCCTTTTCCCACAGTAAAAGATATGTTCCTTAAGGCCTCAATTACGCCGTAAGCAACGCTGACCTCCTTGACTTCCAGCACCTTTACACATCCTTCCCCAGGTAAGCCTCGATTACCGCCGGATCCTGCTGCACTTCGGCGGGAGTACCATCGGCTATCTTTTTACCGTAATCCAGTACGGCCACCCTGTCGGCCAGGCTCATGACGAACTTCATATCATGCTCTACCAGGAAAATGGTAATTCCCATTTCCCGAATGCGCCGGACCATCTCAGCCAGGGTCTGTTTTTCCTGCGGGTTCATCCCGGCTGCCGGCTCATCCAGAAGAATTATCCTGGGATCGGTAGCCAGGGCGCGGGCAATTTCCAGCCGCCTTTGCTCACCGTAGGAAAGATTCCTGGCCAGCTCTTCTTCCTTGCCGCCCAAACCCATAAATTCAAGCAACTCCCGCGCCCGTGCAGTAATACCCGCTTCTTCCGCCCGCACACGGCCAAAAGGTAACAGGGCTCCCCATATACCTGCCCTACCCCGGCAATGCCTGCCAATTTGCACATTTTCCAAAACTGTCAGATTGCCGAAAAGACGAATGTTCTGGAAGGTACGGGCAATACCCCGGGCGGTTATGATATGAGGGGGCAGGCCGTTAATTTTTTTTCCGTAAAAGTATATTTCTCCTCCGGTGGGACGGTAAATGCCGGTGACCAGGTTGAATATGGTACTTTTCCCTGCCCCGTTGGGTCCGATCAGGGCCCGGATTTCCCCCTCCTCTATGGTCATGTTCACGTCGTCAACGGCACAAAGGCCCCCAAACCGGATACTCAAACCTTTTAACTCCAGTATTGCTGCCATATATCCTCCCGCCATAGGTCGAACGCACTGTTCGACTTTACTTTTCTTAACCACTTATAGCTGCCGCTTTTTGCTTCCTGCGCCGTAACAGGCGGCGGAAATTAACACCACCCAGCAGGCCATTGGGCCGGAAGATCATCATCAATACCAGAAGCAAGCCATAAATCATCATCCGGTACTCCTGGACGAAACGGAGGAACTCGGGAGCCAGGGTCAGTACGGTTGTACCAACTATGGTACCGGGAATACTTCCCAGCCCGCCCAGGACCACAAAGTTCAAAATTTCAAAGGACTTCAAAAAACCAAAGTCGTTGGGATTCAAATACTGCAGCAGGTGGGCGTAAAAACCCCCGCTGATCCCGGCCAGAAAACAGCCGATACCAAAAGCCTGAATCTTATACCACATGGTATTTATACCCATCGCCCCAGCAGCAATTTCATCCTCCCGGATGGCTCTCAATGCCCGGCCAAAACGGGAATTCTCCAGCAGAACCATGGCCACCACGGCCAGGATAACAAAAACGGTCACATTTATTAAGTTGGAGGCACGGGGAATGGCTGCCAGTCCAATGGCTCCCCCGGTTATTTTCATGTTCGTAAAAGCTACCCGCACAATCTCCCCAAAGCCCAGGGTGGCAATACCCAGGTAGTCACCCGTAAGCTTGAGGACAGGAATCCCCAGCAATACGCCAAACAAAGCCGCCATCAAGCCGCCCAGGATCAGGCTGGCCAGGAAAGGCATATGAAAATCTCTGGTCAGGATTGCCGCCGTATAAGCACCAATACTCAGAAAAGCGGCATGCCCGAAGGTAAGCTGTCCGCATACACCGGTAATCAGGTTCAGACCTAAAGCCGCAATGATATATATCCCCACCAGCATAAGCACCTGCTGGTAATAAGGGTCAATCACACTGGCTAACCACTGGGCCATACACTACACCTTCCTCTGGATGGGCCGCCCCAGTAAACCGGTGGGTCTGACCAGCAAAATGATAATCAGCAGGGTAAAAGCAATGGCATCCTTATAGGTGGAAAAACCTGCGGCCACACCAAAAACCTCGGCCAGGCCCAGGAGCAGGCCGCCCAGCATGGCCCCGGGAATATTACCGATTCCTCCAAGAACTGCCGCAACGAAAGCTTTTAAACCGGCAGTCACACCCATATAAGGTGATACGGAGTTGAAATAAATCCCAACCAGCACCCCCCCTGCCGCCGCCAGCGCGGAGCCAATGGCAAAGGTAAAGGAAATAACCCGGTTGATGTTGATGCCCATCAGGCTGGCCGTATCATAATCCTCAGATGCCGCCCGCATGGCTTTTCCGATTTTGGTATATTTAATAATAATTTGCAGCCCTACCATGAGAACCAAGGATACCAGCAAAATAACCAGTTGAATGCTGGAAAACTCCAGTTCTCCCACCCGCAGGGTTACATTTTTCAAGACAGTGGGAAAACCGGTAGGCTGGGGGCCCTTGAGAACAGTCATAAAGGTCTCCAGGAAAATGGACACCCCGATAGTGGTAATTAGGAGATTCAGGCGGGGGGCACGGCGCAACGGACGGTAGGCTACCCGCTCAATGGTCACCCCCAGAATCACACAGGCGAGCATAGCCGTGGCCAGGGTGAGGAAAAAATTCTGGTGGAAAATGGCTACCGCCGCCACCCCGATAAAGGCACCGATCATATAAATGTCGCCATGGGCAAAGTTAATTAACTGGATAATCCCGTATACCATGGTGTAACCCAGGGCAATCAAGGCATAGGTGGCCCCCAGGGTCAGGCCGTTAATAATCTGTTGCAGTAACATGGCTACCTCCAAAGATAAATTCCTGGTGGAACCGGAAAGGTTCATCCGGTTCCACCGGAAACTAAAAGCAAAAATCAGGCTTTCGGCGCCTCGGTGGGCAGAGCCGTCTTAATGCTAAACTGCTGGTTCTTAACCTCCAGCAGGTATACCGGGCTCTTCACGGGCTCCCGGTTGGGCAGGAAGGTCAGCGTTCCGGAAACACCCGGGTAGTCTTTGGTTTTAGCCAGGGCATCCTTAAACTTGGACGGATCGGTGCTATTGGCTTCCTTCATGGCCTTGGCCAGCAGCATTACCGCATCATAACCCTGGGCGGAGAACATATCGGGCAGCTTGTTATCATTGGCCGCCTGGTATTTCTTGATAAACTCCTTGGTCTGGGGAGCAGCATTTTCAGGATCGGCGGCAAAACCGGTATATACCATGCTGCCCTCAACCGCATCACCGCCCAGCTTCCAGAGCACCGGCGAAAGCAGGCCGTCGCCACCGGCCATCTTCAGATCCAGTCCCTGCTTGCGCACTTCTTTCATAAACAGGCCACCCTCGGTATAGTAGCCGGTAAAAATAATGCCGTCGGGTTTGGCCTGCTTGATCCGGGTCACCTGCGCGCTGAAATCCTGGTCCCCATCCTGAATGCTTTCCCGGTCAACTATCTGGGCATTATTTGCGGCCAGGGCCGCTTCAAAAATTTTGGTCAGGCCCACACTGTAGTCATTGTTGGTAGAAGTAACGATGGCCACTTTCTTCCAACCCAGTTCATTAACCAGATATTTGGTTACCGCCGGAGCAGCCACCGCATCCAGAAGGGTATCCCGGAAAATATAATCTCCAAATTCAACCACACCCGGTCCTACCGCACCGGCAGAGAGAAGGACCACTTTATTCTGCTGGCAAATGGGAGCCGCCAATTTGGTCTTGCCGGTGGTGGGATCGCCTACAATGGCCACCACCCGGTCCTTGCTGATCATCTTCTGTACCACGGAAGCTGCCTCGGTTTGCTTGCTGCCGTGGTCTGACTCCACAATTTCAATCTTTTTACCCAGCACGCCGCCCGCTTTATTCAAGTCTTCAGCGGCCATTTTCATGCCTTTTAAGGTCTCTATGCCGTAACTGGCCTCATTCCCCGTTAAAGCGCCCATGAATCCAATTTTAATGGTATCACCCTGCGCCCCTTCACTGCTGCTCCCACCAGGGGCACCGGCATTGCCACCACAGCCAGCTACCAGCACAACCACCAGCAATACACTAAGCAGTACCAGAGATAACCTGTATTTTCTCACTGTCCTCCTCCTTTTCCATACATCACCTTAAACCCTGCCCGCCGTCGATTTTTCAACCAGTTCACCTTCTTTAACTTAAAGCTTTCACCTCCTTGTTTTCTGAAAAGTTACTTGTATGAAATTATTTCGACTTTTACCATCTAAAATCCTTTCAAAAAATCGACAAAAAGAAAAATTTTATTGTTGCTATTTTTGGACACCGGGTTGTTACCAAAAAAAAAAGATCCCTCCTGGTCATCAGGCTTTCCGGATCCCCCTTGATTCTGGCTGAACGGCATCAGCCAGCCTGTGCCAACAATTTTCACCTTTTTCCCCATTTTACACTTGTCAAAAGCCGGGTGTCAATATTTTTATGATCCGGTTAGATTTGATCAGTTTCTTAAACAATCAGAACAAAAATCAAAGCCTTCAATCGCTCCCGGGTTGCAGGTTTCACTGCTTATGCTCCAGCAAATAGCGGTAAGCTCCCAGGGCAGCCTTGGCCCCTTCCCCGGCTGCAACAATTATTTGCTTTTCGGGGATGCTGGTTACATCCCCGGCTGCATAGACGCCGGGTACGGAAGTGCTGCAATCGCAGTCAACCCTGATCTCCCCCTTTTCGTTCAGCTCCAGCAACTCCCCAACAAAGTTCGTGTTGGGTACGGTACCAATTTCAATAAACACCCCCTGCACATCGAGCTTCATCTCTTTTTTCCGGCCATCCAGGGAGCGCAGTATGATACCCGTTACCCTCTCACTTCCTTCAATGCGTACCGTTTCGTACCCCACCAGCCTGGTTAAATTGGTGGCATTTTTTACTTTGTCGATGATAACGGGATCAGCCGTCCATTCTTCCAGGGAGATTATATAAACCCGGCGGGCAATCTTGATTAAATCGTAAGCTGCCGTCAGGGCCGAATTACCTCCACCCACAACCGACACATCCATGTCGGCAAAAAGGGGAGCATCACAAACGGCACAATAACTTACCCCGCGGCCCGTTAACTCTTTTTCCCCGGGCGCATTTAATCTCCGGGGAGACTTTCCGGAACCCACAATTACGGTACGGGACTGAAAAACATCCCCGCCGGCAGTACGGATGGAAAAGTGCCCGTTTTCACGGGATAATTTAATAACCTCAGCTTCCAACCTCTCCACAGGGTACCGGGCCACATGCTCTTCAAACCTGGAAAGCAGCTCGGCACCGGTAATGTACTGGAACCCGATATAGTTTTCCACTCCCGACGCCCAGGCCATCTGACCCCCGTAATGCTTTCCCACCAGGAGAGTGGACAGTTTTTTACGGGCAGCATAGACCGCTGCAGTCAACCCTGCCGGTCCCATTCCGATAATGATCAGGTCGTACACCCAAAACCCCCCTTCACTATTATCATGTCCCGGCAGGCCAAAACCATACAAACTAAACTTTATAACTGGCGGCAATCTCTTTTAATTCGGCAGAAATACGGGCCAGTTCCTGGGCGGCTGTAGCCAGTTCCTGAATCGTACCGGTAACCTGCTGGCTGGATGCCGCCAGGCCACGCGTACCCCCGGCAGCCTCCTCCATCTGCCCGGCCACCTCGGCAACCATTTCCTGGGCCTGAATTATTTGAGCTGTAATCTCCCCCAGCACCTCCCCTACATGGGTGAACATGGAAACTCCTTCGGCTATTTCCTTTCCCCCCTGCTCCATGGCCTGCACCACCCGGTCTATACCTTCCTGAATTTGCTGGATAATTTCAGCAATTTCCCCCGCAGCCCGGGCCGACCCCTCGGCCAGCTGGCGTACCTCCTCGGCCACCACGGCAAAACCCCGTCCGTGCTCCCCGGCCCGTGCCGCTTCAATAGCCGCGTTCAAAGCCAGCAGGTTGGTCTGCCCGGCAATACCGCTGATCATCTCCAGGATACGTCCTATCTCCCGGGAATGCTGCCCCAGCTCCCGAATATGCTCTCCAGTAATTTTGGAAGCCTGGTAGATGGCATTCATTTTAGCTACGGCCTCCTGAACCACCCGGTTGCCCTCCCGGGCCTGGCGTTCCACCCGGGCGGATATATCCTTCGCCCGGGTGGATAACTCGGCCCCCTGCTCCACAGAAGCGGCTACCCGGGCGGAGCTGGCTGCCATCTCCTCCGCCGCCGCGCTTACTTCTTCACCACCGGCAGCCATCCGGTCGCTGTGCTCTGCTAAAATATGGGCATGCCGGGCAACCTTTTGCAAAAGCGTCCGCAACCCGGCCGCCATATTGTTAAAGGCTGCGGCCAGGCGGGCCAGTTCATCACGGCCGGTCACTGGAATCTGGCGGGTCAAGTCACCGGCAGCCATCTCACCAGCCAGACCAGTCAGCATCTGCACCGGCCTGGTAACACTTCTGGAAACCAGAAAACTTACCACCAGCCCGAGCAAAAAGGCAGCTGCACCCAAAACGGTGGATATCTGAACCATCCTGGTGGTAAAAATGGAAGTTTTGTCCCTGACTGTCTGCATATCCTTTTCTACAATGGAGACATATTGATCGGCACTTGTCAGCAATATAAGAACCACGCTCTCCGCAATATCACTGTTTACCTTTGCTGCATTTTCCAGCTCTCCGGCATTAACCAGGGGAGCCACATCATTTCCAACCAGTTCCACATAACGTTCATTTAAACTTTTAAGCTGCTTCATTTCACTGGCGTGACCCGACTCTACGGCGACTGGTTCTAATTCCTGGAGCAGGTTGCGTGCCAAACCGGCATATTTCTGGTACTCCTCAAAATAGCGTGCATCCCCGGTCTGCACATAGTCTTTAACCGCTGTTATCTGCCGGGTTAAATAAAGCTGCAACTGCCGTGTGGAAATTACCTGCTGAACGTGGTCCTGCAATTCACTTAAAGCCCAGGCTACCTGCCTGCTCATCCAAAAATTAACCCCGAACAACGTCGCTGCAAAAAATAAGACAACTGCAAAACCGAGAATGATGCGTGACCTTATACTTTTAACCATCCTGTTGCTCTCCCCCCGCAAACTGCATGGTAACTTCTCTTAAAAAGTTTCGGCATATTACAGCCAAATCTTTTGGGCCTACTAAATAAAGTAATGCGGAGGGAAACTTGTTGAATTTATTGCTCCCCACCGTAATATTTTGGGCAAATACTTTCCCTTTTTGACCTTATATCCTCAAGATAGGGCCATCTCCGGCGCACCCTTTCCACCCGGGACAGATCCAGCTCAAAAGAATATATCCCCGGTTCACGGCCACAGGACAGCAGGTCATACCCGTCGGGATAAGCCACAAAACTCTCCCCCAGCACCTCACGCCCGTCGGGATAGCTGGTGGCGGTATTATTGGCCATGGCTACAAAAACGGTATTCTCGCAGGCCCGGGTCAGGCCCACGCTCTTCCACAGGGACATCCGGGCGGCCGGAATATTGGCCGTGTTCAAGATTATCAGCGCTCCCCTCAAGGCCAGGTTACGTACTATTTCCGGGTACATGATATCCACACATACCACGGCACCGAGAGGTATGTCCCGGTGCCGAATCAGGGGCAGGGCGCTGCCCGGCCGCACATGGTTCCTTTCGCCAATAGCCCGGGAAGGAAAGTGTTTTTCATAAAAAACAGGGGCGGGCAATTCACCGCCCACGATCATGCCCCGGGAAAAAATACCTCCTTCCGCCTTTACATACTGGGCCCCGGACACAAGCAAAGGACCGGGGGCTGAACCGTCCACAACCTGCCCTCCCTTCGGGGCTCCCTGCCCGGCCCTGTTCCGGGAAAGGAAAGCCTTCCGGTATAATTCAAAAACTATTTCCCGGTATTCACCCCAGTCGACCACCACCGCCCCCAGCCAGTCTTCCGGTAAGAGAACCACATCTGCGTCCCCGTCAATTTTGCCCAGAAACCCGTGCATTTGAGAAATATTCTGCTCGAGGTTTGCCCTGTCCCTGGGAAATTGAACTATGACCAGCTTTAAACAGGACATCATCTTCCCCCCTGCCGGAATTCCCTATGTAATGCCTGACCCTTATAAGCGTCCTTTTTCCCGGGCGATCCGGGCAAACTGCTCCCTCATTACTTTTAAACCAGCAGCTCCACAATGTCCCTGTCGTGCAGGATATATTCTTTGGGTACATTCTGCCCGGGAAAACGGGCCGAACCCCAGATACGGGCCCCGCGCAGGGTCTTTAAGAAATCTTTATGAATACTTTCTGCTAAATCTAAAACGGTGCTGCCGCGGGGCAAAATGAAGGGACGGGTCAGATCCGGAGCTTTACCCGGAGCCCTGGTAAAAACACGAATGACCTCCAGCACTGCAAACAACCTGGTTTTAAGCTGCTCCAGGTTGAGACCTGTTGCGGCAGAAACCGGCATAACCTCCAGATCGGCGGGTAGTAATTCACGCAAAAGCATAAGATTTTCCTTCCCCTGGGGCAGTTCGGCTTTATTAGCCGCGATGATCAGGCGGTGCGGCGGTATGGCCCTGACCCCCGGGGGAATATCGTCGCGGATAATCTTGCGTTCGTTTAACAGCCGCAGGGAATTTTCCAGCTGTTCCAGGCAGTCACCGGCACAACTATCAATCACCAGCAGCAGGGCATCGGCGTTACGCAGCAAACCGGCCAGCCCCGGGGGGAATCCCTCGGCGGTAAGGGGCGGGGTGTCAACCAGCTGGATATAAATTTCCTCGTATGGCATCATACCGCTAAAAGGCAGGGTCGTGGTAAACGGGTAGTCCGCCACCTTTACTTTGGCCCTGGTCAAAGCCCCAACCAGGGCTGATTTGCCGCTGTTGGGATAACCTACCAGGGCCACCTGTCCGGCTCCCTGTTTTTCAACATGAAAGGGATCGTGCCTCCCGGCACTGGTTTTCTTCTGCCCCTCCTCCCGCAGGCGGGCGAGCCGGCGTTTTAGATCGGCCTGAAGTTTTTCTGTACCCTTGTGCTTGGGAATTACAGCCAGCATTTCCTCCAGGGCGGCAATTTTTTCCTCTATGGTAGTGGCGTTACGGAAAGCTTCTTCGGCAGCATGATACTGGGGAGTCAGGTTGGCAGGCACTGACCATCCCCCCTTTGCAACATTAAGCTTTGCCTTTAGTTTAGCATGAAATATACCCTGCTAAAAAGACCCGTAATGGTGGAGTTCCCAAAGCAAAAGGGCAGGTGCAACATCCCTCACCTGCCTTAAAGCCCCAGATCCTCGTTAACCACCAGCACATGCAGGTCCGTTAATCTGGGCTTTTTCTCAATTACCGTCATTACGCGGCAAATACGGTCGGGTGAATTGCAGTCCTGACAAAAACCTGTTTTCGCACAGGGAGTGTTCTTTTTCAAACGCATGGCATTGGGGGGAGCAGCAAATCTCTTTATTCGTTTTACCGCTTCCTCCAAATCTTCAACGATTTTATTTCGCCCGGCCACCACAATAACTTTTTTAGGCCCAAAAAACATTGCTCCCACCCTGTTACCCGTCATGTCAATATTCACCAGCCAGCCGGACAGGGTAAGGGCGTTGGTACCCGAAAGAAACAGGTCGCTGGTTAACTGGCGGCGCATAATTTGCAGGCTTTCCTCGGCACTAAGGCCGGGCTTCCCGTGAATGAGCAATTCTTTCCCCATCCCTGCCAGCTTGTCCAAAACCCCCAGCTCGGTTATGGTCATGGAACCACCCAGGCCGATGGTCCGGGCATCCCGGGCTTCCTGCAAAATATAGCCGGCCGCCTCCTCCCTGGTGGGGCAGAAAACAGCCGTAAAACCGTTCTTATTTAAAGCCTGTACCGCCTTCTGACACCTTTGTTCGTAATTCCAGTTAACCATCTCTGTTACTTTCATAGCCACAACCCCTTTCCGATAATTTAAAAAGTCTATAAATAAAATATATCATTAACTTTAGGCCCGGAGTTGACCAATAACCCCGTACCTTTTGAGCTCAAACCAATCCCCAGTTCTTCTTTTTTTCAATGCAAACTTCTTCCCACCCGCAACCCTTACAGAAGGAGGCCAGCCACTCCCGGGAGACAGCCATAACCCTGGCTTTTATATCCTGCCAGCGTACCTTCGACCCGGTTTCAACACCGAGGTACCCCATTGCCTGAGCGTCCATCTGCCTTATTTCCGCATCTGCTCCGGGCCAGGAAACGCACTCTTTATCCCGGAGCGTCGGGCAGGAACGACAAATATCGTCCGGGCCACCCACCACCAGTATTTCTTCGCCCCCTTCAGCCCTCATTAAAACCCCTTCCAGATTTTCCACAAATCTCTTATCATATCCTTCTCCACGATAAAATTGAAGGCAAATCAGGTGGTGTCCCCTTAAGGAAATCACGGCAAACGCTTCCCTTCTAACTGGCTTTTTTATCCACTAAAGCTTGATGGTATTACCTTAAAAACCCTTTAAGGGATTTCCGGAAAGAAGCCGTTCCCTACGATGTGTTTTCTCCGGACCCCGGCAAATATCCTGCATCACCGGGTAATTAAACGGCCAGTGCTAACTGTAAACCTCCGGCTATTTTCTCTCCGCAACCCTGTATTTCCTGTTCCACTCCGACACGCATAATACACTGCAAAATTTCCGGTTTTCTTTTTCGGTGAAAAAATCCGCGCCACAGTAGAGGCATTTACATTGTCTTAAAGGCTTTTTCTTTTCCGGTGGCACAAAACTTCCATACAGGTATTCCCGGAAGGAATGAATGAAAGCGCCCACGTCCACCGGCCCGTATTCATTGGCCCGGACGAGACAGCGCAGAAATAGACCGGCCAGCTGCCGCTCACGCTCGCTCAAATTAAACCCCACCGCAGGCCACCCCACCTTTAAAACCAAACGCTTCACCTGTCCTCTCTGCGAACAGTTTTTGTAAACTGTTTTTGCCCTGCGACAGTGTCCCCCACCCTTTCATGCTTTAAAGTAAAAAAGCCGCAGGGAGACAGGCACATGCTTTCCTGCGGCACTTTTCTCCCTTGCAACCCAGCCGTCATAGTCCCCGGGAGATACCACGGAAACCTTAGACCTGTGGCTTTGCGTCCCCGGCTTTCACCAGGTTTGCCCGCTGGGAGTGGCTTAATTTCTACTTATGTTGTGCTTATTTTTATTAAATCAACAAAACTTTTCCCTGTCAAGAAAATTTAGTCGAATTATACAGCTTTTGTATCCCGGGTCTTCTAATAACAAGAGATATAAATAAAAGAGAGCATGTTAAACAATTTAACAAATTTGATTAGATTATGAACATTACTTCAGCATCCCCTGGAGCCGGGCCAGTATTTCTTCGGCCCCGCTGACCAGTTCTTCAATTACTTCTTTAACCGGTTTGATTTCATAAACCAGCCCCACACACTGGCCCATGGCAAATGTCCCTCCCTCGAGATCACCCTCAAACAATGCGCGGCGGCCCACCTGACCGCTGATTATGGTGAGCAATTCCTCCAGGGTTGCTCCACGGGCCTCCATCTCCAGAACCTTTTCCGCAGCAGAATTCTTTATTACCCGGGCAGCATTCCGGATGGAACGCTGGATGATGACCGTATCCGTTTCCCGGGCTTTCACCATCCACTCTTTTAAATTGGTATGGGCCAGGGATTCTGTGGTGGCCACAAACCTGGTACCCATAACCACCCCCTCGGCACCCAGCGCCAGGGCAGCCACAAAACCGCGGGCGTCGGCTATACCGCCGCCGGCAACAACCGGTATGGATACGCTATCAACCGTCCTGGGCGTTAAAACCATGGTGGTTACGTCATCCATGCCGGGATGACCGCCGCATTCAAATCCCACGATGGTAACCGCATCTGCCCCCACCCGCTCGGCCTTTTGAGCATAGCGGACAGCCGGCACCTTGTGGATCAACTTAATTCCCGCCTGTTTCAAGTAGGGAACATATTCCTCCGGACTGCGCCCGGAGGTTTCCACCACGGGCACCTTTTCCTCAATCACAGCCTCAAAATAAGCGGCCGTCTTATCCCGGGGCCCAACTTCGGGCAGCATGGAAATATTAACTCCAAACGGCTTGTCGGTTAAAGCCCTTACCTTGCGGATTTCTTCCACCAGGGCTTCCTTGGTAGGGTGCGTGGCTGCTGTAATAATTCCCAGCCCGCCGGCATTGGAAACGGCAGCTGCAAATTCGGCCCTGGAAAGCCACTGCATACCCCCCTGAATAATCGGATACTTGATTCCCAGCAGCTCTGTAATTCTGGTCCGCATTATCTCTACCTCCCATCAAAGGTCAATCTGACGGCTTCCATAAAATCCACCGCATCATGTTGCACCGCAGTGCAAAAGTCGGTATCCAGGTGACGGTACAGCATTTCCCTGGTCATGCGTATGGCATGTTCCTTTTTAGAAGCCAGATCCCTGGCCAGCTCCATGGCCGCCGGCATCAGCTGATCATCAGGGACCACCCGGGACACCAGGCCCATTTCCAGCGCTTCCCGGGCAGTAATGGTGCGGGCGGTCAGGCAGAGGTCCATGGCCCTGCCCAGGCCCACGATCCTGGGCAGCATGTAGGGGCTGGCAAACTCCGGAACAACTCCCAGCTGGGTAAAACGGAAACATATGGTGGCGCTTTCAGCAGCCATCCTTATGTCGCACATCAGGGTAATGGTTGCCCCCAGGCCTACTGCCGCACCATTGATGGCGGCAATGATTGGTTTTTTGAATTCACGCATCAGAGTAATTTCCTGGCCGGCTCCTCCCCGGGAGAGGGAAGCCTCAAAACTGGCAACCCCCCCGCTAAAAGACTTTAAGTCCGTCCCTGAACTGAAGGCGGGGGGAGCACCGGTGAGGATAACCACGCGGATGGAATCGTCTTCGTTAACAGCTCGCATAACCTTCAGATACTCATCATGCATTTGCCGGTTCCAGGCGTTGCGCACTTCCGGCCGGTTCATGGTCAGTACCAGAATCGAGTCCCTGACATCATAAAGGAAACATTCCAGGTTCAATATCCGCACCCCTTTCCACGAGCTTACTGCCGCCAGGTTCTTGTTGCAAGAACCATACCGATTCATCGGGCGTACGGAACCATATTCCCCGGTCTACTCCATACATCTATAAATTATCCCGGCCTAAAAAATCGGGAGGTGGACCGTAAACCCACCTCCCGTTACTCAGCTGCATCATGCCTCCCTGCATCACCCAAACATCAGAAGCATCCCATACCTGCCCGGGCTAAAATTAGGCCGATGCATGATGTTATACCTGCGGGGTCACCCTGCGCCGCCTGATGAAAAGGAAAAATATCATGGTATACACAAGTGACAGAACAACCCCGCTTACCATCCCGGGAATCTGGCTGCGGGAAAGAGGAATCGAGGCCAGCACAACCAGTAAAAGCAAAAGGGACATCAGGGGCAAATAAGGATAACCGGGCAGGACAAAAGGCCCCCCCGGGCGCGGCAGCTTCCGGCGAAAGCTGAGATATGTTACTGTTATTACCACCCAGTTGAAGAGGGAAATAAAACTGCTGGCACTGGCCACATAAAGAAATACCTTCTGCGGAAGCAGATAAGCCAGGATGACAGCAATGCTTAAAAATATGCCGCTGGCCGCCAGCGCCCTGGTGGGAACACCCCGGCGGTTTGTCTTTAATAAAAACCGGGGAGCCTCATCCCGCTCAGCCAGAGATTTTAGCATCCGGGTAACCCCAAACATGGTGGTGTTCATGCTGGAAAGTACAGCCGTTATAATAACAGCGTTTAATAGATGACTGCCAAAAGGAATGTGCAACTTTTCAAGAACCACGACAAAGGGACTGGAATTGACCGGAACAGTAAACCAGGGCAATAGTCCAACCAGCAGGAAAACAGCACCGGTATTTAAAAAGGTTACGGCCAGCCCGGTACCCACAACGGCCCTGGGTATGGTACGCCTGGGATTGGTAGCCTGTGCCGCCGTCATACAAACCACCTGAATACCCGAATAGGCAAAAACAACCAGCAAAAGGGAAGCCAGAACCCCTTTTAAGCCATGGGGGAAGAACCCTCCATGGGCAAAATAATTTGTAGCTCCAGCAGGCTCCAAACCCGGCCACAGCCCGGTTAATACGGCCAGCCCGGCCAGGATAAACACCAGCAGGGCCAGTATTTTTACGCCCGAAAACAACCCTTCAATGCTGGTGAACCTGCCAATGTCCAGCAGGTTAGTGGTAATGATCAACAGGGAAAATAACAGGCTGAAAAGCCAGAGCGGCCAGCCGGGCAGCCACCAGTGCATCAACAGTGCGGAAGCCGTGACCTCTGTTGCCATACCCAGCACGCCCGCAGACCAGTACATCCACCCGGTGACAAATCCCATTAAAGGACCCAGAAAGCGGTTGGCGTAATCACTAAAAGCCCCTGTGGATGGGCAGGCAGACTCCATCTCGGCCAGGTAAAGCATAACCGGTATAACTATAATAGCGCCGGCCAGGTAGGATATGATAGCCGCCGGTCCGGCAATGCGTATGGGAATCCCGCTGGCCACAAAGATACCTGCTCCAATAACACCGGACAGGCCAATCATGATGATGCCCGCAGTACCTATTTCCCTTGCGGGCATTACCAGCCGAACGGCCCCCGAACGCGGAGCCAGTTCCAGAGATGCCTCTTCATTTACCCGAATCCTGGAATCTTCTTGCCGCGATTTTTGAACAGCCACAAAAATTTTCACCTGCTTCTTTTTATCTTTATTTTAACCGCACAGCATCGTGGCTATCAGTGGCCATCATTTAACCCTAAAAAGCAAAAACCCGTGGGATTCTGAACATTTCCCGCGGGCTGTCGGCAAAAGGTGAACGGAAGTCTGGAAGATGAAAATTAAACCAGATGATAGCCACCATCTACTCTCCTCAGGCCAGGCGGAAAACACTCACCCCGGCGTTCAGGTTCTCCGCCCGCCTGGCCAGTTCCTGCGCCAGCTGTGACGATTGCTGGACGGCATGTTCAATGTCCTGGGTGGCACCGCTTAACTGCTGGCTGCTCTTGCTGAACTGTTCGACAACCTGGGCCACCTCACGAATAGACTGCAGAACCTCGGCGACCCGGGTCAGGATCTCGTGCAACTTCTTTCCAGTGTCCTCTACCGATTCCACACCCCGCTCCATGGCTGCGGAGGATTCCTCCACTGCCTTCACCGCCTGACGGGTATCCTGCTGGATGGACTTGACCAGCTGTTCTATTTCCCCGGCCGCCCTGGCACTGCTCTCGGCCAGTTTTCTCACTTCTTCGGCCACCACAGCAAAACCGCGCCCGTGCTCGCCGGCCCTGGCTGCCTCGATGGCGGCGTTCAGCGCCAGCAGATTGGTCTGGTCGGCAATGCCGGCAATGGTCTCGGTGATGCTGCCGATTTGTGCCGAACGTTCGCTGAGCACCTGCATCAGCCTGCCGTTTTGCTGGACGATACGGGCAATTTCCCCCATTCGTACCGTGGCCGCTTCCACAGCTTTGATACCCTCTTTAGCCGCATCCTCTACCTGGCCCGAAGTCCTGGCCACCTGTTCGCTGCTGGCAGCAGCCTCCTGGGCACCCGCGGAAATCTGGGCAGCCGTAGCGGCCGTGTTCTGGGTGACCGCTTGCAACTGTTCGGTACTGGCAGCCAGTTGCTGGCTTTGAGCGGCCAGTTCGGTGGCCGTTTCGGTTACCTTACCCACCAGGGTACGGAGTTGCTCGATCATCCGGTTAAAGGCAGCAGCCAGTTCACCTATCTCATCGCTGCGCCGGATTTCTACCCTGCCGGTCAGTTCTCCCGCAGCGGCAGCCGCAGCGGCGGAGGCCAGCGTGGCGGCCGCCCGCGCCACCCGGCTGGCCAGCCAGAGACAAAGGCCTGCCCCCACCACCAGACCGGCCAGAGTAAGACCTATGGCCGCAGCCCGGGCGGGTTTAACCCTGGCCATAACCCGTTCCTGCAGGGAGGCAATTTCATTGCCCCGCTTGCTCTGGTAATTCTCGATTGTTTGGAACATTTCGTCGGCCAGGTCCTTTCCCCGGCCCGCGGCTGCTTTCAGTGCCGCTTCACGGTTCCCCGAGCGGGCCGGGACCATCACCTGGTCACGCACAAAATCGTCGTAACGCCTGCTGGCTTCGATCATCTGCCGCACCAGGACTCTGTTTTCCTCGCGGCGGGTAATGCTTAAAAGGTACTCCAGGGTTTTGGCCTGCTCGGCCGTAGCAGCCTCCCACTGGCTGTAATAGTCGGGAATGCCATAGAGGAGATATCCGCGGGCATAGTTGCTTTTCTGATAGCCCAGCTCGGAAGCCTTAAAAGCCAGCTGAATCCTTTCGTTGACCGTCTTCACCTCATCCAGGTCGGCCAGGCTCCGGTCTACCAGATATATGACCAGACTACAGACCAGTAAAGCAAAAAGAGCAGCCACGGCAAAGCCGCTTAAAAACTGTGCCCGGAGTCCTTTCAGCTTGAACAAATGTCATCCCTCCGTTCCTGCTTATTTTCCGGCGATGAAGCCCCGGACCGGCTCTCCTCCAGTGCTCCTTCTTCTACTGCGCGGACAAATCTTTGAACCACTTCCGGGTCGAACTGGGATCCTTCATTGCAGCGCAGTTCCCGAAGAGCAGCGGGGATGGAAAGTGCCCGGCGGTAGGGCCGGTCCACCGTCATGGCGTCAAAGGCGTCGGCCACGCTAACAATGCGGGCAAAAAGAGGTATTTTCTCACCTTTTAAGCCTGCGGGGTAACCTCCGCCGTCATAACGTTCGTGATGATGCAGCACGATCTCGATCACCGGCCGGGGAAGAGAAAAAGGTGACAGCACTCCCTCCCCGTACTGCGGGTGCTTTTTCACCTCCTCCCACTCCTCCGGATCCAGGGGCCCTTATTTGGTGAGTATTTGCGGGGGAACGCATACCTTGCCGATGTCGTGAAGCACGGCTCCCATGCACAACATCCGCATTTCATCGGGAGAAAGACCCACTTCCCGGGCAATTAACCGCGTATATCTGTTAACCCTCTCGGAGTGGTTGTAAGTATACTGATCCCGCATGTGCAAAAACAGAAGGTTTGTGCGCACAGCGACCAGAAGGGCCTCCCTCTGTTCCGCCCGCACGGTTTCTTTCAATTCGGAGAGCGCACTGTGGTAGAGCTCCACCCGGTTGCGTGTACCCAGCTTTGCCACATAGAGGGCCTCGTCCGCGCCCTTAACCAGCAGGCTTGCCGAGCTCACCCCTGCACAGGTGGTGTCGGCTACCCCGATGGATACGGTCAGGCAGTGCCCGGGCAGTACCTCCCTCCCCGGGAAGGGGTGGGCTTCAATTTGCTTCCGCAGCCTTTCGGCAATTTGAAAGGCACTTACCCCGTCGGTATTGGGGAGTACCACGGCAAACTCGTCACCGCCGTACCTGGCCACCAGGTCCTCTGAGCGCACGTTCTTCTCCAGCAGCCGGGCAAATTCACGCAGGAGCCCGTCACCGGCAAGGTGGCCCAGGGTGTCGTTGTATATCTTGAAGTAATCCAGGTCGAGCATGATGAGGGCAAGGGGCTGTTGTTCACGCAGCGCTTTTGCCACCAGAACTTCCAGATGTTCCATCAGCGCCCTGTGGTTTAAAAGCCCGGGAGCCCATCACGCCTGGCCAGCTCCTTCAAGGCGGCTTTTTCCTCCTCCGCCCTCTGCTGTGCGAGCCACTGGGCCGTGATGTCCCTCAACACGGCCACGCCGCCCCGCACCCGGTCATCCCGCTCTTTCAAGAGAATCACGTCCACGGAGAAACATTTCGTACACCCGTCGGGGGTCTGCCACAAGACTTCCCGCCCGGTCACTTCTTCACCTCTTTCGATGCGGCGGGCCAGGAGCGCTCCCGTCGGTCCTGCAGCTTCCAGGGGACGCCCCGCCAGCTCTCCGGGGGTCTTACCCGCCAGACCGGCAAAAACCGGGTTGGCCAGAGCTATCCTGCCGCGGCGGTCACCAACCAGCACGCCGTTGCGGGTACATCTGACCACCAGGCGGTTCACCTCGCTCTGGCGTAAAAGCCAGACCCAGAACAAAACCATTATAATTACACTCACTAAAAACGCACTTCCACTGGTAGCTGCCACAACCCTGAAGAGGCGCTGGAAATCCCTATTGGACAGCAAAATTTCTTCCTTCAACCTGCTGCGCTGATAATTGTCATTTTCCAGGGCTAAATCCTCGAGCTCGGCACGGAACGCGGCACGCTCTTCTGGAGGCCGGGAAAGAAAAAGATCAACGGCTGCAGCAAGATCCCGGGAGAGTTGCTGGCCCTGGCGTGTGCGGGTCAGCCCGGCCAGGCGCCGGGCATAAGACCGCATCAGCTCCTGATCCGACTGTGACAGTGTTCTGCGGGAAGTGAGTTCCACCAGCCGGGACGACAGGATCAGCTTCTCCATCCTCTCGCTAAAAGCCCGCTCCGTCTGCCGGAAAGCCAGGTGGAGGTAGACCAGCTGAAAAAAGCAAATGGCAAACAACACCATGACGACCCCGGCGAGCACGCTCAGTCTTTGAAGCCTTTCTTTTGAAGTCATCGGCCTTTCCCTCCCCGCAGCCGTTTCCTTATAAAGCAGTGCTTATTACAGAGACCAGAAGATGATCGACTACAGGCTGAACAGTAGGAACGATATAATTTTTACTTGTGAATGTTTACACCTTCACATATATGTTTAACGTTACTCATTAGAATATATAAAAAATTATAGCGATTAATTACAACTCATCAGCAGGCAGCATCCACCTCCAGGCTCTTTTACCTTATTGGACATCGACAACACTTTTCCTGCCGTGGATAAAAATATAAAATAAAAAATAATAACTTGCTGCGGTCAGCACAATATTTTTCCCTTCCACTCCGGGAACTCAAGCTCATGGGCCACCACTTCGGCCCGTAATTTCTCTTTAAGATAAGCCAGCCCTCCCGTATGGTCGATGTGACCGTGCGTCGCTATAAGATATTTCACTGTAAAGGGGTCGAAGGCAAGCTTCTTCAAATTGCCGATCAGGTCGGGGGCACTGGGCCCCAGCCCGGCATCAATTATGGCCAGCTTACAAAATTATTAATTATGCCGCCTGGCGCTGGCGGCCCGTCCGGACAAAGATACGTTTGCCGTCCGTGCGGAGAATAACCGCCCCATCCAGGTCGGTGCGGTAAACCTTAACCGGCAGCCGGGCCAGGTGTTCGAGGGTTTCCGGGGCGGGATGCCCGAAATTGTTGTGCCGCCCCACGGATATCACCGCCACCTCCGGGCGCGCCCTCTCCAGGAAAGTGGAAAGCTGGTAGCTGCTGCCGTGATGGGGTATTTTGAGCACGCTGCACCCCGGATCAACCCCTCTGTTTACCAACGCTTGCTGGGCTTCCACCTCCATATCCCCGGTAAGCAGCAGCACTTTTTCTCCGTACTGGACCCGCAGTACCACCGAAGCATTGTTGAGATCGGATCGGGTGCCGGTGAGCAGCGGGCGGGGAGGCCCCAGCACCCGTACCTCCAGGGCCGGGTCCAGGTGCAGGCGGTCTCCGGCCGCCACCGCTTTTACCGGCACGCCCCGGGCGGCCAGCCCGGCAATAGTTGCCTTGTAGGCTAAAGGAACTCCGTCATTATTCTGCTGGCGGGAAGATGCAGGATGATTCCCCGTCCCGCCCACCGGTGACACCAGGACCAGATCCACCGGAAAGGCTTCAACCACCGCCTTCATTCCCCCGGCATGATCTTCGTGGGGATGGGTGAGCACCAGCACGTCCAGGTGCCTGACGCCCAGCCGGCGCAGGTAGGGTACCACCACCTTTTCCCCCGCCCCTTCCCCCGTTTCCAGTTCCCCCGGCCAGCCCCCGGTATCCACCAGCATGTTCTTGCCGCCGGGAGTCTGGACGAGAATACTGTCCCCCTGGCCCACATCGATGAAATGGACCACCAGTTGTTTTTCCCCGGGACTATTAAAGAGAAAAATAGATATCAAAAGTCCTCCGCCCATGAAAACCACCGGCAATAAGCGGTGATGGCGGCTGAAAAATTGGCGCAAAGCGGCCCGGCCCTCGTTTGAGACAAGCAAAACTCCCAAAAACAAAAGGGGATACCAGGCCACCACCAGGAAAAAAGGCGGCGTGGGAACGTAGATTACCGAACCGGGCAGGGCCCGGCAGAGGGATACCAGCTTTATAAACAGGTCCAGGAGCAAAGAGGTGCTGATGTTAATGAAGCCGGCCAGGGCGGGAACAACCAGGCCAAGAAGGGAAGAGGCCGTGCCCAGGGCGAGAATCAATCCGGTAAGGGGCACTGCTGCCAGGTTGGCCAGTAAGGATACCGGGGAAACCAGGTTATAGTACCGGGCAATCAGGGGCAGGGTGGCCAGCTGGGCGGCCAGGGAAACCCAGAGGGCCGCCCTTAACCACGTATGCCGGATGACATTTTTTAATAGCCCGTCCAGCACCGGTCCCAGGTAGAGGATGCCCCAGGTGGCAGCGAAGGAAAGCTGGAACCCTATGTCATAGAGGGAGAGGGGCCTGACGATCAGGCTGACCAGTGCTGCCGCAGCCAGGGTGGTGGGCCAGTCCCGGGAACGGCCCAGGTGGTGGGCCCATAGAAACATAAGGGCCATGATAGTAGAGCGGGTTACCGCCGGGCCCAGGCCGCATAAGATGGCGTACAGGAGCAGGGCAACACTAACAAGGGGGGCGGTGAGGTTAAAGGGCACGCGCACCAGCCTGACCAGGGACAGTGCCCCGGCCAGAACAAGACCCACATGCAGCCCGCTGACGCTCAGGATGTGCACCACACCGGACTCGCTGAAAAGCTGCCACGTCTTGCGATCTATCTGCCCCTGGCTGCCAAAAACGATGCCGTTTATAAGGGCGGCCTTTTCCGAAGGCAGGGTTGCCTGGCTCACCGCCAGGAGTTTTTCCTTCAACCGCAGGATTCCCCGCACAACCGGGTTCCCGCGGGTACCGTTTTTCTGTATGGAAGCCGGGTCGCGTACAATGAGAATTGCCCCGACACCCCGGCGGGCCAGGTAGGCACGGTAATCAAATTCTCCCGGGTTACCTGCATCCGGCGGGCGAACCAGCAGGCCATGCAGGCGCAGGTAATCCCCGTAGGAATAAACGGGACCGGGAGCGTCAGCCCGCACCAGAACCGGCGTCTGCAGTTCCAGGGTTTCCCGCCCCATAGATATTCTGCGGGCTTCCAGCCAGTAGTAAACCCGGTCCGGGCGGATATCAGCCTCCCGGCTGACCACGCCCTCCAGAGTTACCCAGTGCCCGGTATATTCATCAAGGACAGGGCTGACCCTGCCTTTTTCCACCGTGGCCAGAGTGAAACCAAGGGCCAGAAACAGGGCCAGCATGATCCACCGGTTAAAAGACCAGTGAAAAAAATACCCCACCACGGCCGCCAGCAAAAGGATAAGACAAAGCGAAAAGGCCGCACCCGGGTGGCACTCCCGGGCTTCCGCCAGAGAAATACCGGCTGCAAAAGCGAGGGTTAAAAAAACCAGGGGCCTGGAAACCAATGATCACACCTCTAAAAAACGGGCATTACTCTTATAAACTGTTCTCTGCTACCACCTCATTTCCTGTCGTCATATGCATCATCTTTCAGTTGGGAAATCTATTTTTCACAGGGTAAAAACGTTGAAAAATTTTATGGCATTACCAGCAGATAAAAATTTTTTCTTGTATATAACCGGACCGCTGAAGCATTCTAATTCTGAGGTGATTATTATATGGGACACAAGAAGGATAACGATAAACTGCGTACAGAAAGGCAACTGGACAGGCTTAAGTGGGAAACGGCCAAGGAACTGGGGCTGGAAGATGATCTGGCCAATGCCGGGGATGAATTAACCGTACGGGAAGCGGGCAAAATAGGCGGCAATATGGTTCGCAAGCTGGTAAAAGCAGGGGAGGAAGCGCTGGCTGAAGAAGGTGACCGCAAGGCTCTCTTAAATTTAAAGGATGACTTTTAGTTGATAAGGGTAGGGCTTCATACCAAAGCCCTACCCTGCTTTTTTACCCTTCAATCCGGGGTAACCGTTAGGTGTCAAAAAGGCAGCAAAGAATAACAAACCGGCCAGAACAAGTACAGCCCCCGTGTAAAACATCATCGAGTATATTGATAATATTGATAAGCTCAAACCAGGAACTCGTATCTTGCAGCAGCAACCCGCTGGAGGTACTGTTGCGTTTCGCGGTATGGAGGTATGCCGCCATAACGCTGCACCGCTCCCGGACCGGCATTATAAGCGGCCAGGGCCAGCTCAACATTCCCGTTAAACTTCTCCAGCAAGGATTTCAAATAGCGCGCCCCACCCTCTAAATTCTCCCCGGGGTCCAGGGGATTGCGCACCCCCATGGCTGCTGCCGTGGCCGGCATAAGCTGCATCAACCCTACCGCACCGGCCGGGGAAACGGCATGGGGATTGAAGCCCGATTCCACCCTGGCCACCGCCTTGAGCAGGGCCGGTTCAAGGCCATATTTTGCCGCCACCCGGTCGAACAGGGCATCATACCTACCGGCCCCGGACGGTCGCTCGTTGCTGCTGGCAGCAGCCGGTTTTTGCTCCCTGTTTCCCTCCCCGGACAGCAATAAGCTCAAAGCTGTCCATAGAGGTAAGATTCCCCCGTTCCCTGCCCCAAGCAGTAAAAAGAAAAGCGTTATTGATAGGGGGGAAATATCACCAGCAACCTGTTTTCCCTCACCGGTCTTTTCATTTTTCAAAGACGATTCCAGAGCAGAGGCCAGCATGAAGGCAAAGGCTTGATCCGGGGCAGCGGAAATCCCGCCGGGCATATTGTTCTGCAGGCTAGCATGATCAGGAATAAGACTTGCCACGGGAACGAACACAAAAATTCCCTCCTGAAAAACCAGATCAACGAAAACAGTTAATATGGTTAATTGGGATACCGTCGAAAAACCGGAAGCTAATATCTAATAAACCGTTATGTAATCCTTCAGCTGTTCATACCTTTTTTCTCCAATGCCCGATACATTTTTAATGTCTTCGGGCACTTTAAAGGGGCCGCTGGTTTCCCGGTACTGGATGATGCGCTGGGCCAGGGAGGGCCCGATCCCGGGCAGGGTTTCCAGCTCCTCCTGGCTGGCCGTATTGATATTTACCAGTGAGCCGCCGCTCCCGGAAACCCGCGGGTCAACTACCGGCCGGGCAAAGGGGTTTCCGGACGGAGTAGCACTTACAGGAGCGGGGCGGGACAGGCCCTGCCCGGGCATAACAACGGCATCGTTACCCGCTTGTTTTAACGGCACAACAATTTTTTGACCATCCGTTAAAGGAGCAGCCAGGTTTAAAATATCCAGGTCCGCCTCGGGAAGAGCAACGGCCATTTTAATGGCGTCCTGCACCCTGGCGCCGGGTGACAGGCGGTATACTCCCGGCTTTTCCACGGCACCGGCAACATGGACAAGCATCTCCCCTTCCCCCGCTGGATTTTCCCGGGACTCCGGCTGTTCCAGCACCGGTTTCTCAAGACTCGAACCCTGCTGCCACAAGGCGTAGCGGTATCCCCCACCAAAAATCAGTACGGCGGCAATGATCAGGATTATCAACTGATGTCGCCTGGAAATTTCAAACACCGCCCTTGCCCCCGCTTTTTCATTTTTATCCGGTAATTTCTACTTCTCCAGACAGATTCCTTTTAAAATGGGTTAATTTTTTGAATGATTAATTGACATGTAATAAATTTTTTAGTAAGATTTTAACAGACAACTTGTCCACAGAATGTATTATGTCAGTGATGAAAAGTTTCCTGATCCTTAAACCACCTCTCCTTTACCATCCCTGCTGCTATCAATACACCAGTATTTCAATCAAATAAAGATTGGAGGGTCGCTCATGTGGAAAAAGAAAAACCCCCGCTATTTCCGGCACCGTTTTATTACTTTAACTTCACTCCTCTTAATTGTTATTCTGCTTGCGGCGGGGTGCGGCGCTTCCGGCAACCAGAGCACAACTGGGGAAAACAAGCCTGAAATCGTTTTTGGAGACTTCAGCTGGGACAGCGTGCAGATTCATAACCGCATCGCCGCTTTTATCATTGAGCACGGTTACGGTTACCCGGTCAACTATATGTTCGGGGAAACCATACCCATTCTTCAGGGGCTGGAAAAAGGAAGTGTAGATGTAACCATGGAGATATGGGTCGACAATGTTCGCGAAGCGTATCAGAAAGCGCTGGATTCCGGCGCCGTTAAAGAACTGGGGACAAATTTCCCCGATGCCCCCCAGGGATGGTACGTACCGACATATGTGATTAAAGGAGATCCGGCACGCGGAATTAAGCCGCTGGCTCCGGAGCTCAAGTCGGTAGAAGACCTGCCCAGGTACTGGGAGTTATTTAAGGACCCGGAACAGCCGGAAAAAGGCCGGTTTTACAACAGCCCACCGGGATGGGTGGTCACGGACATAAACACGCAAAAGCTGAAGACCTACGGGCTTGACAGGTATTTCAACAACTTTATTACCGGCTCCGATACGGCACTGGCCACTTCCATTGTCACGGCCTATGAACAGGGAAAACCCTGGCTTGGTTATTACTGGGAACCCACATGGATCATGGGCAAGCTGGACATGACCATGCTGGAAGAGCCGCCCTACAGTTATGAAAGGTGGAATTCCGATCGCGGTTGTGCCTTCCCTTCGTGCAGGGTCACGGTGGCCATAAACAGCAGCCTGGAAAAAACCGCACCTGAAGTGGTTGAATTTCTTAAAAACTACCGCACCACTCTTGAACAAACCAACGAAGCCCTGGCTTACATGCATGATCATGGCGATGATGCGAAGGCAGCCGCTATCTGGTTCCTCAAACAATACCCGGAGCACTGGAAACAATGGGTCCCCCAAGACGTTGCCGACCGCGTCTCCAGAGCCTTGAATGAGGTGAAATAGCATGAGTTCCGGTACAGATATCCTTCTTGAAGTGGAACACTTGTGGAAAATATACGGTCCCCATGAAAGGAACATAGACCTGACCAAACCCTTTTCCCTGGAAGAAGCAATAGCAAAAGGAGCGGTGGCGGCAGTCTGTGATATTTCGTTTAAGGTCGCCCAGGGTGAAGTTTTTGTGATTATGGGGCTATCCGGAAGCGGCAAGTCCACCTTAATTCGCTGCCTGTTGAGACTGATCGAACCAACCGCGGGGAAGATCAGAGTTGGGGGCGAAGAAGTGACATCCATGGATGAACACCAGCTGAACCGGTTCCGGCGGACACGCGTGGCCATGGTTTTTCAGCATTACGGATTACTGCCCCACCGCACAGTGCTGGAAAACGTCGCCTTCGGGTTGAAGCTGCGCGGCGTCGGCCGTGAAGAACGGGAATCGGCAGCCAGAGAAGCCATCAGGCAGGTGGGGCTGGAAGGCTGGGAAACACGTTACCCCGCCGCCCTCTCCGGCGGCATGCAGCAGCGGGTGGGTATTGCCCGGGCACTGGTTCAAAACCCCGAGTTGCTGTTAATGGACGAACCCTTCAGCGGCCTTGATCCTCTCATCCGCAGGGAGATGCAGGATGAACTGCTCCGCCTCCAGAAAGAACTTCGCAAAACAATTGTATTTGTAACCCATGATCTTAATGAGGCCCTCCGGATGGGAGACCGGATGGCGGTGATGCAGCAGGGCACCTTTGTCCAGGTCGGCAGGCCGCAGGAGATAATCATGCACCCGGCAAACGATTACGTGCGCCGCTTTGTCCAGGACGAACGACGGTTCATGCTTATGTCTGGCACTGCTGACAAGCGTGTTGAAAAGCTTGCCCACACGGCAGGACGGAAATTCATCGCCGGCTAAGGGAGGTGATAGAGCTTGTTCCCCGCCAGTTTACAATTTCATATCGCTCCTTACATAGACGCCTTTGTAAAATGGATCACCGTCCAGTGGGGAACCTTCTTTTCCTCGCTGAGCAACATCATCCTGAAAACTTTACTCCAGATCCAGGCCATTTTACTATTCATCCCCTGGTGGTTCTGGATTGCCCTGGTTGCAGGTATCTGCTGGTATCAGGGACGCAAGCTGCTGAACACCGCCGGCCTGCTTATCCTGCTGCTCAGCATCGGGGTATTTGGCCTCTGGGAAGCTGCCATGGAAACGCTTGCCATTGTAATTACTTCCGTCATAATCTCGTTAGTCCTGGGTATCCCGCTGGGCATTATCATGGCTGAATCCAGGCGGGTGAACTCCATTACAACCCCTCTTCTGGACGCCATGCAGACCATGCCCAGCTTTGTCTACCTGATCCCGGCCATGATGCTTTTCAGCCTGGGCAAGGTACCAGCAGTGATCGCTACCGTTATTTACGCTGCCCCGCCGGTAGTACGGCTCACCAGTTTGGGTATCCGCCAGGTCTCGGAAACCATACTGGAAGCGGCAAGGGCGTTTGGCGCCACCTCCTGGCAGTTGATGTACGAAGTGAAACTGCCCCTGGCGATGCCCTCAATCCTCGCCGGGGTTAACCAGACAACGATGATGGCACTGGCCATGGTGGTCATTGCCAGCATGATCGGGGCCGGAGGGGTCGGCGAACACGTGCTGCTGGCAATCAACCGGGTTGCCGTGGGTAAGGGATTTGAAGCCGGACTGGCAATAGTGGCCATGGCAATTGTTATCGACCGGCTGACCCAGGGTTTTGCCCGCCGCTGGCAGCCGCCGCATGCCGGATAAGTGCACCCCGCCCGGAACCCGCCGCCGGCATCAACCTTCATTAATAAACAGCCGGCCATCGGTGCCCAGGGTAACCAGAAACACCTGTTCCGGCTTCAAACCGTACGCGGCCAGGCGCTCCTTCAGCCAGGTTTCATCGAGGCCGACCACGCGCAGGTTTTCCCTCAATACCTGCCCGTCCATAACCAGGATGGTGGGCAAACCTTCGTAACCGGTAGACAGGCCCAGGTCTTCGGGAGTAACGGGACGCTTCTGGGATTTGGGGAGCACGCTCAACCTGCCCGACGTCTCCAGAACGCCGAATTCCACGTCTTCGACATTAAAGATACCCTTCTCCCTGAGCTGGGCCAGAAGGTCGTTCAAATTGTAACGCGCCCGGCGCAACTCTTCCTTGACTATGCGCCCGTTCCTGATTACCACCTGGGGTTCACCGTCCAGCAACCGGCGCAAGAAAGGACTGTGCAGGGCCAGGTAGCTTAAAACAACCTCCAGAACACCCAGGGTAACCAGGGGAATAATCCCCTTCCACAGGGGAAAAGCGGTGGACTCCATGGGAATAGCCGCCAGCTCAGCGACGATGATGGCCACCACGAAATCAAAGGGTGAAAGCTGCCCTATTTCCCGCTTTCCCATCAGGCGCACTACCAGCAGAACAACAAAATAAATCAGTACCGTACGGTAAACGGAAACAAGCATAAACCCGGCCTCCCTGCTCCAGTAGTTTGACCCCGGGAAAGGCCGGGTTATTCTTTTCGCAATTTAATGGAGCTGTCCGGGATCCACGCACCCGGCCAGAATTTCCTGGAGTTTTTCTAGCTTCTCGCCGGGATGGGACCCCTGCAGGGGAGGTAATATCTGGGCTACCTGCCTGATTAGCTCGTCAAAACCGCGATAGGCCTGGCGGATAACCAGGGATTTAGCCGGAGAAATCTCCGTTTGTTGACCCACCAGTTCCCAATCGGTAATTACGGTCAGGTCTTTATGCCGCACGGCAGGCAGGATGCCCCACATTTCCGGGGTAAAACCAATGGCCACTTCGTTTCCCCCATCCCAGTTCAAATCCAGGGTCACCAGGTAGTTCTGGGCATCAAGGGGTACCAGCTGCCATCCAAACCGGTAAGGAACATTTTCCCCCCGGTGGAAGCGCTGGAACAGCGGCTCAAGCTCATCTTCCAGCGCCGATACCATCACAATCATCCCGTGTTCCGACTCGCCTATAAAATCCGGCAGGGCAATCTCCCGCAAAACCCACACCTCCATCCACCCGCCACTGCAAATCATGCGGCAGGTTATCAGCTATTCCGAAAGGAAATAACCTTCTGCCGACGAACTTAATTCCATAATACCCCGGTCATAAACGGGGAAGCAACCTCTTCCGGGACATCGCTTAACAACCCGGGCTGGTAGTTATCCCGTAATTATAAAAGAAATTCTCTGAAAAGTACATATACTGCCGGTGCTCCGCAGAAGCAGATGCAGCAGCTTGCTTTGATATCCAATCCATGCCACTGATATTCCCTCAAACAAGTCCGAGATAATTTTACTTACCCGAACCGTACCGTGTCAAAAGATTGTGTCCAATGCTCCGGTAATAATTTATAAAGGATGGTGTATTTTCAATGTTTCCGCTGCGCACTCTTCTTTTTACTCCCGGCGACGACCCCAGGAAGGGAGAAAAGGCTTTTGCAGCCGGTGCCGACGCAGTTATTATCGACCTGGAGGACGCTGTGGCAGAAACCCGTAAGGAACAGGCACGCCAGCTGGCAGTTCAACTCTTAAGCGTTCCCCGCCCCATTCCCGCTTTTGTCCGCATTAACGGCGTGACCTCACCCCATATCCTGCGCGATCTGCAGGCCGTGGTTGGCTTACCCGTAGCAGGGCTGATGTTGGCCAAGGCTGAATCCGGGGAAGATGTAGGCCGGGTAGACTGGTTGCTGTCTTTGCTGGAACAGCAAAATGGTCTGCCTCCCGGCCAGATCAAACTAATTCCCTTTATTGAAAGTGCCCGGGGCATTGCCCGGGCCGGGGAAATTGCCGCCGCCCCCCGGGTAATCTGCCTGGCCTTTGGAGGCAATGACTATACCATGGATATCGGGGTACCTTATTCCCGGGAAGGGGAGGAGTTATTTTTCGCCCGCAACCAGCTGGTGGTAGCTTCCCGGACAGCGGGTATCGCCCCACCCCTGGACACCGTAAATCCCGACTTCAAAGATATCTCCTTCCTGATGGAAGACGCCCGCCGCGCCCGCAGGCTGGGTTTTCAGGGCAAGCTGGTTATCCACCCCGCCCAGGTATCACCGGTAAACGAAATCTTTACTCCCAGCGACGAGGAAATCGCGTGGGCCCAAAAAGTAGTTGCTGCCTTTACCCGTGCCCGGGCCGCGGGCAGCGGTGTCATTCAGGTTGAAGGGAAAATGGTGGAGCTGCCCATTGTGCGCCGGGCAGAACAGCTGCTGGCTGCAGCCCGGCGCCTGAATAAAATTAATGAATAAAGGGCGGAACCGGAAGGAGAATATATTATGAAGGGGTGGAATGCCCAATGAAAGCCAGGAAGAAAACACCTCCGGTTCCTATGAAAAAAGAACCCCGGTTTGCTCCGGGAAATGAAGATCTTTTAGAACAACCGGCTACTGAAGAAGAAAAGAAACGGGGCGAATTTACCAGGGTGACAACCCTATCTTACGATGAAGTCGACCCGGGTTAATACAACTTGAAGCGGCGAACGCGGGAGTCCAGTTCCGCGGCCAGGGAAGATAGTTCCTCAGCTGCCCGGGCTATCCGCTCCACTGCGCCCGACTGCTCGCTGGCTGCGGCCGCCACTTCCTGGCTGGCCGCGCTAACTTCCCCGGAAGCACCGGCCACCCGCTCCACCTGCCGGACAATGTTTTCAACCTGCTGAACAATGGACATGAAGTGCTTCCCTGTTTCAGCGGCCAGCCGGGCGCCCTCGCCCATGCTCTGCACGCTCTTCTCCACATTGCTGACCCCGCGGGCCGTTTCCCGCTGTACCTCTTCAATAAAAACTCCTATCTCGGTAACCGCGCGGGCTGATTGTTCGGCCAGCCTGCGTATTTCATCGGCCACCACGGAAAAGCCTTTACCATGCTCCCCGGCCCGGGCTGCCTCAATGGAAGCGTTTAAAGCCAGCAGGTTGGTCTGGTCGGCAATATCGGCGATCAATTCCACTATCCGTCCTATCTCCCTGGAACGACGGCCCAGATCATGAATAACGGTAGATAGTTCGCTGATCTGGTTCTGGTTGATTTCCATCTGGGAGCGCAACCGTTCCATGGCCTCTTCACCTGCCCGGGCCGACCGGGAAGCGTGGTGGACGTTCTTCTCCAAATCCTCCACTCCTTCATTTAACTGGCCGGCCACCCGGGCCAGGTTATCGGCAATACCCGCCGTCTCCTGGGCACCCGCAGAGACCTGCTGCATGGAAAGGGAAAGCTCCTGCCCGGATGCCGAAAGCCGGCTGGCAGTGTCAAGGGCCTGGCCAACCAGGGAGCGGATATTTTCAATCATGCTACAAAAGCTTTGTGTCAGCCGCCCCACCTCATCCCGGGAAGAGCAGTCCGGGGAAACTGTAAGATCACCCTCACCCGCACGGACCATTTCACCTGCCAGTACGGTAATGGGATTTAACGAGCGCTGAAGGAGCAGGTATGTAACGGCAAGTATCAGGACACCGATAATCGAGAATATGAGAAGCTGGTTATACAGGGTGGCGTTCAGCCTGGCAAGCACGTCGGCCCTGTTTATTATTATCTTGGCATAGGCAACGGTAGCTCCGGAATAATCCTTTAAAGGAAGCAACTGCACCGCCTGGCGGCCGCCGTTTATGTATGTCACCTGCATTTTCCCCTGTTCCAGGCAGGTTTTAATTAAACTTTCCTCAACGGGATATGTATCTTTCTCCTCCGTGGCGGCCAGGAGGTTGCTTTTATCCACCAGTGATATACCCCTGTCCCCGCGCCGGTAAACAAAAAATTCCGTACCCAGCTTTGCCTTCCATTTGTCCAGCAGGGCCTGGTTAAAGCCCTGGCCGTACTCGGCGCTGCCCACATGCTGTCCCCGGTAAAATACCGGCACCACCACCCGGAAACCATAACCTCCCCGCCCTTCTTCCAGACCGGCCACCACCTCTTTACTCCGGTTGGCTTCTACTACCGTGGCCCGGAAGGATGAAAGATCATCGCCAAATTTTTCGGGCATATGCAGGCGCAGAAAAGCTGTGGCCGGCGGGAGGTGAAACTGGAACTGATCGATTCCTTCCGCCTTAACTTTTTCCCAGATGGGAGAGGTGAGGGCGGCCAGCCTGTCCCTGTCCCTGGCCGCAAACGCCTCCTGTACCTGGGGGTTATTGACCACACTTTCAATCCCCAGTCGAATACGCCGGGTGGTTTCGGCCAGATCATTTTCCACAAAAGCCTGAATGGACTGAATATGTTGCTTTTCCTGCTGGACAATCATATTTTTTGCCTGGGTATAACTATAAAAAGCCAGCAACCCGAAACCCAGGGCCGGCAACACCAGCATGGGTATTAAAATGCGGGTCTTGATGCTGTTAAATAATACCATACCATCGCCTCACTCAATCAATACAATTCAAGGAAAATAGGGATCACCCGGAGCACATGCAAGCGCTCCGGGTGAAGTCTTATCAGGCCGTTTTCTCTTCTGCGGAAACAGTCTCCTCATGTCCGGTGCCTATTTCAACGGCCAAACTGGCTACCCGTCCCACCTGCCGGACAACATTTTCCACATGCTGCACAATAATATTAAATTGCTGCCTGGTTTCCAGGGTAAAAACCAGATTTTCCCCGGCGGCGGAATTGCCGTTTCCGGCCACAGGAGATGTCTCCTGCTTTACTTTTTGAATGAAAATACCTATTTCCGTCGCCACGCGGGCAGACCGGGAAGCCAGTTCCTGGATCTCACCCATCAAAGCGGCAACTTCCCTTCCCTGGCCGCCAATTCTGACCGCCTCAAGGGAAGCGTTGAGGGCCAGCAGGTTCATCTGTTCAGCTATACCGGTAATCATATTGAGAACCCGGCCCGCTTCCAGGGTGGAACGCTCCGGCGCATGGATGACAGTCGATAATTCGCCCACCAGCTCGTGAATTTTCTGCACCTGGGGCCGTATACTCTCCATGACCTCCCGCTCTTCCCGGAAAACCCGGAAACGTCCGGAAATATCTTTTTCCAGTTCCGGGATTACCGGTACCGGAGCTTCCCGCTCCACCGCCCTGGAAAGCAATTCTGTCCAATCGGCAGGCGGGAAGCCCATGCCGTGGATTTGATCGACCCATTCCCGTCGCAGACAGGCAGGACATATTTCGGCAGCCTCATGAAGGTGCCCGGGATAACCTTTTAAGCGCTCCCGTATGAAGTCCAGGTGCCTGGATGAAGCGAAGGATTGCCCGCATATACGGCAGGTTATCAATTCCACACGGTTCATCAAACTACCGCACATGCGAATTTCCCTGAACCCGCCCTCGTCTTTCAGGGTAATGGCCCCGGTCGGGCAATTTACGGAACAGCTGCCGCACCCGATGCATCTGGCAGCCGGGCGCTCAAAATCCGTTAACTGTCCTTCACCGCCTTCAACATAACCCAGTTGAATGGCCTCCGCCCCCACCTTACGGCAGGTATCGGCACATTTACCGCAGGCAATGCAGAGGTCGCACCGCAGACACCTGGCCGCTTCCAGAGCCGCGGTCTCAGGCTCAAGGCCTTTCATCACTTCTTCAAACGTCTCCTGTTTTTCAGGTAAATACTGGTTATCAAAGGTGTGCGCCCGTGAGCAACTCTTTTCCCGGGCGGTCGTCTGCATGAGGACGGCCACTTTTCTTTTTACCGGGTACTTGATGGCCGCGGAAGGCTTTTCGCCGCGCAAATAAGCGTCTATAGCTGCTGCCGCCCGCTTGCCGGCAGCAATGGCCTTGATAGCGCTGGCAGGGCCCGTAACCGCGTCACCGCCGGCAAAAACTCCCGGAAGGGAAGTTTCCATGGTATCCGGGTTAACAACTATGCGGTCGCGGGATACCTGCACCTGCACCGGGTCCGCTCCTCCGGAAAGAAAAGAGAGATCCGGCTTCTGGCCCACAGCAAAAATTACCATGTCAGCTTCCAGTTTGAACTCCGAATTTTTCACCGGCACCGGCCAGCGCCGGCCCGTAGCGTCGGGCTCGCTGAGCATATTCCGGATACATTCAATATACTGGAGGCGGCGACCACTGCCTCCCAGGCCGGTGGGGGAAATGAGATAATCCAGGATAATCCCTTCCCTTTCAGCGGCCTCAATTTCCTCATCCAGGGCCGGCATTTCCTGGCGGGAGCGACGATAAATAATCCTTACCTCATGGGCACCCAAACGGCGGGCCACGCGGGCCGCGTCAATGGCCACATTGCCGCCGCCAACCACAACCACTTTTTTGCCGCCGACTTCCACTGCGGGACGGCCGCTTCCCTCAAGCAGGCTCTGATTTACCAGCCTGAGAAAGGTTACCCCATCCATAACCCCGTCATACAAGTTATGGTTTGGCATGGGGATGGAACCTTTCCAGGCCCCGGTACCCAGGAATACCGCCGCATATTCTTCCAGCAACCGGGCAATGCCGTTTTCACCATTAACCGGACTGTTTAACCTTATCTCCACCCCCAGGGCCTGGATGCGGGCTATTTCATCGCGGAGAACATCCCGGGGGAGCCGGTACGGGGGAATGCCGTAAGCCAGCATTCCCCCCGGCTCGGGCATGGCCTCGAAAATGGTTACGGAATAACCTCTCCTGGCCAGGAAGTAAGCGCAGGAAAGCCCGGCGGGACCGGATCCCACCACCGCTACTTTTTTGCCGGACTTCCTGACAGGCCTTGGTGAGAAAAGGTTTATCTTATTCCTTAATTCCCTTACCCGGTCGTAGGCCAGCCTTTTCAAAGCACAAATTGATACGGGAGCGTCAACCTCACCCCTGCGGCAGGCGCGTTCACAGGGATGCTCGCAGATGCGTCCCAGAACACCGGGCAGGGGAACATCCTCAAGTATAAGCTGCAATGCCTCGGCATACCTGCCCTCGCCAACCAGGGCAACATAATTGGGGATATCAATGCCCGCCGGGCAGGTAGCCTGGCAGGGTGCAAGCACCAGCTGGGAACATTCGGAAGCGGGACAGACCCGGTTTTCAATGTGTACAACAAAATCGTCCCTGTTTTCCCGCAAGATGGCCATTACTTCCGGTGCCACGCGTTTCCCCTGGCCACAGTGGCAGGAAAGGTGCAGCCTGTTGATCAGGGTCAGCAAGCCCTCCAGATCGCCCAGGCGGGCCCTGCCGCTCCTGATGGCGGACAGCAGCTTTAATGCTCTGTTCAGATTGGAGCGGCACTGGCCGCAAAGTCTTTCCATGTCCAGATAAGATTTTACAATTTCCTCCGCTTTCCTGACACTACAGGAAACCTTGACCATATATATCTGCTCCTTTATCTACTCTACCCCACAGCAGTAATCTGATGGACATGGCGGACCCTTTTTACATCCGGCATCCGCTCGGCAGGACCGAAAAGAAGGCACCCGGTGGGACAGGCGGTAACACAAGCCGGTTTGAGGCCGGCATCAATGCGGTCCATACAGTAATCGCACTTCACGGCCTTCCCCTTCCTGGCATCCCACTGGGGAGCACCCCAGGGGCAGGCCATGATGCAGCTCTTGCAGCCCACACAGAGTTCCTGAACGATAAAAACAATCCCATCTTTGGGCCTCTTCTGTACTGCCCCGGTGGGACAGGCCGGTACGCACCAGGGCTCCTCACAGTGAAAACAGGGCATGAAAATGCTGGTTGCCTGGGGCCGGCTGCCTGCCTGGACAGGGCCTACCACCACTATCTGGTTCGGCCTGGGTCCCGGATCCAAACCTTTATTAACCTTGCACTGCACTTCACAGCTGCGGCAGGAAATACATTTTTTTTCATCCTGGTACAGGTAATATTTGCTCATCGATTGACCCCCTAGACAAATCATTTACCTCTCTAATCATTTAATTGGCCTGACGGTTACGTAAATACCCTGTAAAGCCGGGCTGCCGCCCACCATATCGGTGATGTTTTCCTGCAGCAGAGCATCCATGGCCCCTTTGCCGTAGCACCTGGACTGCACAGGTACCTTGTGGCCAAAACCGTGCAGCATAAAGACCGCTTCGGGATGGATGAGGTCCGTGACAAAGGCACGGATAGTGTCCCGGCCCCGGGAAGAGATAACTTCTACCATCTGGCCGTTTTTTATGCCCAGTTTTGCCGCCTGGCGCGTATTGATCCAGAGGACATTTTCGGGGACCAGTTCATTTAAAAGAGGGTTATTCTGCGTCGACACATGGGTGTGGGCCGCAGCTCTGCCGATCATCAGGCGGAAATATCCTTCCGGGGGCGCCGGTACGGGCTCATATGCCGGGAAGGATGGGAAACCGTTTTTCTCCAGCAGGCTGGACACAAATTCAATTTTCCCCGACGGAGTCTTCAGCTTAATCCCGTCCTTACGGTCCCAGTAAATGGGCTCATCGCTGAGGGAAACATAGCCCTTTTCGTCAAAGTCGCTGATGCTGATACCGGTTCCCTGCAACTGGTAAGCCCACAGTTCTTCCAGGGTATGATAGGGGAAATACTGGCCGATACCCAGGCGGTCAGCCAGGGATTTCATAATTTCCCAGCCCGGCTTGGTATCATAGCGCGGGGATACAGCGGGCCTGCGCATGTAGAGGGCCGGTTTCAAACCATTGGCCTCCTGGATGGAGTCTCCCCTTTCCAGATAGGTGGATTCGGGTAGAACCACATCGGAATACCAGGCTATTTCGCTGAACTGAATATCTATGGTCACCAACAGGTCGAGATTTTCCAGGGCTCGCCTGGTGTATTCGTAGTCCGGAATGGAAAGCAGCGGGTTAAAGCGCCAGACAAGCAGCGCCTTAACCGGATATGGATCTTCTTCCAGAATAGCCTTAGGCAGCATCTGGACCACGCCGTGGGCCGGATCGGGCAGTGGCAGCCTGGATGTGCCCACACCATCGCATCTTTCCTCGGTTACTTTGGGCAGCTCCTGGTCTGTTAATTTGTTAAGCGGCTTCCTGCCTGCATCCTTGGCGCCCTTCTTGAAAAAGATTCCTCCCGGAGCTTCTATGCTGCCCATAAGGGCGTTCAGCATGATAATGGATCTTCTGAAATATATCTCGTTAAGGTAATGAGAACACCGGTAGCCGTAATGGAAGATCACCGACGGTTTGGCCTCGCTGACCTCCCTGGCCAGAGAAACTATTTCGTAAGCAGGAATGCCGGTTTCTTTTTCCGCCCATTCAGGAGTATAGGGTTCCACGAATTGCTGCAGTTCCTTCAACCCGAGCACCCAGCGGTTCACAAATTCCTTGTCGTACAGCCCTTCCTTTAATATGACGTGCATCAAAGCGTAGTTCAGGGCCAGATCCGTTCCGGGCCGGATCATCAGGTATTTATGGGCTTTAGTAGCCGTTACGGTAACCCGCGGGTCGATGTAAGTCAGCCTGGTCCCCTTTTCCAGGGCCTGCATCAACTGCTTGACTGCCTTGAGTTCCAGTGATTCAAAGATATTGCGACCGTAAAGAACTATATGTTTGGTCTTGCCCCAGTCTACCCCCACCTGGCCGTCGGTATAACCGGTCAGGGTCCGGAAAGCGGTATTCAGAGAGCCCTTGCAGCAGGAATCATGGGTGAAATAGTTGGGAGATCCCAGGGCCTTTAAAAATGTTTTGCTGATATGGGAGTTAAGCTGTGCCCTTTCAGTCAGGGCGATGGCTCGCCCGCCATATTTTTCTTTCACCTCGGCCAGTTTTGCCGCCACGTAATCCAGCGCTTCCTCCCAGGATGCTTCCCGCCACTGACCGGAACCCCTGGGGCCGGTGCGGATCAGGGGCCTTTTCAATCTCTCATCATCGTTTAAAAGCCTTACCCCCGCCGCCCCCTTGGGGCAGATGCTCCCTTCAATACCGGCAACGTGAGGGTTACCTTCAATCAACTTAACGTCATCATTTTCTACCATTACCTTGATGGGACACCTTACCGTGCACATAAAACAGATGCTGTAGACACTTTCCATAAGGGAAGCCTCCACTTTAATAGTTTAATGTAAAAATTTAAATTATAAGTAAGTTTACGGGTTTACTTTATCAAGTAATGTTAGGGGCGGAACTTTTCTCATATTCCATCAGCATCCGGTGAATATTCCGGAAGTAGGGAAGCCGGTTTTTTACCCTTCCGAAAAACATGCGGGCCAGGATGTAACAAATTATAAAGGTAAAAACGTAATTTACAGCCAGGCCGGTAAAGGGGATGGGAAACTCAATGCCGGTAAAACGCAGCTGCATCCAGGCCAGGGCAAAGAAAGCCGGCCACAGGGCGGCTGCCGAAAGACCAACCATGTTAAAGAAAACCCGGCCAAAGGTATCGTTGGCTTCCTTGTTGCAGGCATCGTAACTTCTCTTATCCCCCAGCTTTAAGGCCAGCATGGTCAGCTGTTGCAGGTTAGCCAGCCGGATATTCAGCCGGTCCAGGTGGTTTTTGTTCACCAGGAAGACCAGGGATATGGTAAATTCACCAACGACCACCGCCAGGAGCGCCAGCAGGAAGGTGCCCAGGAAATAATCGATAACCGGGTGGCCGCAGATTTTGTATAACAAGATCAATACTTTATCCACCAGTTCCCAAAGGCCCATAATCAAGCCCCCGTTTAAAACAGTTAGTGGCTCCAGGTTCCCCGGGGAAAAACCGGGGAACCTGGTCCGGGTACCAGCAGGTGAGTCTTACATCGGAACCCAGGCAGTCCCGAAGAATCCCTTGCTGAAGTAGCCGAGTCCCACATACAGGGCGAGGAGAACAAATATTCTCTTCAGCCAGATATCCGGGATATACTTCTGGGTGCGCGGACCGATCATGGAACCGATAAATACGCCGATCAATTCCACGCCGATCATGCCCCAGTCCATGGCGGCACCGGCCACGGTGATATAGGTGGTGATACTGGTCAGCATGCTCACCAGCACGGCCATGGCCGAAGTCCCGGCCACCACGAACATGGGCAGGCCCACGATACTGGTCAGGTAGGGTACATATAAGAAACCGCCGCCCACGCCCAGGAAGGCTGAAATAGCCGCAATTACCACGCCGCCCACAAAAGCCCAGATGGGATTGAACTTAAATTCCACGCCGAAGAAGGTGAACTTCGATTCAGTAAGTCCCCACTGGGTAACTCTGATCCCCTGGGATGCTTCGTCCTTCTTTTCCTTAATACTTTGCTCAAAAGCCTTGGCCGCTTCTTTGGCCGCCTTCTTGCTGGCCTGCCCCCGGGGGGTCGTCTCATACAACAGGACACCGCCCACCACGAAGACAAACAGCCCGAACCAGCCCTGATACTGGCTGAAGCTGACCTTGCCGCCGGTCAGGGCAGGAATGGCCACAGCGCCCACAATGGAACCCAACCCCAGAGCCAGGCCCAGGGGCCAGGCCAGACGCTTGGCCCTCAGGTAGTTAATGGTGCTCAGCAGGGATGACAAACCAACCAGAAACTGGTTGGAGGTGCGGATGCTGTCTGTTAGTAGCTTGTTAACCTGGGGCGCGGTGTTCTTAAAGGTCTTGATATAGTCACCCAAACCGTAAACGGTCATATGACCTACCCCGGCCATGATGCCGCCAAAGGCGCCCACAGTGGAGAAGATCCAGCCCACCCAGATGGCCCACAGGATGGCCACCAGGTAATTAATCTGGGGCGCTCCGGGGATGCCGAAAGCCCCCCTGGGTGCATTGGGGTCAATCTCCCCTTTGCCCGTACCCACCGGGGCATTGGCTATGGCTTCCCCCAGTTTTCCCTTCAAGCCAAGGTCGCTTCCCACCAGCTGTGGCTGGGAACCCTGTTGTGCTCCCACTCCGCTGGCACCTAAAACCAGAATTGCCAGCATCAGCAGCAGGGTAACCAGGGCAATTTTATGGACAATTCCCTTTTTCATTTAATCCTCCCCCAAAATCAAGAGATGAATTTAAAATACCCTTAATAAGTTCATCATACATCCTTACTGGTGGTAAAAAAGCAAATCAACCGGTTTATAAAATACAGCCCCAAAATGTTCAGCCTAACTTGATGCCCACCTCCTCATTATAAATTCAAACAACTCACCTCCTCAAACAACCGTGTTGGGATTATACATAATTAAATATAATCGACATAATAAAAAGCCAATGTCGGATAGATGACATAATTAAAGTCATCCTGCAGACACCCCCGGTGTCATTCTATTGACATATTGCGATAATATTTTCATATTGTTTTGTATCGCCCAATTCTATCCTGCTCTGGCTGCTATTTACCAGCATAATTAAACCCATTCTTACATCAACCATTGACAGGGATAAATAAATAGAAATATAATAAATGATAAACGTATTAACTTTTCTTATAAATAGTTGTTAAAAAAACCAAGAATTTTCTAGAAAGTTTTAAGTGGAGAAAAACCCTTTTTACAGGGGGGACAGGGATATGCCACTGCAACACGTGGAAATTGCGGCCTTAAATGAGGTGGAAAAGGCGATTATACGCCAGGCGGGATTTACGGTGCATTACCCCAAGGGACACGTTATTTTTGCCGCCGGCGATCCTGCCGATAGAGTTTACCTGGTGGAAAGCGGATGGGTAAAAATCTATCGCTTGAACGCCGATGGTCGCCGTGTTACCGTGGGCAGCATACGCAGCCCGGGAGAATTGATGGGCTTGGCCGAAGCGCTATGGGGAGGAGAACGCACCTGCTTTGCCGGGGCCATCAGTAACGTCAGCCTGGTGGTCTTACGCAAGAATAAATTTGAAGAACTGATGGGGGCCCACCCTTTCCTGGCCATAAAAGTGGCCAAGTTGCTGGGTGTTCGCATGCGGGAAGCAGAACAGATTATTCATGAAATGGTCTGCTGGCAGGCTCCCGGACGCCTGGCCCTGACTCTCTTAAAAATGGGTGAGCGCTGCGGTGTGGAAACCAAAAACGGCATCAAGCTGGGCGTCCAGCTTACCCACGAAGAGCTGGCCAATATGGTGGGCACTTCCAGGCAGACAGTAACCACCCTTTTGAATACCTTCAAACAGGAAAAAAGCATCGTCTATGAAGGAAGGACCATCAGCATTGTCAATCCGGACAAGCTGGCCCGATGGATAATGTAAAATAATGATTGTCAAGAATTTTAAAACCCGTCTGGGGGTTTATTTTTTTTGCCTTTTCAGCTATATCCATCAAAACTTTGAAATTTATTTTTAATTAAATTAAATAATGCTTCCAAGAAGGTTTTCTAATACAACATATCGAACTATAGTTAAATTAAGATATGGGCTGCAGCCGGTATGCAGCGTTTACCACTACCCCGGTCAACAGGAACAGGCAAAAAAAAGAAAGGAGCATAATGATGAGCAATTACTCCCTCTTCCAGGACGAAAAAAAATGCATTTCCTGCCGCAGCTGCGAGGTGCAGTGCAAGATTAATAAGGGGCTCGCCACAGGACCCAGGCCTGGAAAAATTATTACGGCGGGTCCTGCCACCAGAAACGGCCGGATCATGGCAAAGTACGTTTTTACAACCTGCCGCCATTGTGAGGACCCTTTCTGCGTCCAGGCCTGCCCGGTGGGGGCCGTTCAGAAACGCCCCAGCGACGGTATCGTATTTATCGACCAGGAACTATGTGTGGGCTGCCAGAGTTGCATCATGGCCTGCCCCTGGGGCGCCCCCCAATGGGACGAAGAAAAAGGGGTGGTTGTAAAATGTGATTACTGCAAGGATCGCCTTGACGCCGGTCTCGAACCGGCCTGCGTTACCGCCTGTCCCACCGGCAGCCTCATTTTTATTTCCACGGAAAATATACCGTCCATCAAAAGAGAGCGGATCATCCGCAGGAGGATGAATGGCAGGGCGGTTAATGCCATCTGGTAATATATCTACTAAATATAACTAACAATATCTTCTAGTTCCCTTCTCTTTGGCCGGCGGGCCGGATCATCGGCCGGGTAACCCACGGGGATAATGGCCACCGGTCTGAACTGCGGGGGAATCTCCAGGCATTCCCTCACCTGGTCCTCGTTAAAAGCTCCCACCCAGCAGGTTCCCAGGCCCAGGGCGCTAGCGGTAAGCAGGATATTCTGGATGGCGGCAGCCGTGTCCTGAATACAGTAAAGCTTACGCCCCCGTTCACCGTAAACCCGGGCCGAACGTTCCGGCTCGGCACAAACCACGATCACCACGGGAACCTGGGTAATGAAGCGCTGGTTTAAAGCTGCCCGGGCCAGAGCTTCTTTCTTTTCCTGCCGGGTAACCACGTAAAAAAACCAGGGTTGCAGGTTACCCGCCGACGGGGCCCAGCGGGCCGCCTCCAGGAGCTGATCCAGCAATGCCTCCGGCAACGGATCCGGCCGGTAATGGCGGACGGAGTAACGACCCCTCACCAGGGAAAGTATCGTGGACATGAATTCCCCTCCTCAAGGGATGGCGATAAAGTTTTAATTATAATTATATACGTTTGTGCGTAAATCCACACACTTACCGGATGAATCTATACCCTGCTCTTACCTGACCACCATTACCGGGCAGGGGGCCAGATGCAGCACCTTGTGGCTTACGCTGCCCAGAAACAGCGACTTGAGATCACCAAAGCCACGGCTGCCAATGATAATGAGATCAAAACACCCTTCCGCAGCCAGGCGGCAGATAGCCTCGGCTGCATCTCCCCGCTCCACTGCTTTGTTTACGGTCAGGCCTTCTGCCTGAAATATTTCTTCTACGGCGGCAAAGACCTTTTCCGCCCGGGCCTCTATTTCCTGATCCAGTTCTTTTTGCTGCAACCAGGTGCACGACCCCGGCTCGGGAAAAATTTTATAACAGGAAGGCCCCACATATAATGCTGTTACCGAAACTCCGGGATTAAGTTTGCTCAAACGCAAAGCCGTCCTGGCTGCACGCAGTGAATTCTCCGAACCATCCACGGCCAGAAGTATTTTCATACTGGCCTTAACCTCCCCAAGCAATCCTTATTTGCACGATCTTCTACATTCCCGGAGAAAAACCTGCATTTATAAAAAATATAATTAAAACCAATTATACCTCTATTGTCTAAACGAGGGATTTGTACTATAATTAACTATGCCTAATAGTCAAATTAAATAAATTCTGGTACTTTCGGGTTGGGCAAACCGGGTGAAAGCCCGGGACGCTAAAGCCATGGGTCTAAGGTCCTTTCCAGGACTATGATCGCCAGGCTGCAACGGTACCGACTGCCGGGGGGGGTAGTCACTTGACTACCCCCCTTTAATTTTGCCTGAAATTAGTCACATCCTTGTATTCAACGGAGGTGGTTTCCTTAAACGTAGTAAGACCGGACGATTGTCGAAACAATATGAAAGAAAGGAGATGGGAAATTTGACCCTTCAAACGCAAGTTATTTTAGCTACGTCCGTCTTTTTACTTACCTATGCTATAATTATTTCGGAAAAGATTCACCGTACCGTGGCTGCTTTTTGCGGTGCGGCGATAGTCATACTGGCCGGCATTATTACCCCGGAACTGGCCGTCCACTACATCGATTGGAACACCATCGGCCTTTTAACGGGCATGATGATCATCGTGGGTGTTACCCGTGAAACGGGGGTCTTTGAGTACCTGGCCATCAAGGCGGCCAAAATGGCCCGGGGGGAGCCCCTGCGCATCCTGGCCGCCCTTGCCCTGGTCACGGCCACACTTTCAGCCCTGCTGGACAATGTGACCACGGTACTGCTCATCGTGCCCGTTACATTTGCCATCGCCCACAAACTAAAGGTAAGCCCCCTGCCCTTCTTAATTTCTGAAATTATTGCTTCCAACATTGGGGGAACGGCAACCCTGATCGGAGACCCGCCCAACATCATGATTGGCAGCGCCGTAGGGCTCGGCTTTATGGATTTTGTGATTAACCTTACCCCGGTGGTGGTTGTAATTTATGTCGTGACCATCTCCATCCTGCGCCTCATTTACCGCCGGGACCTGGTTACAAACCCTGAGAATCAAAAAAGTATCCTGGAGCTTAATGAATGGGACGAAATTAAAGACGCCGCGCTGCTGAAACCCTGCCTCTGGGTTTTGGGTTTAACCATTGCCGGGTTTGCCCTGCACCAGTTCCTGCACCTGGAGAGCTCGGTGATCGCCATGGCCGGGGCGGCCCTGTTGCTGGTAATCACCCGTTCCGACCCGGAACATGCCCTGCACGCCGTAGAATGGCCGGTTATCTTCTTCTTTATCGGCCTGTTTGCCCTGGTGGGAGCGCTGGAAGAAGTAGGGGTCATTGAAACCATCGCCCATTTTGCCCTGGAGGTTACCGGGGGAGAACTCCTGCCGGCGGGCCTTTTGATTGTTTGGCTTTCGGCCCTGGCCTCGGCCTTTGTGGACAACATCCCCTTTGTGGCGACCATGATTCCTTTAATTCAGGACATGGGCCGCCTGGGAGGCATAGAAAACCTCAATTTCCTGTGGTGGTCCCTTTCCCTGGGAGCCTGCCTGGGCGGCAACGGTACCATCATCGGTGCTTCGGCCAATGTGGTGGTGGTGGGCATGGCTGAAAAGAGGGGTACGCCCATCAGCTTCCTGGGTTTCTTTAAAGTAGCTTTTCCCCTCATGATCCTTTCCATTGTCATTGCCACAGCATACCTGGTGGCCTGGCTGAAATTTCCTACTCTGCCGGTGCTGATCGCCACCCTGTCAGTGGGGGTGGCCCTGAACCTGCTTTCAAACCTGCTGGAAAGGCAGTTCAAAACAAAAACCACAGCAGTATCGGGCAACCGGTAAACCGCCGGCACTAGAAACCTGGCAGGCGGCGTTCGTCCATAAAGAGCGGTATTGCCGGCCTGCAAGCGGGAAGCGGCCAATGCCGCCCTTTTTTATTTGACATTACCCTGATATTTATTTTAAATTCTAAAGGGGTGTTGCCATTGACCAGAGATCAGCTGGCGGCTATGATTGATCATACCCTGCTCAAGCCCACGGCCACTACCCGGGACATCCGGCAGCTCTGCGTGGAAGCAATGAACGAAGGTTTCGCTGCCGTATGTGTTAATCCCGTCCATGTAGAATGTGCCGCAAAAATGCTTGCCGGTTCCGGCGTGGCGGTATGCACGGTGATTGGCTTTCCCCTGGGGGCAACCACGCCATCCGTAAAAAAGAAAGAGGCTGAAGAGGCCATAAATAACGGGGCCAGGGAAGTGGACATGGTCATAAATATCGGCGCTTTGAAGGAAGGAAACCACGACCTGGTCGTGGCCGATATCCGGGGAGTGGTGGAGGCAGTGACCGCCCTTTTGCCCGGTGGGCTGGTCAAGGTAATCATTGAAACGGGATATCTAGACCGTGAAGAAAAAATTACCGCCTGCCGGCTGGCGTGGCAGGCAGGCGCCCATTTTGTGAAGACCAGCACCGGTTTTGGTCCCGCCGGAGCTACCGTGGACGACGTCGAGCTCCTGCGGAAAAACCTCCCCCCGGAAATGGGCGTGAAAGCATCGGGGGGCATTCGTACCACCGGACAGGCCCTGGCTCTGATTGCAGCCGGAGCCACCAGGCTGGGTACAAGCGCCGGCCCGGCCCTGCTGACCGGCCTGCAGAACGATTAAGAGCACCCGGAGTCAATTTAACACCGTGAAAAGGAGAAAAATATACACCGGATGAATATACTAAGGGTTCAGGAAGGACTTCAAATGAGATGCGGGGGAATTAGGTAAATATGACCAGGATAATGGATTATCAGGTTGTTGCCGGTGAGCAACTTATCGAAGAAATCTATGAACTGGCCCGGCGGCTCGCAGGTTGCAGGGTTCAGCACATCAATTCTACCCTTACCGGCGGCGGGGTGGCCGAAATTTTGAAACGCCTCGTACCCATGATGCAGGAAGCAGGCCTGGAGGTACGCTGGGACGTCATTAAGGGAGATGAAGATTTTTTCCGGGTAACCAAAACCTTCCATAATGCTTTTCACGGGGTACCTGTTGACGTAACTCCTCCCATGCTGGATGTCTACCGCCGGATATCACGGGAAAATTACGACCTGGTAGATCCCCGGGCGGACTTTATCATTCTCCATGACCAGCAGCCCCTGGGGCTGGCTGAAATCCGTCCCGGCCATCCCGGCCGCTGGTTGTGGTACTGCCACATTGACCCGGTGGACGTAAGCAGGGAAGTGTGGGATTTTTTAAGCCCCTGGGCCAGGCTTTGCGACGCCTCCATTTACCACATCCCTGCCTATGCCAGGAACCTGGGCCACCGCCAGTACATTATGCCCCCGGCCATCGACCCCCTGGCGGAAAAAAACCGGGAGGTAACTCCTTCTGAGATTGCCGCAGTAATAGAGCGGCTGAATATACCTCTGGATTTACCCCTGGTGGTGCAAATTTCCCGGTTTGACCGCCTCAAAGACCCGCTGGGAGTTGTGCAGACCTTCCGTCTTATCCGGCAGGAAGTACCCTGCCGCCTGGTGCTGGCAGGGGGCGGGGCCACCGATGATCCTGAAGGCATCCAGGTTCTCCAGGAATTGCGGGAAGAAGCTGCCCACGACCCGGATATCATAATTCTGGAGCTTCCTCCCACCAGCGATCTGGAGATCAATGTCCTGCAGCGGGTTGCGGCGGTGGTGGTCCAGAAATCGGTACGGGAGGGCTTCGGTTTGACCGTAACCGAAGCCATGTGGAAATCACGCCCTGTCGTGGCTTCCCCCGTTGGCGGTATTACGGTGCAGATAATAAACGGGCTAACCGGGCTGGCCGCAGCCAGCACCGAAGAAATGGCCCGGGCAGTGGTTAGAATCCTGCGCGATCCCTCCCTGGCAGAAAAGCTGGGGCAAAATGCCAGGGAACATGTGAAGAAGAATTTCATCCTGCCCATCTATTTCAAACGGTGGCTGGAAATACTCGTGACCGAAAAGGGTTATCCGGTATGATGCCGGCCTCCCGGGCCTTTTCTCTTTGGTAAAGAAAAGGTACAATAGCTGGCCAATGGTAAAAACTTTTAAAGCCAAACAGTCATCTGACGAGCCCACAGAAAGGAAGTAGTCCATATGTACGTACAGGAGCCAAAGAAAAACCGGATTATCGTCACCGTCCTGGGGCCCGACCGGGTGGGCATTATCGCCGGGGTGGCCCAGGTGCTGGCCGAAAACAATATCAATATCCTGGACATCAGCCAGACCATCCTGCAGGAATTCCTGGCCATGATCATGATTGCCGATATGGAAAAAAGTTATATTGACCTGGCCACTTTAAAAGAGCGCCTGGCGGCAAAAGGTTCCGAACTGGGAGTGCAAATCGACGCCCAGCATGAGGACGCCTTCCGCTTTATGCACAGGATTTAGTGAATAAGAAACGAAGGAGAAATAATGCCATGCTTACCCTGGCAGAAATTATGGAAACTATCAAGATGGTCCAGGAAGAAAACCTGGACATTCGCACCATTACCATGGGCATCAGCCTGAGAAACTGCGCGGACCCGGATCCCAGGACGGCATGCCGTAAAATCTATAATAAGATCACCCGCCTGGCCAGCAGGCTGGTTGCGGTAGGAGAAGAAATCAGCCGGGAATACGGCATTCCCATCGTGCATAAACGGATCTCCGTCACCCCCATTTCCCTGATTGCCGAATGCAGCCATCAAGAAGATTACGTGGAATACGCCCTTACCCTGGATGCCGCCGCGGCCGCCGTAGGGGTAAACTTTATCGGCGGCTTTTCAGCCCTGGTACACAAAGGCTTTACCGGCGGCGACCGGGTACTGATCAACTCCATCCCCGCCGCCCTGGCCGGCACCGAAAGGGTCTGCGCCTCGGTAAATGTAGCTACCACCGGGGCGGGTATAAATATGGATGCCGTTTACCTGATGGGCCGGGTGATTAAAGAAACCGCCGCGCGGACAGCGGAACAGGGTGGTTTGGGCTGCGCCAAACTGGTGGTTTTCAGCAACGTCCCCGAGGACAATCCCTTTATGGCCGGAGCTTTTCATGGAATCGGGGAGCCCGAATGCACCATCAACGTAGGGGTATCCGGACCGGGAGTGGTTAAAAACGCCGTCGCCCGGGTGGGCAACGCGGATTTCGGAACACTGGCGGAAACGGTGAAAAAGACGGCCTTTAAAATTACCCGCATGGGGGAACTGGTTGGCCGGCTGGCAGCAGAACGGCTGGGTGTACCTTTTGGCATTGTAGACCTGTCCCTGGCCCCCACCCCGGCAGTGGGAGACAGCGTGGCGGAAATCCTGGAAGCCATGGGCCTGGAACGCTGCGGCACCCACGGCACCACCGCCGCCCTGGCCCTGTTAAACGATGCCGTTAAAAAAGGAGGGGCTATGGCCTCCTCTTACGTGGGCGGATTGTCGGGAGCCTTTATCCCGGTCAGCGAAGACGCGGGGATGATCCGGGCCGTGGAGGAGGGTGCCCTTTCCCTGGACAAGCTGGAGGCCATGACCTGCGTTTGTTCGGTAGGCCTGGACATGATTGCCGTTCCCGGGGATACCAGTGCGGAAACCATCGCCGCCATTATTGCCGACGAGGTGGCCATTGGTGTGATCAACAATAAAACCACCGCGGTCCGCATCATTCCGGCCCCGGGGAAAAAGGTGGGGGATAAAGTTACCTTTGGCGGGCTTTTGGGAGAAGCGCCGGTAATGGCGGTGCACCCCTATTCCGCGGACAACTTTGTGCGCCGGGGAGGCCGCATCCCTGCCCCCATCCAGAGCCTGACCAATTAAGTCGCAAAACCCCGAACCGGGATGCTGCATAAAGAAATAAGCTCCCCCGTAATGGGGGAGCTGCTTATTTCGTCCCGTCAAAGGTAAATTCCAGGTTTTGTTCCGGCCTGTAGGGAACCTCCTTGGTACCCCGCTTAGCGTACCTTGATAACTCCAGGTCAAATTTATCCGGCACTTCCACCCCCGCTTTCACCAGGGCTTCCCGGGCTTTCATCAGGGCCTGGTCGGCGTAGTAAAGACCGTCGCCCAGGACGCGCAGGGCTTCTTCCGGGTTATGGAAGCCCATGCTGTTTTCGGCGCCTATAAAGGTCACCCGGTAGTAGGCCTTTTCATAAAACCGCTTGGCCTGGTCCAGGAGCTGCCGGTCCACACCGGAAGTTTTATTGGCCAGTTCTATGGCCCTGGCCGCCTGGGCGGCAGCATTGCCGGCCCGGGTATACAAGTTGTTTACCCTGTCCTGAATCAATATTACCTGCTCCCGCAGCCACTGCGGATCCTGGTTATGGCACTGGGTGCAGGCCCTCATATTATCCTTCAGCGGGCTCTGCACGTGGTGGGAAGAAATCTTGCTGTTGCCTACCCGCTCGTAGGGCATGTGACAATCGGCGCAGGCCACCCCTGCCCGCCAGTGCACGCTGCCGTTGGAATAAAGTTCAAACTCGGGGTGGCGGATGTGCCCCAGCTTGATGCCGGTGGGGTTATTCTTCCATTCCAAATTGGCCGGGTCGGATTTAATAACACTTTCAATATCTTCAATGGTGATCTTGCCCCATTCAGACTCCTGCCAGGGTAGGAAGAGGCCCGTGGATTTCATGTTCTTATCTTTGGGAATGACATAGGTGTTGTGGCACTGGGCGCAAACCAGGGTGCGCTTTTCCTGCCTGGTCAAGCTCGCCGGATCTTTCCCCAGGGCCTTTAATGCATCATCCATAAACCAGCGGCTTAACTTCAAATCCATACTGGCCGGGTCATGGCAATCGATGCAGGACAACCCCAGCTCCGCATGATTTTCCGGGATCATGGCGTGCACCCGGTCATAAGGCTCCTGGAAGTAAGCCAGGCCCATTTGCTCCTTCAATTGCGGCGCATAGGGGGACTTGCAGGAAAGGCATACCCCCCCTGCCTTGCGCCGGGACGGATCCACATCCAGCTGGTCCTTGAGCATGTAGACGTGGCCCCGGGGTTCGTTAAATTCCACCCCCATGCCCCAGCCGTCCAGCAATACCAGCTGGAACGGATATTCACTTAATTTATCCCTGGGCTCCGAGCCCTTATACTTGCTCTCGCCCTGGCCCCCTTCCTTCGTCATCATGAAACTGTCATATTCCAGGGGATAAACCTTTCCCCACACGGCAGGATCTACTTCCCCGGGAGGAATGGAAGCAGTTTTGACCTTTTCCGCCCTGGGCGGGGCACATCCGGCCAGCAACAGCAGGATCAATACCGGTAACCAGGCCCACCAGGTTTTTTTCAAAAATATCTCCCCCTTTCGCAACCAGCAAACCCGGTTTTAATTTGCAGGCATGAGAGGCGTCATCTTCCAGCTGTGTTCGACAGCACATGCCCGGTTTTATCAGGATGGCCGGTTGATTAACAACCGGGTTCCCTGCCCGTGGGGCACCGAACGATGGCATTCCCAGCAATCCCTGTCCTCCTGGTCGAGTACATTTTCCATCAAATCACCATGGCAGCGCAGGCAGTTTTCCCGCACTATCCTGCCTCCCCGGTTGCTGAGGTGAATGGGGTCCGGCACCTGATTGGTATAAAAGAGATAAAAGTCCCGGGTGCCGTCGATACCCTTCCCCACCAGCTTGGCCGCCAGGTTCTGGTGGGGAACATGGCAATCACTGCAGGACGCCCACTGGCGGTGGGATGAATGATACCAGGTTTCATACTGGGGTTCCATTACATGACAGCTGATGCAAAATTCCGGACGGTCGGTATAAGATATGACAGCCTTTGTACCGGCAGTCAGGATCACCACCATCACCAGCAGGCCGATCAGGAGGGACCATATGCGGCGGCGCAGGCGGTAAACGGCACCTTTCCAGGGTGGAGAGTTCTGCCGGCGGCCACCGGCTCCGGTATCCCCACCACTTGCCCCTGGCTGCGAGATATCACCGGCACCGGATGGCGGTATCCCTCCCGGTTCAGACTTATTCCGGGTGTCACCGTTACCGGAGCTTTTTCCCCCATTCACGGCATCTTTCCACATTGTTCCCACCCCCCTTCCCCCGGAAACCACCCGCCGGACGGCAGCCGGCCGGGAAAATATTTGCACAATGGCCCTTCCATGATATCCCGGAGAGTCCTCAGACGTAGCTGTGCTGGCCGGCCATTAAAAAGGTAACGCCCACAAAAGTAAACATGACCACGATAAAACCGGCCACCGCCAGGTAGGCTGCCGGCCGGCCCTGCCAGCCCAGAACAAACCGGGCGTGAAGGTAGGCGGCGTATACCAGCCAGGTTATCAGGGACCAGGTTTCCTTGGGGTCCCAGCTCCAGTAAGCACCCCAGGCATACTGGGCCCAGATGGCTCCGGTGATAATCAACAATGTTTGGAAAGGCAACCCGACAACCACTGCCCGGTATATCAGCCGGTCCAGGAACTCCCGATCCGGCAGGTGCCGGCGCAGGCCGGCAAGCAGGGGAGAATCCCCGCTGGCAATGAGGTAAAGCACCGCCCCGGCAAAGGAGAGGGCAAAAGCACTGTAGGCTACAATGGCTGTCAGAACATGATAGGTCAGCCATTTGCTGCGCAGGGCCGGCATCAGGTCGCCGGTCTCCCGGGGCAGCAGGGATATCAGGGCAATCACCAGGAAGCCTATCAGGGCCGCAAACACCCCCAGCCCTCTAACTCTTATTTTCAATTGCAGCAGCAGGTAACCCAGCATGATCCCCCAGGCAAAGCACAACCCGTACTCGTAAAGGTTGGCCAGGGGCAGCCTGCCGGTAACGGCAATCCGGGCACCCAGGGCAGCGGTATTGCTCAACAAGCCCAGCCAGGCCAAAGCCGTAGCCCAGCGGGCAGCGGCGGGCCTGTCCGTCCAGAAGTCGGCCAGATAAAGAACTGCTGCCCCCAGGTAGGCTCCGAAGGTAACTTTAAAGGCTAGCATTTCAAACTCCATCCTTTCACCCCCTTTCACCAGCCCAGGTAAGCTTCCATCTCCCGGATCATTTTTTCAAACTCCTCCCGGTCCAGGGCACGGGTATGAAGGGAGGTCACGCCCCCCATAACCAGGGTCAGAAGCCCGTCTGCCTCTTCCAGGCGCAGCCAGTACCGCCTGTGCCGCACAAGCAGAGTCAGGAAGAAGAAGAGGCTCACCAGGACAAAACTGGCAAACACAAGGGGTATACTGGGGTCGTATTTTACCAGCAGCACCGAAAAGGGGCTGGTTCCAACCAGATGCAGGGTTCCGGAATTCCCGGGCAGGGTGAGGCTCTCCCCTGTGGTAAGGGTACCTGCACTTACCTGCTGGTGTCCCTGGTAAAGAGCATAATCCACCCTGCCGTTTTCACTCCAGGAACCGAACCACACACCATACTGTTCCAGGCCGGGCAGCCTGTAAAAACGGTTGGGGAAAAGAACCGCCGGCCGGGGCGCTTCCCGGGCTCCATCGGCAAGCTCAACTTTTAAAGCCTGCCCATAAGAATACTGGTACAAGTGATAGCCGCGATAATTAAGGGGGCGGTTGACCATGACTTCCCCCCGCTGCACCTCCCGGCCATTGTTTATGATGGTCACCCTGCTCACCCAGTTGTCAATGGCCCCGCTAGCATCGTAAAGGGTGGTAAAGTCATCCAGCCTGATGGTAAAGCGGTCCACTCCGGTAGACTGGTGGGAACCCGTGACCACTTCCGCCTGCTCGCCCACGGGAAGGACCACTCGGGTTTCCGACCGGGCCACTCCCCCCCAGGCAAAGCCGGCCACCACTAACACCAGGGAGATGTGCAGCCCGAAGCTGAACCAGGGGCCCGCACTTCCCCGGCTGGCGTAGAGCCAGGTGGTGGCACCTTCATGAAATTTGCGTATGGAAAAACGGCGCCGGCGGAAAAAATCCGCCAGAAGATCTTCTACCGGTTTATCCCCGGCCCGCAGGGTGAAGCGGTGAACCAGGGGTAACTGTTCAAGGTTGCTTTTTTTGATCTGCTGCGGGGAAGGAAAAGTAGTTAATTTTAACATGCGCAGCCGGTTGATTGAACAGGCGAGAAGATTCACGCATAAAAGGGCAAAAAGCAGACGAAACAGGAAGGAACGGTATATATTATCCAGGCCCAGCACCTGCACCAGCCAGGCCATTTTCCCGTATCCCTGACCCGCACCGGGAACAAGGGTGGCCACAGCCAGGGCTGCGGAAAGGATGCAGAGTAAAATTAGACCAAAACGCATGGAAGTTAACAGGCGCCAGGTGCGCTTGATGAAATTAAGCTCTGCCACGGGCATTCACCTTTTTGTGAAGATAATAATTTTCGTGTTTGCTGGAAAAGGTTTTTTCCAGAACCAATCAGGCAAGTGCTTGTGAGTACCTTTACATTAAGTTAACACAAACTTATTAATACATAAAAAACAATTTATTAATGAATTCTTAAAATAAGTTAAGCTAAAAGTAGCTTATCCGTAAGGCTTCATCTGCAAAACCAGCATCAATCGGCTACAAACTTATAGCCTACCCCCCAGATGGTTTTCAGGTACCGGGGCTTGCGGGGATCGGCCTCGATTTTTTCCCTCAGCCGGCGCATGAACACGGTGACCGTGCTCAAGTCGCTTAACGCGTCGTTGCCCCAAACATGGGCAAAGATCTGCTCCCTGGTAAATACCCGCCCGGGGTGGCGGGCCAGAAACCACAGGAGGTTAAACTCCTTTGGCGTGAGTTCCACCTCTCTCCCTTCTACCCACACCCGGCGCTGTGAGGCATCAATATGCAGGCCCGCCGTTTCCACCCTGTCCACCCGGACCTGGCGGCTGCGGCGCAACAGCGCCTTAACCCGCAAAGCCAGCTCCACCGGGCTGAAGGGCTTGGTCAGGTAATCATCGGCACCGCAATTGAATCCCACGCTCTTGTCCACAATATCCCCCTTGGCGGAAAGGATCAGGATGGGAACGTCACTGGCCTCGCGCCAGCGGCGGCAGAGCTCAAATCCGTCTATACCCGGCAGCATAATATCCAGGATGACCAGATCCGGCCGCCGGCGGGCGAAGAGCTCCTCCGCCATTATCCCGTCGGCAGCATAATCCACCACCAGCCCCTCCCGTTCCAGGGTCTGCTCCACCACCCGCTTGATGCTGATTTCGTCATCCACCAGCAGGATGCGGGTCATAGTTCTCCCTCCTAACATAATCACACACTTATAATATCCAGGAAGCCACTTCGTAAGTGCCGGGCTGGAGGGCCAGATTCGGAACAGCCCTGATAAGGACAACCGCCACCTACGGCACCTGCGTTACGGGCAGGTATATGTTAAAGGTACTGCCCTCTCCCGGCTTGCTGGCGGCACTGATGTACCCCCCGTGCAGTTCCACCAGTTCCCTGGCCAGGGACAGTCCCAGGCCGGAACCACCGTATTTATGTGTCCTGGAATTGGCGGCCTGGTAAAATGGTTCAAAAATACGGTCCAGCTCTTCCGGCTCTATTCCCGTCCCGCTATCGGTTACCCGGATGAATACCTCTTTCCGTTCGGGGTCGAATCCGGCACGCATCTCCACCCGCCCGCCGGGAGGGGTGAATTTCACCGCATTATGGGCCAGGTTCAAGATGGCCCGGCGGATTTTTTCCCCGTCTATCTCCATCAGGGGTACATCGGGCTCCACTTCCCAGTACCAGTCCAGGCCTTTTTCTTCCCTCAACGGACCCAGGGTTTTATCAACGGATTCAAAAATATCCGCCAGATCCACCAGTTCCCGCTGCAGGTGAAAACGGCCGGCTTCAATTTTGGCCAGATCCAGGAGGTCCTCGATCAATGCCAGCAGGCGCCGGGCGCTGGCTTTAATTTCCTGTAAATTCTGTCTTTGTCGTATATTTTCCTCTTTTACCTCCTGCAGCAGTAATTCACTGAAGGCAATTATGGACGTAAGGGGCGTACGCATTTCGTGACTCATCCCGGCCAGGAAGCGAGATTTCATTTCGCTGGCCCGGGATAACTCCTGGTTGGCTTTCTCCAATTCCTGCCGCTGCCGTTCCAGGAGTTCATTGGCCGCCTGCAGCTGGGCCGTACGCTCCTGCACTTTTTGCTCCAGGCCGGTATACAGGTCGTGTAACTGCCGGGCCATCCATTGAAACCGGGCGGCCAGCTGGCCGATCTCTGCACTACTATCCAACCTGGGAAAAGACAGATCCAGTTCCCCTTCCCCCAGGCGCACCGCAGCCCGGCACAGCAGGTTCAACGGGGCGCTGACCAGACGGTGGATTAATAAATAAACCACGCCAAGGATGACCAGCAGTAGAATAAAAAAGAAGGCCAGGTGACGTAAGAGGTTTTGCTGCACGGCGGCAAGCAAATTTTTCACCGGCACCACCAGGCTGATGGCCCCTCCCAGATCGCCCACCCGGTAACCTTCCTTCGGGTAACCTGTTATGTCCGGCCGTCCCGCCGGTTCCCCGTGGCACTGCAGGCAGTATTCCTCCACCCGCAAAGGTACCATATACCGGAAAACCTTTTCTCCGTTCTGCTCATCAAAACCGTAAAACTCGGTCATGGAAGGGTTTTGGGCCAGGGCTTGCAGTCCCTTTCTTTCAAAGGCATCGGGAGCATTCCCGGGATTGCGGGGATTGAGGCGGGTCTGTTTAATGTGGTAACCGGTGGATTGGTTGAATATCTCCCCCACACCCCGCCCCACCGCCGCCGGGTTGAGGCCTTTAAATTCAAAATGGCCCCGGGAATCGTAATTGATCCGGTCCTGATTACGGGCGATAAACTCCCTGGTGGCCAGAAGCTGGCCGGTAATCACCCGGGACTTTTCCTTTAACTCCTGCAGGATCTGATTTTTCTGCTCGTAATAATCCAGCCCGAGATTCACCCCGGTAATCACGAGCAGGACCAGGGTAATCCGGGCCATGAACTTGCGGCTCAAAGTGCCCCGCATAGCATCCCACCTGTATCATCTCAGGAAATAAAGGATATCCTTGCGAGCAACAATGCCTGCCAGGCGGTTATCCCCATCCACCACGGGAATTCTCCCGTAACCGTATTTGATGATTAATCGAATGGCCTTTTGAATGGGATCATTAGGGTAGACGGTGGTTACCTTTCTCACCATTATCTCCCCGATGGTATGACCGGTTCTGGGTGCTTTCTTGCGGCCCAGCAGTTGCCGGAGTGTGCCGCCGACAGGCACTGCTGAAAATTGGAAAATAAGATCCGATTCCGTAACAATCCCCACCAGTTTATTCTCCCGGTCAACAACAGGGAGACAATGAATATTCTTTTCCAGTAAAATACGAGCCGCCTCTTCAATGGTGGTATCGGGCGTACAGGTAATCACCGGTACAGTCATTATTTCCCCGATCCACTGTTTGCCTTCAAAGGTACTTTGACGTTTTTCCGCCTGGTCCAGGGTCAAATCGACAATAGTCAGCAAATCCTCCGGAGTTATATCCATCACCTTCCCCGTTTGCTGCAGGGCGGCTTCCACATCCTCCAGAATAACAGCCGGCCTGTTGCTCATTTCTGCAACCCCTTCCATTTATACCTGGTTCACTAATTAAAGCCAGTATCTCGGGTATTTTCTTTCCGGCAGCAGGTTGTTGGTGATCAGCCCCACCAGTACCAGTATGGCGGCGCCCAGGGCCACGGGCGTGAGTATGTACATGGGGGAAGCCTTGGCCAGCACTGCTCCCAGGGCGGTGGCGCCGCCCGGCGGGTGGGCGGTTCTGGTAATAAGCATCAGCAGTACCGCCAGGGAGGCGGCCAGCGCCGCGGACCACCAGGTGAGACCGCAGAGGGCGTAAACCGTTACACCGCATACGGCCGAGATAACATGCCCGCCAATAACGTTCCGGGGCTGGGCCAGAGGGGCATCGGGCAAACCATAGATCAGCAGGGCCGACGCCCCGAAGGAGGGCACAATCAGGGGCATATGGTAAACCAGGGACAGGGCGGCCACCACCCCGATACCGGAAAAGGCACCAAACCAGGAAACGAGAAGCTCTTTCCATGAAGGGGCGGATTGGGGAACGGTACGCCTGCCGCCGCGCATTTTGCGCAAATAAACAACTATATATGGCAACTCCACATCCCGTTTTTCCATGCCGGGTGAAGGGTACGAACTTATACTCACCATAACCAGCTCCCAGGTTTAAAGTAATGATTACATTTCTAGTTTACCACACCGCTTGACCGGAACAATGATCTACATCACTGTTAAATAATGACTGGCCCAACCTACCCGCATCCTGATGCTACAAACCCGGCCCCGTTCCCGGAACGAGATAGTAAGGCAACGCAATAGCTCCTTTTCTTTTAGACCTTCACCCGTTACGGTAACCCATGAGCCACATCCGCACCAAAAAGTTTGATCTCCATTATGTATTATCTTCTCCTTTCCCCCTTTTCTTTTACTTTTTCTAACCCTAACATTTTTCTTCCCACCGGGCATTGATCCAGATCATAGCTTCATTATGATTTGTTCCACAACGAACCGGGAATTGCACATGCGTCATCGCTTACCGGCAGGCTCAACAGGCACCGGTCTTTAAATTTTTACCTTTAACTGCCGCTTTAATTTTTATATTTTCCACCAGATCATCAAACAGCGAGTACACCACCGGTATGACCACCATGGTCAGCAAAGTGGCCACCAGCATTCCCCCGATAACGGTTATAGCCAGGGGAGAAAACCTTTCCGAACCCAGCGCCCATTCCAGGGCCAGGGGAAGCATCCCCACCACGCAGGACAGGGCGGTCATCATGATGGGCCGGAAGCGCACCTGCACCGCCTCCACGATGGCTTCATCCCTGGTCGTGCCCGCCTCCCGGGCGCGGATGATGAACTCCACCAGCACAATGCTGTTGCGCACCACCGTACCCACAAGCAGAATCAGTCCCAGTATGGCCGGCAAAGAAACGCTCTTGCCGCTCAGCAGCAGGGCCAGGGCTACCCCGAAGAGCACTAAAGGAATGCTCATCATAATGGTTACCGGGTGAATGAAGGACCTGAACTGGGCCACCAGCAGCAAATACACCGTCACCACGGCCAGAAGCAGGGCACGCTTTAAATCCCCGGCGGACTCCTGCAGGTCCGCCTTTTCACCGGTTACTTCCAGCCTGTAGCCCTCGGGAAGTTTCACCTCCCGGAGTGCCTTTTCCACATCGGCAATCACGTGGCTGAAGGGCCGCCCCTCAGTATAACCCAGAATATCAATGGAGGGCAGGAGATTTTCCCGGGTAACCACGCTGGCCGCCTGGTTGATCTCCACATGTACCAGCTCCCGCAGCGGCACCTGCACGCCCAGGGGAGAGGTGACGGTGACGGCCAGCATGCTTTCCAGGGAACCCCGGTCCTCGGGCCGGTAGCGTACCACTATGTCGGTATCCTTGCGGCTTTCCACCTCCAGGGAAGACGCCCTCATTCCCTCCAGGGCGGCATAAACCTGCCGGGCTATTTTTTCCGGGGTAAGGCCCAGGGCCGCCGCCCGGGTTTCGTCCACCACCATGTTTACCTCCGGCGTGTTTAACGACCAGCTCCGGTAGAGGTTGACCGCACCGGGTACGGTTTTTAACTGCGCAAGCACCTCACCGGCCAGGTAATCCAGCACCCGCACATCATCCCCGGTGATGCGTATGTCTATGGGCGCGGCCGTGCTGCTTTTAGCCGTACCGCCGACTTCCTTCACCACAAAGGTTTCAATGTCGGGAATGCGGGCCATTTCCCGGCGCAGCCGTTTTTCGATTTGCCAGATGGTTTCCTTCCTTTCCTTCCGGGAGGTAAGGGTTACGGTGATTTCCGCCTGGGTTACCCCCAGGGCGCCGGTACCGCCCATGTAATGCGACCCCGGTTCATAACCGATGCGGCTGCTGTAGGCGATTACCGCCGGCTCCCTGTCCAGTAATTCCTCTACCCGCGCCACCACTCCGATCGTCTTCTCCAGGGAACTGGCGGGGGAGGTTTGCAAACTGATCAAAAGCGACCCGGCGTCCATCCTGGGCAGCACTTCCATACCGATCAGGCCCAGGAGTTTGATACTCAGCAAAATTAGCCCCAGGGACAGGAGCAGGGTCATCTTTCGCCTTTTCAAGGCCCTGACGACCAGCAGGGCGTAGGAGTCTTTCAGGCGGTTCATGGCTTTCGTAAAAGGAGCAATTGCCGCGTTTAACGCCCTTTCAGCCGCCGCCCAGCGCCTGCCGCCCAGCATAACTGTGAGCAGGGGGATAATGGTCAGGGAAACCAGTAAAGAACAGCTGATGGCGTAAATGAGCGTTTTGGCCAGGGGGCTGAACATTTGACCCACGAACCCGCCTACAAACAAAAGGGGAATCAGCACCGCCACAATGGTGGCCGTACCGGCCACCGCGGGCAGCATGATCTCGCTTGCACCGTCAATGGCCGCGGTGCGGATGTCCTTCCCGAGTTCATGGTGATGGCGCATGATATTTTCCACCACAATAATGGAGTCATCCACCACAATGCCTACGCTCAAAATGAGGGCGGAAAGGGTGATAATGTTCAGCGACAGGCCGGAGGCCTTCATAAGGACAATGGCTCCCAGCAGGGACAGGGGCATGGAAAAGGCAACGATGATTGATTCATTCAAGCTGATGAGGAATAGCAAAATAATGGCCGTGGTGAAGATGAGGGCATCCCTGACGCTGGCGGTCATGTTCTCCACCACCTGCAGGGTGAAAATGGAATCATCATCAGCTACGGCAAACTTTATTTCGGGAAATTGCCTTTCCAGTTCAGCCAGCTTTTCTTTTACCCTCTCAACCACTTCAACCGTGTTGGCCTCACGCTTTTTGATGATCTGAACGGCCAGGGAATTCTTGCCGTTAAAGTTATAGCTGCTGCGTTGTTCCTGGCTGGAATCTTCAATCCGGGCCACGTCTTTCAAGTATATGTTGTGGCCGCCGCGGTTTTCGAGGAGGATGTTGGCCAGCTCCCCGGGATGCAGGCGCTCCTGCGTGACCCTGATTAAGTATTCCTGCTCCCGCTGGGTAACCCGCCCGGCGGGCAGGCTGATATTTCCCCCTCCGATGGCCGCAGCCACCCGGTCGAGGGAAATATTAAGAGCCTCCAAACGGTGCCGGTCCACGTAAACATTAACCTGCCGCCGGTGGCCGCCCAGCACGTCCACGGCCCCCACCCCGTCCACCAGCTGCACTGCGTTTTTAATTTCGTTATCAGCCAGCGTACGCAAGGCTACCAGATCCAGGCTATCGCTGCTTAAGGCCAGGGTGAGCACCGGCTTATCCTGGGAGCTGAACTTGAGCACCTGCGGTTCCTGAATGCCTGCGGGCAGGCTTCCCTTTATCCGGCTGATGGCATTTTGCACGTCCACCGCCGCCTGGTCCAGGTCTTTTTCGTAGTTGAACTCCACCCTGACCACGGAAAGTCCATCCTGGGAAGACGAGGAGATCTTCTTAACTCCCTCGATAGTAGCCAGTTCTTCCTCCAGCGGTTTGCTCACTTCCCTGGCCACATCCGAGGCGGCAACCCCGGGGTATACCGTGATCACGTTCACCATGGGAGGAGACGTATCGGGAAACAGCTCCAGTTTAATTACGTTTTTTGCGTAGAGGCCGAAAAACACTATGGCCAGGACCAGGGCAAACACCGTATATTTGTGCTTGATGGCAAAGGCGGGCCAGTTCATGACTTTCTCCTTTCCTGGTACACAAGTACTTCTTTCCCGTCATAAAGCCTGGTCAAGTCGGACACCACCACCGGCTCGCCGGGCTTAAGGTCTCCTTTTACTTCATAGTGCGTTTCGTTCTTTAACCCCGGAGTTACCGGCACCTGTACCGCCCTGCCGTTTCTGACGGCGAACACCCAGGCCCTGCCCTGTTCCGTTTTCACCGCCCGGCGGGGGACCAGCAGGGCCCGCTCGCTTTGGCCGACTACAAAGGAAACCTCCACGCTCATCCCCGGCCTGACTCCGGGAGAAGAAACCGGCACCTCCACGATGGTGCTGCGGGTGAGGGGGTCTTCTGCCGGGTAAATCCGGGAAACCTGCGAGGCGGTTTCCCGCCCCCCGGGATAGCGCAGCGTTGCTTTTTGCCCTACTTTTAAAAAGGGCAGGTCTGCCTCGGCCACCTTAACCCGCGCAACCATTTTTCCAGTATCGTCCAGGGTAAGAATTGGTTTACCCGGCACGGCCAGATCACCGGGATAGTTATGTACGGCTGTAACCACACCGTTAAAAGGCGCCTTGATGGTTGCATCCTGACAGGCTGACCTGGCCAGGGCCAGCCCGGCTTCGGCCTGGGCCAGCTGGGCCCTGGCCGCCCTGACCTGGGCGGGAGCGGTGCGTTCCGCCGATTCCTTCGCCTGCTGGTAGGGGAGTTCGTACTGGTTTTCAAAAACGGACGGGGCTATAGCTCCGGCGGCCAGCAACTCCTGCCCGCGTTTGTAATTGGCCGCGGCCTTTTCCAGGTTGGTCCGGCTGACGGAAAGGGCGCCCTCGGCCTGTTCCAGAACCGCTCTGGCCTGGTCCACCGCCGCTGCCGCCTGGTTTAAGCGCTCTTTTAATTCTTCATCGTTTAAAACTACCAGAACCTGGCCCCTGGTCACCCGGTCTCCTTCTTTAACCGTAAGCGTTCGAATTTCCGCCATTACTTTGGAAGCCAGGGACGCCCGGTGGGCGGATTCAATGGTCCCCGTATAGCTCAGGCTCTCCGTGATGGTACCGGCGGTAACCGGCACCGTCTCCACCGGCACGCCCGCCGCCTGTGCCGGTGGCGGCAGCTGGCGCAGGGCCATAATCTTTGTGCCTACCACCAGGCCAAGGGCTGCCAGGATAACAACCAGCAGAACCGCTTTGACCTGTCTTTTAACGGTAGAAAAGATCTTTAGAAAGTTCAGCGGAAGATTCACGGCTTAAGCCCCCTTAACTCACGCTTAACGTGTACAGCGATTACCCATCATCATCCCTGGATCGCCTCAGCTTTTTAGCAACAAAAGGCAAGCAAGTAATCACTTACTTAATGACATAAAATTAATTTTGCAATATTGAGGATAAAAAACGCAAAATCTGCCTTTGTGCTCCAGCAAGGGATTCCTGACACCCCGTTAAAGACCAGCGCAGGAGATTTACCTGCACCAGGCCCAGGTAGGTGGCAGCCACCATGGATACATCCAGATCGGGGCGGAATTGTTTCTTCTCCCTACCCTCCCGGATAATAGCTTCGATGAGCTCCATGTATTCACCAATGGTCTCGGACATCAACTGGCGCAGATTTTCGTCATGCTGATGCACCTGCTCCGAAAAAATAATTTTGGGAATACCTTTGTTTTGTTCAAACAGCTCCAGGTGAAAAAGCAAAATATCACCGAGCTTTTCCAGGGGTTCACCTCCCCCGGCAACCCTGGCCCGGCTCCAGCCCAGGAGGGTGTCCCGTATATAACGTACGGTGGCCAGCAGTATTTCATTTTTACTGGCAAAATGGCGGAAAATGGTTCCCTCGGCAATGCCCACTTCCCGGGCAATTTCGGCAGTGGTCAACCCGGAAATGCCCCTTTCGGCAACAATCTTCAATGTGGCCCGGACGATTTGCTGCTGCCTGATCTGCGTATCGTATCGCTGCGCCATGAAAATTTGCCTCCTGAACAATTATACTCCATTATATTAAGTGATTACTCACTTGTAAACTAACATACCCGGTATAGTTTGTCAAGGATGCCAGGGACTTAATCCAGTTCCTCCTTCATTTCAACCTCGAAACTATAACCCCTTACCGTTGAACATTCTGGTAGAAAACGTCGGTTTGAAAAAGAGACGATTGAAATTCATCTACCGAACACGGTAAAGAAATCGGGTACGTTAACTTATTTTCCCGGATGGGAAAAGTACTGGCTGTATGGAATCAATGCGCTGTAGTCGGCCGGAGTAAGAATGGTTTGCCAGTGCCCAGTGAGCCGGGCCAGCAGGATGAAGCCAAAGAAAACGGCCAGCAATGCCCCGCCGAAAATCCAGGGGTTGATACGGCCCCGGCCTGCCGGTCCGGCCACCGTTAAAGCACCCCGGCAGGGGCAGTTTTCCACACAGCGCAGGCAGGCGGTGCATTCAGGTGACCAAATCCGCTGTGAATGTGAAACTTTCAGGTATGAAGGACAGACCCGGTCGCAACTTCGGCAGCCGCTGCACAGACCGGTATGGCGGGTAATCTTTAAAGGGCTGAAGATGCTGACAATACCCAGCATCGCCCCGTAAGGACAAAGATAACGGCACCAGAAATGGCGGTAAATTACTGATAGCACGGCCAGCGCCAGCAGGGTAACCAGGGCCGTGGGGCTCAAATGCAGGAAAAACTGTAGCATTTTTACATCGGAAATGCGGTAATAAGGCGTGTTCAAAAAGGCCCCGACATCATCCACAGACATAAGGAAAAATATGGCCAGCACAAAAAAGGCCAGCAGTACATATTTCAGGGAACGCAGGGGCAGGTCCAGCCAACGGGGCATCACGGGGCGCTTGGGTCCAAAAAGCCTTTCCCCCAGCCGGTCGAGACCTTCCGAGATGGCCCCCACCGGGCAGATCCAGCTGCAAAAACCCTTTTTGAAAAGCAGGGAAACCAGTAGTACAGCCAGCAGGATGCTTAAGGCTGCCGGGTGGACGGGGTCGTAAATCCCGGTGGCCAGCCAATAGCGCAGGGCCATCAGGGCCCCAATGGGTAAAAACCCTTCCACCGCCGGGGGACGTGCCGTCAAAGGGGCGCTCCCGCCGGCCTCAAAATGCTGCACGAAAAGATAAAAGCGCCACCCCAGGTAGAGCAGGTAAAAGCCGAAAAGAACCTGGAAGGCGTTGCGGGTATAAAGCAGATAGCCTTTGACAGCAGGCGCCTGCAGTTCCCCTGCTTCCACCCGCTGTCCGGGAGGAACCGGTATCTTTGTGACCTGGCCGCAGGCGGTGTTCCCCATGGTTACTCCCACCTTTTCCTTAAAAATTGCTGCCTGCCCGCCATTATACCCCGCCCTTTGCCCGCTGGCAGTGAGCAATATCACAATTTCACTATGCCCGCAGGCAAAAACAGCCGCAACAAATAACTCATACCCCAAGGCAGGATCCATTTCTGAACAGGTAGAATAACTAAACATGACAGCCTTATGGCAAATCTTTACATCGTTAACACCCTAACCGTGGTCTTTTCGCGTTTATGATGAATTTGGAAAGGAATGTTTACTGGTGCCAGATTACACCGGATCGAAAATAATTCACTCCCTGGCGCCGGGTGAGTTTCTTTTTCGCCGGGGCGAACATAAAAGGGAAATGTATGTAGTATTACAGGGCAAGATCGAGCTCAGCAAAGTTACCGGCGGTCAAAGGAAAGTGCTGGCCCTTGTGGGACCGGGAGAATTTATCGGCCAGAGCTCCCTGCTGGAAGGTTTATCGCGGCAAAGCGATGCCCGGGCGGTAGAAGATTCCCTGGTACTGGTGATTAATGAGGAAAATCTGGAACAGGTAATCAAGATGCACCCGCAACTGGCCGCAAAAATCATGCGGGCGCCAAGGGATAAACCACCCGCTCAAAAAGAAACTCTCCGCACAGGATCAGAACACCCCTTTCTTTACCAGTCAGAGGTTAAATGCCCGGTGTGCAGCACCACCTTTACGGTGCTGAAAGTATTTGAACACAAATTATCCGTCACCGGCCAGGATAGCGATTTCCGCCAGCGTTACCGCGATTTTGAACCGCTTTTGTACAGCGTCTGGGTTTGCCCGGGCTGCTTTTACGCCAACCAGCGCACCGATTTTCCAAATCTTTCTGCCAGGCAAAAAAAGCTGCTTCAGGACGGGAAGGCAGAAAGGCAAAAAGCTTTTTCCGGAACGATGGCCACCCCAGGAACACTGGAATTTGCCCTGCAGGCACACCGGCTGGCCCTGTTCAACTCAGAACAGATGGCCGCGGAACCGGACAAAATAGCCCGCCTGTGGTTGCACCTGGCCTGGCTGTATGAGGACGGAGAACAGAAAGAAGCTGCGTTAGACGCCCGGGCCCGGGCATTGGAATACTTCCGGCAGGCTTACTTTAACAGTTCCCGGACACTGTCCACCAAACAGGAACAGCAGCTGGCCTACCTCATCGGCGAACTGCACTTCAGACTGGGTCAGTATGCCAGAGCACTGGATTTCTTTCGCCGGGCGGTAGTCGTGCGTGGGGGCAGCGCCGCCCTGAACGAGCAGGCCCGGGACAGGATTGCCTTAACCAGGAAACTGGCTAAATCAACCAGCCAACCTGCCGCCGGTTCATCCGGCGTGGAGGAAACCGGTCTTTAACGGGTACTGTCGCAAAACCAAAGACGGTGCAGGCGGCGGTCGTCCCTTAAGGAGCGACCCAGCACTCACTGGTACAACTCCTTCATTGACACAGTCATTGAGCATTATGTAAATAACATAACTTCGAAGGCATTTCCAATGAACGGGAAGGTATCAGGTATGGCTTTAAAAGCATCTCCTGAAAACACCATCTTTGCCCTGGACATCGGCACCCGCACGGTAATCGGGCTGGTGGCCATCCCCGAGGACGGCCGGCTCAGGCTGGTGGCGCAGCGGCTGGTGGAGCACCAGCGGCGAACCATGCTGGACGGCCAGATTCACGATATCCCCGGAGTCGCCCGGGCAGTAAAAACAGTGAAGGAAGAGCTGGAAGGGGAACTGGGTTTTCCCCTGCGCCAGGTGGCCATTGCCGCCGCGGGGCGCTCCCTGATCACCCGCTCCTGCCATATTGAGCAGGAGACCGGCGGTCGGGAAATCGGCTGGCCGGAAGTAAACGCCCTGGAGCTGGCGGCCATCCAGCAGGCTCACCGGGAACTGGAGGCAGACCCGAACCTGCACGCCGGGGAGTTCGCCTGCGTGGGCTACAGTATCCTTTCCTACTACCTGGATGGTTACCCCATCTCCAGCCTGATCGGTCACCGTGGTAAAACCATTGGTGCCGATGTGCTGGCCACCTTCCTGCCTGACTCGGTGGTCAACAGCCTCTATGCCGTGCTCCAGCGGGTGGAACTGGAGCCTTTAAGCCTTACCCTGGAACCCATTGCCGCCATCGAAGCGGCTATTCCCGAAAACTACCGCCTGTTAAACCTGGCCCTGGTGGATATTGGAGCCGGAACCTCCGACATCGCCATCACCAGGGACGGCGCTATCGCCGCCTACGGCATGGTCCCCGTAGCCGGAGACGAAATCACCGAAGAAATTGTCCAGAGCTGCCTGGTGGACTTCGATACCGCCGAACGCATGAAAAGGGAACTGGTCCGGGGCGGTGACATCCACTATACGGACATTGTGGGCCTGGAAAGCACCATTTCCTGCCAGGAGCTGCTGGACCGGATTGACCCGGCCTTAGAACGGCTGGCCCGGGAAATCAGCGCCCAGATCCTGGCCCAGAACGGGGGGCGTCCGCCGCGCTCGGTCTTTTGCGTGGGCGGCGGCAGCCAGGTTCCCGGCCTGACGGAAAAGATCGCCCGGGAGCTGGAGCTGGATAAAAAAAGGGTGGTCCTGCGGAACCGGCGCAGCATAGGTCAGGTGCTGGCAGTGGAAGGGGAGGACCGGATCCCCGGGCCGGAGGGGGTGACGGTGGCGGGCATAGCCCTGGTTGCTTTACGCAAACTGGGTCATGATTTCATCCACATCATGGTGAACGGAGTGGAGCACCGGCTCTTCAATGCCCGGGAATTTACCGTGGGTAATGTGCTGGCCCTCACCGGTTTCAATCCCCGCCTGCTCATCGGGCACAACGGAAAAAACCTGGCCTTTACCTTGAACGGCAGGCGCCAGGTCATTTTTGGCGGGCTCTCCCGGCCGGCCAGGATACTGGTAAACGACCGCGAAGCCAACATGCAGACCCGGGTGTCCCACGGGGACCGGATTGTGGTTCATCCGGCCGTAAACGGCGCGGACGCCCGGGCCACAGCGGGCGACCTCCTGCCACCCGGGGAAACCATCACCGTATACGTCAGCGACAGGCCGGTAAAAATGGCCGCCTGCTGCCTTATCAACGGACAGGCCGCCGAACCATCCCGGGAAATCCCCCCGGACAGTGAGGTGGAAATCTGCGCCGCAAAACCCCTCGGGGAGTGGCTGGCGGAGGAACTGGGCGTCCCCGCGGCGGAGCTGGGGAGATATGAGGTGCTGGTAAACGGCCGGGCTGTTTCCCCTGATTACCGGCTGCACGATGGGGACAGGGTGAACTGCCGTCACCGGGAGGAGGACCGCCGCCGACCGCCGGCTGACCCGGCAACGTTTAAGCCGGGGCCAGAGGCCCCGGCTGCTGGAGAATCCCGGAATAACCAGGATGCCGCAGAGACATTAGCCACGGATCCGGAAACAACGGGGGAAATATCCGGTCCGGCACCCGCCCGCGGCATCACCGTGATGGTAAACGGCAGAGCCGTCACCCTCACGGGGCGTTCCAGCTATATTTTCATCGATATCTTCAACTACATAGACCTGGATCTCGAGGGGCTCAAACCGCCCGTCTGCCTGACCCTCAACGGAAAAGAAGCATCTTTTACCGACGAGCTGCACGATGGGGATATCATTGAAATCGGCACTTCAAACCGTAAAGCGGGCAGCCATGGCCTTTAGCTTCTCAGCCATGCCGGAAAGGGTGGCGATGCTGCTGGCAGTTTCCTGCAGCAGGGCGCTCTGTTCCTCGGTGGAGGCGGCAATGTTCTGCACCGCTTCCGCCACCTGCCGGGAGGCTGCCGCCACATCGGCCACCTGGGAATCCACTTCCTGCACCGCACCCAGAATATCCTTAAATGTCGAGCCGGCCTCCTCAACCACCGCCAGCCCCCGGTCCGCCTCCCGGGCCGACCCTTCCATCATGGACGTAACCTCGTGGATCTCATCCCGGATGGTGGTAACCAGATTGCCTATTTCTTCTGCCGAGGAAGCCGATCTTTCCGCCAGCTTCCGCACCTCATCGGCCACCACGGCAAAACCCCGGCCGTGCTCCCCAGCCCGGGCAGCTTCAATGGCCGCATTCAGGGCCAGCAGGTTGGTCTGGTCGGCAATGTTCCGGATGATGTCCAGTATTTCTCCAATCTGCTCGGACATGCGGGCAAAACGCTCCACCCGCTCCACCGCCTGGCGGGTAATATCGTGCATGGCCCGGATCTGGCGGCTGACCTCATCCATCTTCCGGCCGCCGTCTTTGGCCAGGGAAGCGGCCCGGCGGGCCGTTTGGGCCACCGTTTCCGCCCGCCCGGCCACTTCCTCCACGCTGGCGGAAATCTGAACTGCCGCGCTGGCCGTTTCCGTGGCCCCCTGGGAGATCTGCTCCGTGGCGCCGGAAAGCTGCTCGGCCAGTTCCGACGCCTGCCGGGCCTCTTCCGCCAGTTCACCGATCAGCCCGGCCAGGTTCTTCCGCATCTGCTCAAAAGAGCCGATTAATTGCCCGATTTCGTCTTTTTTCACCATGCCACCCCGCCTTATAATTCCCGGCTGCAAAAAAGGTCGCCCCCGTCTTTCAAATCACCGCTGGCCACCCGTTCAGCCATCCCGGCCAGGTTTTTTAAAGGAATGGCCAGCACAAAACGAGCCAGCAGGTAGTTGATCTCTCCGACGATCAGCCCCGCCAGTACACAGGCTCCAAAAAACGACGGCCGGAATACCACTCCGGAGGGTAATCCCAGGGCTACCACAAAGAAAGGGAAAACCGCCCCGATAAGCAATCCCATCACTATCATGGAAAGAAACAACACCCGGAACAAACTGCCCCTGGCGGCCAGGCGGCACAACACCTCATTTTGCAATCCCATGGCAAGCCCCCCTATAGATTATCATCGTTGATCTTCTGCATCTTCATAATAGCTTCACTGTTCTTCTGGATCATCCCGGCAATTTCTTTGGCGGAATTTGCCGACTGCTGGGCCAGCTTGCGCACCGCCTGGGCCACCACGGTGAAGGTGCGGCCGTGCTCCCCGGCCCGCGCGGCCTCAATGGCCGCATTCAAAGCCAGGAGGTTGGTTTCATCGGCTATATGGGAAATGACTCCCGCCACCTTGCCCACGTCCTGCTGCATTTGCATCAATTGTTCCAGTTGCTGGATGATATAGTTTTCGATTGCCAACTGCATGTCCAGGTTGATCCTCCTGGCAAAAGCATTGAAAGCGCGCTGGACGGCGGCCATATCATCTCCATGATGTTCAATTAAAATGCGCTGGATCTCCTGGCAGTACATCTGATAGGCCCCCAAATACCAGCGGGGGGAAAGGCCGATGTCAAGGTGCTTGCGCCCGATATACAGGCGTTGCTTGAAATACTGCTCGTCCAAAACCGGTGAAGTCAGGCTGATAAAATACTGCTTCTGGGTTTCCTTAAGCCTGTTTACATTGCTGTGCCTCTCGATAATTTTTTTGAGCTGGGGAAACTGCAAAATGTGCCCGTAAAAATAATCCACCACGCGGTCGGCTTCTTTCACAAACAAATCCCGGTACCGGGCCATAATCTCCAGGTCTTCCAGTGAAATGGCCAGGTATTGGACCTGAGTCTGGCGTGATTTTTCATGATCGACCATTACCTTCATAGTCTCTTCCTCGCTTTTAGGTAACATTTAGGTCCTGCCCTTTTGCAGTTCCCGGGCTAAAAGGGCGGCCAACTGGGGGTGCTGCTCCTTGATCCGGGCCAGGTAAAGGAAGACGCTGCCCGGGTAGTCGATGGTTTCCTGCAGCAGGGCGCTTTCCAGGGCTGAACGCACCAGGGCAATAACGCAGTCGGGGGAATGGTTGTCGCGACACTGCCGGCACTGGCGGCAGGTCTCGGCAATGGCCCCGGCCACCTGTTCCGGGTAGTAGGGCTTAAAATCCTGAGCGGGAAGAAGCCTGGAGGCTCCGGGAATATCCAGGAGCTTCTTCTGTGCAGCAAAGCTTAATACTTTGCGGGCAAACCCCACCAGGCACTGGGACGGATTGCAACCGGGGGAATTATACAGGTCACAGCCCTGGCAGATACGGTCAAGCTGTGTTTCCAAAGCCGCCAGGTTTATTTCTTCCACCTTAACCGCCATCTTTTAATTGCCACCTCCCCCACCCTGCAAAAACCTGGCAAATTCAGACGCCTCCTCTTCCGGTGCCGCCAGCAGCTCCGCGGGAGGCTGGAACTGGTTTTCTCCAACCCGGGCCAGGGTTTGACAGAGGCGCTCATGGGGCTGGGCCAGGTTACGGTAGCGTTCCAGCACAAAATCCAGCAATTGCATTACCTGCCCGGCCGTGACTTTGCGGGCAAGGGGAACACCGTGGACCGGCTTGACCGTACTTCCCCGCCCGCCGATGAAAACGTCAAACCGGTTCTGACCCGAAGCCCGGGCCCCAAAATCGGCACACTGGGGTTCCGTACAGCCCCGGGGGCACCCCGCCACGGCAATTTTAAAATCCTTGGGCACTTCCTGCCCCACGCATTTCTCCTGAATCGCAATCCCCAGACCAAGGGCATCGGCAATGGCCCGCGGGCAAAGATCCTGGTTTCCCGGGCAGGCTTTCACCGGCCGCACCACCTTGCCGAAGGGGGCCACCTTCAAACCCAGCGGCTCCAGGGCGGCCACCAGCTTCTCCACATTTTCCTCCGGCAGCAGAACCACCACCGTCTGGCGGGCGGTCATCTTCAGCCGGAACACATTATTTTCCCGGGCTGCCTGGCCCAGGCCAGCCCATTGTTCCGGAGTCATCACGCCGCAAGCGGCCATGATGTCCACCGCGATCAAACCGTTTCTCTGCTTGAAATACCCTTCACCCATTGGGGGAACACAACCTCCTTTTTATCAATTGATTGGATGGAATACTGCTGTCATACCCGCCACAACCTGCTCCTTTTTGTCCAGCGGGTACCTGATTAATGATATTTGCCAGAGCCAGGAATATTCCTTCCTAGAAATAATATTTTTTCTTATTACTAATAAGGTGGCCCCACCCTGATTGATATTTAAACTTTAAAGCCGGGCCGGTGCTAAACCGGGCCCGGCTTTAAAGGCGACAGAGCCCCGCTCCACATACTGGGAGCTATAGATTGCTCAAAGCGCGGTTCAGGACATCCAGACGCCGCTTATCACTGTATTCGTCCACCTCGTCGTAGACCAGAGCCCCGGTGGGGCAGGCCCGGACACAGGCCGGCACCCCTTTTTCGTCCCGGCACTCCCGGTCGCACTTCAGGGCCAGAGTGCCGTCGGCGTCACTGCGGATGACGCCGTAGGGGCAGACCATGACGCACATCCAGCAGGCGGTGCACTGCTGGTCGCCGCCTACATTGGTCACGGTACCGTCCTCCTGCCGGTGCATGGCCCCGGCAATGCAGGCGTCGATGCAGGGGGCGTCCTGGCAGTGGCGGCAGTTCAGGGGGGCTTTGTGCCCACCCGCCTGGTGGATGAAAATGCGGGCGCGGGGCCTTTCACCGTTCAACACGGCGCCCAGGAGGCTGCCGGCACCGGAGTGGGCCACGGCACAGGCCAGCTGGCAGGAGCGGCAGCCCAGGCAGCGGTCGTAACGGATTAAAACTTCTTTCGGCATCCTGCCCACCCCCTAAATGCCCATAGCGGCCCGTTTATCATCAATATGCGCGATGACTAACTCAGCTGCCTTGAAGGGGTCTGTTTCCACCGCAAAATAGCCGCCTACCAGATCTTTCGCCTGCCTGGTGAGCAGATCCGCCACCACGTTGCTCCCCAAAACGGGAGGTACCGTGCCCAGAACGGTGAAAATCCCGGAAGCAACCACATAGGCGCCGATGCTTACCGCCTTTTCCGACATCCACTCGGGCGCCGCCCCGGCCACCGGCAGGTCGGCAATGTCCACGCCAAGTTCTCTGGCCAGCGCTGCAGCAACTGTCAGAATCCGGCTGATGTCCACACAGGAACCCATGTGCAAAACAGGAGGCAGGCCGAGCGCCCGGCAAACTTCCGCCAGGCCCGCGCCGGCCAGTTCCGCCGCCTCCGGCAGGAGCAGCCCTGCCTTGGCGCTGGCAATGGCTGCGCAACCCGTTTCCACCACCAGCACATCCCGGGCAATCAGGGCCTTTGCCAGGTTCACGTGGCTGTGGTCCTGGGTGACTTTCGGGTTATTGCAGCCCACCAGAGCGGCAATTCCCCTGATCTTTTTGTTTTTCACCGCCTCGATGAGGGGGTCGAGGGTGCCGCCCAGGGCGTTCAAAAGGGCCTCCACACTGAAACCGGCCACGTATTCAGCGGTCTCCTCAGGAATATAGACACGGTTTTGGTCCCGGTTGGGATAATTTTCAATGGCCTGAAGGATAATCTTCCGGGCGGTTTCCAGGGCGTTGTGTTCATCTAATGGTATATGAAGGGCGCCCGGGAACTTTGCCTTGGGCGAGGTGGAAATAAACTTCGTATGGTAGCAGGCAGCCAGCTGGCCGAGGGCGGGCATGATGCACTGCACGTCCACCACCACCGCCTCCAGGGCACCGGTAATTATTGCCAGCTCCTGCTGAAGGAAATTGCCGGCCACAGGAACACCGTGGCGCATGAGAATTTCGTTGCCGGTACAACACATCCCCACCAGGTTGATGCCGCTGGCTCCTTTAGCCCGGGCCGCGGAAATTAGAGCCAGATCTTTTGCCGCCGCCACCAGCATCTCCGACAGTACGGGCTCGTGGCCGTGAACGAGAATATTTACTGCGTCCTTGCTGAGAACGCCCAGGTTGCTCCTGCCCCTCACCGGGCGGGGAGTGCCGAATAAAACGTCGGAAAACTCCGTGGCCAGCAATGAGCCGCCCCAGCCGTCGGAAAGGCTGCAGCGCAGGCCGTGCAAAATCAGGTTGGCCGGGTCGTTGTCCACGCCAAAATGGGTGCGGTGCATGGCTTCCACCACTTCCCGGTCAATCCCGCGGGGGGTGATGCCCAGTTTTTCCCATATCTCCTTCCGCTTCACGGGAACCCGGTTTATGCCCTGCAGGTAGCCTTTCCTGGTACCGAACTCCTCCAGCGCCGCTTCTGCCAGTTTTTTAGCTATGACCTGAACCGTCTCACCTTCGGTGGACAGGCCAAACTCCCGGGCCAGGGCCATGAGTTTACTCTCATCCTTAATGGTATAGTCCCTGATCTCCCCGGCGGCAACACCTCGAAGGGTTTCGACAATGTCCCGTCCGTGGTCCGAGTGGGCTGCCGCTCCGGCGGCAATCATCCGCAACAGGTTTCGCGCCACAATAATGTCGCCGGTGGCTCCACAAACTCCCTTCTGCGGGCCATCACCAAAGGGATCGATGCGGCACGGGCCCATATTGCAGTTCCGGCAGCAAAGCCCCAGTTCCCCAAAACCGCACTGGGGCTGCTGGGCCAGGTAACGGTCCCAGGCGGTTTCCAGGCCTTCATCACGGGCAACTTTAAGCATCTGCAGGGAAGCCGGATCGATGGAACGGGTATCCTTCATGGCATACCTCTCCTTTCGCAAAATTCGAAAATTTCCCGGATAAATTGATGGCCCTTACTCATACGAATTGTGAGCACCTTTATCCCTTTTAAAAAGCAAATCCAGAGCTACGCTCCCCACCCGGCCCTCCAGCAACTGCCGGCGGTAAGCCCAGGCCGGGCGGCCCGATTTCACCAGCGCCGTGTAGACCCCTGCGCCATCCACCCTTCCGGCCAGGATGAAGCCCGCCAGGCGCCCCCCGCTAAAGACCAGCCGCCGGTAGGTACGGCTCAGGGGATCATAATGGGCCAGCACCTCCTCGCCTTCCAGGTTCCCCACCGAGACCACGTCCACCCCCCCAAAGCGGGCGCTGTTCAGCCTGGTGAGAGGAGCCGGATAGGGACGGGCCATGCCCAGCATATTGGCCGCCGCGTAACGCCCCTGCTCAAAAGCCAGCGTCCACAGGGCCGAATTGACCTTTTGCCCGGTTAACCGGTCGGTTACCTGGATACAATCCCCCGCCGCATAAATATCCTCCAGGGAAGTGCGCATGTTGCCATCTACCACAATACCCTGCCCCACCTTACCGCCGGCCTTCTCCACCAGGCCGCTGTTGGGGCGCACACCCTTGGCCACTACGGCCAGCCCCGCGGGCAGTTCCCGGCCGTCTTCCAGTTCCACCCCCGTCAGGCGGCCTTTTGGCCCGGCAGCAAAGGCCTTTACCCGGGCGTTATAGATAAAATCGATACCCGCATTGATCAATTCCCGCTCCACCATGGCCGCCGCCCTTTCATCCAGTTGCCGGATGAGCAACCGCGGGCTGGTGACCACCACGGTGACCCGCCCCAGGCCTGCCTGCCTCAAGGCCAGAGCCGCCTTCAACCCCACCAGCCCGCCGCCCACCACCACCGCCCCGGAAACCCGTGGGACCAGGGCGGACAGCCGCCGGGCATCACGCAGGGTGCGCAGGGTACACACCCCTTCCAGTTCAGTCCCCGGCACGGCCGGGAGCACCGGGCTGGCCCCGGTGGCCACCAGCAGGCGGTCATAGGCCAGCTCCCGGCCATCCTGCAAAACCAGTCTTTTTTCCCGGGGCCGTACCTCCACTGCCGCTACCCCGGCTAGCAGTTCCACCTCCAGCCGCCGGTAAAACTCCGCCGGCCGCAAGTTGATGGAATTTTCTGTACGTTTCCCCGCCACCAAATCCGGCAGCAGGCAGCGGGAATAGGCCCCCGCAGGCTCATCGCTTACCACCGTAATGCGGTGCCGGTAACCGCCCAGGCGGCGCAGGGTCTCCACGGCTGCCACTCCCGCCGCGCTGTTGCCGATAATCACAAAGCGCAATTAACCACCCCCTTATCCAGGATAAAATTACCATTTACCGCGAGGCTTTAGCATACCCCGCTCTCAACCTGACCTCAACCTAAACAATTACCACTTCATCCGGGAACCTGGTTAATCTCTCCAGCTCCCGCTCCCGGACCACAAAGGTATTCTCAATACCCACCGCCCCCCGGCCCGGAAAGATAAATTTGGGCTCTATAGCCAGCACCATACCCGCCTGCAGCTTATCCTTCGCCCCCCGGGCCAGCACGGGCAGCTCGTTCAATTCCAGACCGATGCCGTGGCCCACAAAACGCACCTGCTCACCGCAGCCCATGAAGTGTTCCGCCAGGCCGGCGCCGGTGGCCATTTCCAGGGCCAGGTCGTATAGCTCCCCGCATGTTACTCCCGGCCGGGCCGCCGCCACCAGGGCATTCTGGATGTTTACCGCCGTCTCATGGGCTCTGAGCAGGTCTTCGGGCAGGTACCCCAGGGCAAAAACCCGGGTCATGTCCACCTGGTAGCCGTTGGCCACCCCTACGTAATCCACCATCACCGGTTCGCCGGGAGCAAGGCGGTGCCTGCCCACACCAAAGGGGAAGGCCGGTGTGAAGCCGGGCCCGCCCAGGGGGCTGTCAAAATAACTGGGCACCCCGCCGCTGGGCCCCGCCAGGAGACAGCCCCAGAAGAACTCCTGGTTGAATCCCCGCACCCGGATCAGGCCCATATGGCCGGCGCAACGGGCTGCCGCCTCCAGGCGGGCGGCCAGCTCAAGCTCGTCCATTCCCTCCCGGAGCATTTCCGGAATCCGGGCAAAGACACCGTCCATCATGGCCGCAGACTCTTTTAAAAGGCCGATCTCGTATGCCGACTTTACAGCCCGCAGTTCCCTGATCTGGAACGAGCAATCGACAATCCGGCCGGGGAAAATTTTTTCGTAACGGCGATACAGGTTGACCGGCAGCACATCCAGTTCCATGCCCAGCACCCCGGGCATTGCCAGGCCGCGGGCGGATAACAGTTCGGGAATCTCTTCCAGCCTGCGCAGGGGCACCACTTCCGCCGGGATTAAAGCAGGATCAACGCGCTGGATGCTCCGGCGGATCATGAAAAGGGCACGACCCCGGGCCGGGATATAAAGGTGGGCATTCTGGGTGGTACCGCAAAAATAAACCAGATCCGCTCCCTGCAGGAGCAGGGCGCCATCCATGCCCTGTGCACGCAAAACCTCCTGAAAACGCTTTACCCTGGTTTCCAGCTCCGCCAGGGGAGGATAAGACATAATTTCCACCTTCCTTTTCAAGAGAAAAATCTCCGGCCGGTTATCCATTTTCCTGAAAAACACCTGAGAATTACCGCGTTTATCACGCCCATCTTTATCCCAGGGCACAGTGGTCCCCGGCAGTGACCAGGTCACCCCATATTTCTTCCAGCTCCCGCCGGCTGTTAATAAGCACCCCCGCCACATCCCCGTCCAGCATACCCTGCCCGGCCTGCCGGGCAATAATACGCTCTATCTCCGGCCAGGCCATGCCGGACCGGTACGGGCGGTCCTCCTTCAGAGCCGTAAAGATATCACTTACCGCCATAATCCTGGCCCCCGGGCACAACTGGGAACCGGACAGCCGGAAAGGATATCCCTGGCCATTTATTTTTTCGTGGTGGAAGGCCGCCCAGCGGGCCACCGGCAGCTGGTTATCGAAGGGCTTGAGCAGCCAGTAAGTATAGTAAGTATGCTGCTTGACGCGGTTAAATTCCTTTTCGGTTAAGCGCCCGGGTTTCTCCAGAATATCCTCCGGGACGGTCAACTTGCCCAGGTCATGCAGCAGGCCCGCCACCTCCATCAACAGGCAATCCTCGTCGGACATCCCCATGCGCCAGGCCAGGTAGCGGGCCACCGCAGCCACCCCCCGGGAATGGCGGTGGGTGAAAGGGCTCTTGGCGTCGATGACCCGGGCAAAAAGCCGGGCTATGGAAATGAGATCGGCAAGGTCAATGGTGGAAGCGTGCTCCCCCACCAGTTCCAGCAGGTTTTCGGTCAGGCAGGGAGCGGTAATATCCAGCCAGAAGCTTTCCGCCCTGGCCAGCTGCATAAAAATATCCACCAGGTCGGGATCAAAAACTTTTCCCGCAAGCAGCTGAACCTGCCTGATAATGGACTCTTTTTGATCCAGGACGTACTCCCCGTCGTTCAGTAAAACGTCCAGCCGGTCGGCCAGATGAATAATCCGGGCTGCCAGGGGAATACCGGCCTTTATATTCCCGGAAGGATTTCCCCCCTGCCAGCGGTCGTGGTGGGAAAGGATAATTTCAGCGGCAGGTGATAAAACAGCTACATCGGAAACAAACCGGTAACCCCGGTGGCAGTGATCCCAGGGTTGCTGCACGTCGAAAACTTCCAGGGCATCCTTTTCGGGCCAGGTAACCGCCCCGGCATCGTGAATGATGGCCGCTTTAAAAAGGTCAAAACGTTCATCCCCGGACATTCCCGCCGCTTCACCCAGGCGCAGGGCTATCAGGGCCACCCGCTGGTGATGGCGCAGTAAGCCCCGGCGGGTAAAATCCAGGGCCAGGGACAGGTTGACGAGCAGGCGGGCCAGGTCTATGACGGGCATACCCGGTTCCTCCCCACTGGTTGATTAATACACCCGCTGCAACCCCGGGGAACGGCTCGACCGCTGGCCGGCCGGATTGCCAGCGCCGGCGAAGACCTGCTCCAGTTGGAGCGCCGGTTTGCAGCAGACAAAACTTGCCGGCAATCTGCGTTACCGGGTTAAAAGTTCCTGCACCACCCGTTTCATCTCCCCCGGCGCCACAATGAGGGTGTGGCGCACCGGTTTTTTATCCAGGTCCTTCAGCCCCCCGGGTACGGGCATCCCGGTAACCCGGGACAGGATTTCCAGCAGTTCAAACTCCCCTTTCCCCCGTACCGCCTCTTCCCCCAGGATGGCTGCAGCCACGCTTTGATTGAACTTGAAGGGACTGGCCGTGGAGACAAGCACCGTCTTACGGGTATCCCCGGTGGCCTCTAAATAGCGTTCGTAAACATACATACCCACAGCGGTGTGGGTGTCCATCAGGTAACCATATTTCCGATAAACCCGGCGGATGGTTTCCACGGTTGCCGGGTCACCGGCAAAATCGGACCAGAAAACGGACTGGATCTTTTCCAGGGTCTCCCCGTCTACCCGGTAGTGTCCATTTGCCTGCAGCTCCTCCATCCACCCCCGCACCCGCACGGCATCACCACCGGTAACATCATAAAGAAGGCGTTCCAGGTTGCTGGAAATGAGAATATCCATGGATGGGGAGATGGTCCGGTAAAATTCCCTGGTGCGGTCGTAGGTACCCGTGCGGATAAAGTCCGTCAGCACATTGTTGCGGTTGGACGCGCAGACAAGACACCCCACCGGTAACCCCATCCTCCGGGCATAATAGGCCGCCAGGATGTTGCCGAAGTTGCCCGTGGGCACCACAAAATTCACGGTTTCACCGGGCCTGATCTCTCCCCGGGCCAGCAAATCCGCATAGGCGGAAAAATAATAAACTACCTGGGGCACCAGCCGCCCCCAATTTATGGAATTTGCAGAAGAGAAGCGGTAACCCTGGCGGTCGATGGCCTCAATTACGGCCGGATCGGTAAATATTGCCTTCACCCCGCTCTGGGTTTGGTCGAAATTGCCATCCACCGCCACCACATGGACATTGCCGCCCTCCTGGGTGACCATTTGCAGGCGCTGCACCTCACTGACACCCCGGGCCGGGAAAAAGACGATTATGCGGGTGCCGGGCACATCCCGGAACCCCTCCAGGGCGGCCGTGCCCGTATCACCGGAAGTGGCCACCAGGATGGCTATTTCCCGGTCTTCTCCCACCTTCCCTGCCGCCCGGGGCAAAAGCCGGGGTAACAATTGCAGGGCCATATCTTTAAAGGCGCAGGTGGGGCCGTGCCACAGTTCCAGCACGTAAAGGTGTCCATCCAGTTTTTCCAGCGGGGCAACTTCCGGTACGTCAAATTTGGCCGCACCATAAGCACCCTCAACACAATCCCCGATCTCGCCGGGGGTAAAGTCCGTCAGGAACATCTGCAGAATCCGAACCGCCCGCTGCTGGTAAGACATGCCGGCCATCAGCGCCAGCTCACCGGGGTTTACAAAGACTTCCTCTGCGGGCACAAACAATCCCCCGTCGGGAGCGATGCCCAGCCTGATGGCTCCGGCGGCTGTAACCGGTTCACTATTCCCTCTGGTACTCCGGTATAGCATGATCGCAACTCCTCGGCTATAAATTAATACCCCTAATTATTAGCTATAACAGCTCCAAAATCCTGCCCCTTAACGGGAGCATAAAAGGATGATTACTTAAAATTTACCAGGGAAAAGGAAAATTTCTACCCGTGAGGAATACAATACCTGTATCTCAGCGGGCGAAACCGGCTGGGACCAAAATTTTCAGGAGGGTAAAAATATGTATTTTATCCGTACTGTTACGGTGGCCCCCAGGTTGCCGGAAAAAATCTCCCGCCTGGATGAGCTGGCCCGCAACCTCTGGTTCAGCTGGAATCCCCGGGCCCAGGAACTCTTCCGGCGCATCAACAGTTCCCTCTGGGAGGAAGTAAAACACAACCCCGTCTGCTTCCTGCTCAACGTCAGCCAGGAACAGCTGGAAAAAGTGGCCAAAAGCGAATCTTACCTCCTGCTCTACAGCCAGGTAATGGAAGAACTGGACCGGTATTTATCTGCTCCAACCTGGTTCAGCCACCATTACCCCGGGCATGACCATCACGTCATCGCTTACTTTTCCGCGGAGTTTGGTATTCACGAATCCCATCCCACCTATTCCGGGGGGCTGGGATTGCTGGCCGGTGACCACTGCAAGTCGGCCAGCGACCTGGGCCTGCCTTTCGTGGGGGTTGGCCTGCTCTATAAAAGCGGCTATTTCACCCAGCGCATCAACCGGGAAGGCTGGCAGGAAGCCCATTACCCCCGCTTGAATTTTTACCAGATGCCCATCACCCCCGTTACCAACCCCGACGGCAGCCCGCTTTATGTTCCCGTGGAACTACCCGGCCGGACCGTCTACCTGAAAATATGGCGGGTACGGGTGGGGCGGGTACAGGTTTACCTCCTGGATGCCGATGTGACCGCCAACAACATGGCCGACAGGGCCTTAACCGGCCAGCTCTATGGCGGCGACCGGGAAACGCGTATATGCCAGGAGATCCTGCTGGGCATCGGGGGTGTCCGGGTACTGCGGGCCCTGGGCATCCACCCTTTGGCCTGGCATATCAACGAAGGCCACGCCGCCTTCCTGCTCGTGGAAAGGATCCGGGAGCTGGTCCAGGCGGGAGTGCCGGTTAAGGCCGCCGTGGAAGCGGTCCGCGCGGGCACCCTGTTCACCACCCATACTCCCGTTCCGGCCGGACATGATGTGTTCAGCGCTGAAATGATCGATAAGTATTTCAGTCACCTGTATAATCAGCTGGGTATGACCCGGGAAGATTTCCTGGCCCTCGGATGGGATGAAGAGCAAAAGGTATTCAACATGACCCTCCTGGCCCTGCGCCTTTCCAGCTACTGCAACGGGGTCAGCCGGCTGCACGGCCAGGTGACCAGGCGCATGTTCCGCCGCTTTTACCCCGGCATACCCATGGAGGAGATACCCATTTCCTCCATCACAAACGGCGTGCACATCAACAGCTGGCTTGCCCCGGAGCTGCAGGAACTGTTTGACCGCTACCTGGAAGACGGCTGGCGGCAGAACTGCTGCCACCGGCAGACCTGGGAACGGGTTTCGGCTATCCCGTCCGAAGAACTGTGGGAGGTACACTGCCGGCTGAAAGCAAAAATGGTCCGCATCGCCCGGGATAATCTGCGCGGCCAGCGCCTGCGCAACCAGGAACCGGCCTTGAGGGTCCGGGAGGTAGAGCAATATCTGGACCCCGGAATATTGACCATCGGCTTTGCCCGCCGGTTTGCCACCTATAAAAGGGCCAACCTGCTCCTGCGGGATAAGGAGCGCCTGGCCCGGCTGGTAACCCACCCGCAGCATCCCGTGCAGTTTATCTTTGCGGGCAAGGCCCACCCGGCAGACCGACTGGGACAGGAACTGATCAAGCAAATTTACGAGCTGACCAACCAGGAACCCTTTAAAGGACGGGTAGTCCTCCTGGAAGACTACGATATAGCCCTGGCCCGGTCTTTACTGCAGGGCGTGGATGTGTGGCTGAACACCCCCCGCCGGCCCCTGGAAGCCAGCGGTACCAGCGGCCAGAAAGCAGCCTTAAACGGGGTGATCCACTGCAGTATTCTTGACGGCTGGTGGCCCGAGGCCTACGATGGGGAAAACGGCTTTGCCGTGGGAGAAGCAAGAGAATACCACGATGACGAAACCCAGGACCGGGACGATGCCCACTCCCTCTTTGCCCTCCTGGAAGAAACCATTATTCCCATGTATTACGACCGGGACCAGAAGGGAATTCCCCGGGCCTGGATCGAGCTGATGAAACGGTCCCTGCAAACCATCCCGCCCTTTTTTAACACCGAGCGGATGGTGAAAGAATACTGCCAGCAGTATTATGTGCCGGCCATGGAGCGGAACCTGCACCTCAGCCGCAACGGCTGCGAAAGAGCACGGCATTTAGCCTCTTTTAAAGAAAGGCTCAGGGAAAACTGGTCCCTGGTGCATATCGAATCCGTAAAGGCCGGGGAAACCCGGGCTCTGGGCGTGGGCGAACCGCTGCCCGTTGAGGCCGTGGTATGGCTGGGCCCCCTTACCCCGGAAGAAGTCATGGTGGAGATAGTATACGGCAGAGTGGATGATAAATGCCCCGAAAGCTTTGAACATATGCCCGGAGCCTTCTGCCTGATTGATTCCCATTCCAACGGGCAGTTGAGCAACATAAACAGGACACCCATGACCGTGGCGGAGCAAACATCCACAGGGGCATACCTTTACCGGGGCAACCTCATCCTGCCCCAGGGCACCATAGGTTTTACTGTCAGGGTCCGCCCGGCCAGCGACGGCTTTGCCCATATTTTCGAGCTACCCCTGGTTGCCTGGGCCCCGCAATTTTAACCCGCAATTTTAAAAAGCAGGAAAAAGAAAAAGAAAGGTGAATTAAACAATATGGTCTGATCACTTGAAGACAGGAGGTATTGCTGTTATGAACTGGAACGAACTGCGGGAAGCAGCCCGGGAAAAATTGAAGGGGTACTGCCGGGTATGCCCTAACTGCGACGGCCGGGCCTGTGCCGGGGAAGTTCCCGGGATGGGCGGAACCGGCACCGGGGCATCCTTTAAGGCAAACATAGAGGCCCTGGCCCGTTACCGCCTGAACCTGCGCACGCTCCACGGGGCCAAAAATCCCGATACCACCCTGACCCTGTTCGGCAAAGAACTTTCCACGCCCATTCTTGCCGCACCCATGACCGGCGTCAGCTATAACATGGGAGGCGCCCTCACCGAGCGGCAGTTTATCGGTATGATCATGAGCGGTGCCCGCCAGGCCGGCACCCTGGGCATGTCGGGGGACGGCGGCGATCCGGAATATTATAACGCGGGCCTGGAAGCCATCGCTGCCGAAGGGGGACACGGTATCCCGGTAATTAAGCCCCGGGAGCAGCAGGCCATCATCGAGCGCATCCGCCGGGCGGAAGAAGCCGGTGCCCCGGCAGTGGGAGTGGACGTGGACGGCGCGGGTCTGGTAACCATGGCCCTGTTCGGACAACCGGTAGGACCCAAAACGGCCGATGAACTCAGGGAACTGGTCAGCGCCACCCGCCTTCCCTTCATCGTTAAGGGCATTATGACCGTGGACGAAGCCGAACTGGCGGCCGATGCAGGGGCGGCGGCCATCGTGGTCTCCAACCACGGCGGGCGCATTCTGGACCATACTCCCGGAGCGGCCGAGGTGCTGCCGGCCATCGCCCGGGCAGTAAAAGGCCGGGTGACCATTCTGGCCGACGGCGGCGTCCGTTCGGGAGCAGACGTTTTGAAGCTGCTGGCCCTGGGAGCCGATGCGGTGCTGGTGGGCCGGCCCCTGGTAATCGGAGCTTTCGGCGGCGGTACCGAGGGAGTTAAATTTGTCCTGGAAAAACTAACCGGGGAACTGAAACAGGCCATGATCCTCACCGGATGTGCCTCATTAAGCGATATCGATGAAAGGGTGCTCCGTCCCTACCCGGGAATGGAATATTAATATGCTCCGGAAAGCGTCGTACCCGAAGACGCGGATAAATTGAACATGGAAAAGAAAGTGCGCTGGTTCCCCCTGCTGCCGTACCGCACCAGGCCTTCCCCCGGAACCAGCGCACTGCCTTTTAAGTGCGGCTCTTACCTCAGATCTTTTTTCCCGGCCAGGGCTTCTTTAAGCTTGCGGTAGGTGGTGTCCAGGGCTTCGGAAATAACCCGCACGTCCCCCAGAACAGGCATGAAGTTGGTATCCCCGGCCCAGCGGGGCACCACGTGAATATGGAAATGGCCCGGCACACCGGCACCGGCAATACTGCCCAGGTTGACCCCGATGTTGAAACCGTCGGGGTTAAAGGCCGCCCTCAAGAGGGAAACCGCCCGCTGGGTCATCTGGCCCAGCTCCAGCAATTCCCCATCCGTAAGTTCTGTCAATTCACCCACATGCCTTTTAGGAGCAATCAACAGATGCCCGTTGGTATAAGGATACAGGTTAAGCAGCACAAAGGTCTCCCGCCCCCGCAGGAGCACGTAATTGGCCTCATCTTCCGTAGAATGCAACTTCTCACAAAAAATACAGCCATCTCCTTTTTGCTTGCCGACGTAGACCGTTCGCCACGGTGCCCAGATCCGTTCCAAGCCTTGATTCCTCCCCTTCTCCTCCGGAGTGAGATTTGTTTTCTTCTTCCGCATGCCCGGACTTAGTTTTTCGGTTTTTCGTTCCTCAATTCCTTCCCGGAAACAATCATGGCGGGGTAATTTCTTCAGAATTATTTGTTCCACGAAACCGGCGTATCAACCTTGTTTTTCTTCTCCTTTATCGAGTAAGATGAAATTAAAAATTTAAGTCAAGGTGTTGCTCATGCCTTTCCCCCTCCTGGCCAAAAAACGCGCGGGCATGGAAGTATATCAAACCCTCGCCGGCCACACGGAAGACGCCCTGATTGTTCTGTCCCGTTACCTGCGGGAGCACCGCCCGGCGGTGCAGAGGTTGATGAACGAGCAGGAGCTACCATTTACCCATTTTTGCCAGATCCTTTTTTGCGCCCTGTTTCTGCATGATATCGGCAAGGCCACCCGGGAATTTCAAGAACGGCTGATGAAAGAGGAACTGAGCCGGGAGCTTTCCCATACCTTCTTCAGCCTGCCCCTGGTGGAAACGGATCTGCCGCCGGAATACAATCTCCTGGTCAGGATCCTGGTGCTTACCCACCACACCCAGCCTTTCAACCACCTTTATTCCAGCTTCGAACTGCTTCCCCGGGTAAACTACCTGACCGAACAGATAAAAGACTACCTGCAAAACTACCGGGACCTGTATAACCGTTACTTCAAGGACATCTTTCCCCTTTCCGCCCGGCCGGTTTTCCGCCCCCCCGCCTGGATTACCGGAGCCGGTTTAAGGGAAAAACTGCAGGAGGAAGTGGCCCGGCTGCAGCAGGGGGTTGAACTGTGGGGAAACGCCGCGCGAACCAAAGCCCTGTATTGCTTCGCCATTACCCTTTTAAAATACTGCGACAGCCAGTCCAGCCGGGCATTTCACCGGGCCCGCCTGGCCGGCGGCACGGTTTGCGGATCAATATTAGGGAGCGAAGTTAATACACAGGACGGGAATTCACAACCCCGTCACCCCGGGCCGGCTGACAACCGCCCGGCCTTTAACCGGCCAGCTCCTGTAGCGGCGGTTAAAACAGCCGGTGCTGCATCTGGCGATGGGTTTTTGCTGCTCCTGGCACCTCCCGGCTCCGGGAGGCTGACGCTGGCCCTGGCCCGGGCCGCTTCCCTGGGGCGGGAAAGATGCCGGGAAAAACTGGTCTGGATCTGCCCGGGACAGATCGCCTCCGGCTTCACCCGCCGCCGGCTGGCCCGTTTCTTTGGCGCGGAACAGGTGGCCCTGGTTCACGCCGCGAGTTATTACGGGAACGACCCCCACTCCTGGGGGCTGCCCCCGGAAACCAGCCGTTTCAACGGTACGGCCAGCAATTCCAGGGAAAGCATTTTTGCCTGCCCGGTAACGGTGGCCACCCTGGATCACCTGGTTTTTTCCCTGGTCCATGGATTACGGCAGGCCGATTACATCCTGGGCAACCTGATGCAGGCGGTGGTAGTTATCGACGGGCTGCCCGAGCCGGCAAGCCCGGCCTTTCCTTACGCCCTGGACGCCCTGGCCCTGCTGCGGAAAATGAAGGTCCCCCATCTAATTCTTGATACGGTAATGGCCCCGGCATTAAAAAAATACCTGGAGGGTGCGGGTTATGTGGTGGATGATCACGTTTCCGGGCACAACGGGCCTCTCTTTGAGCTGATACGCTGCCGGGACAAACAGCCGGAGCTGATCCGGGAATACTACCGCCTGGGCTTCAGACAGGTGGTCCATGCCCCGTCTGCCCGAAAGGCAAGGCAAATCGCCCGCCAGCTCAAATCGGCCCTGCCCGGGTGCCCGGTTTTCCTTTATCATTCCCTGTTCACCCACGAAGACCGGGAAAGGCTGGAAAGAGAAATAATGTCCCTGGGGGAAAAACCCGGCCCCTGGTTGTTAATAACCGGTGGAGATATTGATCCCGCCGGGCCTCCTCCATGCGATGTCGTGCATACGGGGAGTACCGGCCCCACCATTCTGCTGCGGCACAGTTACCCCCTCTGGCGCACGGATACCGACCCGACACGTCTGGAGAGCAGGAACAGCGGCAGCCCTGGACCCGGGGTGCTGGTGCTTCACTCTCCCCCGGAACTCGCGCAACCTTTGCCCGTTACCCCGGGCTTCCTGGAAACCATCCTGGAAGAGGAATACGTGCAAAATAAACACCTGCCCACCAACCTGGAAGAAATATTCCGCGCCTGTACCCTGTTCGGCCATTCGCCCCGGGAGGTACGCTTCGACCCATCCCCCCTGGTAAGCCTGTGGCCGCCCCGGGAGCGGTTAATCGACGTCATCCCGGCTGTATTGTGGCGGGAGGAGCTTTTTGCCCAACCGGCTGCCGCGGGGGGACTAAAAGTTAAGGTGCCTGCCGAATGGTTCTTCCAATATCCCCGCTTATTTTCCACCCTGGACACATCCCGGGAAAAGATCATCCTCTGTCACCTCGCTTACAGCCGGGAATGCGGGCTGGAGGAGCCGGAAAATCGATAATGGAGGTGGAAACACATGATTCTGGTTACCGGAGCTACCGGTCTGGTGGGCCGGCACATTGTCCCGGCACTGGTGCAGGCGGGTTACCGGGTGCGCTGCCTGGTGCGGAACAGGGAAAAAGCCCGTTCCCTGCTGGGTAACGAGGTTGAGTTTTATACCGGGGATGTTACCGACCCCTCTTCCCTGGATGAGGCCTGCCGCGGCGCCGGGGCAGTGGTCCATCTGGTGGCGGTAATCCGGGAAAAGGGGCCGGTTACCTTTGAGAGCGTCAATGTCCGGGGCACGCGCAACATGGTTGTCGCCGCCGCAAGGGCCGGATGCCGGCGTTTCGTCCACATGAGCGCCCTGGGTGTACGCCAGGACCCGGCCTACCGCTATGCCTATTCCAAGTGGCTGGGTGAAGAAGCCGTGCGCCGGAGCAGCCTGGCCTGGACCATCTTCCGTCCTTCAGTGCTCTACGGCCGGGGTTTCGGCTTTTTCGACCGCATGGACCAGTCCTTAAGGATGAGCCCTCCACCCTTTGCTCCGGTCCCCGCCGCATCCTCCCGCTTTCAACCCCTGGCCGCCGAAGATCTGGCCCGCTGCGTCGTCCTCGCCCTGAACAACCCGGCTTCCACAGGACAAACTTACGAAATCGGGGGGCCGGAGCACCTGACCTACGGCCAGATGCTGGATACCTGGCTGGCCAGCCGGGGCCGGCGGCGGATCAAACTACCCGTCCCTCTGGCCCTGATGCGCCTTGTGGTCCCGGTTATGGAACGCCTGCTGCCCGATCCGCCGGTAACTTCCGTGGAGTTAAAGCAAATGGAGCTGGACAATATTACCGACCCGGAGGCTGTAGAAAAATATTTCGGTTTTAAACCCAGGACCCTGGCGCAGGGGCTGGCGGAGCTGCAATCTTAAAGTGAAACAATTTGCAGGGAGAAGAGCTAAGACAGCAATTAAAAATTTTGATACCATTGCCAGACCAAAATCGGGGCGTTATTTACACTAATTTTTTCTCTTAAACGGTATTTTATATGATAACGCCATCTGGTCCCCGCCGGGGGATTATACCAGGGGCTTTTTTCTTTTGGGGAACTTATTGCAGGCTCAATCAGTCCAGATATACAGGGGATGACAAAACACTAAACATAAAGGGATGGTGACCATGCGCAAGAAAATTGTGCCCCTTTTTATTGCGGGATGTCTATTCCTCAGTGCCTGCACCCACTTCCCTACCCCCGCGGCATTGATCAAGCCCCCGGGAGCGGGCGCCGGCACTGCCGCTGAAAAGAAGGCGGAAAATCAAAATGACCTGCTTAAGATTGTGCAGACCTTTTTACCCACCGGCGCGCACCTTTTAGCCCCGGAACCGGCGGGAACCGTGGACCAGAGCACCCGGAAACTGGTGGAAACCGGAGACTTAAACCATGACGGTCGGCCGGAAATTATTGCCGGTTACCGTACGAGCCAGGGCAGTGCGGGGGTGCTGGTGCTGGAAGAAAAAAGTGGCGGGTGGGCAAAGTTATGGCAGGAAGAAGGCGGATATAGTTTGGAACGGCTGCAGCTGGCCGACATTACCGGTGACGGCCGGGATGAATTGCTCATCGGCTGGGCCATTGGCGCCTCGGCGGGCAACGGCCTGGACATTCTGGCCTGGCAGGATGGGAACCTGAAAAAAATTGCCGGCACGGGTTACCACCGCCTGGAAGTGAAGGATCTGGCCGGTGCAAAACGTAAGGACGGCCGGCAGGAACTGGCCGTCTGGGTCAAGGACACCGGTGATGCCATGGCCGTAGATGTGCTGCGCTGGGATGGGAAAAACTTAATCCCCGCTGAAGATGTATACCCCGCCTATTTCCCGGTGGTGGTTGATTACTACCGGGAGAAGGTGCGGGAACACCCGCAGGCCAGCTTTTACTGGTACTACCTGGCGGACGCCCTGGTCAAGGTGGGAGAATACCGGCAGGCCCTGGAAGCAGCCGAAAAGGGAATAGCAGCAAATAAGGAAAATCCCCCTTCCATGTACGGCTTCCAACTGGTTAAAGCACGGGCTTTAGCCGGCCTGGGAAGCTACAAGGAGGCTGCTTTCACCTACCGGGAAATCGTCACCGCGGGTGAAAAAAACCTCCCCCGCCCGCAAGCAAACACCGGAAAGGACTACGAAACGCCGGGTTTTATAGGCGCCCATCTCTCCCCCCGCATGGTGGCCGTGGCCTGTTATGAAGCGGGTGAGGTCTACGCCAGGCTGGGACAGAAACAAAGAGCTGCCGATTATTTCCAGAAGGCCCTGCTCTACCTGCCCGGCTGGGATAAGCCCCGGCAGGCCCTGAAAGACTTAAACAATTAAGAATTCAATAGCCTGATGCTTTCTTAATCCGGAACCATTAAATGAAAATGATATTTAATTAACCAAAAAATATCAAGATGGGAGATGACCGGAGTGGACGTTAAGAAAACCTGTAAATACATTGCCGCCTGCCTGCTCCTGGGAGCGGCGCTGGTAACCGGTGCGGCCGGCTGCGGGCAGGAAGCGGGAACCCGGAAAACCCCTTCGCAACAGGCGCAGGAAAAGGAACGGGATGCCGCCGCCCGTTCCCGGCAGCTTTTCAACCTGTATAAAATGGACGGGGAAAAGGCGCTGGCTGCCGTCGACGAAGTTTATCATAGCCTTGCCTCGGAAAAGGAAAAAGCAGGCTTTATACAGGAAGCCGGCAACGCCGCCCGCTGGTCGTTAAAAGGCACCGCCAGGGATGCAGTCGTTCAGTGGCTGTGGAAAACGGCCGAAACGGACTCCCTGCCCTCCATCCGCCAGCAGTGCCTTTACACCCTCTATCAACTGGGGGTAAAGGAGGCCCTGAATAAATTCGTGGAAGATACGGACAAAAACGGAATGGCTGCTTGGCCAGTTGGAAACGACGATGCGGGTTTTAGCCGGCTGGACTGGCAGTTCCTGAAAGAGGCAGTCGAAAAGTACCCGCAAAGCTACCTGGCGCGGGGTATTAAGGCCTACGAAGAAGTACGGGGCGAACCTTACTTTGAGCTGGCGCGCCGGGAAAAATATCAAAAGGACTGGGGAGTGTATTCTTACGGCGATGAACAATACGATCCAGAGCGGGAGATCCCCGGGTGGGAAAAATTTTTGCAGGAATTCTCCCGCCACCCGGCCGCTGACGACGCCGCCTACCGCCTGGCCCGCTGTTACGAAATAGAGGGGCGCTGGGCCGAGGCCCTGAACATGTTACAAAAAGCCCGCACCTTGCCCGACGGGGATATGCGTTACCACGCTTCCGGCCGTCTGGTCTATGTCCTGGATGTGCGAATGACTTATGAGCAGTTAAGGGAACTGCCTTTGCAGGACCTGGATCCGGCTTTACGCCTGATGACCTCCTATTCCCTGGGCGTCAAGCAAATCCGGCGGGACGACTACCGGCAGGCAGCCGGTGCACTGGAAGAAATGCTAAGAAAATATAAAGAGGAGGGGAAACCGGCCAGCCAGGAACTCTTACCATATACAACCGCCGCCTCCCCATACGATTTCTGGGGCGCCGTGGAGAAGCAACTGGCCAGGGTGAAAGAGCTGGCCGGTCGCAAAGAACAGTGGGAAAAAACCCGGGATCCCGCCCGCCTGTACGACCTGGCGGCGGCCATCTACCACGACCAGCTCCTCTACTACAACCACCTCTGGGCGGGGGAGCGACAGTGGTACAACTGGCTCGGTTATATCAACGCCACCGCCTCAGGCCGGGCGCCGGCGGAAATGGCGGCCTTTGCCCGGGAAATGATCAACTACAACCACAGCCTGCCGTTTTTCCGGCAGGTTTACAGCCACCCCGCCTCCGGGCCGGAACTGAAGGCAAAGGCGCTTTACTCCCTGGGTTTATGTTACATCGGCCTGGACCAGTGGGGCCAGGATGCCTGGTTTGCCTTTACCCCCTCGGAAGTGAGACAAAAAATAATCTCCATCTACCGGCAGTTCCTTAATGAATATCCGGATAACTCCATGGCCGACGAGGCCCTGCTGGTCCTGGGCGCCTACACCGGGGACGCCGCTTATCTGGAAAGGATCATTCGCGAGTATCCCCGGGGCGACGTGGCTGACAAGGCGCAAAAACTCCTGGAGAAAATGAAATCACCTTTTTACGTAAACACACGCCCTTACGGGTCGGCCATGCCCTATAAGGTACTGGTTGACGGAGATGCCGGGAATCCATGGGGCGCTCAGGATGCCATCACCATCCCCGGAGAAGTTAAAAAGTGGGCGATGGAGAACAGCCGGCGGCCTTTCACGGGCTCGCTGACTTCCGGGCAGTGGCGCTACATTTTCATTGCGGCCGGAGAAAAACCTACCGCCGGCTACAGGGTGGAGATTACCGGCATCCACGATGATGGCCGGGGTAAAATAACGGTGCATTACCGGGTTGCCGGCCCGCCACCCGGTAGCGTGGTAGCCCAGGTAATCACCCACCCCTGCGTGCTGGCCCGCATTCCGGCAGGCGACGCGGCGCTGGAGTTTCGGGAGGAGAGTTGATGAGCACGCAACGCCCGACCGGCACAATATAAGGCACCTTTGGACCCCGACGGAGAAAACCAGGACCCCCCCTGTGATATAGCAGGGGGTGCGTTTTTTTGTAACCTTTCCTGGTTGTCCACCGTCTTTATAGGCGAAAAAGAATTCTTTTTCACTAAAACCCCGTGCCGGATGCCATCGGGCCGGCCGGCAAAACAATTCCTGAAGGAGAGGGGCCCCTTGTGGCAGGAATTGTACCGCTTAATTTTCCGCTACTACAGCGGCCTGGGACTTTCCCGGGAAGATGTCGAGGATCTGACCCAGGAGACGCTGGTGGCGGCCTACCTCCACCTGGACGGGGTGCGGCCGGGAAAACTAAAAGCCTGGCTTTTAACCGTCGCCCGCCACAAGTACATTGACTGGCTGCGCCGCTCCCCCAAAGGGGTGGTGCTGGTCAATTTTCCTGCGGCAGAGCTTGCGGACGGAACACGGGGACCGGAGGAAGACGCGCTCGCCGGGGAGACCCGGGAGGCGGTGGCGGCTGCGCTGAACCGCTTGAGCCCCCCGGAACGTACCCTGCTGGCGCTGAAGTACAACCTGGGCCTGAGCACGCAGGAAATAGCCTCCGTCCTGAAAATAAAGCCCGGAACCGTCAAGGTAAGGCTTTTCCGGGCCAGGCAAAAGTTCAAAGAGGAATTCATCAAGCTCTGGGAGGGCTGATCATGACCGAAAAAAATTTTAACATGAGCGAAAAAGAAAGTGAAACTTCAGGAGCACCGGCCGGGAATACGGAAGAACAATCTTTATGGGATGAGCGGCGCTTTTTGCGCCGGGTGCGGTGGCACAGTGCCCTGCGCACGATACTGATTGCCCTGGGAGTGATGGGAGTAAGTTTCGCGCTCCTGTTCATATGGACCAGGCACCTCCTGAACGTACAGGGAAACCGCATCGACAGTTATTACCCCGACCTGGTCCGGTACAGCACACCCAATACCATCGCCATCCGCGGCTCCTGGCAGGATGTGGGCTGGCTGGGGCAGCAAAGGGAATACTACCTGGTCCGGATGGTGGGCAACCGCCCCGTTTACGTAGGCACCACCAGGGTGGAATACCAGGTTTGGGGCGGGGAAATGTTCTGGGAGCCCGACCACACCGTACTGCAGGTGGGCGGCCGGGAATACCTGCTGCCCGGCGCAGTCCCGCGGCTTAGGTTTTTCCATCCGGCGGTAACCCACGACCAGCTTCCCCGCCAGTTTGACCGCCTGAAAGACATACCCGCCGGTAAAACGGTAGAAATGGCCCTGTCCTTTAACCGCCTGCTGACCAGGAAGGAGATGTTCGCCCTGCTTCCCAGGGGGGTGGAGCCGCTCTGGGGCGCCATTTCCGCCTACAGCAGTGAGGAAATTGAGAAGGCGGGCAGGAAAAACCCCTCTGCGGCATACAGCCTGGCCCACCGGCTGGTGGGCCTGCCCCTGGGTGGGTTCCCGGACGGGGAAGGCGCGGAGTTCAGGTTTACTGAAGAAAAATTTCCGGCCGAATTGCAGCGTCTAAGCAAGATTCCCAGCTATTCTTCCCAGCTGCTCGGGCGTACGGCCGATTATCTGCAGAAAAATGGTATCCGCTACTACGGCCTGGTGGTTTGCGGCAAACCGGCCGATCTTTTAAAATTACAAAATAACCCCATGGTTTCTGCAGCCGTTCTGGGAGCGGTCGCAGACATGGAGTAACCCGAAAACACCGGGGGTAAGCCGGCTTCATTCCAAGGCTTACCCCTCAAAACTTTGTAACTTTATGTCGAAGGAACAATGAGGAATATTTTGTTTCTTTATGCATCAGGAGGAAGGATTTTCTTCTTTTATGGAGAAGAAAGTACGAAACTGGCTAATCCTACCCGGAGAATACAATTATGTTTGGTGAAACATTAACCGAAGCCCTGCTGGCCCTGCCCGTTCAGGACCTGCCGGAAAGCATTGTCATGACCATGGCCGTTTTCGCCCTCCTGGGCCTGCCGCTGGAGTGGAGAAAAATTGCGGCGGTGGCCCTTCTGCAGACGGTCACCAACCTGGTGCGCCTGCTGCCCATCGCCTTTGGCATGCATACGGTCATTCTGGCCATTTCCCTGGCCATATACACCAGGTTGTTTACGGGAGCCAGGTTTAGCAGGTCATTTCTTGCTGTCATAATTTGTTTTTTTTGTCATATTTACTACTGAATTGGTAAGTATTAGACCATTAATAACTATGTATAACTTTTCATATGAACAGGTAGTTAATAGCCCCCTGCTCAGGGGTCTTTTCAGCCTCCCTTATGAAGTTGCTTTATTACTGCTGGCCCTGGTGAAAAATTACTTCAACCGGCGGAAATATGAACAAGTGTCCAGGTGATGACCTATATGGTTCGTTACAGCCTTTCCCGGGAACTGGCCGGTTACCTGCGCAAAACCCTGGAGCTTACGGAAGAGCAGGAAGAAATCGCGGCCTACAGCCTCCTGCTTATCTTTCAGACCCTTATCTCCCTGCTGGGCATATCAGTGGTGGCCTGGCTGGCGGGTTGCCTGCCGGCAGCCCTGACTGCTCTTTTCACCAGCGCATTCCTGCGCTCCTTTTCCGGCGGTGCCCACTGCTCCTCGCCCGCCCGGTGCACCGTGTTAAGTATGGTGACCGTCCCCTTGATTGGAGCGCTGGCAACCAATCTGGCCGAGGTCTTTCCACGTCCTCTGCTGGCCCCGGTAATCCTGGCCGGCGGGGTTGTGGCTCTTGCCAATGTCCTGCGGCTGGCCCCCGTGGACTCCCCGGCCAAGCCCATCACCTCGCCGCAGGAGCGCCGTCGTTTCCGCCGGCTCTCCCTGGCAGCAGTGGTGGTTGTTGTTATAATCCAGCTCCTTCTTTTGCCATTTCTCAACCAGGAAGCAATAGCTCCCATCCTGGCCGCTGAAGCGGGCATGCTGTGGCAGGTTTTTTCCTTAACCCGTACCGGCCACAGCTTTATAGCCGGAATAGACAGGTTGTTGAAGTTCATCTGAACGGGGAGGTGATCCAGCAAAATGAAGAGGTTATATATTAGTGCTTTATCTACATTTTTTAGTGTGTTACTTTTTGTTGCTACCATAAGCATTAAACCTGCTTGCGTATCATGGCTTTACCAACCAGAATTACCTCGTCTTCTAAAAAAATAACTTTATCTTAATTTAGGAGAGGTTTCCTCTCCTAAAAAACTTTTCTCTAGAGGCAACCTTTATGAGCACATGGAAAGAAAAAAGAACAGAAAATATAAAGGAACATATTGTATGTACACAAATACTGTGTATTTTACTCACATTACTTTCATTACCTGCATTATACGGTTTTACACCGTGGGAAATTTATAAAAATTATTTTTATTATTGGTTAGCATTATTAATTACATTTTCATTAATTATTGTTATATATATAATCAGTAAATTTGATTATCAAAAATTTAAGATTATTAATAGCCATCACTTTCATATTAATGAAGTAATAATAATATCTCTTCTGCTCCCCCTTACCCTCTCCCTGGCCGCAGCCTTTCCGAAAACCAAATTTCTGCTCCTTATCCCGGTAATCATCGCCGCCTCTACCTGGGGCAAGAGGGTTGGGATGGCCGTGGCAGCATTTTCCGGCTGCGTGGTGCTGATCAGCGACCTGCTCCCCTTCCTGAGTCATTTTTCACCCCGGGACTTCCGGATGGATCTGGTCTTTACCGGTGTAATCGTCCTGGCAGGCTGGTTTATCGGCGGGCTGACAGATATAGAAACCGAGACCAGAAACCACCTGCTCCACCTGGCCAACACCGACGGCCTGACCGGGCTTTACAACCACCGGTACTTCCAGGAAGAACTGCGCCGTCACCTGGCAGAAGCAGCAGAAAAGAACAGGCCTTTAAGCCTGATCATGATGGACATAGACTACTTTAAATTTTATAATGATGTCTTCGGCCATCAGAAAGGTGACCGGGTACTGGCCACCATCGGCAACATACTGGCCCGCCTGGTGAAGGAACCTTCTTTTGCAGCCCGTTACGGTGGCGAAGAATTCGTGGTGGTCATGCCCGGGGCGGACCGGGAGGCAGCCCGTGAGCTGGACGAGCAGATCAAGCGTGAAATCGCCGGCTACCCCTTTGAAGGTGCCGAAAACATGCCGGGGGGAGGGTTGACCATCTCCTCGGGCATCGCCTCTTTCCCCGAAAACGGTACAACCGCAGAGGAACTGGTCCGGATGGCGGATAAAGCCCTTTACCGGGCCAAGTACGGACGGGGAAATCATATTTATTTCTCCGTGGTGGATGAACTGCGCGCCTTTTGCCGCAATGAGAAGGAGCTTTTCAGCTCCCTGAAAACCCTCCTCACCGTCATCAACGCCCGGGACCGATACACTTACTGGCATTCGGAACGGGTGGCCGGTTATGCCGTTGCCCTGGCGGAAAGGATGGGACTTCCCCGGGATCTGGTCACGCTGCTCCAGTGCGGCGCTTACCTGCACGATATAGGGAAAATTGAAATTCCACCGGAAATACTTAACAAACCCGGCAAGCTGGACAAACAGGAATGGGAAATTGTTAAAAATCACCCCGTATGGGGCGGAAATATTGTGCACCCCCTGACCCTGTTCTCGGCTGTCGTCCCGCTTATCCGCCACCATCACGAAAATTACGACGGTACCGGCTACCCCGACGGCCTGGCCGGGGAAGAGATACCTCTCCTGGCACGGATCCTGCGCATTGCCGACAGCTTTGATGCCATGACCACGGACCGCCCCTACAAACCGGCCAGAACTCCCCGGGAGGCATGCCTGGTTTTAAAACAGGAGGCCGGGAAAATGTTCGACCCTCATCTGGTTGATATTTTTATATGTTTAATCTCTGAGCAGGAAGAAATTAAGAAAGAGCCTTCCCGGCCTCGCACCGCCGGCAGAAGTGCCGGCTAGGCACAGGTACACTCCACCCTGGCCATGGCTTCAGGCAGCAGTTCCAGAATATCACCTGCCAGGAAGCCACGCATGCCCTTTTCCCGGGCAGCCATGTCGCCGGCCAGGCCGTGCAGGTATGCCCCTGCAGCCGCGGCCCGCGGCGCATCCATCCCCTGCGCCAGGAGCCCGGCAATCACCCCTGTGAGTACATCACCGCTGCCTCCAGTGGCCAGGCCCGGATTACCGGTGGGATTGATATAGGTTGTGCCGCCGGGGCAGGCAATCAGTGTGGCAGCTCCCTTCAGCAGGGTTACCACTCCCCAATTTCCCGCTGCTTCTTCCGCCACTTTCAGGCGCCGCGAACTGATCTCACCGGGAGGACATCCCAACAGGCGGGCCATTTCTCCCTCGTGAGGTGTAATTATTGCAGGCGCAGAAATACGGCTCAAGATCTGAACATCACCGGCCAGAGCGTTCAGGCCGTCGGCGTCAATAACGCAGGGCACCCTTACCGCCGGTAACAGCTCCCGGATCAGGGCCACTGTTTCCAGGTGCCGGGAGAGACCGGGTCCAATGGCCAGCACGTCGGCTTTTTCCACCAGATCCAGGATTTCGTTCCGGGCGCTGCGGGCCAGCGTCCCTTCCCCGGTACCCGGCAGCCCGACGGTCATTATTTCCGTTAGCTTTACCGCCACCACATCCTGCAGTTCCGCAGGTACGGCCAGGGTCACCAGCCCCGCCCCGGCCCGGGCGGCACCCAGGGCTGCCAGGCAGGCAGCGCCGGTCATGCCCCGGGAACCGGCCACCACCAGCACCCGGCCGCAGGACCCTTTATGGGCCCAGGCAGGCCGCGGAGGCAGCCAGTCCCGCACCATTTTTTCGGTAACCAGGTAGCGGCCGGGAGCACCGTTTTCCAGCAAAAATGAGGGTATGGAAATATCGGCCACATGCAGTTCCCCAACGTGACTGCGCCCGGGTTCCTGCACCAGCCCCAGCTTGGGCAGGGCAAAGGTCACGGTATGGGTGGCCCGCACACAGGGACCGTGGACCTGCCCGGTATCGGCTTCCACGCCGGAAGGTATGTCCACGGCCACCACCGGCTTGCCGCTGGCATTGATGGCATCGATCACCCCCGCGGCCGGTTCCCGGGCCGCCCCCTTAAACCCGGTACCAAAGATGGCATCCACCACCGCGTGGGCACCTACCAGAAACAGGCGCACCGCATTTAAATCTTCCCCCCTAACCACGGGATACACCGGCTGGCCCATCTTCTGCCAGATAGCTAAATTTACTGCTGCATCACCGGTGATTTCCTCCGGCCGGGCCAGGAGCAAAACCTTTACCTCCGCCCCGGCATTAAACAGGTGACGGGCCACCACCAGCCCGTCCCCGCCGTTATTACCCTTGCCGGCAAAAACGGCCACCCTCTTGCCCGCCACATCCCCCAGCAACTGCCGGACGACCTGTACTACCGCCAGCCCGGCATTTTCCATCAGCACCAGTCCGGGTATGCCGTATTCTTCCATCGCCGCGCGGTCCAGATCGCGCATCTGCCCCCCGGTAACCACCCGCATGGGAAACACCCCTTTCCAGTCAGTTAATCACCAAGGGCCACGACCAGAGCAATTGCATACGCATCATCGTGGGAAAGGGTGAGCAGGAACGTTTTAATCCCCTGCTCCCGGGCCAGCAGGGCAGCCCGGCCGTGAAGCTTTACGCCGGGAACACCCCGCTTACTGCTTACTACTTCCACATTCCGCCAGCTGCAGCCCCCGGTTAAACCCGTACCCAGGGCCTTTAATACCGCTTCCTTGGCGGCAAACCGCGCCGCATAACAGGGGTAGGGATCCCGGCGGGCCATACAATACTGGCGCTCCCCGCCGGTATAGACCCTGGATAAAAAACGTTCTCCGAATTTACCTACTGCCTGCCTGATCCTCTCCACGGAAACCATGTCCGAACCAATGCTGCAGATGTTGTGCCGCGTGTTAATTTCCATTTTCCCTTTCCGCCTTTAAAAATATGGTCCGGATATATCCGGATCCTTGAAAATTCTAGTTCTCCTTCCAGGGGCAAAAACCCTGCTTTTATAGCCCTTCACTGCTGTTACTGCTATCGCTGAATGTTCCCCGGAGTTTAAAGTTAACCCACTCGGGAAAGGGAATCCCCGACCGGGCGAAAAACTCACTCTCCCTGGCCCGCTCATCGTCTTTTTCTTTAAGGAATTCCCTAACCGCCCGGCGGGTAATGGCGTATAGCTCCTCGTCCACCAGGCCCTGCTCCATCAGCAGAACGCGCAGGGCCAGATTTTCCTCTTCCAGAACCTTAACCCGGCTGAAAATTTCTATAAACATAAGCCGGATTATATCTTCATCCAGGGGACGCTGCACATCACCCAGCAGGTTCCAGATCTTTTGATCGCTTAACATATCCCATACTGCCTGCACACGCATCACCATCCATACCAGGTTTCACCAGCAGTCTTCAGCATAGTTTTTACAAAAGAGCCCTCCTTTATACACCCGCCGGTTTATGTGCCCCAAAAAAAGCATGGCCCGTGCAAAGGCCATGCAGTTATTCAGCAACCTTCTTTTTACACATCTAGAAGCCCAGAATCTTGCGCAACTTTTTGGCCTGGGCCCGGCTTACCGGAACCTCGCTGTTTTCCTTGTCATCCACCACCAGGTTGTAGGTACCGTTAAAGAAAGGTACTATTTCCTTGACCTTATGGAGGTTAACAATATAGCAGCGATGGGTACGGAAAAAGATGTTGGGGTTCAGGCGGGCTTCCAGCTCTTTCAGAGTATAACGGGTGAAAAATTTATCGGCATAGGTTTTAATGTAGATGTAATCCTGCTCCGTAAAGGCATAGACAATATCCGACTCCGCAACCAGCACCGTCTTGCCCTGTTTTTCCGCCGGGATCCGGTCAATTTTAAACTGACCGGCCCCGTTACCACCCCGGGCTGCCGGGGTGGTAAAGCCATTCTCCACAGCTCCAGCATCCATCTGGTTGATTTCCTGATATTTTTTCCATACTTTATCCACGGCCTTTTTCAGCCGGGCCTGGTCTACAGGCTTCAAAAGGTAATCCACGGCATTAACTTCAAAAGCTTTGACGGCATATTCATCATAAGCGGTAACGAAAATTACCTGGGGCTGCCTGGGCAACTCCTGAATAGCCGCCCCCAGTTCCAGGCCGTTCATGCCGGGCATGGATATGTCCAGGAAAAGAACCTGATATTCCAGTGCCTTGATTAACGCCAGGGCTTCTTGGGCATTGGTGGCCTCTCCCACGATCTCTATGTTATCAAAGCTGCTCAGGGCATAACGCAGTTCCTGCCGGGCCGGATATTCATCATCTACTATTAATGCTTTTAGCTTCAACAGAGTTCCCCTCCCCGTGTCCCAACTTGCATAATAAAGGCACCCGCACATAAACCGATGTTCCGGCATTGGGAGCACTGATAATGTGCAGGCCGTAATCTTTACCGAAAAGGCTTTTCAAGCGTTCATGGACATTACTGAGACCCACGCCATTGCCCGATCCAACACCGGGCTGCAGCACCTCGGACAGCCTTTCCGGAGGTATACCTACCCCATCATCCTTAATCACAATCAGCATATCCTCATCCAGCCGCTGGGCCGTAATCTGCACCGTACCCTGCCCCGGCTTGGGAAGAATCCCGTGCTTAATGGCATTCTCCACCAGGGGCTGGATGGTCAGAACCGGCACCTGATAGTCCAGTAGCTCCCGGTCTATATTCCTGACTACCCGCAATTTTTCACGGAAACGAGCCTTCTCCAGTATAAGGTAGGTGTTCAGGTATTCTATTTCTTCCCTCAGAGTATTGAAATGACCGTGGCGCTTCAAAGCATGGCGGAAGAAAGAAGCCAGGCGGATAAGAAGGCGTCGCGCCGTTTCCGGATTGGTCCGGCTGAACATGATGATGGTGTTCAGGGTATTGAATAAAAAATGGGGGTTGATCTGGGCCTGCAGGGCATCCAGCTCCGCTTTGGTTACCAGCTGAGCCTGCCTGTCCAGTTCCGCCAGTTCCATCTGCATACCCAGCAACTGGGCCAATCCTTCAGCCAGCTTAACCAGGTTCTGGGGAATTTCCCCCGGCTGTGTGCGGTAAAGCTTAATGGTACCCACAATTTCGTCCCTGCACTTGAGGGGAGAAATTACCGCCGACTCCAGGGGGCAACCGGGTACAGGACACTGCAGGTCACGGCCGCTGCGGACCACCTTGAGTTCACCCGTAACCAGGACCTCCCGGGTGGCATCGGTCATGATTGAACCGCCGGGCTTGTGGTGATCCGCCCCGGCACCGATATAGGCCAGGACTTTCTCCCGGTCAGTGATGGCCACAGCCGCCACGTCGCTGATTTTCTGAATGATTTCCACGGTCTTGGCTGCCGTCTCTTCATTCAACCCCCGCCGCAGGTAAGGCAGCGTTTCACTGGCAATTTGAAGGGTGAAATCCAGGGGGTGCTGCTCGCTTTTAAGATTGATTATCTTTTGTTTCTGTATATAATCACTGACCACAAAGGCAGCCACGGCATTGACACAGACCATGGCCAGCACCAGTTTCCAGGCCAGCGGATCCCACAGGAGTACAAAACCGGTGGCCAGAAAATTAATTGGCAACCAGCGGGCTATTACTCCCAGAGCCAGTTTTCTCTGCACCCAGACGCGCCTCCCCTCCCCCAAATGTTCTTATAATTCATAACATTTTAAAGATAAAAAATTTATTAACCTGCTAACTTTATTATATAAAATCCAGCGCAAAAAGTCTATTCCTCCACCAAGCAAAAAACCGGCCGTCCGGCCGGGAAAAAACGGGTGTGGATTATATCTGCCCTCTGCTTCCGTATAAATTAAATGGGCCCGCCGGATGGCGGGCGGAGGTAATGCCCAGTATTTTTAATCATAACCGCCCCCGCAGGCGGAAGCGCTGGCATAACCGCCACCCGGCAGGCCCAAATTTCTATCACATTTCTTTGGATTCGTACTGCTCCTTGATTTGAGCCACAACTGCAGGATCGGCCAGCGTGGTGGTATCCCCCAGTACCCGTCCCTCGGCAATATCCCGCAGCAGGCGCCGCATGATTTTACCGCTGCGGGTCTTGGGCAGTTCAGCGGTGAAGAAAATATCCTCCGGCCGGGCAATGGCACCGATTTTCTTGACCACGTGGGCCTTCAATTCATTGGCCAGTTCAGGGGTACCCTGAATGCCCTCCTTCAGGGTGACAAAGGCGCTGACAGCCTGGCCTTTTACCTCGTGGGCTTTACCGATAACGGCCGCCTCGGCTACCGCCGGGTGATCCACCAGGGCACTCTCAATTTCCATGGTTCCCAGGCGGTGCCCGCTGACGTTAATCACGTCATCCACCCGGCCCATGATCCAGAAGTAGCCGTCTTCATCCCTCCTGGCCCCGTCACCGGTGAAATATACATTTTCAAACCGGCTCCAGTACTGGGCCACGTAACGATCGGGGTCGCCGTAAATGGTACGCAGCATGGCCGGCCACGGGGACTTGAGAATCAGGTAACCACCGCTGCCCAGGGGCACTTCCTTGCCCGTGTTATCAACCACGGCCGCTTCCACACCGGGGAACGGTACGGTAGCGGAACCGGGCTTCAGGGTGGTAACTCCCGGCAGGGGAGAAATTAAGATCATTCCGGTTTCCGTCTGCCACCAGGTATCCACAATGGGGCAGCGCTCGTTGCCGATGTACTTGTAGTACCACATCCAGGCCTCGGGGTTAATGGGCTCTCCCACCGTGCCCAGCAGGCGCAGGCTGGAGAGATCGCGCCTGGCCGGCCACTCGGTGCCCCACCTCATAAAGGCCCGGATGGCCGTGGGAGCGGTATATAAGATGTTGACACGATATTTTTCCACAATGGCCCAGAAGCGGTCCCTTTCCGGCCAGTCGGGGCTGCCCTCGTACATCACCGTGGTGCACCCGTTGGCCAGGGGGCCGTAAACGATATAGGAGTGCCCGGTCACCCAGCCGATATCGGCGGTACACCAGTAAATGTCATCATCCTTAATATCGAAGATCATGCGGTGGGTGGCAGCAACCCCTACCAGGTAACCACCGGTGGTATGGACCACGCCTTTGGGCTTGCCCGTGGTCCCGCTGGTATAAAGAATGTAGAGCATATCCTCGGCGTCCATATGCTCCGGCTCGCAGCCGATGGGTGCCCTGGCCATCATCTCATGCCACCAGTAATCGCGGCCTTCCACAAAGTTAACATCCTGGCCGGTGCGCTTAACCATGAGCACCTTTTCCACAGACGGGCACTGGGCCAGCGCATCGTCACAGTTCTTTTTCAGGGGTACAATACCGCCCCGCCGCCACCCGCCGTCGGCGGTAATGACCAGCTTGGCCTGGCAGTCGTTAATGCGGTCCCGCAGGGATTCGGCGCTGAAGCCGCCAAAAACGACGCTGTGGGGGGCACCAATACGGGCACAGGCCAGCATGGCAATGGCCAGTTCGGGAATCATGGGCAGGTAAATGGTCACCCGGTCTCCCCGCTTTACGCCCAGCTCTTTCAGCACATTGGCGCATTTGGTTACCTCACGGTACAGATCCTGGTAGGTCAGGACGCGGTCGTCCCCGGGCTCCCCTTCCCAGATGATGGCTGCTTTGGTCCTGCGCCAGGTGTTCAGGTGGCGATCGATGCAGTTATATGAAACATTTAATTTCCCATTTACAAACCATTTGAAGAAGGGAGCATTGCTGGTATCCAGCACCTTATCCCACTTCTGGAACCAGTCAATACTCTCGGCCTGTTTGGCCCAGAAGCCCTCCCGGTCTGCCTTCGCCTCTTCATATATCGAAGCATCTTTTACTAACGCCTTGTCGACAAAATATGCCGGCGGCGGAAACGTCCTTTCTTCTTTTAATAACGCTTCCAGAACTCTTTCTTCGCTGGCCATTTTTTACCGGACCTCCTTTTTATTTTTCTGGAAAATAAAATTTTGTTTGTTTCGCGGGAAATAAATCCCAGCATCACCCCCGTCTAAAGCCAGCACAGCCTTACCTTTTCTAGAGAATTTTACATCAGAAATGATAAAATTTTAAGAATTTTGAGTTCAATTGCCCAATTTTAGCTCCTTTTCGTTTCTTAATCGAAACCAGTTGCCGGAAGACAAGCCGGGCTACCCTCGCAAACCATTGGCGGGCAAAAATAAACACTCTGCCCCATGACTTTGGAACAGAGCAAAAAGGTATTTTTATATGCCTGTTTTACACACCAGTGAACAGTCATTCACCGCGTTCTTCCACCCGTTCGGCAGGCTTTTTTGCCTGCTGCCACAACAACCGGGTCTTCCGTTAAATTATCCGGTATTAATATCGCCATATAAAATTGGCCCGGCAGTTAACATTTCAGCTCATATCCTCGAGAATTTCACCTATAAGCCAGAAGAGATCAATAGTTCTCACCACACCGCACAAATTGTCGCCGTCCATTACCGGTACGGAATTAATCTTTTTATTTAACATAACCAGGGCAGCCTCCCAAAGCGCTGCATCTTCATTAACAAAAGCCATCCCCACCGGGCGCATAACCTCTTTGACTTTTATGAATTGCTCGCTCCAGCGCGGGGGCAGGAAAAAAAGACCTGCCGGGTCACCTTTTAACAGGTCTTCCAGGAGAGCCTGGTAATGCAGGGCCCGCAGCAGCCCCCGCAAAGTAAGGATGCCCGTGGCACGCCCCCGGTTGTTATAAACCAGCGCCGATTGAAAACCCATCCACGTGCCGTCTTTCCCGCGAAAATACTCCTGCAACAACCTGAAAGCAGAAGCCACATCCGCATCTTCGTGCAGCGAAGGCAGTTCCTCCGCTGGAACCATAATTTCCCGCACCTTCAGCCGCAGGGGCACAGGATCATACCACCTCCCGGGGGTTCAACCGGTCTTGGCCTCACCTATCTTTTCAATATATTCACGGGTCACGAGGATGAAATCTGCCATCAGGCGGGCTATTTCCTCACAGTCGCGAACCGACAGGCGTTCGTTTAAGGGAAAGCATATTTTAAAGCGGTATTTACCGGTTTCCTCAACACGGGTGGACTCCCGTTCCAGGCGAAAACCCAGACGATTTTCCATTTCAACCTGATAATGGAGCAGCGGCAAAAAAAGGCTGTGCTTGTGACCATCCAGCACCAGTTCACCCTTGATAATTTTCTGCCCGGAATAGGGGCCCTTGCGGGGCTGGGTGCGGCACAGGCGGTAAAAAACATCCCGGCGGTCGGGAAGAACCAGGCACAGAGCTGAACCCCTGGCCTGCCCCCAACGGGCAGCGGACAAACATTTAATAACTATGCCTCTCTTAAAAAGGTTTTTCTCTACTCTCCGGCAGATTTCCTCCAGAAGCATCCTCCAATCTTTACCCGCATTAAAAGGCATGACCGGGACATTGGCAGCTTCTTCCCCTTGCTCATTCCGTTGCTCTTTGCCCCGCACCTGCAGCCATTTTTCAAACATCTCCAGAACTCCCCGCTGGTCCTCCTCCAGCTTCCACTGCTGGAGAAATTCCCGTTTATACCTGTTAAAGGACAGGATGAACTCGCTATCGTTCACAGTTTTCCCCCCTTTTTCCCCGCTAACACAGGAAGGGGAGCGACACCCTCCCCTCCGGCCATGTATATTGCACCGGTTGAGCTGCCTGCTCAACCCATTTTCAGCCCCAGCCATAAACATGCCGCCAGGACAAACGCAAGCACTACCACCAGAAACAAGCCGCCATTTTCCTCTGTCTGTATTTCCGCCCTGGACAACTCAATCCGGGTGAACACCTGCTCCAGGTATTCCAGGAGAGAAGGATCATCGTCCGGCAGCGGCCTGCCCCGATGGGCCACCAGCGCTTCCCCCCGGGAACAGCTTTTATGCAGTAAATTTGCTCCACCATTACTCATGGTCCGTTCCTCCCCTCATACAGGGGCAATGGTAATCGGCTTTAGCTCTTCTGCAGGTTTACCGCCACGCCGGCTTCTTCTGCCTGCAGTTCTTTCTTTCTCTTCCACATATTGCCGAGAACGATTACCCCACCCAGAGCCAGGGCAAAACACATGATAATGAAACTTGCTTTATCCAGCAGGTTAACGGTGCCCTGATTGAGCTCGATCAACCCCAGTTCGTGTAAATAAGTGGGTATGGCAATCCCCCTGCTGATGGAAACAATCAGCATTATAGTAGACATTACCAGCTTAATCATGTACTCTTTAACATAGGTGGTGCCCACAGCACCAACCTGCACCCCTATCAGAGAGCCGGCCAGCAGGAGCAGGACCATTCTAATATCGACAAAACCGCTTACAGCCCAGGTTATGGTACCGGTCAACCCCATCAGGAAGGCCACCACCAGCTCCGTAGCGCTGGCCATGATGGGTGATACACCCAGAATATAAATCATACCTGGAACGCCTATAAAACCCCCCACCGCAATGGTTGCCGCCAGCAAACCGGTGGCAAGCCCCAGCGGTGCAATAACCCAGAAGGAAACCCGTATACGGGCAGCGTTAAAACTGATCATGGGAGGAATGTTAATTCTTTTCATTTTTTCTGCCAGACCGGAAACGGTATCCTCAGTGCTGGCCCTTACCGCTCTCCGGGCATCGTAAAGCATATACAGTCCTACCAGGGTTAAAATCAGCACAAAGGCTACACTAACATATAAATTTGAACCCGCCGACCCCCACCGGGCAAAAATGAACTTCTGCACATAAATTCCCAGCTGCACACCTATAACCGCGGAAATGGCCATGAACACGCCCAGTTTTAAGTCCAGCTGGCCATATTTATAGCGCTTGTAAGCCCCTACCATGGATTTGGGAAACTTGTGGCACATATTGCTGGCCACCGCAATGGCCGCCGGTGCGCCCAGGCTCATCATGCCGGGAGTCAGAACAAACGCCCCTCCCGAACCGATAAAACCGCTGATCAGGCCTCCAAGAAAACCAAGGATAATCAGATATATAGCTCCCAGCGCATCGAGGCGGACAAACTGCTTAACCACATCACCAGGGCCCAGCGCTTCCCCGGCTGCTTCAGCCAGAGAAGGGATAGAAATTAAAAACAGGGTACCCAGGGCCACCAGGCTCCACAAAACTGCCTTTCTGCCCCGCATTCTAATGCACCCCTTTCTTTAAGGGTTGAATGCCCAGCGCTTCCAGAAGATAGTTGGCAAAGGCCCCGTGAATAAAGGAAAATATCATAGCTGTAAGAATAACCGCTATAGCAAAAATGCCTCCCCGGGCGAAATTGCGGGTAACAACATCCTGGTTAAGAAATAAGGCGAGATAAGCTGCCAGGGAGATTATTCCCCATAATATTGCCCGTCCGGTTGGTTTTTTTTGCGTGCCCATACATTCTCCCCCTTGCCGGTAATATTATCCAACAGCAATCATCCACGGCTTTCAATCAGACCGGCCAGTTCCCCCCTTTACCGGTTGTTGTTTTTGTGCTTAAAGGTGCAAATGCTGTGCCGTTGTTCACAAAAAAAAAGGCCGTTTTTAAAGGCCTTCCGGGTTCTGACATTACTTTCCTTGTGTCCAGTTTATGGTCAGTAGAACAATTTCTCAACACAGGATTTTTAAAGATGGCTTGATGGCTCTCATTTCAGTTTATTTCGGCCACCGGTTTTACCACCTGTCTTTTGCTTCTCTGTTGAAATTTTCATCAACCCTGACGGAAAAAGTGTAATTGAGCATTTTCACAATCTTCGAGAACAGGCATAAATTTTACCTGTTCTTTTCTTCTGCTTCCCGATAATAATCGCTCAACACTTTGAAAACATCAACAACACGTACCACACCCAGCAGGTTGCCGCGCTCCAGAACAGGCAGGGAGTTAACGTTATATTTCAAAAAAGTGCGGATAACCTCTAAAAGCTCATCACTGGCCTGCACTGTGGCCAGCAGGACGGGCCTCATGATATCCCGCACCTTCATCCGGGAGCCTTCCTTTAACTTTCTCAGAAAGTACCAGCTCCAGGACTCGGACTTAAACAGGGGGTTGCGGATTAAATCGTAAAGCCCTACCGCTGTTAAAATCCCGCGGAGAGTCAAAATACCTTCCAGTTTACCATCATTATTCAGAACAATCAGAATACGGTGCCCATGCCAGGGCCTGCCTTCCCGGTGAAAAGATTGCCTTAAGGCCTGGATACCCTCGTGCAGGGTGGCATCTGCCGTAATAGTGGGAATCTGCTCGATGGGGATCATAACGTCCCGTGCCCTCAACGCAAGCATGATCGTACTCCTTTACATTAATTTACATTCGCTTAATCAATAATGCCCAGCTCTTTCATTTTCAGGTACAGAGAACTGCGGTTCATTTTCAGCGCCTGTGCGGCCGCTGAACGGTTCCAGTTGTGTTCTTCCAGGGCCTGCAGGATGATCTCCCGCTCCACTTCAGCAACCATTTCTTTGAAGGAATCCCCGCTCAGCCCTTTCAACCAGTGCAGGCGGCGGGAACTTTTGCGGATGGAGTGGGGCAGATCCTCAACCGTCAGCAGAGGCCCGTTGGACATCAAAACAGCCCGCTCGCAAACATTTTTCAGCTCCCTCACATTGCCCGGCCACTCGTATTCCAGGAGCAGCTTCATGGCCTGTTCGGTAAAACCGCTGATCTGCTTTCTGTATTCAGAGCTGTACTGCTTTATCATATGTTCGACCAGCAGGGGAATATCTTCCCTGCGCTCCCGCAGCGGCGGCAGGTAGATATCAACCACGTTCAGACGGTAAAACAAGTCCTCCCTGAACGTTCCTTCGGCAATGCATTTTTCCAGATCCTTATTGGTGGCAGCAATAATCCGCACGTCCACTTTTATGGTTTCGGTACCCCCCAGGCGCTCAAATTCCCGCTCCTGGATGACCCGGAGCAGTTTGGCCTGGAGGTTCAGGGACATTTCCCCGATTTCATCCAGAAAAATGGTTCCATGCTGGGCCAGCTCAAATTTACCGGGTTTCGATGTCACCGCGCCGGTAAAGGCACCTTTTTCATAACCGAAGAGTTCGCTTTCCAGAAGGCTATCCGGAATAGAAGCACAGTTGATTTTTACAAAAGGCTTATCCCGCCGCACGCTGTTAAAGTGTATGGCCCTGGCCACCAGTTCCTTGCCCGTTCCGCTCTCGCCCCGGATGAGCACAGTGGCATTGGAATTGGCCACCCGCCCGATAATCTTGTAAACCTTTTGCATTGCCGGCGACAATCCGATCATGATTTCCGAAGGCTCATCCGTCACCTTACCCGGATCGGCCGGGGCTTTACGCATCAACTTTTTTATCTCCACGGCTTTTTTGACCGTTTCCAGAAGATCATTAATCTGAAGGGGTTTTAAAAGGTAATCAAAGGCACCCATCTTCATGGCCTCAATGGTACTTTGCGTAGAACCGTAAGCCGTAATTAAAATGATGGGAGTATCCTGACCTTTCACCCGTACCAGTTCCAGGGCCTTAATCCCATCTATTTCCGGCATGCGTATGTCCATGATGACCGCAGCGGGATCGAGCATGGTTATCTTTTCCAATCCCTCCCGGCCATCCCGGGCCGTTTCCACACGATAACCATGGTCAGTCAGGATGTCCTTTAATGTTTGCCGCACGCTTTCCTCATCATCCACAACCAGAATGAGATCTTCCATCGCGCTTCACCTCTTGCCAGGGTTACCCGGCTACGTTCTGAGATAGATGGTAAACTTCGTTCCCCGGCCCACCTCGCTCTCCACTTCTATCTGCCCGCCATGGGCCTGCACGATCTCGTAGGCAATGGCCAGCCCCAGGCCGGTGCCTTTAGGCCTGGTGGAGTAAAACGGCGTAAAAAGATGGGCCAGGTTTTCTTTCGGAATACCGCATCCGGTATCAGCAATGGTCAGGGCCACCCGTTGCCTGCCGGGAAGGTAAGCGGTGGATATGGATATGGTACCACCTTCGGGCATGGCCTGGATGGCGTTAAAAATTATGTTAACCACTGCCCTCTCCATCTGCTCGGCGTCCATCCAGACCGGCGGCAGGTCCGCTTCCAGGTCCAGCAGCAGGTTATATTTCCCCTGATACATCTCCTGAAAGAATTCGGTTAACTCCCGGATTAAAACATTCAGATCGCGCTGAAACAGCCGCGCCTCCGCTGGTTTGGCAAAGTACAGCAGTTGCTCAACAATGTAATCCAGGCGGGTAATCTCACGCTGGATTGTTGCCAGGGCCTGGGTGCTGGGTTGTTTGTTTTGCATCCAGTGCTGGATATAGCAGCTAATAGAAGTGAGCGGGTTGCGAATTTCGTGGGCCACACCGGTAACCAGTTTCCCCAGAGCAGCCAGACGCTCCTGCCGCCGCACTTTTTCCTCCAGCTGCATGCGTTCAGTCAAATCCCGGCAGTTGATTACAGCTCCCAGAAGTTCTCCGGAAGCAGTTTTCAAAGGTAAAATGCTCAAAAGCAGCTGGCGGGGAGATTTATCGCCATTGCTCCAGTTCAGCATCAAATCGCGAAAAGCCTTTTCTTCCTTTAAGGTCCGCTCCAGGTAAGACAGCAGGGGGGAGTTCCCGGAGAAAAGCTCACCCATCATACGACCTTTAAATCCTTCCGGCAGGGCGAACAGTTCCCGTGCCAGGTTATTGGCCAGGACCACTTCTCCCCCGGCGTTAACCACCACGATAGCTTCATCGATTACCGCCAGCATGGTTTCGGTATACAGGTTTAACTCCGCAATACGGCGGGCAAAGCCATTAATTCCCTCTACAATTTCACCGAGCTCGCCATGAGCCTCGGGCATGGTCCGGGAAAGATCTTCTTCCAGGGTTTTCAGGCCCTGCCTGATGAACCGCACCTGCATTACCAGGTCACGGAAAATGTATATGGCTCCCCCAAAGCCTGTAAGTACCACAGCGGCTATTGCCGAGTAGGCAATCATCTCGATATGGCGCCGCTTGCCGTAATAACCCACTTCGGAAAGATATTCGGCCGAACGAATTACGCCCTCCACTTTACCATTACGGGTGAAGGGACGGTAAATCTCAATAACCCCGCCTTCTTCAGGACCCAGGTTTTGTACCAGGCTCTTCCTCTGGGACATGGTTTCCTCAAAGGCCTTTTTACGGCGCAGGGAAAAATTTTCATCGAAACGCGCGGTTCCGTCGTAAAAAACGTGCAGGGGTTCATAGTACAACCCTATATGAACCTCCGGGTACTCCCGTTTAACATGGTTAATTTTTTCATTGACATAATTGCCTATAGCCACTATTTTTTCTTCTCTGGTTCTGCCCGCCAGACCCTGTTCAGCTAAATAATTATCCAGGCTGCCGGCCAGGTTCTGGTCCAGCAGGTAAGCCGCCTGGTTAAGCTTGGCCTTCTGGTGTTCCAGAATGGAAAGCTCGCTGTTTTTGATGATGTGCATCATATAAAGGGTAAGAAGAACAGGGAGTATCAGCAGCAGGGTAACCAGAAACAATATACGATTGCCGTAAAAGAACTTGTGCAACGCATCCCCACTCCATGCGCCAATGATTTATTACTATTGTAATACCGGATAAGACCCTTTTAAAAGGGAAAAACTTTTGGCACATAAAAAATCAAGCAGTCACGTACTGCTGAACTGTAAAATCGCTAATAATAGGAACGGTGAAAACTCATGTTTCAGCGCATAACTTCCCTGCCCCCGGGAGCCACCTACCTGGGAGAAGGCCGCTGCTATTTTAAAGTATGGGCACCCAGGGTAAAAAGCCTGGCCGTACATATCCTGGGACCCCGTGAGCGGGTTATTCCCTTAACCGAAGAAAAACACGGTTATTTTGGCGGCACCGTAGAGGGGGTGGAACCGGGAAACCTCTATTACTACCTCCTGGACGGGGAAAAGGAAAGACCCGACCCGGCCTCGCGCCACCAGCCGGAAGGAGTGCACGGACCTTCCCAGGTGGTGGACCTTTACTCTTTTAACTGGAACGATCACTGCTGGTCCGGCCCCAACCGGGAAAGCCTGGTTTTTTATGAGCTGCACCCGGGAACATTCACCCGCGAGGGGACTTTCGAGGCCATCATCCCCTACCTGGAAGAGTTAAAGGAACTGGGAATCACCGCCATCCAGCTCATGCCCGTAGCCCAGTTTCCGGGCAGCCGCAACTGGGGCTACGACGGTGTCTACCCCTATGCCGTGCAAAATTCCTACGGCGGGCCCGGCGGCCTGCAGCGACTGGTGGACGCCTGTCATCAAAAGGGAATGGCTCTTTTCCTGGACGTGGTCTACAACCACCTGGGACCGGAGGGCAATTACCTGGGCGACTACGCGCCCTATTTCACGGAGCGTTACCGCACCCCCTGGGGACCGGCAATTAATTTCGACGGGCCGGGCAGCGATGAGGTACGCCGCTATTTTATTGAAAACGCCCTTTACTGGATCCGGGATTACCATATAGACGGCCTGCGCCTGGACGCGGTGCACGCCATCCTGGACATGTCGGCCACCCACTTTCTGGAGGAGCTGGCAGAAGAAGTGCACCGGGAAGCCGGGCGCCTGGGCCGCCGCGTCTACGTGGTGGCGGAAAGCGATCTCAACGATGCCCGCATCATCCGGCCCCGGGCCATTGGAGGCTACGGGCTGGACGCCCAGTGGTGCGATGATTTTCACCACGCCCTGCACACCCTGCTGACGGGTGAAAGGCTGGGGTACTACCGGGACTTTGGAGAGCTCGATCATCTTGCCAAAGCCTTTCGCCAGGGTTACGTATATACGGGCCAGTACTCGGAATACCGGCAGCGCAGGCACGGCAATACCACGGACCTCTGCAGGCCCTGCCAGTTTGTGGTTTTCTCTCAAAATCACGACCAGGTAGGGAACCGGGCGGGGGGCGAAAGGCTCAGCAACCTGGCCACCTTCGAGGACCTCAAGCTGGCGGCAGCAGCAGTCATCCTCTCCCCCTACTTACCCCTCCTGTTTATGGGGGAGGAATACGGTGAAACGGCTCCTTTCCTCTACTTCACCAGCCATACGGACCCGGCCCTGGTCGAAGCAGTGCGCAAGGGGCGGCGGGAGGAATTTTCCGCCTTTGCCTGGCAGGAAATAGCAGACCCCCAGGATGAGCAGACTTTCCTGCGCTCCCGGCTGAACAGGGCTCTTCGCCATGAAGGCCACCACCGGGTCCTCTACGAATTTTACCGGGAACTGCTGCGCCTGCGCCGGGAAGTGCAGGCCCTGGGGAACCTGGAAAGGAGAAATATGGAGGTGCACTCCTACCCCGGAGAGCAGGTTCTGGTGGTCCAGCGATGGGAAAGGGAGAGCCGGGCCAGTCTTATTCTCTCCTTTAATGATCTCCCGGTTCACCTGAATCTGCCCCTGGCACAGGGGCACTGGCAAAAAATTCTGGATGCCGCGGAGGAGCGCTGGCTCGGCAGCGGCAGCACCGTCCCGCCCGTCCTGTTTTCCCCGGGAAGGGTGGAACTCACCCTCCCGCCAAAAGCATGCCTTTTACTGGAGCTGGAAAGGTGAGTCCATACCCGGGCCTATGCCGGGGAAGGAAAATCGATACTGGAGGGATACCAGTGGAACGCTATATCTGCATTCACGGGCACTTTTACCAGCCACCCCGGGAAAATCCCTGGCTGGAGGACGTGGAACTTCAGGATTCCGCCTACCCCTACCACGACTGGAACGAGAGAATTACCGCTGAATGCTACGAACCCAACACTGCCTCGCGCATACTGGACGCCGACGGTTGGATCAGAAAAATCGTCAACAACTACAGCAGGATCAGCTTCAATTTCGGCCCCACCCTGCTTTCCTGGATGGAGAAACACGAGCCGGAAGTCCTCCGGGCTATCGTTGAAGCCGACCGCCTCAGCCGGGAAAGATTTTCCGGACACGGTTCCGCCCTGGCCCAGGCCTATAACCACATGATCATGCCCCTGGCCAACCGGCGGGACAAATACACCCAGGTCATCTGGGGCATTAAGGATTTCGAATACCGCTTTGGGCGCCGCCCGGAAGGCATGTGGCTGCCGGAAACAGCGGTGGATCTGGAAACGCTGGAAATTATGGCCGAACAGGGTGTCCGCTTTACCATCCTGGCACCCTACCAGGCCCGGAGATTCCGCAGGATCGGCACCGATACCTGGCAGGATGTGGGGCCGGGGGGTATCGATCCCACCGTCCCCTACCTCATCAACCTGCCCGCATCGGGCCGCACCATCAGCGTCTTCTTTTATAACGCCGATATTTCCCGGGCGGTGGCCTTTGAAGGCCTGCTCTTAAACGGGGAGAATTTCGCCAGGAGGTTGATCAGCGCCTTCAATACGGGCCGCCCCGAAACCCAGCTGGTCCACATTGCTACCGACGGGGAAACCTACGGCCACCACCACCCGCATGGAGATATGGCCCTGGCCTACGCTCTTAATTACATAGAAACCAATAAGGCAGCCCGCATAACCAACTACGGGGAGTTCCTGGAAAAACACCCGGCCACTATGGAAGTGGAGATTAATGAAAATACCGCCTGGAGCTGTGCCCACGGGGTGGAACGATGGCGCAACAACTGCGGGTGCAATTCCGGCCAGCACCCGGGATGGAGCCAGGCGTGGCGGGCCCCCCTGCGCAACGCCCTAAACTGGCTGCGCAACACCATCGCCCCCATGTACGAGGAGGAAGCACGCCGCTTTTTAAAGGATCCCTGGGCCGCCCGTAACGACTATATTGAGGTAATCCTGGACCGTTCAACCGGGAGCCTGAACCGCTTCCTGAATAAACACGCCGCCCGCCCGCTGGAAGAAAACGAACAGGTACGGGTCCTCAAACTCCTGGAAATGCAGCGCCACGCCATGCTCATGTTCACCAGCTGCGGCTGGTTTTTTGACGAAATTTCCGGTATCGAAACGGTACAGGTGCTGCAGTATGCCTGCAGGGTGATCCAGCTGGCCCAGGAATTATTCGGGAAATCCCTGGAGCAACCTTTCCTGGAAATACTCTCCCAGGCCAAGAGCAACATACCCGAACATAAGGATGGCGCACACGTCTATGAAAAGTTCGCCAAACCGGCCATGGTGGACCTGGTCAAAGTGGGAGCCCACTACGCCATTTCCTCGCTGTTCGAATCCTATGACGAACATTCCCGCATATACTCCTATACCGTGTTGCGGGAGGACAGCATCAACCGCCTGGCCGGGGCGGCCAAGCTGACCCTGGGCAAGGCTCGCGTCACCTCGGAAATTACCCGGGAAGGGGTAACTATTGTTTATGGCGTGGTCAACTTTGGCTACCCCAGCATTAACGGCGGGGTGCGGGTATACCAGGACGAGGAAAGCTACCGCAAGATGGTGGAAGAAGTGGCCGGGGCCTTTGACCGGGTTGATTTCCCGGAAGTCGTCCGCCTTTTAGACCAGTATTTCCATGGCAGCACTTTCTCTTTAAAACATCTCTTCCGGGACAAGCAGCGGGAGATCCTGGATGTCATTCTGGACTCCACCCTGGAAGAGGTGGCCGGCGACTACCGGCGCATATACGAGCGCCACGCTCCTTTAATGCGGCTTTTGCAGGAACTGAACATTCCCCAGCCCAATGTCCTGCGGGCGGCCGCCGAATTTGTTATCAATACCAGCCTGCGCCAGGCCTTTTCGGAAAAATTCCTGGACCTGGAGCGTATTAAAGCCCTGCTGGAAGAAGCCAGGATGACCAGCATTAATCTAGATGGGGCCTCCCTGAGCTATGCCCTTAAGAAAACCCTGAATAAACTGGGAGAGGAACTGCGCAGGCATCCCACCGACCTCTCCCTGCTCGAGCACCTGGCCACAACCTGCAACCTGGTCCGTTCCCTGCCCTTCGAGGTGGATATGTGGAAAGTGCAGAACAATTATTACTGCCTGCTGCAAACCATCTACCAGGACCTGCGCCAGAAAGCCGACCAGGGGGATGAAGAAGCCAGAACCTGGGTGGAACGCTTCGGCTCCCTGGGAGATTGCCTGGGCATTAAAAGGAACAGGTGAGGGAGGAAATGCCATGACCCCCGTGCGGATCCCGGTTTCCACCTACCGCCTGCAGTTCAGCAGGGAGTTCGATTTCACCAGGGCCCGGGAACTGGTCCCCTACCTGCATGCCCTGGGTATTACGGATATATACGCCTCTCCCCTGCTGGGCGCCCGGCGGGGCAGTCCCCACGGTTATGACGTGACCGACCCCACCCGCATCAACCCGGAACTGGGGGGGGAGGAAGGAATGCGTACCCTGGTCGCTTCCCTGCACGAACGGGGGATGGGCCTGCTCCTGGATGTGGTGCCAAACCATATGGCCGCCAGCCCGGAAAACCCCTGGTGGTTTGATCTCCTCCGCTGGGGGCCTGATTCTCCCTATGACGCATATTTTGACCTGGACTGGCAACCGGCGAGAACTTCCCTGGCCGGCAAGTTACTCCTGCCCATCCTGGGCTCTCCATATGGTGATGTTCTGGAGAAAGGGGAACTCTCCCTTACCCTGACCGGGATGGGCTTCGGCGTGGCCTACCACCAGCAGTGGCTCCCTTTAAAGCCCGCCTCCCACGGGGAGATCCTGGAATATGCAGGGGTGACAGGTGAACTGCAGAGACTTGCCGGCGTCTTTTTGCGCTCCCCCGGCCGGGAGGAATTTTTACGGGCGGTAGAAGAATTGTGGCGGCTGTATACCCAGAAACCTCCTGCCAGGGACCTGCTGAACGAGGCCCTGCTCCTGATCAACAACCAGAAGGAGAAGCTGGACGAAATCCTCAGCGGGCAGTACTACCGCCTCGCCTTCTGGAAGGCGGGCAGGGAAGAGGTTAATTACCGGCGCTTCTTTGATGTGGCTGAGCTGGTCTCCCTGCGGATGGAGGAGGAAAGGGTTTTTGAAGCCACCCACTCCCTGGTACTGGAACTGGCCCGCCAGGGAGCGGTAACGGGCTTCCGCATCGACCATATAGACGGCCTGCGCGACCCGCAGGCTTACCTTGAGCGCCTGCAGGCACGTCTCCAGCCTGCCGGCAGCACCGGCGGTTCGCCGGCCAGAAACAATTTTTTCGTGGTGGTGGAAAAGATCCTCACCGGAAACGAAGAATTACCCCCGCAGTGGCCGGTTTACGGAACCACGGGGTATGATTTTTTAAACCTTTTAAATGCCCTCTACACCAACGGGGATGGCCTGGACATTCTGGAGGCGGTTTACCGCCGGGCAGAACGGGAGGTTCCCGCCTTTGAAGAAGTGGTTTATACCTGCAAAAAAAAGGTGCTGCGGGAGCTCTTTGCCGGGGAAGTGCGGGCGCTGGTGCACCAGCTGGACCCCCTGGCAGCCGCCGACCCCCGGGGCCGGGATCTCTCCCTGAAGGAACTGGAAAAAGCCCTGGTAGCCCTTACCGCCTGCCTCCCGGTTTACCGGACCTACATCCGGGAAGAGGCAGTATCAGACATGGACAGGGACTTTATCCTCCAGGCGGTGGAGCAGGCCGGCAGGTTAAACCCGGAACTAAAAAGGGCCATTGATTTCCTGCGGCGGGTGCTGCTGCTCGAAGTTAAGGACCGTGCTGCCGCCCTGAAATTTTCCATGCGCTGGCAGCAGTTCACCGGCCCCGCCATGGCCAAAGGGTTCGAAGATACGGCTTTATATATTTACAACCGCCTCATATCGCTGAACGAGGTGGGCGGGAATCCCGGCACCCGGGGCCTGGAGGTGGCAGAATTTCACCGGAGCAATCTAAAAAGATACCGGTGCCAGCCCCACACCCTCAACGCCACCTCCACCCACGATACCAAGCGCAGCGAGGATGTGCGGGCACGGCTGCACGTCCTGTCAGAAATTCCCCACCTGTTTGCCGGGCGCCTGGAACGCTGGCAGGAAATGAACCGGAACAAAAAGCCCCTTATCGAGGGCCAGCCGGTCCCCGAAGCAAATATGGAACTGTACATCTACCAGACCCTGCTGGGGGCCTGGCCCCTGGAGGAAGGAGAGCTGGACAGCTTCAAGCAGCGGCTGCGGGATTACCTGCTTAAAGCCGCCCGGGAAGCCAAGACCAGAACCAGCTGGTTGAATCCGGATCCGGCCTACGAAGAAGCCCTGCTGAAATTTGTGGAAACCATCCTGGAAGATGATAAGAACAACCGGTTCCGGCAGGATTTTCTGGAGTTCCAGAAAATAACTGCTTTTTACGGCGCCATTTATTCCCTGGCCCAGGTGCTGCTGAAGATAGCCTCACCGGGCATCCCGGACTTTTACCAGGGGACGGAGCTCTGGAACTTCAGCCTGGTGGACCCGGACAACCGCCGCCCGGTGGATTTTTCCCGCCGGATGGGCCTCCTGACCGGGCTTAAGGAAAAGGAAAATTTCGCCGGGCCGCTGGCCCTGGCAAAAGAACTTTTATCCACCTGGCCGGACGGCCGCGTGAAGCTCTATCTCACTTACAAAGCCCTGCACTTCCGCCGGGCGAGGCGGGAACTTTTCCAGGCCGGTGAATACATTCCCCTCCAGGCCGCAGGCCCGCTGCAGCGGCACCTGTGCGCTTTTGCCCGCCGGGCGGGTGAAAGCTGGGCCCTGGTGGTTGTACCCCGCCTGGTGGCCTGCCTGAACGGCCGGGAACCGCAACTCCAGTTTCCCCTGGGGGAGAAGATATGGGGGGAAACTGCCCTGCTCCTGCCCGCCCGGGCCCCGCACCGGTGGATTAACATTTTTACCGGCGAAGAGGTAAACTCGTCCGCAAAGGGCTCCCTCTCCCTGGCGGAAGTATTCCGCCACTTCCCGGCAGCACTGCTGGAAAACGCCGGCTAGAGCTGGCCGGAAAAATTTTCAGGCCGGTTTGCAGACCGGCCTGTTCAACTCCATTCTATAATTCCCGGTAATCAAAAACCCTCTTGCTTTTTTTCTCACTCCGGGGCAGGGTGCCAGGGGCAACCGCTTCCACGTCGGCGGTAACGCCAATCCGGGATTTCATGTTGCGCTTGAACTCCCCGGCCACTTCCCGGGGATCTCTTCCTTCTTCCACCTCTATTTTGATCAGCATATGATCCTTACCTTCGTTCCTGGTAAGTATGATCTGGTACTCACTGCCGGCCCCCTCTGTAATTTTAAGGACATGGTCGACCTGGCCGGGGTAGATATTTACGCCCTTAATCTTGATCATATCGTCGGTCCGGCCGAGAACCCGGTCGATCATGGGGTACGCGCTCCCGCAGGGACACCTGTAGGGCAGCAGCCGGGTGATATCATGGGTGCGGTACCTCAGCAGGGGCATACCTTCCTTGGTGAGGGTGGTGATGACCAGCTCTCCCTCTTCTCCCGGAGGAAGCTGCCTGCCCGAAACGGGATCAATAACTTCAAAAAGGAGATGGTCGGACCAGTAGTGAAGGCCGCTGTGGTAGGGGCAGTCAATGGCAATCCCCGGCCCGTAAACCTCGGTGAGCCCGTATATATCATAGGTTTCTATATTGAAGATTTCTTCAATGCGGCGGCGCATCTTGTCGCCCCAGCGCTCCGAGCCAAAGATGCCCAAACGGAGTTTGATTCGATCCAGCACCCCCCTCTTTTTGGCCTCTTCCGCCAGCAGGAGGCCGTAAGAAGAGGTGCCGATTAAAACGGTCGTCTTCAGGTCGATCATCATTTCCATCTGTTTTTCCGTATTCCCGGGACCGGTGGGTATGGCCATGGCGCCCAGCCGTTCCACGCCGGCCTGGAAGCCGATACCCGCCGTCCACAGCCCGTAGCCGGGGGTAATCTGCACCCTGTCCCGGCTGCTCACCCCTGTCATGGCCAGGGAGCGGGCCATCATTTCGGCCCAGGCATCCACATCTCTTCTGGTATAAGGTACAATAACCGGCTTGCCCGTGGTACCGGAAGAAGAGTGGATGCGCACAACTTCTTTTTCGGGAACGGCCATCAACCCCAGGGGATAGGCATCGCGCAGCTCGTGCTTGTCGGTAAAAGGTACCCGGTCCAGATCGTTTATTGTTCTAATGGAAGCGGGATCCACCCCCGCTTCATCCAGCTTCTTCCGGTAAAAGGGAGAGTTGCGGTACACCCGCTGAACCATTTCCCGCAGCGCCGTCCCCTGCATCTCATACAGGGCCTCGAAATCAAAACGGCCCCCGCCCAGTTCGGCAGCTTTTAAAGCCATTTAATACACCCCCATGGCCCGGCGGCCTATTTCAAAAGCCTTCCGGTTAATATCCCTGTACCGGTTGGGCACGGTTTCCAGCACCGCTTCCAGCAGCCCCTCCGGGGTGAAAGGAAGGCCGGGAAAAGTCGACAGCGCCCCCAGCATTACCACATTGGCGCACCTGATATTTCCCGCCTCCCTGGCCAGGGCGGAAGCTTTCAGAAAACACACCCCCGGCAGTTCTTCCTCCAGATATCTCCTTATATCCTGAACCGGGTAGCGGGATAAACCCGCCGAAACGGAAGTGGGCATAATTACCTCGTCATTGACAATGGCCCTGCCCCCGGCGGCAAGTTTTTTCAAAGCCCGGGCCGCCTCCGCCAGTTCAAATCCCAGCAGGACATCGGCCCTGCCGTCCGGAATCAGGGCGCCCGCCAGCCTATCCCCCACCCGGACATGGCTCACCACGCAGCCTTCCCGCTGGGCCATGCCTATAGTTTCAGAAGTTCTGACCTGCCACCCGGCTTCCATGGCAGCTCTGGCGATCACCCGGGAAGCCAGAACCGTTCCCTGGCCGCCCACTCCGGCAATGACCAGGTCAAATTTCACAGCTGCTCCTCCTCCTCGATGGCACCTGCCGGGCAAACCTGGGCACAGACGCCGCATCCGGTACATTTTTCAGAAATACTTATCCTATCTTCATCATCCCTGTTCAGAGCCGGGCAGCCAAAGCTTTCCACGCAGGTCAGGCATCCCACGCAGGTTTCCGCATCCACCCGGTAGCGACCGCCCGGCCCGGTCAGAGCCACGCACTCCCTGCGGGCGATGACCACAGAGGGACCTTCATGTTCCACCGCTTCCCTGGCGGCCTGCATGACTTCCCCCAGGTTATAAGCATCCACCTGGAGGATGTGCTCCACACCGCATCCCCTGACCAGCCCGGCAATATCTATTTTTCTGGCCGGGTCGCCGGAAGCTCTTTTACCAATTCCCGGATGGGGCTGGTGACCCGTCATGGCGGTGGTACTGTTATCAAGGATCACCAGGGTGATGTCGGCATTGTTGTAAACCGCGTTGATCAGGCCCGTCACCCCGGCATGAAAAAAGGTGGAGTCGCCCAGAAAAGCCACGTGCTTGCGCCCCCGTTCCACACGGGAAAGGCCGGAAGCTATGGTAACGCTCGCCCCCATGCACAGGCAGGTATCAAGGGCGTTCAGGGGTGGAACAACCCCCAGGGTGTAACACCCGATGTCCCCGGTAAAGACCGGGTCGTAATCCTTCAAGGCTTCCCGGAAGCCATAGAAAACCGGCCGGTGGGGGCACCCCGCACAAAGGACCGGGGGCCTTAAGGGCAGCTCGGGAACGGGGTGGACGGCACCCGCAGCCCGCTTTTCTTCCTCCAGGCCGAAAAATTTCCGCAGGGCGGCAGCCACCCTGTCCGTATCCAGCTCCCCTTCCCGCGGTACCAGCCCGTCATTTTTGCCCGCCACGGCCAGCGGTAATTTATGGCGCCAGGCCAGGTGGATTATCTGGTCCTCCACCACCGGTTCCTGCTCTTCAACCACCAGCACCCGCTCCATCCGGGACAGAAAATCCAGCACCAGATCTCCGGGCAGCGGGTAGGGGGTCCCTATTTTCAGGAGGGATGCCTCCAGGCCCAGCATTTCCAGGGCCTCCAGCACGTAATTGTAGCTCACACCGGAAGCGACAATGCCGGTTTTCCCCTTAATTTCGGCCCGGTTAAAGGGCACACTGTTAAACAAAAGGGCCATCTCCTCCTGTTTCCGGTTGAGCCAGATATGTTTTTTATAAGCCAGGGCAGGGAGGATCACCCACCCCGGATTTTTTTCAAAGCGGCACTGGTTTCTGGCAGCAGGCAGGGGACCCAGGATAACATCCTGGCAAACGTGACAGGTTCTGGTGGTGGGTCTGAGGATCACCGGCAGCCCCAGCCGCTCGGAAATTTCAAAAGCCGCCACCGTCATATCCTTCGCTTCTTGAGGGGTGGAAGGGTCCAGGACGGGCAGACCGGCGAAATGGGCGAACTTTCTGGTATCCTGCTCGTTCTGGGAACTGTGGGGCCCCGGGTCGTCCGCCACCACCAGAACCAGCCCGCCCTTCACACCGATATAGGCCAGGGTCATCAGGGGGTCCGCCGCCACATTCAGTCCGACCTGCTTCATGGTCACCATGGCCCGGGCTCCGGCGTAGGCTGCCCCGGCCGCCACTTCCAGGGCTGCTTTCTCGTTAACCGACCATTCGACATAAAAGCCATAGTCCCGGGAAAAGCGGGCCAGGGTTTCCAGGACTTCCGAAGAAGGGGTGCCGGGATAACCCGCCACCACCTGCACCCCCGCTTCCACCGCCCCCCTGGCGATGGCCTCGTTACCCATCAGGAGCATTTTTCCAGGAACTGCCATTAAATGTGCCTCCCCAGTGGCCAAACTGGATGTCGCAAGATAAAAATAAAAAACCAACACCCGATGAGTGTTGGTTTGCTCAACCCCATCCACTCATCTCGGCTCACCTCATCTCAACTCTTTTCCATTGGCTGTCTCCAAACAGGTACGCATCCGAAATATGCCTGGCAAAATGCTATCACGCCGGAAGAAAATATGTCAAGAAGATTTTCAGGCCATCTTTTTTTACGCGGTTGGAAGCTTCCATACCAGCACGTGAAATTCCTGATCCGGTGCCGCCTTTAATCCGTGGGGAATACCCTTTGTGCTGTAGACGAGTTCACCCTCTTCCACCGGCGATTCATCTTCCCCAATTGTGATTACCCCCCTGCCCCGGGTCACCTGAAAGACCACATTTTGCGGCGTTACATGGGCTTCTACCACTTCGCCCGGCTTCAGCAGCAGGTTCATGATGACAAGACCGTCTCGTTCCAGCACCTTCCTGGCACTTACCCCCCGGGGGTTAGTGGATACCGGTAATTCCGAAATTTTAATTACTTCCATTAAAAAAACCTCCCTTACAGCACCCGGATTAAAAATTGACCGGAGTTATTTTAACTACCCGGCTGCCATTTTAAACAATGGTACTGCACTCATTTTCAGGGAAGATATTAAATGGCTCACGCCGCAGTTGTGATATTGATCACCATTTATTTACCGGATGATCTGCGGACCCATTCCCGAAGCATTTTTATTTCCTCTTCCGTCAATTCACGATATTCCCCGGGCTGCAGGCGCTCATCCAGCACCAGGGGTCCCATGGCAATACGTTTCAAATAAACCACTTTCTTGCCCACGGCTTCAAACATGCGCTTCACCTGGTGGTATTTCCCCTCGTAGATGGTCAACTCCACCCTGGATTCCGGCCCGGAACTGAGAATTTTTAATTCGGCGGGCATGGTCCGGTAGCCGTCGTCCAGGATCACTCCCCGGCGGAAGGCCTCCACATCGGCTTCCGTCACCACCCCGCTGATAATGACATAATAGACTTTGGGCACGTGTTTTCTGGGTGAAAGTAACTGGTGGGCCAGTTTACCATCGTTGGTAAGCAAAAGCAGGCCCTCGGCATCTTTGTCCAGCCGGCCCACCGGAAACGGGTGAAAGAAACGATACTCGGGTGGAAGCAGGTCCACCACCACCTCGGCAAATTTATCTTCGGTGGCCGAAAGAAAGCCCTGCGGCTTGTTGAGCATTAAAAAAATATGCTGCCTGTACACCACCGGCTCCCCGTCCACCTCGATCTGATCCCGGCCGGGCAAAACATGGAACCCGGGGTTACCCACCGGCTCCCCGTTAACCGTGACCCATCCCTCTTTAACCAGCTTCTTAACCTCATTACGGGTACCAAACCCCATATGGGCCAGCACTTTGTCCAGGCGCTGGCCACCTTTCCCCGCCATTTTCCTCACCTCACCGCGTATTCTGCCAGTGGCATCTCAAAAGCATAACCTCCCGGCCCATCCCCGGAGTATTCCTGCTCCTCAGGGCATGGTCAACCTTTTGATGAGCATCGTCCCGTAGCTCCCGCGCGGCAGCCTGAAGAACAGGCGGATTTTCTGCCTGCCGGGGTAAAGGTCATCGGGTTCCGCAGGCTCCAGGCGCAAATCGCCGGGAAAAACTATGGCCTGCCTGGGGGTGGACTTGAAAAAGGCCTGCCGCACCTTGCGGAGGTTAAAACTGCTGCGCCTGATGCCCCTTTCTTCCAGGATGTCCGCAAAGAGTTGCTCGGTACGGGCATCGGGAAATTCCATGCGGCTGGCGGCCAGTGGAAGGGCAAGGGACTTTAAATAAGCCAGTTCTTTTCTTTCCAGGCGCCGGTAAAAAAGATAGGGTCCGGCCACTCCCGGAACGGCCGCGAGATTCAGGTTCATTTCCTGCAAGATCCTTCTCAAAAGCTCGTTAAACAGAAAGCTCTGGTAGGCCGAAAAGAGAAGCGAAAGCTCTTCCCGGGGAATCATCTGCAGCGCCTCAACAAAGGCCTTTGGTTTCTCCGCCAGCAGGGAGAACATTTTCATCTCCATGGTGGTTTTGGCACGGGAAAGGCAGGCCGGCCAGTCACCCCAGTGTTCGCGGAAAAAGCGTTTCCGTTCCCTGGCCTCTTTTTTTTCTTCCGGGTAGATACCGGTAAGGTATACCTGCAGGCTGCCGTTATAATGCTTTTTCAGCAGCCTCTCGGCCATGAAGCCCATCTGGCGGTCCATGCTGCCGAAACGCTGGTCATCATAGTAATTGGGATAGCCGAAGCCCCTGACCTCATCCACCCGGCGGGTGATGCGGGATACCTCTTCCGCGCTGAGGGCGCGGATGGTGATGGCAAACTCGTTTCCCTCCAGCAGATCGGGCCCCATGGGCCTGTCCATATAGCCAATGCTCTGGAAGAAAAAGTTTTTGTCCCCGGTGGTTAAATTGGCGGGATGCTTAACCGTAACGTACTGAAAGGTATGGGCATGCCTGTCCTTCAATCCCCCGTAAGCAAAAAGGCGGTAGGGAAGGCCGTGTGCCTTTGCCAGCCGGATCAAAAGATCGATGGTGTTCCATCCTTTCTTTTCCAGGAGATAGAGCCGGTAAGGCCCCCTTTCCCGGAGAGGAAGACGGGCCAGCTCCCTGACCACGAAATCCTCCGGGATCACCTTCAGCTTCATCGTCCCCGAACTCTCCTTGTCTTCCTCTTAGCCCTTCTTTATGTCTCTTTATATTTACCACAACCGGGGAGCTTTGTAAAATGCCTGTCCGGCCGGTGCCGGGTCCGGAGGAGCTCCAGCGTGGAAAAGATGTGCGTATGCCCTTACCCATCATGCACATACTATGGAAGGTATATCAATCCGTTCTAAATTCTAAATGTGGAGAGAACGAACATGGCCAGGAAAAGAGAAGGGCTTACTACGCGGGACCTGGTGCTGCTCGCCCTGAAAGAAAAAATAATCCGGCATGCGCCGGAAGAACAAGGTTTTCGCCATGGACACGGAGAAAAAGTCTTTTCATGGATTACGTTAGCGGGGGGTCTGCCGCGCTATGGGTGAAGTCAGGAAGAGAGAAATCTTTGAAGTGCTCAAGAGGATGCCCGCCTACTTCAGGCTTATTTACGGGCTGTACAGGGATAAGGATGTTCCCCCCAGGGCCAGGCTGTTCTTAGCCCTGGCCCTGACCTATAATATTTCCCCGGTGGACCTGATCCCCGATATCATTCCGCTGGCCGGACAGTTTGACAACGTCCACTTCACCTTAAAATTATTACGGCGTTCCCTGAAGGCTTGCCCCGAAGAGGTATTGAAAAGACACCTGGAGAATACCAACCTCTGCCTGGATTATCTGGAAAGAGATATCCTGATCTCGGGGCAGTTGATGAAAGGCTTTGGCCGTGCTGCTTTAAACGTATCCCGCAGGACCGCCGGCTATATTTTGACCATACCGTTTAAAATGGGAAAAGCCATCTTCAGGCTGGGGAAGATGATAAAGTAACCCCACCGGGCCGGGAAATTACCGGTTAAATAATCTTCCGGTACTCCCTTTCAATAATATTCCTGAGCATTCCAGCCAGCCCGTTTACACTGTCCATTTCACTGTAAGGGATGGTAAACCGGACAAATCTTTCGTCCAGGTCCAGCTCGTCCAGAAGGGACCCGAAGAGGCCACGGGCCTTTTTGTCGATCTGCATGACCACCTCCAGTTCCCTCTCCCCGGCCACGGGATAAACCTCGATTTCATCCAGTTCCCGGACAAAATAAGTGGTCGGACGGTACTCAAACTCCTGGAAGCGGCCGTTGTAATCGCCGGAGCCGCGCTTTTCCCGGAAACCCAGGGCTTTCAGGGCTTCAAAGAACATTTTGAATTCCCTGTTGGGCACTATTTGAATGGGGTCATGGTCAACCGGGTCAATGGCCTGGGGTATGTCCAGCCCCGTCTGGAGGAAGTACCTGGTCCGGCCCCTGGAAATGGGCAGGCCGAAGGGGATCTGGAAACTCACCGGGTAGACCCTTTCCTCCCCCGGGCGGACCACCATTTCCTCCCCCACCCTAACGGTACCGATGGTCCGGCGAATGTTCCTGGTCTGATCCCCGGCCCTGTACGCCGAGGAGAGGACAAGGTTGATGTAGATCCCGTTCACCCGCTGCTCCACGTTCCCGCCCTGGATCCTGATGGCCCCATTCAGGATCCCGCCCAGGGGGACCGCAGTCCCCGCCACCTCCAGGTCCACCCTGGCAGAACCAATGCCAATGCTGGCCAGAAGTTTGGTAAGCATAATACACCTCCGATAGAATTTGGAAAGCTGAGGTAATGAATTCGCCGGGCAATGGGGAAGTCCTTTTCAGGAAGAAACACTGATATGCTTTTAATAGACCACGACCATGCTCGGGTGCGCACAAAAATAATCCGGCTGCCTGGCCGGATCATGTTGAGCATTGCCAGAGGATTTCATATTTGTGCGGCCAGCCAGAGCAACTCCCCGTCAGGCCAGACTTCTTCCAGTGGCAATTCCCTTGGCTGGATAACCAGTTTTGTTGCCTCATCCAGATTCTCCCTGGATATGACCGGATAAGCAATCTCAAGAATACTCATGAACGAAATATAAATATTGCCTTACCTGAGAAAGCCTGTCCAAATACCTCTTCGATCAGGTCAGCTCCTGGTTTATCCTGGTAACAGGTCATGGGGATTAAATACCGGTTAATTTAATTCCTTTAAAAATCTCACATATTTCCTTCGCCCGTTCAGGAGATTGACCAGCTTTTCATCCGCCGTCCAGAATTCACATGTTTCCCCGGTTCTCCTTTCCACCACCTCAGCAACCGCCAGAAAAGCTGCATCGTAAAGCGTAGGCATATCGAAGTGGCGACTAATTTTCCAGGCCAGATCCATTATCGAGTCATCATTAAAGTACTCTATCCCGGGAAATTGCCGGAACTCCAACCACAGATCGTCCGCTTCCTGAACAGCCAATTCCCCCCTTCTACGCTTCTTTCTCAGAACAGTTCCTATTTCGGCCCAGGCGAATGCGGGCAGCACAATGAGCTGCCCCTGGTCAATGATCCTTTGCAATAATAACGTAGCTTTATCGCTATCCTCCTCCTGAATGAATAATTTGATCAAAACCGAGGTATCCAGGCAGATATAGTTACTCATGGCGGTTCAACCCCTCCCGAAGTTCACGGATCAGTTGAACCGAATCACCCCTTACACCCCCCTTCTTTGCCATCTTAACCCTTAACTGAAGTATCCTGTCCAGGCTTTCTTTTCTGGTTTGAGTCAACAGGTCCATCTCATTCAACTTACGCGTCTTCTCGAATGTTTCAGCATCCACCAGGTAAGCAACCGGCTTTGACCTCTGGAGGATAACCGCCGGTTCTTTTGTGCGAATTACTTCCATCAGAATCTCGCGGATGTTCCTCCGGATATCTGTCACATTCACTATATGCATTGCTATCACTCCCAAATGTGCTTTTGATTATAGTATAACCGGTTGGGAGAGTGATCGCAACACAACCCGGCCCGGAACTTCCGTAAGCGTCAAACACAACCCACCTTGGCACAATACCCAAGTTTAAGGGATAATCTTCCTCAAAAAATAAGCTCGATGAGGAGGATTTTTTCTTATGACCAAAGCCGAACGGGAAGCGCTATGGGAAACCCGAATAGCCGAATACAAGATGAGTGGGCAAAGCGTCAGAGAATGGTGCGCCGCCCATGAAGGCATCAGCCCCAGGCAGTTATGGTACTGGCTGCGAAAGTTTAATGACCGGAACGGAGTTACCCCAGGAAAATCAAACCGGTGGTTGCCGGTGGAAATAAGCAACCAGTCATTTATAGAAGAGGACCATACTTTACTGGTCAAAATAGGACCGGCCAACATCGAGGTTAAACCCGGCTTTGATCCAGCCTTGCTTTCTCAGGTAGTTAAGGTGCTGGTAGCGTTATGCTAAATGAATTTAGTATCAACCGGGTTTACCTCGCCTGCGGTGCCACCGATTTGCGCAAGTCCATCGACGGGCTGGCCGTGCTGGTCAAGGAAGGGTTTGAGCTGGACCCCTTCTCTTCCTGCCTTTTCGTCTTCTGTAACCGGCAGCGGGACAAAATTAAAATTCTCCACTGGGACCACAATGGGTTTTGGCTCTATTACCGCCGGCTGGAGAAAGGTAAATTCCCCTGGCCGGAAAGAAGCACTTCTTCAACTATTGCCATTAGCCGCCGGGAACTGCGCTGGCTGCTCGACGGCCTA
>NZ_FQUW01000011.1 GCF_900129285.1 Desulfofundulus australicus DSM 11792
ATAAAGCCAGAACGTATCCGCCGACCAGAAACCGGCCGGCCTGGTTTGCTGCCGTGTTCAGAGAAAAGTTGCTGGAAGCACGGGCGGAAATTCTGGCCCTTAAGAAAAAATATCCGTTTAACCGGTTTTGAGCGGTATTACCACCGGCTGCCTCTTTCGGGTAGCCGGTTTTTCTTTTTTGGGTTTTCGATGGAAATGCCAGCGGAATTTAAAAATTATTTTTATGATTACCGGTTTAAAATGAGAATTTCCTTTGTTCCACCAGTTGGTTGCCCCAATTTAATTTGAAGATTTTTCCCGAATCAATTTGAAAATCTACACCTGTATTTAATCCATTGTCTTCGCAAAGTTTAATGAGTTTGCTGTCATCCCCGACATTAATGCATCCAAAGTAATCTTCTGCGTCTCCAACCCGCAGCCCGATTTCGCCGTCCGTTCCTTTGAGGCTTTCGATGTGCAGCCCAGCCCCAGGTACGGCTCCATTGAAGATGAGCTTGAGCATGTCCATATAGACTATGTCTGCCGACATACCCTTACCTTTGATGTAAAAGAAACTGTCTCTGAAAATCTCTCTGTTTTTGCTGTCCAAAAGGCCAGGGTTACCGCTAAGCAACCTGGCGATGTTATCTACAGTTTTGTTCCCTTCGTTCTTGATAAAGTCAGCGAAGAAAAGCAGTATATCTACTACATCAGACACGTTCTTTTTGTTCTCAGTCCTGACGGCGTTAACGGTTCCACCCACAAAGACTAAGAGAGGCTTTTCAATCAGGAACGGTGCAAGTGTCTTCCTGTTTTCTTCATATATTTTCAGCTGCTGGTAAAACACCATCAGGCACGCTGTAAGGTAAAGTTCGCGCCTGTCCTTATCACTGTCATCGGCAAGGTTCAGGATGTTATAATCCTTTCCGTAGCCGTCACCGTGGAAGTACCTGTAAGAATAGTCAAAAATGATGCACTTGGCATATTCCTGGGTAAGTTTCGGGTCATTTTTGACAGCCTGCCCGAAGGTGGCGGAATACTCAAAGGAAAATCCCTGTTCGCATAAAGTGTCCCTTTTCTGTTTCCAGTCCTTGCCGCTGCTTCCCCTATGGCCTTCGTCCACCAGGACAAGGTTATTCCGTTCAAAGGACTCGACAGCAACAGTCTTTTCCTTGGCTTCATCTTTTAGTTTGTGAATGTCAATTATTTCTATTTTTCTGTCACTGCTGACCAATAACCCTCCTCTGTTTTTATCAAAAAGCTCGGCAGGAAGCCCTGAAAGCTCCAGCTCCCGAAGGTGCTGCCTGGACAACCCTTCGTTGGGAGTAAGAAGGATTATCCTGTTTATCTCTTTTTCCCTACCGTATGCCTTTAAATAATGCATGTACTGGAGAATATTTACGTGCATAATCAGGGTCTTACCCGATCCTGTAGCGTTCCAAAAAGCTATTTTGTTAAGATCTGAAGGCTTATATTCATCGATTTTATCGGCAGTTCCTTTATTGCTGTTAAAAATCCTTATATAGTCATTCAATTCCTCCCGAAGCTTTTCGCTGTCTGCAAAATACCTGTCAAGGTAGATCTCGGAAAACAGCAAAGACAGGTACTGAAAATATTTCCACCTTATAGGCTGCTGCCGCTTTCCGGAGATGCGCATTGTATGGCGGACAATATTATCATCATACTGCAGCAGCTTACCAGGCGGAATAGCACACTTGCCTGCAAATTTATCTATAAGTACCCGGCAGTAATAGGTGCTGTTGCTTTCATCATAACCTTCGTCCTCTACTTGCTTCATTTCTTCCGCAAGTTCCTCGAAGGAATCGACTCCGAAGAGTTTCAGCATGTACTGGTTCAGCACCAATTTTTTGTAGAATTTTAAAGAGGGAGCCTCTTTCTTTTTTGTCTGTTTTCTTGCTGCCATTTGCCCACCCCCTTAAACATCCTGCACATCAAACATCAGGCGTTTGAATTCTTCCTCGATGAGCAGCACCTTCCAGCGTTCGCCTTCCTGCTTCATGTTTTGCAGGTTATTGTCGCCATTTACGTAGATGCGGTCATATTCAAAGTCTTGAGTATTGTACTTTTTCTTTTTGAAATATGCATCTAAAACAGCATTGTCCTTGGCAATGTCACCAGTAAGGGTGCGCCAGATGATGAGCACCTTATCTCCCAACAGGGTATGACCTTCCACTTCCTTGAAGGTGTATTCCCCTTTGCCGTCTTTGGCGGATATAAGCCTTACGGCCCCTGGTATGTCACTTGTTTCATCAAGTTCAGTGTTAAAGCTCTTTTTAGCGTCAATTCTTGTAACCACCAGCCCTAAAAGATAGTTGAAGGTTTCTACCAGGTCAACAGCAGTCTCCTTTGTTTCCAGGCCGTTTGCAATTTTCATTTTGTAGTTAAAGGGATTGGCAAACTGGTCGACATTAAGGAGCGACATGCTGCCCTCGGTTTCCTTGTCCAGCATGTAGGAAAGAATATATTGCTCCCTAAGATCCCTGCTTAGATCAAGCACCATCTGCTGATCTTCGCTTCTTCTGATTTCCAGGTTGTTCAAAGCATCCTCGTAAGACTCCAGCTTCATGTATTTGAACATGTGGCTGATACCTTCACGGGACACTGGCTTGCCATCTTTCCAGTCCTTGGAGTATATGACCTTCTGTATCCTCGGCTTTAAAATAGTATCAAAGTATTCCCCCATTTCCACAAGGATGTACTTGCGATTACTTCCATCTTCTCTATTGAGGTTTATTACTGCATGACCAGTAGTGCCTGAGCCTGCAAAGAAATCTAATATAATTGCTTTATTATTTTCAAAAACTCCTGCATATAAAGCATCTTTAACTGTATATAGTGATTTAGGATATGAAAATAAAGCTGCAGTCTCAACTCCTAAAATGTCTTGAATAACTTTTGTACCATATTCACTTGCATCATATTTTGCATCTGCCCATAAAGATTTCATTGTGCCTGTGTCTTTATTAAAAATTATTTGTAAATATTTTCGTCCTTTTTTAACTTCTAATTTGTCAAATATATTTGAAACAGAATTAATAGAATATCTCCATTTCTTTTCTCGTCCATTATCATCAATCGGCCATATTTCAACAACTCCATCTTCCCTTATTATGTTTGGAGAATTCGGATGAAAATCATCATCAGGCACATTACCAACCCCTATAATTTTATTATCTTTTACAAAAAATGGATAAAAACATGTTGCCGCATCAGTTCTATCAGATTCCGTTCCACTATCACGGAGGTTTCTCGAATCTATCTCATCTCTTGAAATATCTGCAATATATTTTTTTTCATCACTAGGATATATAAAATAAGCAAATTCATGAGTATAAGAAATATTTTTCCCTTGCTGACCTCTTGGATTATGAACAATGGATATACAAACTTTTTTATTTGTGGGAAAAATATTATTTATAAGCTGTCCTAATAATTCTTGCTCAGTTTCATCTATAGCAATAATGTATACAAAGTCGTCAACTAATAATAACTTACTTATTTTTATTCTATCGTACATTAGAGATAACCATGATGAATGTTTATAATTATTTTTATACATAATTTCGCTAGATTTCGTATTATATGGCGGATCAATATAAACGCACTTAACCTGTTCCTTATACCTCTCAAGCAGCAAATTCAACGCCTGGAAATTCTCGCTTTTTATAAGCAATCCATCAGTTTTTTCGTCTATATTATCTATACTCTCAATCAGCCTCTCTTTAAACTCCTCCCCAAAAAAGGCAGTATCCAGCACAAGGTACGGGTTTGTCTTCAAAAACTCCACCGTCAAAGGCTCGCTGTACCCCTCAAGCTCATCTATGGAAAAAAGCTTTTTCCATTCTTCAACCTGCGCCCTGTTTGCCGCAATCTCTGGATAAAATTCCTCATCTATTCTGTCCAGCGTAATGCAGTAGTCGGTCTGTACCACAAACTTCTTTTTAAGCCAAAGCTTTTTCTGGAAGTTTTCCAGCTGCTCAAGGAAAGCGATAATCTTATACCCTATGTTCTTGATTACCTTGATTTTGGTAATGTACTGCTCAATTCTTACTTCACGTTCGGTATCCAGGTCATCCAGGAACATAACTTCGTTTTTAAGATAGAAGTCCAGCTCCCTGCGCAAAAAGCCGCCCAAATCCTTATGGATGAAATAGTCAAAGGTGTTTCGGGCAGTGTAGTCATTTAAGTGCTTTTCCAAAAGCGTTCTCTTGGGATTTGCCTCAGTCGGGCTTGGCGTAAAAATGCCTAAAAACGGGGAATAAGTACCTTTACCTCTATTAAAAATCTCAATAACTTTTTTAATTGCTTCATCGTTTAAATCTTTTTGTTTGCTTTCATGCACTTTGTACTCAAACTGGATAATAAGTTCGCCGTTTTCCACTTTCACTGGCTCATCCTGATAGAGGACAAACCTGCGCTCCTTGTTTTCAGGTGGCTTGTTGTTGTCCTTCTCAGTAGATGCCTCCACCAGCTTGAAATGTACTCTTTTGCCGTCAGGCAGGGTAAAAGTATAGTCCCTGAAGTATTCTGCCGTTTTAATGTAATACTGGTCGGCATTAGCCCAGTAGAGCTTAACTTCTTCTCCTTCGTAGGGTATGGCATATACACCCTGTTTGTAGCGGCGCTGGGAAATAAAGTCCCCGTTATTATAATAGCGGCTGAAAAAGTCCGTCAGGTGGGAATACACTTCATCTTCGATTTTTTCCAGATCCATGCCAGATTCAAGCTGGCTTTTCAGCGCCATGTATTTGGCACTGCTTTCATAAACCACTCCTGTTTCATCAAGAGTCTTTTTTAATTCCTCCAGATCCTTTTTGAGGCTCTTTTGTTTGGCGGAAACGTATTTCTCCAGTTGGGTACGTACCTGGGGCAGCAGGTCTTCATTGAGGAATTTTTCAATTTCCTTTCTCTTGTAATTCATGATCCTGTAAATTCCAAAATCAAGATCGGCCTGATCCATTTGAAACATTTGTTTTAAAAGCATGATCAGTTTTTCGTAGCTTCTGCTCATGCTCTTCCACTCTCCCTAAATTATTTCCCATTCGATCATAAAAAGGGTTTCCTTTTCTACCTTCTGCATCATTTTCATTTCAAGGTCTTTAATAAGGGCATCCCTCTTCTCAAGGATTTCATCCTCCACCTCGAAAATTCTGCGGCGCTTTGCCTTCTTTTGCTTTTCGATTTCGGCAATCTGAAGCTGTATCCTGTGCTGCTCTTCTGTTGTAGTGGCAAGTCTCGCCTGGCGGTTCAATTCCCGCAGCCGAACCTTGATATCCTCCAGTTCCTTTTCGGAAGCCTGTATAAGATCGTCCGCCCACTTCTGCAGCCGTTCCTGCTCCTCTTTAAAGAATTTGTTGTTGGCTTCCATCACTCGGCTGACCGTCGCCTCACAAAACCTTTCGGATTCCTGGAGCAGCTTTTGAACCGCAAAGGCTGGCAAGTTTTTTCTTTCCATGACCTGCCCCTGGCACAGCATTATTTTTTCGCAGATTTCCTGATCAAGCGGCTCGCCAGAAGCTGTGAAACCGCTGAATAACAGGTACTCCTCTTTGTCAAAGGACTGAATGGTCAGTTTTGTGAGGATCATGTAGCCTGTCTGTCCCTTGAGCTGCTCAACTACACTGATTTTTACTGGATGATTAGTAATATCAAACCTTACTTTTGCTGGTGGGGTAAGCAGGTTTAAGCCCCTTTCCAATACATGCTCGCCCAGCGGGTGTGAAAGACGATATATTATCCGTCCCTCCATATCCTTGCGCTTTTTAGATACCAGGTAATACTTACCCGCTTCGGTCAGGTTGCCGTAAGGCTTTTTTAAATAAAAACTTAAAGCGCTATCGTCAAAATCAGCATCGTCTTTTAAAATAAACCTGGTCAACTGCCAGAACATTTTTTCAAACCTGTCCAGTCGGCTGGAGGTAGCCTCCAATTCAAACCGCAGCCTTTGATGGACATCCTCGTCAAAGTTTTCCAAAAGCACCGTCCTTGCTCTGTCCATTTTGGACTTGATTTTTTCTTCCATTTCCGCCTGGAGGGCCTTGAAGGCTTCCTCAATTTCCTTTGGAGTGCGGCACTGCTGGTATATCTTGAGAATTTTTCTTTCGAAATCCACGCCTGATTCTATGGAACCCAATACAGCGTCCGAAGCCCCGAATACACCGTTAAACAGATTGAATTTTTCCTCCAACAGTTGGTACACCCTGCAATCCGCCTCGTTGCGCTCGTTGAGGAAATTGATAACAACGACGTCATGCTGCTGCCCGTAACGATGGCAGCGGCCAATCCGCTGCTCAATCCGCTGGGGGTTCCACGGCAGGTCGTAGTTTACCACCAAGGAACAAAACTGCAGGTTTACGCCTTCGGCAGCCGACTCGGTAGCAATCATGATTTCGGCATGATCACGGAAATATTCCACCAGAGCTGCCCGCTTGTCCGCCACGCGAGAGCCGCTGATCCTACCTGTACCTTCATTTTTCTTGCACCATTCCTTATAAATTTCCGTAGATTCCTTATCGGAGTTGGAACCGTTGAAAAGGACGATCTTCCCTTTATACCCGTTTGCTTCAAGGAATTGCTTCAGGTAGTCCTGCGTCCTGCGGGATTCGGTAAAAATCAGGGCTTTTCGCTTGGCTCCAAGCTCCTCCATCTTCCGAAAGCCTACCTCCAATGCTTTTAAAAGGGCTTTGGACTTGGTATCAACACGAATCCCTCTTGCCATGGAAATGAATCTTTCAACTTCTGCAATCTCCGCATCTATTTTTTTAAGGTCAATGGTTTCTTCGCAACTTTCCACCGCTGATTCTTCCGCACCTTCTTCATCCATTTCCAGTTCATCCCTGTCTTCTTCCGCAAGGATTGCCTGATCCTCATCCATCAGGTCTTCCAGATTAAGGTCCCTGATAATCCCCTTTTTTATATCCAAAAGCCTGTCCCTGATTGTTTCAAGAGTTTGTTCTACCGCCCGTGAAGAGGAAGCAAGAAGTTTGCGCAGGATAAGGGTGGTGAGGGTACGCTGGCTCTTGGGGATCGAGTAGGTATCCTCCCGCTGTAGGAAAGCAGATATTGCCTCGTACAGTTCCTGTTCCTCATCGGTTGCCCTGAATTTTTGCGTTAACGGATGCCGTTCCGTATATCTTATATATTCAAGCACCTGGCTACGCAAAGTCCTTTTGCAAAAAGTTTTAAGCCTTTCTTTCAGCTCTTCAAGATTGCCGTCATTCACATAATTCTCTCTGAATGCCTTAATGTCGCCGAAAATATGGTCGCTGATCAAGGTCGACAGCCCGTAAAGTTCCAAAAGTGAATTTTGTAATGGGGTAGCAGTAAGAAGCAGTTTTTTTCTGCCTTCCAGCGCCCATTTCAGGTTCTGCCCAGTACGGTTGCTGGATCTGTATACATTACGCAGTTTATGAGCTTCATCTATAACCACCAAATCCCACTGAACAGATTTCAGATCGGTTTTTTTGCTGCTGGCAAAGTTGAAGGAGGTTATTACGATGCTGTCCTGCTCAAAAGGCATGGTTTTTCCCATTTTCTTTTCCTGGTTGTAGTTTTTGGTCTCCAAAATCACATTTGGTAGGTTAAACTTCTCCTTTAGTTCCAGGCTCCACTGTTTGCGGAGCGAAGAAGGGCAAATGACAAGAAGCCGCCTTTTTCTTTCCGCCCAATACTGGCACAAAACAAGCCCAGCTTCAATTGTCTTGCCAAGTCCCACTTCATCGGCAAGCAGCACTCCTTTGGATAGAGGAGACTTGAAAGCAAACAATGCCGCTTCGATTTGATGGGGATTTATATCAACAGCAGCGTCAAATAAAGCGGCAGATATTTTATCTATATCTCCATGTGCGGCGCGCCTGACAAGCTCATTGGCATAATATTTGGCATGGTATTCCGTAATCATTTTTTATCCCCCAAAATTTCCAGAGAGGCTGAATCAAGGAGAAAAGGGATAAGTGGTGTAAGCCCTGCATTTATAAGACTTTGCACTTATCCCTTTTTATTCCTTGTGCCTTTACCCCTTAGTCCCTTTTCCTAATTCACTTCCAATCGGAATCACTTTTTTTGCAAGGAGAGAATGTATAAATGGGAATTACAACGAAACAATTAACCCTGCCCCCTACTCCACCGTCACGCTCTTGGCCAGGTTGCGGGGCTGGTCCACGTCGCAGCCCCTGACCACGGCCATCTGGTAGGCCAGGAGCTGCAGGGGGATCACGGCCAGCACGGGGGCCAGGACGGGGTTGGTGGGCGGGATGTAGAGCACGTGGTCGGCCACCTTTTCCAGTTCCTTCTGCCCCTCCATGGCCAGGGCGATTACCGTGGCGTCCCGGGCCTTCACCTCTTTGATGTTGCTCAAGGTCTTTTCAAAGAGGTTCTTCTGGGTGGCCAGGGCGACCACCGGCACGCCCTTTTCAATCAGGGCCAGGGTGCCGTGCTTCAATTCCCCGGCGGCGTAGGCTTCTGCGTGTATATAGGAGATCTCCTTCAGCTTGAGGGAACCCTCCAGGGCCACGGCGTGGTCCAGGCCCCGGCCGATGAAGAAGACATCCTCGGCCCTGCCGTACATCCGGGCAAGGTCCTTGATCACGTGGCCGTTGCCCAGGATCAGTTCCGCCCGGCTGTCCAGCTGTTTCAACTCCCTGATGATCGCCCGCCTCTCCTCAAGGGTAATGGTGCCCCGTACCGTGGCCAGGTGCAGGGCAATCAGGTACATGGCCACCAGCTGGGTGGTATAGGCTTTGGTGGAGGCCACGGCGATCTCGGGGCCGGCCCAGGTATAGAGCACGTGGTCGGCTTCCCGGGCAATGGAGCTGTCCACCACGTTGGTCACGGCCAGCACCGGGGCACCCAGGCGCTTTGCTTCCCTTAAAGCCGCCAGGGTATCTGCCGTTTCACCGGACTGGCTGATCACTATCACCAGCGAGTTTTCATCAACAAGGGGCTGGCGGTAGCGGAATTCGGAAGCGATATCCACCTCCACCGGTACGCGGGCCAGCTGTTCGATGACATACTTGCCCACCAGGCCGGCGTGATAGGCGGTGCCGCAGGCGGTGATAAATATTTTGTGCAGGGTCTTTAACTTTTCATCATCAAGCCCCAGCTCCTTGAGCACCACCGCCGAATCGTCACCGGCCAGGCGGCCCTTCAAGGTATCCCGCAGGGCCCGGGGCTGCTCGTGGATCTCCTTCAGCATAAAGTGGGCAAAGCCGTTCTTTTCGGCCTGGGCCGCTTCCCACTTTACTTCAAAGACCCGTTTTTCCACCGGTTCACCGTGCCGGTTGAAAACCCTCACCTCTTCCGGTGTCAGTACGGCCATCTCGCCATCGTCCAGGATGTATGTGCGCCGGGTATGGGCCAGCAGGGCCGGAATATCGGATGCCAGGAAATTTTCGCCCTGCCCGAGGCCCACCACCAGGGGGCTGTCCTGGCGCACGGCCACCAGCTTATACGGCTCGCCGGCGGCCAGCACCACCATGGCGTAGGAACCCCGGATGCGTTCCACCACCCGGCGTACCGCCTCTACCAGGTCCCCCCGGTAAAAGTGTTCCACCAGGTGGGGCAGCACCTCCGTATCGGTTTCGGAAGCAAACCGGTGGCCCCGGGAAGCCAGCCATTCCTTCAACTCCAGGTAGTTCTCGATAATCCCGTTGTGCACCACGGCAAAACGCCCGGAACAATCAATGTGGGGGTGGGCATTGGTATCCGAAGGTCCGCCGTGGGTGGCCCAGCGGGTGTGCCCGATACCGGTATGCGCCTGCCCGTTGTGATCCCGCAGCATTTCCGCCAGGCCGGCCAGCTTGCCCGCCCGCCTGTATACTTCAATAACCCCGTTTTCCAGAACGGCAATGCCGGCCGAATCGTAACCACGGTATTCCAGCCTGGCCAGCCCGCCGAGAAGTATGGGTACGGCCCGCCGGGGGCCGGTATAGCCAACGATGCCACACATATGAAAAACCTCCAGCAGCAAGGTATTGATCCAGTAATTAGAAATGCCGGGGTGCAAGAAAGGCCCCCGGCAGAAAACCAGGAAAAGTCCCTGGTACCTGCTCCTGCCCTCCTGGAACAGGAGTAATGGGTAAAACGGCCTTCTACCCTCATGCCACCGGACACCCTTTGTCCCGGCCGTTGCCGGCCGGTTTTGTAGTGTCGTTCACGGTCGTGGCCAACCGGGGAGCATCCGCCGAAAACTTCGATAAACTCCCACCTCGTCAACCCGGAAACATCCTTTAAACTAACTGGCTGACCGGCAATTTCCGGGTTCTGGCGCTTTAATTTTCAGTTTTCCGGTAAAGTCCCGGCATCCCCCCTTTCAAGAAAACCTTTAAGCCTTAAAAAGAAACCCTGTGGATAACTTCCACCAGTTCGCCGGCAATGGACCGCAGGAGTTCCATATCCCGGCCCTCCACCATCACCCGCACCAGAGGTTCGGTGCCCGACGGGCGCACCAGGATGCGCCCCTGTCCGCCCAAACGCTCTTCCTGCTCCCGGATGGCCCGGGCCAGTTCCGGGCTGCCCATCACCTTTTCCTTATCGGTAACCCGGACGTTCTCCAGCAACTGGGGAAGTTTTTCCATCTGGGCCGCCAGTTCCTGCAGGGTCGCTCCCGTCTCGCGGACGACCTGCAAAAGCTGCAGGGCGGTTAAAATACCATCACCGGTAGTGTTGTAATCCAGCATGATGATGTGACCGCTTTGCTCACCGCCAAAGGTGGCCCCCGAGCGCAGCAGCTCCTCCAGGACGTAACGGTCCCCCACCCGGGTTTTCAGCACCCGGATACCGCTCTTTTCCAGGGCCAGGTCCAGCCCCAGGTTGCTCATTACCGTAACCACCACGGTATCCCTGGCCAGCCGGCCCTTCTTCTGGAGGGCCCGGGCCAGGATAACCATAATCTGGTCACCGTCCACCAGGTTGCCCCGGCCGTCCACGGCAATTACCCGGTCCGCATCCCCGTCATGGGCCAGGCCCAGGTGGGCGCCGTATTCCACCACCGCCTCCTGCAGGGCAGCCGGATGGGTAGAACCGCAGCCGGCATTAATATTCACTCCATCGGGGGTATTGAAGATGGGGATAACTTCCGCACCCAGTTCGGCCAGCACCCGGGGGGCTATCCGGGAGGCGGCCCCGTTGGCGCAGTCCACCACCACTTTCAAACCGGAAAAGTCGCACGATACGGTATCCTTCAAAAAGGCTATATAGCGGTCTGCCGCATCAGCAACCGGGAAGATACGACCCACCCCTGCTCCCACGGGAGCGGGAATGCAGGCGGTATTGGAAAGCAGCTGTTCGATTTTCTCTTCCATTGCATCGGACAGCTTGTAACCGCTGGCCCCGAAAAACTTGATCCCGTTGTCATCCATGGGATTGTGGGAAGCAGATATGACCGCTCCCCCGGCGGCACCCAGGGCCCTGGTGAGATAGGCGATGGCCGCCGTGGGCATTACCCCCACCTTGAGAACATTAACCCCGGCCGAGCATATCCCGGCCGTGAGGGCGGCCTCCAGCATATCGGAGGAAATGCGGGTATCCCAGCCCACCACCAGGCTCGCCCCCGGCAGGCCCCGGGAAAGAACATATGCCCCCGCCCGGCCCAGTTTCAGGGCCAGTTCCGGGGTAAGCTCACGGTTGGCCACTCCCCGGACACCGTCGGTACCGAATATTGCTCCCATGGTCAGAATCTCCTTTCATGCTCGACAGAGATCACGTCCAAACACAGTTTATTATACCTGCAGCCACCGGGCAGGTCAATTTTTTACCAGATATCCCGGGCTCATAAAACATAATATGATCCGGGGCAATTTCCGGCCCGCAACCGGCCCCGGTAAAAAATATCCAGGTTTGCCCGTGCTTTTCAGTCCTGTTTTTGCTCCTCCGGTTCCGTGCTTGCCGGCGGGTTTTCCGGGAGGGGGGACAGGCGTACCGTAACCTGGACTTCCCGGGGGCGCAGGATTATACCGCTGCCGGGAGCGACCAGGCTGACCCTGCGCACCACGTCCTGGCTGGCCCCATTGATATCCAGGGGAGCGGTGCTGACCCTCTGCACACCTTCCAGTACCGGAGCCGGCGCCAGAACCTGGACTGAACCGGGCTCCACCAGAACCTCCTCCACCCGGTAGCCATCCGCCGGGGTTCCCCTTACCCGGGGCTCCACCGGCACTTCTCTGGCCGGCAGGGCCAGGATGGAAACAACCACCTTTACCACGGGAGGAAAGGCGCTGACCTCCCCGGGCAGGCCGGTCAGGGTAACCGACCTTTCCACCGCCCCGCTGGCACCCTGCACATTAACACTTGCCGTCACCCGGCCAATGGTTTTGACCAGCCGCTCCGGTCCCTTCAGGTGCACCAGCGGCGGGTCCACCGTGGCGGCCTGGACGCTGTAACCGGCGGCAGGCTGGCCCTTGAAGGTTACCTCCACCGGGACCTCCTTTTCCACTATCCTGTCCGCGTGCACCCGCACCCGCGGCGGCAGGACCCTGAGCACCCGGATGCCGGGCGGGGCATTCACAGTTACCGCCGGCTCGTTTTCCCCCCGGGCAATTCCGGAAAGATCCACCGCCGCCTGGAAGTCACCCGGCGTCAGGGTAACCAGCTGGCTCCGGCTGCCCTGGACCTGAACGCTCACCGTTGACGGCAGGCCGGTAACCTGGAAGCCCTCGGGTATCCCCCGCCCCTGCAGGGGGACATTAAAGGTCCGTTCTTCGATGGGGTTCTGTTCATTGGTTACGTAAACCCACAGGATCAGGGCCATGAGCAGGGAGAGAATTTGCAGGGAGAAATTGCGCCAGTTCAAGCGGGGCAACAGGGAACACCTCCGGGAATCCTACTGTTTGCGGAACCACAGGAAGGCCAGGGAGCGCTCCTTCTGCGGCTGGAGCGCCCCGGCCAGCCGGTCGGCCAGAGCACGCTCGTCCAGGTTTCTGGCCAGCACACCCTCCACGGCCAGGGAAATAATCCCCGTTTCTTCGGAAACAATTACGGCCAGGGCATCGGAGACTTCCGTTATGCCAATTCCCGCCCGGTGGCGGGTACCCAGCCCGGTAGCCACATCGGGGCTTTCAGTCAGGGGCAGCAGGCAGGCCGCCGAGGCTACCCGGTCGCCCCGGATAATTACCGCCCCGTCGTGCAGGGGTGTATTGGGTTCAAAAATATTGAGCAGCAGCTCCGCCGTTACCAGGCCATCAATCTTAATGCCCGTGTCGATGTATTCTTCCAGGCCGGTGGCCCGCTCCAGAACAATGAGGGCCCCGATGCGCTGGCGGGACAGGAGGCTGGCCGCCCGCACCACCTGGCTGATGGTCCGGGAGCGGTCCGCTTCACCCTGGTAGATGAGGGAACTGGTTAAAAACCGGCCCTCCCCCAGCTTTTCCAGGGCCCGGCGCAGTTCGGGTTGAAAAACTATGGGCAGGGCGACCACCAGGGCCGTCATGGCCTGCTGCAGCAGCCAGTGAATGGTGTATAAATGCAGCCAGCTGCTCAGGGCCGTAGCCACCAGCAGAACGGCCAGGCCTTTGAGCAGCTGTACCGCCCGGGTACCTTTGATCAGCAGTATTAACCGGTACAAAACAAGGGCCACTATGAGAATATCAATGATACTGGTCAGGTTGAACAAATCCAGGTTCAGGGACTTAAGCTGCTCCAGCAATTTCTGCTCCCCCCGCTCTCCCCGTGTATGTAATCAAATCCATGAACAAATTATAACCTTTTTATAACTGTAAATAAAGGAGCGCCCCCGAAGATAGAGAGCGCCCGCGTTACTTTTCATTATTCTTGAGCAACCCGTAGGCAATGCTGTCCGCCAGGGCCTGCCAGCTTGCCTCTATGATGTTGGTAGACACCCCCACGGTGCCCCAGGAACGCTCGCCGTCCCCGGTTTCAATGAGCACCCGCACCACCGCTCCCGTGCCGTCCTTTTCATCCAGCACCCGCACCTTGTAGTCAGTTAGCTGCATGCGCCGGATATCGGGGTAGAAAATTTCCAGCGCTTTACGCAGGGCATTGTCCAGGGCGTTTACCGGGCCGTTACCCTCCGCGGCCGTATGGACCACCTCATCACCCACGGTCATTTTAATGATGGCCTCGGAATATACCGGGCTGTTTTCTTTTAGTTCAATGATAACCCGCAGGCTCTCCAGTTTGAAGGGAGGCCGGTAGTTATGGTACGCCCGGCGGAGGAGCAGCTCGAAGGATCCCTCGGCGCCTTCAAACACGTACCCCTGATTTTCCAGCTCTTTAATTTCCTCCAGGAAGCGGCGGGTATCCTCCTGGCTGGCGTCCAGGTTGAAGTTGAGTTCCTTCAATTTGTATAAAAGGTTGGACAGCCCGCTCAACTCGGAGACCAGCACACGCCGCCGGTTACCCACCAGCGCCGGATCGATGTGCTCGTAGGTCCGGGGGTCCTTCAGGATGGCGCTGACATGAACCCCGCCCTTATGGGCAAAGGCGCTGGCCCCCACGTAAGGCTGGTGGGTGTTGGGGTGCAGGTTGGCCAGCTCGCTCACATAGCGGGATAATTCGGTGAGCTGGGCCAGGGAAGACCGGGGAATGGTTTCATACCCGTATTTAAAGGTAAGGTTGGGTATGATGGAACAGAGGTTGGCGTTGCCGCAGCGCTCCCCGTAACCGTTGATGGTTCCCTGTACGTGGGTGACACCGGCCTGCACCGCCGCCAGGGAATTGGCCACGGCCAGCTCACAGTCATTGTGGCAGTGGATGCCCAGGGCGGTGGGAAGTTCGCCCCGGACCCTTTTCACGATGGCCGCAATTTCTTCCGGAAGGCTTCCCCCGTTGGTGTCACACAGGACCACCCGGTCGGCCCCCCCGCGCACAGCCGCTTTCAGGGTGGCCAGGGCATATTCGGCGTTGGCCTTAAAGCCGTCGAAAAAGTGTTCCGCATCGTAGATAACCATCAGCCCGCGGCTCTTCAGGTAACCCACCGTATCTTCAATCATGGCCAGGTTTTCTTCCAGGGTGGTCCCCAGCGCCCTGGTCACATGCAGGTCCCAGCTTTTTCCAAATATTGTGGCCGTGGAAACACCGGCTGCCAGAATACACCGGATGTTTGCATCTTCCTGCACCGGAACGCCGGGCTTGCGGGTGGAGCCAAAGGCGGCAATGCGGGCGCAGGACAGACGGTAGTTTTTGATACGCTGGAAAAAAGCCATATCCTTGGGGTTGGAGCCGGGCCAGCCGCCTTCCACAAAGTGAAAGCCCATTTTATCAAGCCTGAGGGCAATCTTAACCTTATCCTCCGCGGAAAAGGAAACGCCTTCCCCCTGGGAGCCGTCCCGCAGGGTGGTATCGTAAATTTCCACTACCGCCATGGTTTTCTCTCCCCCTTAGACAGGCTCGCCCCTTTCCACCATCCCGGCAATCAGCCGGCCCATTTCCACAGTGGTTACCCGGCATTTACCCGGTTCCATGATATCGGCCGTACGGTAACCCTGATCCAGCACCGCGGCCACCGCCCGCTCAATGGCCAGGGCCGCCTCTTCCTGCCCGAAGGAATGGCGCAGCATCAGGGCGCCGGAGAGGATGGCAGCAATGGGATTGGCCAGCTGCTTGCCGGCAATGTCCGGGGCAGAACCGTGTACCGGCTCGTACAGGGCCACACCGTCGCCCAGGCTGGCCGAAGGCAGCATACCCAGGGAACCGGTGAGCTGGGCGGCTTCGTCGCTTAAAATGTCGCCAAAGAGGTTTTCTGTAAGCAGCACATCAAACTGCCTGGGGTTCCGCACCAGCTGCATGGCGCAGTTATCCACCAGCATGTGATTGAGTTCCACGTCGGGGTACTCGCGGGCCAGTTCGGATACCACTTCCCGCCACAGGCGGGAGCTTTCCAGCACGTTGGCCTTATCCACCGAAGTAAGCTTTTTCCTTCTCCTCCGGGCCAGTTCAAAAGCCCGCCTGGCCACACGCTGGATTTCCCCGGTGGTATAAACCAGGGTTTCCACCACCCGCTGGCCGCCGGGAATTTCTTCACGCCTTTTCTCACCGAAGTACAGGCCCCCGGTGAGCTCCCGCACCACCACGATGTCCAGCCCCGCCACCACTTCCGGCTTCAGTGTGGAAGCGTGGGCCAGGGCCGGGAAAACCACGGCCGGCCGCAGGTTGGCGTACACGTTCAGTTCCTTGCGCAGGGGGAGCAGGGCCCCCGCCTCGGGGCGCAGGTGCACCGGCAGGGTGTCCCACCTGGGCCCCCCCACCGCTCCCAGAAGAACCGCATCGCTGGACCGGCACAGGTCCAGGGTGGCCCGGGGCAGGGGGCTGCCCGTGGCGTCGTAAGCTATCCCCCCGATCAGGGCCTCCTGAAAGCAAAATTCAAATCCAAAACGTCTTCCGGCGGCGGCCAGGACCCGGGTAGCCTGCCCCGTCACTTCCGGGCCGATGCCGTCCCCCGGTAAAACTGCAATCCTGTATCTCATCCCTTCAACCTCCGGGCTACGTAGTTGATCAGGCCCCCGGCAGCAATAATTTCCTGCATGAACGGTGGTACCGGTGTGGCCCGGTATTGCTCCCGGCGGGTCAGGTTGGTAATGGTTCCCGATTCCACGTCCACCATTACCTCGTCACCCTCCCGGATTTTTGCCGCCGCTTCCGGGGACTCAAAGATGGGCAGGCCGATGTTGAAGGCGTTGCGGTAAAAGATACGGGCAAAGGAAGCGGCGATCACACAGGATATACCGGCGGCTTTAATGGCAATGGGGGCGTGTTCCCGGGAACTGCCGCAACCAAAGTTTTTCCCGGCCACAATGATGTCCCCCGGCTGCACCTTCCCGGCAAAAGAAGGATCGGCGTCCTCCATGCAGTGAGCCGCCAGTTCCTGCGGGTCGGAGGTGTTCAGGTAGCGGGCCGGGATAATGGCGTCGGTATCGATATCGTCACCAAACTTCCACGCTTTTCCGCGCAACTGGTTCATCTACAGCACCTCCTGGGGAGCGGCTATCCGCCCCAGAATGGCCGAGGCGGCGGCAACCGCGGGATTACAGAGGTACACTTCGCTCTCCGGGTGGCCCATCCGGCCGACAAAATTGCGGTTGGTGGTGGCCAGGCAGCGCTCCCCGGCAGCCAGGATACCCATGTGACCGCCCAGGCAGGGGCCGCAGGTGGGAGTGCTCACCGCCGCCCCGGCCTCAATAAATATTTCCACCAGGCCTTCCTTTAAAGCGGTGCGGTAAATTTCCTGGGTCCCCGGTATAATAATCAGCCGCACGTCGGGATGTACCTTCTTGCCCTGCAGCACCCGGGCGGCCAGGCGCAGGTCTTCCAGGCGGCCGTTGGTGCATGAACCGATAACCACCTGCTGGATCTCCACGTGCCCCGCCTCGCTCACCGGCCGGACATTGGAGGGCAGATGGGGGAAGGCTACCTGGGGTTCCAGTTTGCTGACATCAAATTCATAGACCGCGGCGTACCGGGCGTCAGGGTCGCTTTGATAAACCCGGTAGGGCCGTTTGGCCCGCCCCCTGACGTAATTGAGGGTGATTTCATCGGGTGGTACGATGCCGTTTTTGGCCCCGGCCTCCACGGCCATGTTGGCCATGGTCAGCCGCCCATCCATGGACAGGGCACTGATGGCCGGGCCGGTGAACTCCATGGCCCTGTAGAGGGCACCGTCCACACCGATCTGGCCGATGGTGTAAAGGATTAAATCCTTACCTCCCACCCAGGGCTGGAGTTCACCGTAATAAATAAACTTAATTGATTCGGGAACTTTAAGCCACAGCTCGCCCAGGGCCATGGCCGCCGCCAGGTCGGTGCTGCCCACCCCGGTGGCAAAGGCCCCCAGGGCGCCGTAGGTGCAGGTATGGGAATCGGCCCCGATCACCACGTCTCCCGGGCCCACCAGCCCTTCTTCCGGCAGAAGGCAGTGCTCGATCCCCATGCGCCCGACCTCATAGTAGTGGGTCAGTTGCTGCTGGCGGGCAAAATCCCTGAGGATTTTGGCCTGTTCGGCCGATTTAATATCCTTGTTGGGCACGAAGTGGTCGGGTACCAGGACCACCCGCTCCCGGTCAAAAACTTTTTCCACCCCGATGCGCTGGAACTCCCTGATGGCCACCGGAGCGGTTATATCGTTACCCAGGGCCAGGTCCACCCGGACGTTGATCAGCTGCCCGGGCTCCACCCGGTCAAGGCCGGCGTGGGCGGCCAGGATTTTTTCCGTGATGGTCATGGGCATATGCCAGGTTCACCTCGTTAAAGTTTTATTCTTTTAACCTCCCCGTCTCCCAGAGAAGCCTGTTGACTGCGTTCACGTAGGCTTTGGCGCTGGCTTCCAGGATGTCCGTGCTGATCCCCCGGCCCAGGTAAGTTTTGCCACCGTTTTCGGTTATTTTCAGGGTAACCTCGCCAATGGCATCCTTACCGGAGGTGACGGCATTAATCCCCCAGCTCTTGAGCACGCAGGGTATACCGGTAACCTTGTCGACCGCCCGGCAGATGGCGTCCACGGGCCCGTTACCGCAGGCCGCTTCCTCAAAAAGCTCGTCGCCCTTTTTCAACCCGACGGTGGCCGTGGGTACTATGGTCGTGCCCGTGGAAATGTGCAGGTATTCCAGGGTGTAGGTAACCGGTACCGGGCGCAGTTCCTCCTCCACAATGGCCTCCAGGTCAGCATCGGTAATTTCCTTCTTTTTATCGGCCAGGATCTTAAACTGCTGGAAGGCCTTGTTGAGCTCTTCCTCTCCCAGCTCGTAGCCCAGCTCCTGGAGCCTCTGGCGGAAGGCATGCCGCCCCGAGTGCTTGCCCAGAACCAGGTTGCTCTGGCTGATGCCCACCATCTGCGGGTTCATAATCTCGTAAGTGGTACGCTCTTTCAGCACCCCGTCCTGGTGAATGCCCGACTCGTGGGCAAAGGCGTTCTTCCCCACCACCGCCTTGTTGGGCTGCACGGGCATGCCGGTGAGGGTGGAAACCAGGCGGCTGGTGCGGTAAATTTCTTCCGTACGGATGCCGGTCTCGCAGCCGAACTGGTCCCGCCGGGTGTAAAGGGCCATCACCACCTCTTCCAGGGCGGCGTTCCCCGCCCGCTCGCCAATGCCGTTGATGGCTCCCTCCACCTGGCTGGCCCCCGCCATTACCGCCGCCAGGGAATTGGCCACCGCCAGCCCCAGGTCGTCATGGCAGTGCACGCTCAGCACCACTTTTTCTATGCCCCGCACCCGCTGGCGGATTTCGCTTATGAAGCGGGCGAATTCTTCGGGTGTGGCATAACCCACCGTATCCGGGATATTCACCACCGTAGCCCCGGCGGCAATGGCTGCCTCCAGCACCCGGCACAGGAAGTCCAGCTCCGACCGGGAGGCGTCCTCGGCAGAAAACTCCACGTCGGAAACATAACTCCTGGCCCGCTTCACCGCTGCCACAGCGGCTTCGAGCACCTGCTCCTCCGTCATGCGCAGCTTGTGGCGCATGTGAATGGGCGAGGTGGCAATAAAGGTGTGGATCCGGGGCTGCTCCGCCTCCTTGACGGCCTCCCAGGCCTGGTCGATATCCTGGAAACTGGCCCGGGCCAGGGCCGCCACGGTCACGCCCCGTACTTCCCGGGCTATGGTTTTCACCGCCTCGTAATCCCCGGGGGAAGTGATGGGAAAGCCGGCTTCAATCACGTCCACGCCCAGCCGGGCCAGCTGCCTGGCTATCTGCAGTTTCTCCATCACGTTGAGGCTAACCCCGGGAGATTGCTCTCCATCCCTTAAAGTTGTGTCGAAAATATACACTCGCCGGGCCATAAAAGACCTCCTTAAACAAAGTGGAATCAACTTTCAAAGGTTTCGTCAATTCCACACCCGCTGGGAACCATGGGTAGAACTTTTTCCTGTGGACTCACCAGACAGTTGACCAGCACCGGGCCGGGCTCCGTCAGAACCTCGGGGATGACCTGCCGCGCTTCTTCTTCCGTCTGTATGGTGTAGCCTTTAATATCATAAGCCCTGGCCAGGGTGATGAAATCGGGGTGGAATTTGAAATCCACGGCCATGTAACGCCCTTCACAGTAATATTCCTGCAGCTGGCGCACCATGCCCAGAGACTGGTTGTTGAGCATAAATATTTTTATGGGCAGGTCCTGTTCCCTTACCGTAGCCAGTTCCTGCATGGTCATCTGGAAACTGCCGTCCCCGGTAACCAGAATGACCTGCTGGCCGGGAAGCCCCAGCTGGGCGCCAACTGCCGCGGGCAGGCCGAAGCCCATGGTACCCAGCCCCCCCGATGATATCAGACCGCGCGGCCGTTTAAAGCGGTAATACTGGGCCACCCACATCTGGTGCTGGCCCACATCGGTGGCAATGGTAGCCAGACCCCCGGTATGACGGTACAGTTCTTCAATGATGTACTGGGGCTTCAAGCCATCCTCACGGTTGTAGCGCAAGGGGAAAAGTTCCCGCAGTTCCCGGATGCGATCCAGCCAGGGAGAACGGTCGGTTTTCTTGAGCAGGGGCAGAAGGGCGCGCAGCACCAGCTTCACGTCCCCCACAATGGGTACATGCACCGGAACGTTCTTCCCGATTTCGGCCGGGTCGATGTCCACATGGATTACCGCCGCATGGGGGGCGAATTTGGCCAGCTTGCCCGTCACCCGGTCGTCAAACCTGGCTCCCAGGGCAATGAGCAAATCGCACTCCGTTACAGCCAGGTTGGCGTAGCGGGTCCCGTGGAGGCCGAGCATACCCAAAAACAGGGGATGATCTCCGGGGAAGCTGGACAGCCCCATAAAGGTGTTGGTAACCGGGGCAGAAATTAATTCCGCCAGCTCCAGAAGCTCCTCGCTGGCCCCCGAATTAATAATACCGCCACCGGCATATATCACCGGGCGCTGCGACCTGTTGATTAATTCCGCTGCTTCGATAATCTTGTTGTGATGCCCCCGGTAGGTGGGTTTATACCCCCGGAGCCTCACCGTTTCAGGATAATAAAAATCGATCATTTCCCCGGCCACGTCTTTGGGGAGGTCAATGAGTACCGGCCCCGGCCGGCCGGTGGAAGCAATATGAAAGGCGTTCTTGATTATCTGGGGCAGGGCGGCCGGATCTTTAACCAGATAATTATGCTTGGTTATGGGAATGGTGATACCTGTTATATCCACTTCCTGAAAGGCATCGGTGCCCACCTGGCTGGTGGGTACCTGGCCGGTAAAGACCACCAGGGGAACCGAATCCATGTAAGCATTGGCTATCCCGGTCACCAGGTTGGTGGCTCCCGGCCCGGAGGTGGCCATGCACACCCCCACCTTCCCCGTAGCCCGCGCGTAACCGTCTGCAGCGTGCACGGCGCCCTGCTCGTGGCGAACCAGCACGTGCTTGATGGAGGAATGATAGAGGGCGTCATACACGGGAAGCATGGCCCCTCCGGGGTAGCCGAACACTATATCCACCTTTTCCAGCTCCAGGCAGCGGACGAGGGCCTGGGCAGCGGTAATCTTCAAGGCAACTCCCCCCTTTTTCAGCCGTTGTCCGGGAGTTACCGGGTGAGGCCCACCGGCGGGCCCCACCCCTCTACCCGGCTATCAGCGTTTCTGCAGCCACGGTATCATCTTGCGCAGCTCAGCTCCCACCTTTTCAATGGGGTGCTCGGCTTCCCGGCGGCGCATGGCGCTGAACATGGGCCGGTTGGCCTGGTTTTCCAGAATCCACTGCTTGGCAAACTGGCCGCTCTGGATTTCCTGCAGCACCCGTTTCATTTCCCGGCGGGTTTCTTCATTAATTATGCGCTTGCCCACCATATAATCACCGTACTCGGCGGTATTGCTGACGGAATAGCGCATCCAGCTCAGGCCGCCCTCGTAAATCAGGTCCACAATCAGCTTCAGCTCGTGCAGGCATTCAAAATAGGCCATTTCCGGAGCGTACCCGGCCTCCACCAGGGTATCGAAGCCGGCCTTGATCAGCTCGCTGACTCCACCGCACAGCACCGCCTGCTCCCCGAAGAGGTCAGTTTCCGTCTCTTCCCGGAACGTGGTCTCAAAAACGCCGGCCCTGGTCCCGCCGATCCCCTTGGCATAGGCCAGGGCCATTTCCCGGGCGCGGCCGCTGGCGTTCTGGTGTACCGCCACCAGGCAGGGTACACCCTTGCCTTCCGTATACATGCGGCGTACGATGTGTCCCGGCCCCTTGGGAGCCACCATAATGACGTCTACTTCCTCCGGTGGCACAATCTGCCCGTAATGAATGTTAAAGCCGTGGGAGAACATGAGGGTTTTGCCCGCGGTCATGTGGGGGGCGATGTCTTCCCGGTACAGGCGGGGCTGTACCTCATCGGGTACCAGCACCTGGATAATATCCGCCCGGGCAGCTGCTTCACCGGGGGTATAAACCTCAAAACCATCGGCCCTGGCCTTCTCCCTGCTCCGGCTGGTTTCGGGCAGACCGATAATTACGTTCAACCCGCTGTCCCGCAGGTTCTGTGCCTGGGCGTGTCCCTGGCTCCCGTAACCGAGAACGGCAATGGTTTTCCCCTGCAGCACGCTGAGATCGGCATCGTTATCGTAATAAACCTTGACCATCGTTCAGTCATCCTCCTTTGAACCGTTGGAATTGATATTGGTATAGCGGGAACCCCGCAGCATGGCAATTTTGCCGGTACGCACCAGTTCTTTAATCCCGTAGGGCTTGAGGGATTCTTCAAAGGCCTTGATCTTGCCCTCATTGCCGGTGCACTCCAGGATCATGGTGCGCCGCCCCAGATCCACAATCCGGGCCCGGAAAATATCAGCAATTTGCATTATTTCTCCTCTCTTTTCCGGCTCGGCATTTACCTTGATGAGCACCAGTTCCCGGTCCACGTATTCGTCGGCGGTTATGTCGCTGATCTTGATAACATCGATTAGCTTGTGCAGTTGCTTGGTTACCTGCTCCAGCACCCGGTCGTCCCCCTCCACCACTATGGTCATGCGGGAGATGGCCGGGTTATCGGTACGGCCCACCGCCAGGCTGTCGATATTGTATCCCCGCCGGCTGAACAGGCCGGCCACCCGGGCCAGGACCCCGGGATTATTTTCTACCAGCACCGCCAGGGTGTGTCGCATCATACCACCTCCCCGGTCTAACCTAACATGCGGTCCAGGGATTCACCCGGAGGAACGAAGGGCAGGACATTTTCTTCCCTCTCGATGATGAAGTCGATGAGCACGGGCTTGGATGTGGCCAGGGCCTGCTCCAGGGCCGGCCTTACGTCGGCGGGTTTCTCCACCCGGATACCCTCCGCGCCGTAGGCCTCGGCCAGCTTGACGAAATCCGGGTTGACCAGCTCGCTGTAGGAATAACGCCGGTTGTAAAAGAGCTCCTGCCACTGGCGGACCATACCCAGGTAACCGTTGTCCAGGATGGCCACTTTTACCGGCAGGTCGTAGTTCACCGCCGTGGCCAGCTCCTGAATGTTCATCTGGATGCTGCCGTCGCCGGCAATATCAAAAACGGTCTCGCCGGGGCAGGCCACCTGCACGCCGATGGCCGCAGGCAACCCGAAGCCCATGGTACCCAGCCCGCCGGAAGAAATAAAGGTCCGGGGACGGGTATAAGTGTAATAATGGGCCGCCCACATCTGGTGCTGGCCCACCTCGGTAGTAATTCTGGCCTGGCCTTTGGTCACCCGGTAAATCTCCCGGATAACCTGCTGGGGTTTGAGGCGGCCGTTTTCCTCATAGGTAATGGGGTATTCCTTTTTCCAGGTCTGGATCTTTTCCTGCCACGCCCCCGGCAGCTTGGCTTTTAGGCGCTCGATAAGGGCGGAAAGGACCCGCTTGACATCACCCACCAGGGGAATGTCTACCCTTACATTCTTCCCTATTTCCGCCGGATCAATGTCAATATGCATGATCCTGGCCTGGGAAGCAAAACTCTCCAGCTTGCCGGTAACCCGGTCGTCAAAGCGCACGCCTACAGCAATCAGAAGGTCGCATTCACAGACGGCATAGTTGGCGTACTTGCTGCCGTGCATACCCAGCATCCCCAGGGCCAGGGGATGATCCCCGGGGAAACCGCCCAGCCCCATCAGGGTGGTGGCCACCGGGGCCAGGATCAGCTCGGCAAAACGGCGTAATTCCCGGTGGGCACCGGAGTAAACCACACCGCCCCCGGCGTAAATAACCGGCCGCTCGGCCCGGGCTATGGCCTCGGCTGCCCGGTTGAGCTGCTCCGCGGATGGTTCCAGTACGGGACGGTAGCCGGGCAGGTTTACCGGGCCGGGATCCTCGTACTCAATTACAGCACTGGAGACATCTTTAGGTATATCAACCAGTACCGGTCCGGGCCGGCCGGTGGTGGCAATATGAAAGGCTTCCCGGATAACCCGGGCCAGGTCACGCACATCTTTCACCAGGTAATTGTGCTTGGTAATGGGCAGGGTGATGCCCGTTATATCTGCTTCCTGGAAGGAATCCTTACCCAGCTGGGAGGTAACCACCTGCCCGGTAAAGGCTACCAGGGGCACGGAATCCATGTAGGCATTGGCAATGCCTGTAACCAGGTTGGTGGCCCCGGGGCCGGAGGTGGCCAGGCACACCCCCGGCCGGCCCGAAGCCCGGGCATAGCCGTCCGCAGCATGGGCGGCACCCTGCTCGTGCCTGGTCAAAATATGCCGTATATCCGCATCGTAAAGGGCGTCGTAAATGGGCAGCACCGCACCCCCGGGATAACCGAAGATGGTATCAACGCCCTGTTCCCGCAAACAGTCCACCAGAATTTGTGCCCCGGATTTTTTCATGCCCCTCACCTCCACCTATTCAAAAACTGCTCCCCTGCTGGCCGAACTCACCTGCCGGGCATAGCGGGCCAGGTAACCCCTGGTCGCCCGGGGGGCAGGGGGAGTCCACCGGGCCAGCCGGTCTTTTATTTCTTCAGGGCTCAGATCCACGTCCAGGCGATAATTGGGTATATCAATCCGGATCATATCTCCATCCCTGACCACGGCCAGGGGGCCGCCTTCCGCCGCTTCAGGCGAAATATGGCCAATGGAAGCACCCCTGGTGGCACCGGAAAAACGTCCATCGGTCAACAGGGCCACATCCTTATCCAGCCCCATCCCGGCCACCGCCGCCGTGGGGGTGAGCATTTCCCGCATACCCGGGCCTCCCCGGGGACCTTCATAACGGATGACAATGACATCTCCCTTGTTTATTTTGCCGCCCAGGATGGCCTCCACGGCTTCCTCCTCGGAATCAAATACCCGGGCCGGCCCGCGGTGGACCATCATTTCCGGGGCCACCCCGGCCTTCTTGACCACCGCCCCGCCGGGAGCCAGGTTACCCCGCAGGATGGCTATCCCACCGGTGGGGCTATAAGGATCTTCCACGTCCCGGATTACCTCCGCCCTGGTCACCCGCCGGTCCCGGATTAGCTCGCCCACGGTCTGGCCGGAAACCGTCGGCAGATCCAGGTGGAGCAGGTCCTTTCTGGCCAGCTGGGCCATTACCGCCGGGATACCTCCGGCCTCATGGAGATCCTGGATGAAATATGGTCCCATGGGGCTGAGCTTGCATAAATTGGGCGTGCGGGCACTGATCTCATTAATTTTCTCCAGGTCTATTTCCACCCCGGTTTCCCGGGCAATGGCCGGCAGGTGCAGCACCGTGTTGGTGGAGCAGCCCAGGGCCATATCCACCGCCAGGGCGTTTTCAAAGGCCTTTGGTGTGAGAATGGCCGAGGGGCGCATATCTTCCTTCACCAGTTCCACAATGCGCATACCCGTTAGCTTGGCCAGCCTCCGGCGGGCTGCCGAAACGGCGGGAATGGTGCCGTTGCCGGGCAGGGCCATACCGATGGCCTCGGTAAGGCAATTCATGGAGTTGGCGGTGAACATACCGGCACAGGAACCGCAACCCGGGCAGGCAGCTTCTTCCAGTGCGGCCAGCTCCTCTTCCGTAATCCGTCCCGCCCGCACGGCCCCCACGGCCTCGAACATGTTGCTCAGGGATAAATCCCGCCCCTGGTAGCGGCCGGCCAGCATGGGTCCCCCGCTGATCACAATGGCCGGAATGTCCAGGCGGGCAGCAGCCATGAGCATACCCGGCACAACTTTATCGCAGGCCGTGACCAGCACCAGACCGTCAAACTGGTGGGCCTGAACCATGACCTCTATGGAATCGGCTATTAATTCGCGGCTGGCCAGGGAATACTTCATGCCGCTGTGGTTCATGGCAATACCGTCACAGACCGCAATGCAGGGAAATTCCACCGGCGTACCTCCGGCCATGCGCACACCGGCCTTGACCGCGGCGGTGATCTCATTGAGATGAATGTGCCCCGGCACAATCTCATTAAAGGAATTCACCACCCCGATCATGGGCCGTTCCAGTTCCTGATCCACCAGGCCCAGGGCCTTTAAAAGGGAACGGTGCGGGGCCTTTTCCAGACCTTTCTTTATAGCATCACTGCGCACGGTCAGGTCCTCCTTGCTTAAATTTATAAGAAGTTCATTCCTGCCGGAACTCAGCAGGCGCAGCTCATACCGCTCCCGTCTTCCCGGAAAATCACCGGCCCGTCAACTTTGGTCAGCTCCCGATAAGCGCGGATCAGCTCCCGGGTTATTTCCCCGGGGCGGCCATCGCCAATTACCCGCCCGTCCAGCTTAACCGCCGGGATGACCTCCGCCGCCGTACCGGTGAGGAAACACTCGTCGGCGGTATATATATCATGCCTGGTAAACAGCTTTTCCTCCACCTGAATGCCCTTCTGCCGGGCAATTTCCATCACCGTGTTGCGGGTAATTCCCTCCAGAATACCCACATGGGGTGGCGGGGTAATGAGTACGCCGTTTTTAACGATGAATATGTTGTCCCCGGTGGCCTCGGCTACATAACCCTCCTGGTTGAGCATAACGGCTTCGGGCGCCCCCACCAGGTTGGCTTCCATTTTGGCATAAATGTTGTTCAGGTAGTTTAAAGATTTGACCCGCGGGTTGCAGGCCTCGGGCAGATTCCGGCGCGTGGCCACGGTAACCAGCTCCAGCCCCTTTTCATAGAGCTCTTCCGGGTAAAGCTGGATGGACGCGGCAATACAGAAAATGGTCGGCCGGGAACACTTGCGGGGATCCAGCCCCAGGTCTCCCGGACCCCGGGTAACCACCAGGCGGATGTAGGCATCCCGTAACCCGTTGCGGCGGCAGGTTTCCAGCACCACTTCTTCCATTTCCGCCATGGTCATGGGAATCTCAAGGCCTATGCTACGTGCCGATTCGTAAAGGCGCACTATATGCTCCCTCAGCTTGAAAACCCGGTTGTAATAGGCCCTGATACCTTCAAAAACGCCGTCTCCATACAGGAGACCGTGGTCAAAAACAGAAACCACCGCCTGCTCCTCGGGCACAAACTCACCGTTAAGATAAATAATCAGCCCCATTTAAGCAACACCCCTTTTATACTGGTAATTTCATTTTTCCGTCCATTTTTAACAGCCATCTCCCGAACGGGGAGGGTAAAATACACTGGAGGAAACCAGCCCGGCCCCCGTACATACCAGTAAAAAAGAAGACCCCGAACGAAAATTCCATAGAGTGGAACCTCTCCGCTCGGGTCTTTTATACCCACGGTGTAACTGCCGCCAGCCCGCGGCAGCCTGTACCGCTCGGACCAGTCCCCCGCCCGCAGGCGGGGCGGAACCCTAGGTACACTTCCCTCCGTTTAACCACTATATTTTTGTTATTATGGGGTAGAAAAATTAAAACCTCCCTTCCCTTGCAGCCCAAAGAAAACTGCCAGGGACGAGAGGAAATCCTCGCGCGGTACCACCCTGCTTGCCCTTGCCTCACGGCAAAGACCTCTTATGTGTCCCACCAGGACACGGCTTTGGTAACGGGTGACCAACCCGGCCCGGCTTAATCGGCGTCAGCACGCCTTTCAGCTGGCGACTCCGGGGCGATCCTTTCGCCTGCTCCGGCACCGGTTCGCAGCTACCCCGGCTCTCTGCAGCCCGCAAGACAGGTTACTTGCTCCCCTTCATAGTCATTACCTGTAAACTTGTATTCCAGTATACAGTTTGCGGATTGAGGTGTCAAGCGGTTTTTCTTAATTAATTCTTTAGTTTTTTGTTATATCTGTCATTATATCATATTTCCCGCGAAATTTCGCCGGGCAGTTTCCGGCTGGTCCCGGGCAGGATAATGTAGTATCATATACCTGCTGGTTTGAAATATACCGGGTAGGTGGTTTTGAGTTGCCCCCAGTCAAACTTGTTGCCTTTGACATGGATGGAACCCTGACAACTGTGCGCAGTTCCTGGGAATATGTACACCGGCGCCTGGGCCTCTGGGACGATCGGGCCATCCTTTACCAGGCGGAATTCTGGGCGGGAAAAATTAATTATGCGGAGTTCTGCCGGCGGGATGCCGCCCTGTGGCGGGGCATCCCCCGGGAGCGCCTGGAAAGGGTGATTGCAGAAATTCCCCTGCGCCCGCTGGCCCGGGAGATCATTAAAGCTTTAAAGAAGCAACAGGTGAAAGTGGCCCTCATTTCCTCGGGGCTTGACCTGCTGGCCGCACGCCTGGCTGAAGAACTGGGATTTGATTATTATGCCGCCAACGGGCTGGCCGCCAGGGATGGTGTTCTAACGGGCGAGCCCATTGTAAGAGTGTCAGCCGATGAGCCGGGCAAGCTCAAACGGGACCACCTGCGCCAGCTACTGGAAAATTATGGTCTGCAGCAGGCAAATGTAGCCGCCGTGGGTGATAGCCCCGGCGACATCGACATGTTCCAGGAAGCCTCCCTGGCCGTTCTCCTGACGGGAGATCAACAGGAAGCCGCGCTGATAAAAGCTAAAGTCCCGCACTTGTGTGTAGTGCGGGACCTTGGAGAACTGTTTAATTTATTACCGGGCGTTATTTAAACGGGTCCATAATATTATCCGGGCCGGTGGCCGTCCCCGTTACTGAAATACAGGCGGGCCATCAGCGGCCCAGCCTTTCCCTGGCCCGGGAGATGGCCTGCCGAACCGACTCCGGCGCCGGCCCTCCCAGCACCCGCCGGGCGGCCACGCACTGCCCGATGTCAATAGCCCGGTAAACGTCTCCTTCGACAACGGGAGCGAACTGCTTGAATTCCTCCAGGGATAGTTCTTCCAGGGACTTGCCTTTGGACAGGCAGTAATAAACCAGCCTGCCCACCTGTTCATGGGCTTCCCGGAAGGGTACGCCCTTTTTCACCAGGTAATCCGCCAGGTCGGTGGCGTTGGTGAAGCCTCCCCGCGCCGCCCGGGCCATATTTTCCGGGCGCACCTTCAAGCTGGCCACCATGGGCGTGAACACCCGCAAGCACTTTTTGACCGTGTCCACCACATCAAAAAGGGCTTCCTTATCTTCCTGCATGTCCTTGTTGTAGGCCAGGGGCAACCCCTTGAGCATGGTCAAAAGGCCCATCAAGTCGCCAAAAACCCGACCCGATTTGCCCCGGATCAGTTCGGCCACATCGGGGTTCTTTTTCTGGGGCATCATGCTGCTGCCGGTGCTGTAAGCATCATCCAGCTCCACAAAGGCAAACTCCGCCGAAGACCAGAGGACAATTTCCTCACAAAAGCGGCTCAGATGGACCATAATCAGGGCCGCGGCGGCGGCAAACTCCACCACAAAATCCCGGTCGCTGACGGCGTCCAGGCTGTTTTCAGCCACGGCGGCAAAACCCAGTTCCGCGGCCACGCGGGACGGGTCTATGGGGAAAGTGGTCCCGGCCAGGGCTCCCGCACCCAGGGGCAGGACGTCCGTACGCCGCCGGCAGTCACGCAGCCTGCCCATGTCCCGCTCGAACATCTGTACATACGCCATTAAATGATGGGCCAGGGTAATGGGCTGGGCCCGCTGCAGGTGAGTGTAGCCGGGCATTACCGTTTCCAGGTGTTTTTCGGCCAGATCCAGCAGGGTTTCCACGAGCTGTCTTAGCAGATCAATTATGGTCTCAATCTCGTCCCTGAGGTACATGCGTACGTCCAGAGCTACCTGGTCATTGCGGCTGCGGGCGGTGTGGAGTTTTTTACCCACCGGGCCAATGCGCCGGGTAAGCAGCTGCTCTATATTCATGTGAATGTCCTCGGCGGCCACCGAAAATTGCACGCGGCCTCCTTCAATATCAGCCAGGATTTCTTCCAGCCCCCTGATAATAGCCTCCGCTTCTTCCGGAGCAATAATCCCCTGCCGGGCCAGCATGCGGGCGTGGGCCATGCTGCCCAGTATGTCATAGCGGTACAACCGCTGGTCAAAGGAAATGGAAGAGTGAAAGTCGTCCACCAGGTGGTCCGTATCCTTTTGAAAGCGTCCTCCCCACAGCTTGGTCACTGCAAACACTCCTTACGGTAAGATTACTCCTGGCTGCACCTCCCGGTTGCAGCAATCCTGTTGATTTTAGCATTCCATCCGGGTACCATGCAAGCCGGAACAGGCCGGACCGGGCACTCCGGCGGCGGCAAAAAGGATAAAGCGGGTGCACCCCTTCCCGTTTCCTGAAATAAAAAACCCGCCCACCCATATACTTAACCGGGCTGGCGGGTTTAATCCTGGTGCGCCTGGCAGGAATCGAACCTGCGCAAGACCCGGCTCCGGAGGCCGGCGCTCTATCCTCTGAGCTACAGGCGCATATAATTAACTGCACATGATATTATACCAAAACCTCAAAAAAAAGCAATAGTAAATTCTGCACAGGCACCTTTATTATTAACGCGGCTGACCCGGCTCCTGCGAACCCCGCGGGGAGCTTCAGGGCAAATCCAGCTGCGCAATAATTGATTGCAGGGTCCGGGCAGAGTGGTGCAGGGCTTCCTCCTCCCGGGCAGCCAGGGGCACGGCCAGCACCCGGGCCCGGCCGGTCCGGTTGACAATGGAAGGAAGGCTGAGACAAACACCGGAGATCCCGTATTCGCCGTCCACCAGGCCCGATACCGTGAGGATGGAGTTTTCGTCCCGCAAGATGCTCTCGCAGATCCGCTTTACTGCCAGGCCAATGGCATAATAAGTGGCCCCCTTGCGTGCGATGACCTCGTAAGCCGCTTCTCGCACCCGGCGGCTGATTTCCTCCGGATCCAGGCAGGGAACACCGCGCCAGCAGCAGAACTCCTGCACCGGCATACCGGCAATATTGGCCAGGCTCCAGAGGGGCACCTCCGTATCACCGTGCTCGCCCACCACATAGGCGTGAATATTCCTGGGCTCCACCTGGCAGTACTGGCTGAGCAGATAGCGGAACCGGGAGCTGTCCAGAACTGTACCGGAACCGATGACCTGCGCCGGAGGCAGGCGGGTCAGGCGCAGTGCCGCGTAGGTAAGGATATCCACCGGGTTGCTAACCATCAGCAGGATGCCGTCATCCTTCAACGGCATGAGGTTTTCAAGGACATCTTTGAGGACAGCAAAATTCCGCTGCACCAGATCCAGCCGTGTCTCGCCTGGTTTCTGGTTGGCCCCGGCGCAAAAGATAACGATATCGGCATCACGGCAGTCCTTATACTCGCCGGCGTAAATGCGGATGGGCTTGATAAACGAAGCGCCGTGGGCCAGATCCATGGCCTCCCCTTCAGCCCGCTCCCGGTTGATATCCACCAGCACCAGCTCGCTGACCAGGCCGCTGATCATCACCGCGTAAGCGGTGGCGGAGCCAACAGCACCTACCCCCACCACGGCTATTTTACGCTTGTCATCTACAGTCATTTTTCACCCTCCCCCCTTTATTTTCCCCTCCCTTTTGAAAAATTACTAAAAAAAATTACCCCCGGGGAAAAAGATACACCGCAGCCGGTTTTCCCGGAACTTTATTTCCCTTTACCTCCTGGAGGTAATTAAAAAGCTGCTCTTTGGTCCGGGGAAGGGGTAAACCTTCGGGCAGCCATCCCTTGCGGCTCAGCTGTTCAAAAACCTCCACCAGCCAGGGACGGGACAGATCACTCTGCCGCAAAAGCTGTTCGTTGCCAAAAACTTCACCGGGCAGCCCTTCTCCCACAACGGTACCGCAGCTCATCACATAGACATAGTCAGCCCATGAGTAGGCCAGGTCCACATCATGGGTGGCCAGGACCACTGTAGCACCCTGCCGGTTGATCCGGTCGAAAAGTTCCATTACCTGGCCGGCATGCAGCGGGTCCAGGCCGGCCGTGGGTTCATCACAGATCAACACCTGCGGTTCCATGGCCAGGACGCCGGCAAGACAAACCCGTTTCTTCTGGCCGTAACTCAGCAGGTGGGTGGGCTTATCCTTCAGGCCGGTAATCTCCGTGGCCTCCATAGCCGCTTCCACCCGGCGTAACACTTCCTCCCGGGACAAACCCAGGTTCAGCGGGCCAAAAGCAATCTCCTGGACCACACTGGCCGAAAAAAGCTGCATATCGGGGTCCTGAAAAACGATCCCCACGTTCCTGCGCAGCTCCATCAATGAGCGATGGTCATAGCGCACCGGCCGTCCGTTGAACAGCACCTGCCCCCTCCCGGGACGCAGTATACCATTGAAATGCAAGAAAATAGTAGTTTTACCGGCCCCGTTGGAGCCCAGCACAGCTATTTTTTTTCCTCTTTCAATGGCCATTGTAGCTCCCCGCAGGGCGGTCGTTCCATCGGAATAGGTAAAATGAACATCCCGGGCTTCCAGTATATTTTCCTTCAAACAGGCCACCTCCAGGTCACCAGGACCAGAACCAGCAGGGTTAGATCCACCAGGGCAATCAGGACCAGGTGCTTTGCAGAAACCGGGCGGGGTTCCTCCCACATCCTTATCTCCCCTGTATAGCCCCTGGCCAGCAGGGCGGTATAAAGGGCCCGGGAACGGTGGTATGACCGGGCAAAAAGGTTGGCTACCAGCTGGGCCATTGACCGGAAAGAAGTCCTGATGCCGGCATAACCGCAGCGGGAACCCTGGGAAACATACATCATCCCGGCCGTTTCCATGATTACGAAGATAAAACGGTAGATCAGGCCCATCATCTCCACCAGCAGGGCGGGTACCCTCAGCCGGTGCAGGATGGAGATAATCTCCACCATGGGGGTAGTCAGGGATAAAAAGTACAGGCAGGATACCGCCCCCAGGGACTTGGTAAAAATCAGGGCTGCTTGATTTAATGCGGGCCCGGTCACTCCCAGGGTAACACCTCCGATAACAAGTCCGTAAACAGCGGGATTGGCCCCCCGGGAGATGGTCAGGGTAACGGCCAGCAGGCCGGCCACCAGGAAACCCAGGGGAAGGAACAGCAGCCGGAAGTAAAAGCGAGCCGGTACGCGGGCAACCATGATTACTGCTGCCGCCGCCAGGCAGGTAACCAGCAGCGGTACCAGGACGGTTGATGCAGCCAGGCAGATAAACATGGTCAGAATGGCAAAGGCAAATTTTTCACCGGGGTGCACGTGGCGCAGTCTGCTGGTATAAGCATACTGGTCAATCCTGAACAACGGCATCCCTCTCTTTTATCGTTCCCCGCCGGCTTTCCTGCCCGGTACCCTGTTCCCTGCGGCCCCGGTAGAATCCGATGAAATAGCCGATAAATCCGGCACCCAGCGCTGCCTGCAGGGCAAAAAGCAGACTTTCAATTTCCCCGCTGGGCGGCTCCCATACGGATTTGAACCAGGGCTGGTAATCCGGCTGCAGTTCTCCAATCACCTCTTCGGCCTGCTCATCGGCCCCTCCAAATTCAGCATTTTTATTTACCAGGAGAGGGAAAACAGCCAGAGCCAGAACAACCAGAATTAGCAGCAGGTTCTTTAAACCGGCCTTCATCTTCACACCCCCCGGGATAAAACTCGCAACTGTTCCAGTTCCTGGCGGTTATGGGCCAGCAGAAAGTTAAAAACAATAATGGTCAGGATCCCTTCGCTGACAGCCAGCGGCACCTGGGTTATGGCAAAGATGCCCATAAACTTGACCATGGCTGCCATTACTCCCCCGTCAGGGGCGGGAAAAGCCAGGGCCAGCTGTACGGAGGTGGTAACATAGGTCAGGAGATCGCCCAAAAAGGCGGCCAGAAACACCGACAGCCAGCGGGGTAAAGACAGCCTCTCCCCCAACCGGTATATGGCATAGGCTGCCAGCGGGCCGACCACCGCCATGGAAAAGGTGTTGGCTCCCAGCGTGGTCAGGCCCCCATGGGCCAGCAGGACCGCCTGAAAGAGCAGCACAATGAAGCCGAGAACACACATTACCCAAGGGCCAAAAAGTATGGCTCCCAGACCCACTCCGGTGGGGTGAGAACAGCTGCCGGTAACGGAAGGGAGTTTCAACGCCGAAAGCACAAAAGCAAAGGCACCGGCCAGCCCCAGGAGCATTTTTACCCCCGGATCGACTTTTACGGCCTTCTGGATGGACAGCAGGCCGGCAATGAAGAAGGGCAGGGTCAGGGCATACCAGAACAGGCTCCATTTTAAAGGAAGAAATCCTTCCATTATGTGCATAGCCCAGGCATTTTGCTGGGGAAAGCAGAGGAGCAGGAGAAGGGCAAATATAAGGGTACATGTCCGCCTTTTCATCAGCATCCCTCCCGTAGCAAGGTAACCGTTTAACAGGCGTCCAACCGGTACATGAAAACCCCCGGATCACTTCCGGGGGTTACAAACACAAAAAGGACATGCTGCACCGCTCCCCCGGTTCAGGATAACGAGGAGTGGAATAGGCATGCCCCTGGCTGCCCACGGATCATGGCCCCTCCAAGTCACCCAGTTGGAAGAGCTCTCCGGGCAGTGGACTGGAACCTTTAAGCTTTATCCCTCGGGATAAAGCACCTATTCCCGGTATATAAATGGAAAATCTATAGGAAAATTAATAACCCCTGCTAGTCCGGGTGCAGGGGTGAAGACGCCGTCTTTAACTCTTTCACCTCCCCATGGACCGTAGGTACAAACGGTGAAATAGAACGGGCAGGTTTCCTGGCTCATGGATCATCGCTTTAACCACGCCTTCCCAACCGGACACCGGCCAATGCAGGTGCCCGACCAGTGGCATTGTGTGGCCAGCTCCCCATTCACAGTGGCGGCACCGCGTCAGATTTGCACTGACTTCCCTCTATCCCTTGAAAAAGGGAGCACCCGTTCAATTATTCAATTGCCTAAATTATAACACAACAGGCATATGCTGTCCAGAAGGATGCTGGAAAAATGAAATGGCCCTGCCTTTCGAGGCAGGACCGCTTATTTTCCCGGCAATTACATGGGAGGCATTCCGCCGCCCATGCCGGTGTCTTTCTCTTTCTCCGGCTTCTCCGCCACCAGGGTTTCGGTGGTCAGGATCATGGCGGCAATGGAGGCAGCGTTCTGCAGGGCGGAACGGGTTACCTTGGCCGGGTCCACAATACCGGCTTCGATCATGTTCACATACTCGCCGGTCAGAGCGTTGAAGCCCATGCCATCGGGAAGGGCCTTGACCTTCTCCACCACCACGGAACCTTCCGCACCGGCATTGTTGGCAATCTGCCGCAGCGGTTCTTCCAGAGCCCGGCGCACAATGTCCACCCCGGTCTTCTCGTCCAGGCTGCTGGTTTCAATGTTGTCCAGAGCCTTAATAGCCGCCACGTAAGCCACACCACCGCCGGAAACAATACCTTCTTCCACGGCAGCCCGGGTGGCGTTCAGGGCGTCCTCAATGCGCAGCTTCTTCTCTTTCATTTCAGTTTCCGTAGCCGCACCAACCTGGATGACCGCTACGCCGCCCGACAGCTTGGCCAGACGCTCCTGCAGTTTCTCCCGGTCAAAGTCGGAGGTTGTTTCTTCAATTTGCTTCTTAATGGAGGCAATGCGGGCTTTGATCTTGTCCTCGGAGCCGGCACCGCCGACAATAATGGTTTCTTCCTTCTTCACCCGGACCTTGGAAGCCCGGCCCAGCATGTCGATAGTAGCCTTGTCCAGCTTGAGGCCCAGCTCCTCACTGATTACGGTACCGCCGGTGAGGATGGCGATATCCTCCAGCATGGCCTTGCGCCGGTCACCGAAACCGGGAGCTTTGACGGCCACACAGGACAGGGTACCGCGCAGCTTGTTCAGCACCAGAGTGGCCAGGGCCTCACCTTCCACATCCTCGGCGATGATCAGCAGCGGCTTGCCCGCCTGCACGATCCTTTCCAGGATGGGCAGCAAATCAGCCACGGCGCTGATCTTCCGGTCAGTAATGAGGATGTAGGGATCGTTGAGGATAGCTTCCATTTTCTCGGTATCGGTAACCATGTATGGGGATATGTAACCCCGGTCGAAATTCATCCCTTCCACCACTTCCAGGGTGGTGCCGATACCCTTGGATTCCTCGACGGTAATTACTCCGTCCTTGCCCACCTTTTCCATGGCTTCAGAGATCAATTCGCCGATGGACGGATCGTTGGCCGATATAGAAGCTACCTGAGCGATGGCTGCTTTGCTTTCCACAGGTTTAGCGGCAGCCTTGATGGCTTCCACGGCTTTTTCCACCGCTTTTTCAATGCCCCGCTTGATAATCATCGGGTTGGCTCCGGCAGCCACGTTCTTCAAACCTTCCCGGACAATGGCCTGGGCCAGCACGGTAGCGGTGGTGGTACCATCGCCGGCCACGTCGTTGGTCTTGGTGGCCACTTCTTTAACCAGCTGGGCACCCATATTTTCAAAGGGATCGGTTAATTCAATTTCCCGGGCGATGGTCACACCGTCATTGGTAATCATGGGAGAACCAAACTTTTTCTCCAGCACCACGTTACGGCCTTTTGGTCCCAGGGTAACCCGTACCGCTTCGGCCAGGGCATTAACGCCCCTCTCCAGGGCACGGCGTGCATCTTCCCGGAAAATAATCTCTTTACCAGCCAATTTCCTCGACCTCCTCAGATATCAGATATTTAATTACGTCTCCTTCCACCAGCAAAAACCTACTTTTCAATAACCCCAAGGATGTCAGCTTCCCGCATGATCAGGTATTCTTCGTCATCTATCTTGACCTCATTACCGGCATATTTGGAGAACAGGACCCTGTCCCCCACCTTGAGGTCAACAGGTACACGGGTGCCATTATCCAGCAGGCGACCGGGACCTACCGCAACTACTTCCCCTTCCTGGGGCTTCTCCTTGGCGGTTTCAGGCAGCACAATGCCCCCCTTGGTCTTTTCCTCGCTGGGCAGCGGCTTGACAACCACCCGTTCACCCAATGGCCTGATTTTCACCTAAAACCCCTCCTTAAATAGAGTTTGTTTTCTTTATTGTTAGCACTCATTTAAACTGAGTGCTAATACCCAAGTACTATAATATAAAGGGGGAATGATTAAAAGCAACTTTTCTCCATGGACCTAATCCCCCTTGTAAACCTTTTAAAGGAAATTATCCGACTTTATCTCTCATTTTCTCCCTCCGACAAGCTATTATCGCGAATTCCTGTCCAAACATTTCTTGACCTTTCTAGAAACATTTTCCCCATAAGAAAAATGGTTTATACATGCAAAATTAATTAAGTATACCAGCTCGTTTTTAAGGAAGCTGTGTACCGGCCGCAGGTTTTTACCGCGACAACCCCTTAATCCGCCCCGCACTCACCGCCCCTGCCGGTAAGTATTTCCAGACCATGGGAAAGTGCCGGCAGAATTACTTCCAGGCATTCCCTCACCGCCCGGGCGCTGCCCGGCAGGTTGATGATGAGCGTTTGGTGCCTGATGCCCGCTGCAGCCCGGCTGAGCATGGCCCGGGGTGTTTTCTTGAGACTTTCCAGCCGCATTACCTCGGGAATACCCGGCACCTCCCGCTGAATAACCGCCCGGGTTGCCTCGGGGGTGTTGTCCCGCGGGGCAAAGCCCGTGCCGCCAGTGGTCAGGATGAGGTCCAGCTTCTCCTGGTCGACCATTTTAATAAGCGTTTCTTTCAGGACATCCAGATCATCGGGCACAATATAGTAAGATACCACTTCCCCCCCGATACCGGCTATCATCTCGCGTATCACCCCGGAACTTCTATCCTCCCTTTCACCCCGGGAACCTTTATCGCTGGCTGTTAGGATACCAACCCGCCACATGGACTTCACCTCCAGTATAGTCAGAACAAGATAATCACGTCTTTTTCAGTTGAAGCATTAAACCGGTTAAAGATAAAATAGTGGTAATGAGCTGCAGGAGGTTAAACCAATGGCCATATCCGAAACCACTACCGTTACCGTTAAAAAAGTCATCGGCGGCCGTGTGACAACCGTTGAAGATGAAGTGGCCCGGGAAGTTCCGGTCACCATCTTTTTAAACGACGAAGAACTGGTTACCCTGGTCTGTTCCCCCGGCCACCTGGAAGAACTGGCAGTAGGCTTTCTGTGCTCCGAAGGCATCCTTCAAGAGCGCGCGGACTTGAAAGAAGTTTTCATCCGCCCTGAAGAAGGCCTGATCTGGGTGGAAACTACCCGGCCCGTCCCCGCCCGCAGGCAATTTTTAAAGCGCTACATTACCACCTGCTGCGGGCGGGGACGTTCCACCTTTTATTTTGTCAACGATGCCCGGGGCATATCACCGGTAACCTCGTCCCTGGCCGTCAGGGGCAGTACAATCCTCGAATTCAGCCGGGAGCTGGGAAAAATGGCCGCCCTGTTTCAAACCACCGGCGGCACCCACAGCGCGGCCCTTTATTCCGCAAACCAGCGCCTTCTGCTTTACGAGGACATCGGCCGTCACAACGCCGTGGATAAAATCTTCGGCCGCGCTTTCCTGGATGGAATGGCTTTAAAGGATAAACTCCTGGTCTTCAGCGGCCGCGTTTCCTCGGAAATCCTGATCAAAGTGGCCCGCATGGGCATCCCTGTAATTGTGGCCCGGGGGGCGCCTACCGGCCTGGCCCTGGAAATGGCCCGGGAAACCGGCGTTACCGTTGTGGGATTTGCCAGGGAAGGCAGAATGAATATTTACACCTGCCCGGAACGAATTCTTTTCCCTTAAAAGCAACCCAGTTCACAGGCTTTGATTTTGATTCCCAGGGCATCGCAGGCCGCGCCCACGACCCTTACCGGCACGTTCAGCTCCCCGGCCAGCCTGCGGGCTTCAGTACAGGTCAGCCGGCCGTCAACTGCAGCCTGCCTGACGGCTTCCAGAACCCGCGGCTCAACAGTTAAACTTTGTTTTTCTTTCAACTTTTATCCCTCCCTTGCTACCTTCTAAAAGGACATTAAAAACCAGGCCTTCTTACGGCCTGGTCTTAATATATCATATATTACCCCTGGGCGGGAACAATGGCTCCCAGCTTGCACCGGGCCAGGCATTCACCGCAACGGATACACAGGGCCTGGTCAATGGAATGGGGCTCCTTTTTGTTGCCCGAAATGGCACCCGTTTCGCAGGCTTTGGTGCACATCTGGCAGCCCTTACATTTTGCCGGATCCACCTTCAGGGCGGGAATCTCGACCCCGGCAGCCGCGGCCACCTCTTTCACTTTGGCTCCCGGTGGTATGACAAGCTGCACACCGTTTAAAGTAATAACCACTTCTTTTTGTTGCTTTCTGGCTTCGGCCATCCTCCCCATCTCCCATGCAAAAGATTATTCTCAACTTTAAAATACTTTCTACAGGGGACGGCCGATCCCTCCCGCAGCACACAAAACTTATGAACATTATTTCTTCTGCCGGGCCAGTTCTTCCTCCCGCAGGTAACGGCGCAGCACCTTACCCACAATGGTTTTGGGCAGGCTGTCCCTGAATTCCACCTGCCGCGGCACCTTGTAGGCCGCCAGTTTGCTGCGGCAGTACTGGATCAATTCTTCTTCCGTTGCCGTCTGTCCCTGCTTTAACACCACAAAAGCTTTCACCGTTTCCCCCCGGTAGGGGTCGGGTATCCCGGCTACCACGGCTTCCTGAACCTTGGGATGCTCAAATAAAACTTCTTCGACCTCGCGCGGGTAGATATTGAAGCCACCAGCCACAATCATATCCTTCTTGCGGTCCACAATGTAGAAATAACCCTCCTCATCCATCCTGGCTATGTCCCCGGTATAAACCCAGCCGTCCCGCAGGGTACCGGCCGTCTCCTCCGGCATATTCCAGTAACCCTTCATCACCTGGGGACCTTTAATGCAAAGTTCACCCGCTTCTCCGGGGGGCAATTCCCGCTCACCCGTTTCCACATCCACGATCTTGCACAGGGTATCGGGCAGGGGGAGGCCAATGCTGCCCACCTTGCGTTTTCCCCGCAGGGGGTTGCAATGGGTCACCGGGGAGGTCTCCGAAAGCCCGTAGCCCTCCACCAGGTAGCCGCCGGTCAGTTCTTCAAACTTTTCCGCCACCTCCACGGGCAGGGGTGCCGAACCGCTGATGCAGTACTTGATGGAGCGCACGTCATAATCTTTAATCCTGGGGTGATTGTTAAAGGCCACGTACATGGTGGGAACGCCGGGGAAAAGGGTGGGCCGGTAAGTGTTTATACATTCAAGAACCTGGTTAATTTCAAACCGGGGCAGGATGATCTGGGTGGCCGCAATGACCACCGCAAAGTTCATGGCCACAGTCATACCGTAAACGTGGAAAAAGGGAAGTACAGAAAGCACCCGCTCCTGACCGTACTGGCAGCCGGTAAACCAGGCCACCACCTGCAGGGCGTTGGCCACCACATTGCGGTGGGTGAGCATGGCTCCTTTGGGTATGCCGGTGGTACCGCCGGTGTACTGAAGCACGGCCAGATCTTCCAGGGGGTCGATCTTTACCTCCGGGGGGCTGGGCGGGGCACCGGCCAGCATCTTTTCCGCCTGCAGGACATCCGGTTCGGCCGGATACTGGGACTGGCCCAGGCTGAACAATATTACGTGCTTTAAGGGAGTCACCCCACGAATTGCCTTAATACGGGGATAGAGGGCATCGTAAGCAATAATTACTTCCGCCCCCGAATCCACCAGGAGGTGCTCCAGTTCCCGCTCGGTATACATGGGATTTACCTGCACCACCACCGCCCCGATTTTCTGAATGGCCATGTAACCGATTACGTACTGCGGGCAATTGGGCGACATAAGAGCCACCCGATCGCCCTTTTTAACGCCCAGATCCGCCAGGGCAGCGGCGAACCGGTGCACCATGCCCGCCAGGGTGCGGTAGTTGATCTCCACACCGGAGAAAATAATGGCCGTCCGGTCGGGCCAATCAGCTGCCGCCTGTTCCAGCAATTCAGGCATAGTTTTATCCGGATACTCCAGGGTTGGGGGCACGCCTTCCTCATAGAAGGACAGCCAGGGTAGTGTAACTTGCTGAGCCATGGAAATCCTCCCTCCTGACTTTAATAAATGATTATTCATTCAGCAAAATAGATGAAAAACCTTCTTTATATTTAAATATTTTTGACTTATATAAACAGTCCTCCCCTCTTTGGAATTAATTTATTTGGAATTAATTTATTTGGAATTAATTTAATAGAATTCCACTGTTACATTATTTCACATTTCCTGCAAGATGCGTATCAAATCCCGGATGGTATACTGCTTGTGAATCTCCCCCGGGACAAGCCCGGAGGCTTCATCCCGGAGGTTTCTCATGTCATCGGAATGCTACCTGCTAAAGCGCAGGTCTTACGCTTTCCTCGTGAGCTACATCCCGGCACTTGCCGGGAAGGCCCGGTCCATGAGCGTCTACTACTCATCGTAGATACATCATGCCGTGACGCTTGAGCTTGTATGCGCACCTGAACCTGGGGTGGTGCGGCCGCCGGGGGGCCTGGTTGGTCTGCCTGGGCTTTGCGGCGGTTCTTTCTACACTGATCGGCGTTACTTATCTTTTGCCCGTCTGCATAGCTACTAATCCTTTCGCGTTTACCGGAAGGTCCTATCCCGGGCGGACGCCATCAAAGAAGATGCTGTTGGAACCCGGGCCTGGTCGAACATTTCGATTGTGTGCCTGGCTTTCCCTTGACAAGGCCGTTTAAGGTAGATACGATGTAAATATAATCATTCATAATATGGAAAGGGAAAAATGAGCCCGACGATCTTAAGAGAAAAAGGTTATCGTTTCTTTTTCTTCTCACGTGAGGAGACGCGAATGCATGTCCACGTTGTATGTTCCGACGGAGAAGCAAAGTTTTGGCTTCTCCCGGAGATTGAGCTGGCGAAAAACCATAATTTAACACGGGCTCAGTTGAAGGAAATCGAAAGCATAATTGAGGTGTATTATGATGAGTTCAAAAGCGCTTGGGAAAAGCACTTCGGCAGTTGAAATTACTCATATTTCAAAGAATGGAGTTTGGCTTCTGGCCTATGACAAAGAGCTGTTCATGGCTTACAAAGATTTCCCATGGTTTAAGGATGCTCCTGTTGGGAAAATCCTTAACGTCAAAGAGCTTCATCGGGGGCATTTCTATTGGCCGGATTTAGACGTGGATCTTACCGTTGAGATCATAGAACACCCGGAACGGTTTCCTTTAAAGGCAAAATACACATAAGACGGATGGTGGCGCAGGCAAGTAAAAACAAATCCGGCCGCCACCGGATGGCGGAAGCCGGGGAAGACGGAAGGAAGATCATGCCCCGCATCGAGGGCTAAAAAATTTTTCCGACAATAAAAATACAGCAGGAAATTCTGGAGGGCAAGGTGAAATAGTTTAATTAAAAAATAGCGTTAGCGTTCTCCGAGCCCGATTACCTGTGGCCAGGGCTATGGTTTTCGGGCCGGCAGGGTATACCGGGAAACTGGTGTGCCTCCCAGTGCGGAAAGGAGAACACTGCCAGGCTTTTAAGAGGGTAGGCTGTGTTCTGTTTCCCGCAGAACACAGTTTTTTTCTGCGGACGTATGACCACCCGGCCGCCCGGAAAACGGCTGTGCTTCTGCCTTTTCGCCAGAGCACAGCCTTTTGTTTTGGAACAGGCCTTGAAGTCCCTGCCGGCCGCGAATCCAATTATGTATGGCCTGTCCTTAAGGCAGTCAGGAGGTGAGAGAGGCGATCTTTGAAACTTGTACAACTATAGTTTCGTGAAACACATATCCCAGGTGCTTTGAAACAATCTAATACCTGAAGAGGTGAACGACAATGTTCAAGCGAATTCTTACCCCTGTATTAACCCTTCTCCTTGCGCTCGTGCTTATTGCGGGCTGCTCTTCCAATAGCGCACAGGAAGAAGCAAAACAGGGACAGCCGGCCCGGGAAAAACCGCAAAAACAGGACGTAATTCTGGCCACCACCACCAGCACCCAGGACAGCGGCCTTCTGGATGTACTTATTCCCGAATTTGAAAAGAAAACCGGTTATAAGGTGAAAACCATTGCCGTGGGTACGGGCCAGGCCCTGGAAATGGGTAAAAAAGGTGAAGCGGACGTGCTGCTGGTGCACGCCCCCAAAGCGGAAAAGGAACTGGTGGACAGCGGCGTGGGCATCAACTACCGGCTGGTAATGCACAACGACTTTATCGTGGTCGGTCCGGAAAACGACCCGGCCGGAGTCAAGTCGGCCCAAAACACTGTGGAAGCCTTTAAAAAAATCGCCCAAACCCGGAGCACCTTTGTTTCCCGCGGGGATGAATCGGGCACCCACAAGAAAGAAAAAGACATCTGGAAAGAAGCCGGCATTACCCCCGGCGGCAAATGGTACCAGGAAGCCGGCACGGGCATGGGCAATACTCTGAACATTGCTTCGGAAAAGGGAGGCTATACCCTCAGTGACCGGGCCACCTACCTGGCCAACCAGAAGCACCTGAAGTTGAAAATTTTATACGAGGGAGATAAAACCCTGCTCAATATCTACCACGTCATGCAGGTGAACCCGGAAAAATTCAGCAAGGTTAATGCCGAAGGCGCCAAAGCCTTTGTGGACTTCATGGTTTCACCTGAAACCCAGCAAATTATCGGTAAGTTCGGGGTGGATAAGTACGGCCAGCCGCTGTTCTTCCCCGACGCCGGGAAAAAGGAAGAAGAACTGGGGAAGTAGAACAGAGATTAAACCGGCCGCCTGCCCTCAACCTTTCAGCCACAAAAGCTGGACGGGCCCTTTAATCTTTGCGTTAATCAAAGCAAATCTTAGAAATGAGGATCATCCGGTGAACGACACCATCTTAGAAGTGCACGATTTACAGTTCAAACGGGGAAACCGGGAAATATTAAATATCGAACGTTTCAGCCTTCAGGAGGGGGAAACCATCGCCCTGATCGGGCCGAATGGAGCCGGCAAAAGCACATTTTTACAGGTAATGGCCCTTTTATTGAAACCAACCCGTGGAACCGTGGCCTTCCGGGGCGTACCCGTTACCTCCCGCAATGCCCTGGCCATTCGCCGGCGCATGGCCGTGGTATTCCAGGAACCGCTCTTGTTAAACACGACAGTCTATGATAATGTGGCCACAGGATTGAAGCTGCGGGGCGTTCCCCGGGAGGAAATTAAAAAAAGGGTTGGCCGCTGGCTGGAACTGCTGGACATTGCCCACCTGGCCGGGCGCCGCTCCCACCAGCTTTCAGGGGGAGAAGCCCAGAGGGTCAGCCTGGCCAGGGCCTTTGCCCTGGAACCGGACGTTTTGTTCCTGGACGAACCCTTTTCCGCCCTGGATTTCCCCACCCGCCTGTCCCTGCTCAATGAACTGGACAGGCTTTTAAAAGAAACGGGGATAACCGCTGTTTTCGTCACCCACGATTTCTCGGAGGTCCCCTATCTCACCGACCGGGTGGCCGTGCTCAAAAACGGCCGCCTGGTCAAAACAGGCACCTTCGAGGAAATATTTAAAGTAAAACCCCGGCGGGAAAACTACATTACTTCCCTTTACCGGGTCTTTGAAAGCGACGCAGCGGGGTAAAGCAAAACACAAGCCGGCCCGGACCATTCACCGGCAACTTTGCCCCCGGGCGGCGGCCAAACACATTAAACAGTTGTTAAACAGACATACGTCTAAGAAATTCTCTTAACTGCCCGAAGGCATCACTGGACAAAGAGAAGTATCCTGCCAGGGCCGCTTCACCCAAACGTTTCCCAACCTCGGGACGGGAAGCTAAAAAAACCTGCAGCATTGCTTTCGAAATCTGCCGTGGTAAAGAAAGGCTCATATTCTGCAGGCATTCAAAATATTGTTTTACGCAAAGCAAAGCAGGCTCATCTTGAACGGCAGCCAGGCATACATCTTCCAGCATCCCAGGCCTGTTATCTCCAGGCAAAACGACGGTTATAACAGAAGGATTACTTCCGGCGGAAACCAGGGGGGCAGGGGGAACGGGCAGACCTGCGGACCCTAAAGCACTGCAAATACTTTGAAAAGCCGCCCGGGCGTCTTCATCCGCATCCCTGACAATCCCCAGGGAAATTACTTTCGTAAAACCGGGAGAGTTCACAAGCGCCTTTAAATTCCCGGGCAGCCGGGATTTTCCCCCGATAGGCAAAATCTGAATATCAGGCAGGTTTAATTCGTTTTTGCAGTTATCAATGAGCGCGGCAAAGAAAAGCTCTTCATCCTTACCCTCCACCACCAGCACATGGGATTTCTCTATCCTGACGCTCACTATCGCACCTCCAGGTCCGTCTCCATGGCCGCTTCCAGCGTTTCCTGGTCGTAGGCAATTACCCGGGTACTTTTTCCCAGGGTTTCCAGCCGGTACAGACAAAAATCATAGTGCCCGCTATCCCTAAACGCCCTGTGGGCAGCCCTAATACACTCAAGACTATGGGTGGTGGCAAAAATTTGGGTATTAAACGTCCGTGCTGCTTCCCCAATGACCCGCCACACTTTATATAAAACGGAGTGGTGAAGCCCGTTCTCGATTTCATCTACAAGCACCACACCTTTTCCAGTATTGGCAATCGCCAGTACCAGACTGGCCAAACGTACCATTCCTTCCCCCATAACCGGTAGGGGAATGAGACGGCCATGGCCGAGATCGCCGTAGATCATTGGTACCCCCCCGGCAACCACCACGCTCAGGCGGCGCAGCCGTGGCTCAACCGTTTTTAAGACTTTTAAAAGCACATCTTGCTTACCAGTGATCTCCAGTCTTCCAAAACGCTCGGCATCTTCAGCAGGAGAAATCCGGCCGCGTGCAGCCAGGAAGACAGCCGGGATGGGCGGCGGAGGCGGAGGAAAAGGCTGGACCTGAATTCCTTTCGGCCCCACAACCAGATAGTGCTTACCCTTTCGCTGTGCCTCATTGTATTCCAGCTCAAGCACAAGATCAGTGTCGGTGGACAGCAACGGTTCAGCAGGTTTCCCCTGATTTGAGTGTATAAATAAGCTAACTCCCGGATTTTCCAGGGGTTCACGGAGTATCCTCAACCTGAGGGTGCGGTAACCCGCAGTTTTGCTTTTCCCTGTTAGTTCTATTTCCTTTGCCGGATCAAAGCCGGCAAAAAGGGAATCCCATGGTGTTTCTGCGGTTCTTCCTGATTCTATCTTAAAAGACGGCTCGATACCTCGAAACGTACTGATGCGCAGGACCAGCTCGGGATTATATGCTCCACAGTGCAGGAATAGAGCCTCCAAAAGGGCTGTTTTGCCGACGTTATTCATCCCTGCAATCAGATTAACGGGAGCAAAATTTTCCATAACCAGTTCGTGGAAACAACGAAAGTTAGTAACCTTAAAGGAAAGGTACATCACAACATCCTCCCATAGTCTCGATTTCATAACTTTTGCCGTCCTGCGCCCCCGCCTTCCTGGTAGTACTGTTTTATACAGATATGCACCGTTCTTTATAGAAAAGATCCTCTTGTAAAATCTTTAAGTACTTTAAGTACTTTATGTAATAGAAGCACATCTTATTTCTGGCACGGCTTCTGTATACTCAGAATCCATAAGATGAAGTTGTTTTCTAATTGTCGCCCGCATCAGACGGGCCGGATTCAGGCAGTATGCCATGAACTCGTCAATCTTTATATCGTTTATCGAAAGAGCATGGGGAAATAACAATTTTAAAAATCCAGTGGCCAGCCTTTTTATCGCCTCGGTATCCCTGGTATCTGCCCCCTTTGGCACCTCAAGCAGTTCATCAACCATGGCACGGTAGCGAATTTCGCTCCGTAAAGCATGTAATATCTCTGAAAAATATTCTACATTTAGCCCCCATCCTTCCGCCTTCATATTTTCTCTCATCCGCGGAACATGCCAGCCTTTAATAAAGCCATGAAAACGGTCGATGAGGGCTGACTCGTGAAATATGGCCGGTAACTCCCGAAACATATTGGTATTTTCATTCATGTTATCTTCGCTGATATTGCCCAGCAAGACAAATCCAGCCTCACCCACTCCACGATAGTCCCCCACCCTATATTCGCCACTTTCTAAATATCCTTTAAGTGCCCCCCGTACTTCTTCTTCGTCAGGAAAGCTAATGCTCTGGATTTCATCCAGGGCAACATAGTCATAACGACTCACCAGACCGGTGCTGCGCCGGCTGAGGTCATAAAATAATCGCGCCCTGCTGATACTCCCCCCACTAACCAGCCACCCGTATTTACTGATCTGGGAAAAAAGATAAGACTTTCCTGTTCCCTTTGGAGCCAGTTCAATAATATTTACTCTTTTCTCTACAAAAGGCAACAAACGGCTAAGCATGGTCAATTTCTCTTCAATGCTTAAAAAACCAGCGGGGTTGTAGTCAACCGCCATTAAAAGTATATCAATCCATTCCTCAAGGTTAAATTCTTTCCTTGCTTCCTGGTAAAACTCCAGGTCTACCCGGTAGGGACGAAATGGTTTAAAATCAATTAAAAATACCCGGCCTTCTTCTTGCCGCCCGAGGATTTTTTCCATTCGCCACTCGAGCTCAACAATACCCCAGGTCTCTGAAGATGTGAACAAAGCCTCTTTTTTTTCGCGTAATACATGATCAGCAATCAGGGCTTCATATTTTCGCCCCGGAAAACCCAGATCGGGCAAACTGAAAAGACCTTCCCCAGTCCTAACATCCATTTCCACCCTTATTTTTGCTAAAAATCGAATCCTTCTTCCTTCTTTACTCATCTCTTTTTTCATTAATTCCCACTGCTCACGACGGGGAATATACTGTCTCACATATTCGTTAACTTCTTCAATGTTAATCCTCCCCTCGCCATCTGCAAAACGCATTACCAGCCAGTCACGCAGGTAAGAAGGGATACCTAACGCAGAAAAAAATTTATTTCGCTGGGGGTTTTTATAAACGAGCATTTCCGAAAAGATACTTTTTAACTTCGCGATATTTTCATTGATCGCCCTGCCCATCGGAATTGCACCTCACAATCCCAGGTCTTCTTCCATAAGTCCCCTGGCCACCTCAAATTCTATTTCGCCCAAAAAACCCCTTTCATATTCCAGTCTACCCCGATACTTTCCTGCTTTGAGATTTTTTATCTCGATTACCCACTTTCCGCCCTCCGGGACGCCAGAATAAACCTGCCCAGCAACTTGCAGGGTAACCTCCTCGACCGGAGCGGTTAATTCCACCTCCAGACACCCTTCTCCCCTGATATTCAGTTTAACCACGGAGGTAAAAATAGCGATTTTGGGACTGGCTACTGCTCCGTCTTTTCGGACCATCCAAAGCCGGATCACCGGCACCAGGCATTCTTCCAAAGTAGCGCCGCCGTGAACTTCCCCGCTGGACCAGGCTCCCCCTTCAAACTTTTCGTGTACAGCTAGAAAAATTCTTCTGCCATCATTAATCCAGTTGGTAGAATAAATGGCATACTCCTCAGAGCTTTCCCTTAACTCCGCATAGCGGCCCCATTTATGTATCTGCGCCCCTTGCGGCGGGGTAGACTTTCCTCCCGCAAAGGCAAACCGGGTAAGGCCGTGGTCGGAAGTAATAATTACTTCCCCTTTTTCTTTTAAGAGCTGAACCATTTTTTCAACATCCTCAGCGATCACCTTAATTTCTTCTACCAAAGAAGCAGGAAACTGATAGTTATATTTATGAGCCAGGTCATCCAGCCTCCGGTCCACTTCCTCTTCTTTATGCCAGCCTTTATTGTATTCACTGGTGGTGGGTAAATTTGTTCTCGCCACGACAACTTCCAATTTTATCTCCTCGTTGCGGCTGAGCAACCCTTTCCATAAGCCCAGCCACTCAAGGCCCATTCCATCAATCCAGAATTTAAAGATATTCTGGGAATATTTCTCCAGGATACTTTCCCTGGTCGGAAAAGTCCATATTTTCTTTTCTTCCGCCGCCTGTCGGGCCATGGTCAGCAGTTTCTCCCGGGGAGTGTCCAGGATCCTGGAATAAGTATATGACTGAAAATATTCTGACAGGAAATGATCTTCGTGAGAAAATGGTGTAAGATAATAAGCCAGTTCAGGGTATACTATTTCCAGGTAAGGCCACCAGATATTTCTCTCTCTATCTTTTTCCAGTAATTCCTTAACCGCCAGGATTACCTGGATCTTTTCCCGGTAAGTTAAACCGGTCAGGACCTGCAGCTTGTCTAAAGGATCCTTTAATTGCGCGAAAAGTTGCCAGAACGACGCAGGCATTTCTTTTATCCCCAGCCGTTTTAACAGTTCTTTTCGTTCTTCCAGCAAAACAAGATCCAGTTTTTCTTTGAAGGGCTGGTTGGCAACTGCCTCTTCCAGCTGGTTGACATCATTATTGTCTTTTAAAACCATGTGGAACAGGGTTCCTGCAGGTGCCCGCAGCTTGCTCCATATCCAGAATAGCCATTTCCGGTCCGGATCGAAAGTACCCCATCGCAAAGATAATTGATCCAAATCATAGCGATTAACATTTAATATCCTGGCCGCCAGCGCATTAAAATCCTCACCGTCTTTAATCTCCCCGGCCAGCCACTGCCACTGACGTTCTGTACCCCAGCCCGGCTCGCATTTTAAAAAATCCTGGGCCCGTTCCTTTAAAAAATCATATCCGCTCTGGTAAACCCGAACCTCAAAATTTCCTACCCTCCCGCTTAAACTTAAGTAAGGAGCACACCCGGTAACGAGGATAAGCTCACCCTGACCGCCTTTTTCCCAGGCTTCTAAATATGCTTTGATTCCCGTAACCATATTACAGGTGCTTCGTTTTAGCTTAAATGGGAGTACCGTTATCTTTACCTTACCGCCATTCGTAAAAGAAAGGACTTCTGGCAGCCTTTCCTGCCAGGATTGGGCAATCATATTCATTTCGTATCCGAAAATATCATCAAGTTCCATCAGGGGTATATACACCCTTTTATAGCCGACATCTTCCCAGGTTGCCAGCTCCCTTAAAACCGGCCTGAATTCACCGGTAAAACGCAGGCATTCTGCCAGAGGTAGAACTAAAATTTTAGTGGTTTTCATCCCCTTGAGTATGGGGATTATGCCCTCAACATAAGGAAAGGTATCATCATTCGTACACAAGGTAGAAAGGGTAAAAACCTCATCAACTTCCAATCTCAAACTTTTTAGGAGCTCCTGCCAGGCGTCCAACCCTCGAACAAGTATAAACCGAGCGGGGTAGCGGGTGGGCACTTTTGCTTCATTTTTTATAAAATCCAATAGGGAAGCAATCTCTTTAAACTCCCGCACAGCTAATACCTCCCCGGACCGGCAAAGGAAAGACGTGAAGAATGATCATCCTGCATATCCTCAATTCCGGTAACGATACCTTTTTCCCCGCGTAGCAAAAGATTCCCCACCAGAGGATTCTTTGCCAGTAACTTCAGCAAGTTCTTAACCTGTGTTTCCGGCATATTATCTATTTTATTTAGAACCTGCGGAAAGGCTTTCCTTTGATAATAATCGTTTAACCAATGATTTACCAGCTCATTTACTTTATTTAACCTTTCGTGCCAGTTGAAAACATCTTCCCCTAAGTGATCGTAGAGAAACTGTTTTAAATCTTCTACGTCTCCCTTTTCCTGAAAGAGCTCTTTATAATCTTTAGCTACAAAGGACAAAAACTTATCATTTATAAAACTTTCCTGGTCAAGCATTTTTATCTCTTCAGCGTGTTCTCGTAAGAAATCTAAAGCTTCTTGAAGCTCGTCCTGCGTTTTTGTTTCCGGATGATTTACCAGAGAAAACAATTTCGCGTACTCCGGTCCTTCCAGTACCCATCGAACAGGAACCTTCTGTTTCCTGCTCCAGGAGGACGGTGTTTCGCTTTGGGTTAGCGACATCCATTCTTCCTTTAATTTTTGTAGCAATTTACGCTTACCCAATGCGTCGATCTTGCTCTGCACAATCCTTTTGATTTCTTCTAGGTTGTTTTCACTACTTAGCTCCGGCAATTCTCTATAGATTTCTTGAGCTTCAGAGAAAGTTATGTCCTGCCCCAGATTATTTCTTATCCAGCGTTGCAAAGCTCCCGTTTGATTTTTAAGTGCCTGTCGAATTTCATGTTTTGCTGCTTTTAATTGCTCGGCCAGTGCAATTTTCTTACCAAAACCCCTTCCCCGGGTGGAAATTAATTCATCAAGATCGCTAAAAATCCTTTTTATGGAAATGTCATCTACTTCAGCCAAAATTTTCAAAGGAAGCTTTCCTGCTTTTAGCCATGAATCGTTAAAATAATTAATTGCCTTTTCAAAATCCTGGTTTTCGGCTGCACACAGTTGATTGAGGGCTTCGAGAAGTTCCAATTCCGCATACAACTCCGGCAGGCGGCTGGAAACCTGACTTTCTTGCCAGAGCCAGCTTTCTTCATTTAAAGTCAATCTTAACCTTCTCATAAAAGATGGCAAATCGATTTTCAGACGTTCCAGCATTTCCAGCAGGCCAGGCTGCTTTTCGGCGAAGAAATTTTTCATCCCGGCGGCAAAATTCTCCCTGGAAACCAATTCTTTCAACCTTGCCTTCATTTTAATAAGAGAATTAACGAGATCCTTCAACTGGTTGCCGCCTAAATTCAGATTTTCGTTTTCTGAAACACTTAACATGGCTCCGAGTTTATAAATAACGTTATTTAAATCCTCAAGATCAGGGTCATTTTTCTTTAACACATATTGTAGAGCCCAGATCGGATAACCCATTGCCGTAAGGCTGTTGCGCAGTGCCTTTCTTGCTTCCTCCGGATATGCTGTACTCTCGGTAGGTAAGCCAAAGATTTCCCGGATAAGTTCACAAAACCTTTCACCTTCCGGAGAAGATCGTCGGATCTCATATTCATCACAGCCCCTTCTACCTTTCATAACACCTTCAATCAGTTCTGCCAGCTTATTGGGATTTAGAGGAAAACAATTATTTCCATCCCAGTAGTAATACCCCTGCCCGTAATCTCTGAGCAGGCATCCCAGCAGGGTAATGGCTACCGGTGAAGGTACCAAACCATACGGAGGAGCCTGGAGGGTTTCCCAGATTTCCATTAATCTAACGTTTTCATCAGTCGCAAAAATCCGTTCAATTTCCTGCTTCATCCGGCTTAAGAAGTGTTCCGGTTTTTTAACAAAACCGTCTCCTTCCCAAAAGCCCTCTTTTTTCAATTCAAAAACCAGCGATTTATAGGGCTCGATAATATTTGTTTTAATCCCTAATCCAATCTCCGCACCAACCTTGCCATAACTTGTTGCATAAAGGGTATTGACCTGGGTTAATTGCTCGGGACCACAAGGAAAAACTTTTGTAGCTAATTGCTGAAAGTATTTTTTATAACCCGCTTGACCGATTATCTCAATTTCCTCTCCCCCAAAATACCCTTTATGTTTGAGAAGGGACACTTTTGTCAACCAATTCTCCACTATGTTTTTCATTTGCTGGGCATAATACTTTGCATTATCACGATCGTTTTCATCGCTACAGTATTTCTGGTGCGCCTTATAATCTATCCATTCCTCCCATTTTTTCTGGCTGAAAGGAGCCTGGAGCACCAGGTAGGCAGCGCGCTCAGATCTTCCGGATAACTGCGCCGCGAGGGATTCGGCTTCTTCCAGCTGCCCCTCATCCTGCACCACCACCAGCACATTGCCTATTTGATAGGGTTCCAGTGCCGGTTCAACCCGCTCCCTCCTGAATTTCAACTCCTTCAAAGAAACCACCGTTAATTTCTGCCGGCGGGACGCCGCCCCATCAAGGGCAAAGATCTTTACCAGTTGATTTCCAATTTCCCCAGTGGGCGTAATAATCTTTTCAAAAGGAAAGGCTGCCTTAAACTGTTTCCTTATATCTTCCAGTTTTCTTTCATCCACAGGCCGGGAAGGAATGGTGAATCTTTCTCCTGAAGCAGTGGAAAGGGAGCGAATAAAATCCCCTTTCTTCAAATTTTGAATGATGTCTTTCAACCTTTCTGCAACCGGTGTATCTGCAAATAGCAACTCCAGGCTTGCCCTGGTAGGTTGCAGCAAGAATATTTCCCCCGGCATCTGCCGCTCCAGAGCAAAAAGAAGCATCAAAACTTTAAATACTTTCCTTTCATTTTCTCCCCCGATAAAATCTAGACGTGAATGATAATATCCCATGATATCCCGGATCCGTTCGGTAAGTTCGGGATTATCATCCCGGAAAAAATAATCCCACAAAATATCGGCAGTCAACCAGAACCAGTTATTTTGGGGATAATTCTTTATAAACTGGATAAATGAATTATCCACATCTTCTTTTAAAAACCGAAACAGGGTTCTCTGGCTGGAACTAAACTGCCGGGAAATGGTGGCCAGCAAAAAGGCCGCAAAGGGATGCAGGGGAATGAGGCCCTTAAAGTCCTCCATGCGCGCTTCATCACCCAGGAGGCTTACGGTTGCCCTTTGCACCCGGCTCCATAAGCTTTCTTTCTTGATTTCCCATTGCTGTTGCGCATCCTTTTTCACTTCGATGGCGTTAGCCATTAGCTGATAGGCCGTTACCGGTTTCATCTCAAAATGAAAGTTATGAAAACGTTCCAGGAGCCTATTCTTTGTGTCTTCATCTATTCTCTGGAACGTTTGCGGTGATTTGTGTGTAATTAAAAAAAGGTAAAAAGGGGATTCCGCAGTTGCGTGGGCCAGTTCCTGCAAAGTCGAAGTGGCAATGTTATGGGTAAAGAAGTCAGTAAATTCGTCCCAGATGAAGAGGATACCCGCCAGAGAATTTTGCCGGATGATCTCCTTCAGCCAGTTCTTTATACTCTGCGGGTCATCCTGCACTATAAAGCCTTCATTTTCGAGAACCCGGGCGACCCTTTCCACCAGGTTCACCGTCTGTTCAACATCACCTGCTTTAAGCTTGTCCAATACGTCTTCTGCAGAGGAAAAATCGAGAAACTTTCCCCTGTATCGTTCAAAGGCTTTCGGCCAGTCAAAGGTACTCCGGGGATCGGCAAGCTTTCGGACAACAGCGTCGTAAAGGGTTTCCCCGGTAACATCGCCGTATCCCTTTTCCTTCAGTTTTTCTTTAATCCCCTGCTGAATTTCCACCAGCAGTTTTAAGGAAGAGGTGATATGGGCAGAACCGGAACGGTAGACGACCAGGTAACGCCCTCTTTCCCGCAGGGCTTTTAATCGTGGCCAGAGTTCGAGCAGTTTCTGGTGCTTGCGGAAATAATCCTCCACTTCTGCAAGGTCGTCTTCCAGCAGGTGCTTTAAAACAAAGGCTGCAAAAGTTTTCCCCGTCCCGTATGCTCCGTGCATCCACAAGGATAACTTATCTTTAGCGCTGCCGCGCTCCAAAGCCCGGATCATCCCATGTAAGATTTCCCGCAACCCCCCGTGGGGGATAAAAAACTTCCACGCGGCCGGCTGGTTGCGGTCCTGTTCCTCGGAAAAGACCGGAATAAAATCTTTCCTCACTTCCAAATAGTCAGCATAGAGCCACATGCCCACCACTCCTCGGGAATATATTTGGCAAGCAAGCGATCCCCGGTCACCTCAAACTATTTTTGCCCGTGGCAAAGTAGCTGGCCCAGCACATATTTCTGCGCACAGCCAAAAATGACCCAGGGCCAGAGGAGATTCTCCCTTATTTCCAAACTTTCTCTTTTCTCCTGCTCAAAAAGGCGGCAGGCAGCAAAACAAAGGGCTTCCACGGAAGGATATACGTGGCCCTTTCGCTGCACACGACGCGGTCGCAAAGGTAAAACCTCCCCCTGGTTGATTTCCCTGCCCAACGGCGTTCTTTCCAGGAGGCCTACCAGTTCCATGACGGCATTGTTGATTGTCCTTAAAGCCAAACGGGGAACATAAAAAAGTAATTGTTCTCTAATTTCTCCTGTTGTCCAGGTGCCCAGGCCGAGTTCCTGCACGTACCAGGCAGCGGTGGGAAAATTAAAGACCACGTTCACCCAGAGCAACTCCCAGGGCAGGATTTCCTCCAGGCCATACTCCCGGAAAAGCGCCGCCAGAAAAGGTTTCCTTTCCCCGTTTATCCTGCAAACCGGTGGTCCTCAGCCACACTTTGAAAGACTGTACCTGGCGGTTGCCTAATAACCCGCTGAGTTCCCACTCCTGCTGTTCTTGTAAATAGAGCTCCAGCCACTCCTTGCGTAAACCGAAATGCTGGTGTCTCGACCAACCTGTAACTTTCTCTTTACCCGCCAAGCTCCAGCACCTCGATTGATGAACGGCTCTGGTCCAGGTATATGTTATCCAGATCCCTAACCAGTTCCACAGAAAGCCATCTCTCCCAGCGGGAGGAAATGGCCCGCAGCATCCCGGCCAACCGGTCCCGGGACAACCCAAAAAGCGCATGGGGACCCTCCGGCGCCCCGTTCAGCAGTTCCGAAAGGGAGAAACCGTGCCGGCCAACCCTTTCTGCATAACGGTAAAGGGAGTACAAAACGGCCAGGGCGGGAACACTCTCCCAACCGCGCTTGGTGATGGTCGTTAGCTTTCCCTTAGTTTGTACAATCCCCAAACCCAGCTCACCACCCAGGGGGGTGTCTCTCAATAAACCGACTAGGGTAGTAATGGCGTTTTCGCGTGACCTTTTTGCTAGATTTTCGTCCAAAAACTCTACTAGTTCTTCTTTCAAATAACTGCTATCCCAGGGTACATTATGTAGATACCAGTCAACCAAAATAGAGTTCCTAGCCAGGTTGGTCCAGATCACGGCCCAGGTTAAAGGATTTTCCGTCCCCCATTCCCTCAATCTTTCCCCAAGTAATGTTATTCTGGTACCCGTCACTATTTCCGCTTCCCGCAGCCACACCCGCATGGCCTCAAACTGCCTGTTGCCCAGGCTGTTTTCATACCACCATTTTTCCGGGTCGCGAAAATACTCTTCCAGCCAGGCTTTCCTCATCCCAAACGTTTGGTACCTGTTCAGCCCCTTCAAACCCCTACCTCCCCTGCTTATGGCTAAAGACTTGGCCGCCAGACACCCCTTTTCTACAAAAGTAAGACAGGCCGCACAGTGAATACAATGGTCTTCAGCAATTTTTACCGTATCGTTTATCTGCAGGGCCCCCGTCGGGCATTCCACCTCACAACTGCGGCAGTGATTACAGTAAGCTGCTTTGTTGGCCGCAGCCCGCAAATGGCTCAAGAAAAAACGGTCTGCCCGGTCTATATTCCGCAGGCTGACTTCCACACCTTCATCATGTCTTTTAATCCGGAAGGGATAACCCACGGACCCGTTTTCAATCCTCCCCCGGCCATCCCCTTCCCTGACCAGAGATCCCAGAGTCTTCGCCCATTCCACCCACTCTTCCCGGGGCCGGCGGATGAAAAAGGTGACAGTTTTTTTTCCGCCGGTCTCCAGCACGCCGGTGCCCCCGGTATCCATATCGCGACCGCCGGCGCGTACTCTCCACTCCCTTTCTTTTATAAATTTTTCTATTTCATTCTCAGAAACGTTTTTTTGACGTGCATAATCCCGTAATATAGCCAAAAACTTATCAACTTCATTCCGAAAAACTAGCCAGGTTATTTGATTTGTCCACTTGGAGGATAAAGGGCATACCGCACACCCTACTCTAACCAGCCCGTACCGGTACGCCCGGTTAAAGAAAATGTTTCTCTTAAACAAATAAAGAAAAATCTCCCCGCTACTCCAGTTCAACAAAGGGCTGGCATTGATCTGGGTATTATGCTTGCTCCCTTCGGAAACCAGGGAATACTTCTGGCGCATCAAACTTTCTTCCCAGCGCACCCCGTCAAAAACCAGCGCCTTTACAGAAGGTTTACCCACCAGCTCTCTTAAACACAAAAGGGTGGGAACGGATTTATGAACCGTGCAGCACCAGCGGTGAACCCTGCTGGGCGGACCGAATTCCCGCCAGGTGGTTTGCGCATCTTTTTCCGCCCGTGCCGTGTAAAAATAAAGGTGTTTCCACCTTTGCCGGGCTTTTTCCAATGCATCGTAAGTCGCGCTTATTTCCATGGTGGTATCGCTAAAGATGACCACAAACTCACCGGGAGAAAGCGCCCTCTGCACCAGGTCAAGGAGTACCAGGGAATCCTTCCCGCCGCTAAAGGCCACGGCAGCGGCATCCACCTTCGGTCGATACTTTTTGTAAGTATCCCAAATAGATTCTATGGCCTGCTGGACCAACCCTTCCAGCAACAGGGAATTTTTCGCCAGCATGGTTTTAACTTTAACGGGCTGTAGATGAAGGTTTTTTTCATGAAATTCAATCTCCGGATTTTCAAAAAAACCCCCTCCCTTTGCCTCGGCGACCAGTTCACCCCGGTAGAAATAGCGCCGCCCCGGAGTGGCCCAGAGCAGGGGTTCCTCAACTTGCGCATAGGACCAGTGCCTGTTAAACCCCAGCAGATCCAGCTCTTCAAAAAAAACGGGGCGTATCTCCCCCCTGATCACTTCACTTTTTGATTCAGTTAGCAAAATGCCACCGGTTTCCTTATCCCAGAGGATGTCGTACATAATTCAAAACCCCATTTAGTTTAATGATTGTGTTATCTCTTTTTCCAGCTATTCGACAAATGGCACGTTTTTTCCTCTTCTAAGGAATGCCATATTATCCTGTCTATACAATAATTTTATAAATTATCCAGTATAAATCAATGAGATTCTAAGCTAAATTACTTAATGGTATTGCATGGTAGTGCATATGTTCGAATCAAAAACCAAAAAAACTGGTAGCAGAAAAAACAACCGGCAGCACCATTAATGCTTGATCTTCCCGGCTACCACTTGCTTAAATTATCTGATAATTAAATGTAGTTTCTCTCAAGCCGCCCCCACAGTTTTCTGGCCCTTGCCCGTGCCCTGGATATATGAACACGTACCAGGTTTACTGAAATTCCTTTCATCATGGCAATTTCTCGAGCATTTCTACCTTCCATAAGATAAAATAAAATTTCCCGGTCGTTTTTGGATAATGAAGGGTGATTCAGAAAATCCCGAACCTCAATGTTAACGTGATCTGCTTCATCCAATGAAGGAAAAACTACTTCTCTAAAATCATGTTGTTCTTCAACACATCTACTTTTACGCAAAATCAGTTCAGCCACCATTGGATCCTTTTGCATTTGCGTTGCCATTTTTCTTTTCCTCCTCCTCGCCGGGGTAGCCATCCGGTCTATCCCGGGGTATACTTTATAGATTTTAAGGCAAGCTTATTTTGAGGCGATTTTTTCCCATATCTCCCCAACGCTTGCCTTAAAATCCTTTCACCTATATAAATTGGCTAACCCTGCCAATAATTTCAGGCTAACAAAAAATTTTTTCATCACCACTCGCTACCTTTTCAGGTGTACTATCCGATTGACCAGAAAAGTCACTACATCCAGAGGGAGATATAACCCTGCTGAATATACGATATTCCCATCATCATTCCGGCCTCGCCATCAGGCGGGTGATGGCAGTGGCCAGGGCGGCGGCACCAAAACCGTTGTCGATATTAACCACGCCAATACCGGAAGCGCAGCTGTTCAACATGGTGAGCAGGGCGGCCAGGCCGTGAAAACTGGCCCCGTAGCCGATGCTGGTGGGTACGGCAATCACCGGCTGCTCCGCCAGCCCGGCCACCACGCTGGCCAGCGCTCCCTCCATCCCCGCCACCACGATGATCACGTGCGCCCACCGGATCAGGTCCAGCTTATCCAGCAGGCGGTGGATGCCGGCCACCCCCACATCGTAACAGCGGCGCACGTGGTTGCCCATTACTTCGGCAGTCACGGCCGCTTCCTCGGCCACCGGGAGATCGGCGGTTCCCGCCGACATCACCAGCACGTTACCTTTGGGCTGTGGGCGCTCCCCGCGGTACACCACAATGGTGCGCGCCAGCTCCGAGTAAACGGCGTCGGGGAAAACGGCCCGCACCGCTTCATACACCTCCCGGCCGGCCCGGGTGGCCAGGACCGTCCGGTTGTTCCCGCAAAGCCTGCGCACAATCTCCACCACCTGCCCGGTGGTCTTGCCCTGGCAGAAAACCACTTCCGGGAAGCCCTTGCGCAGGGCCCGGTGGTGATCCACCTTGGCAAACCCCAGGTCCTCGTAGGGCAGGGTTCTGAGCTTTTCTATGGCCGCATCCACTTCCAGGCGCCCCTGGCGCACATCTTCGAGCAGCAGGCGCAATTCTTCCCTGGTCATCAGTCATCGGTCCCTTTCCCTGAAAACCGGGAAATGCGGTGCTTCACTTCACAATGAGCACCGCATTTCTTACCATATTATCCCTGAGATTCCCACATGACTTTACCGCAGTCCCGCAGGTCGTAGCCGCCCAGGGCCTGCACCTCTTTCCGGAACTCCGGCAGGTCCATCACGGCCAGCAGACGCTGGATGTAAGGTGTATCCCAGTATTCCCGGGGGATGCAGAGGTCGTAACGCTCCTCGGCCAGGGGGATAAAGTCGAGACCCAGGGCCACCGCGGCGGCCCGGATGCCCAGTCCCGCATCCACTCCCCCGGCCACAGCTGCCGCCACGGCCATGTGGGTATATTCCTCCCGCTCGTAACCGTTTATCTGTTCCGGTTTAATACCCAGCTGTTTCAGGTGATAATCCAGCAGAACCCGGGTACCCGCCCCCCGCTGCCGGTTCACAAAGGTAACGTCGGGCCGGGCCAGGTCTTCCAGCCCCCTGATGCCTTTGGGGTTGCCTTTAGCCACAATCAGCCCCTGCTCCCGGTAGACCAGGTTGACCAGCACCACTTCCCTGCCCGGCAGCAGCCGCCGGATATAGGAAATGTTGTACTCCCCCGTTTCCTCGTCCAGCAGGTGCGTGCCGGTACAGTGGGCCTCCCCTCTTTTCAGGGCGTTCAAACCTGCCAGGCTCCCCACATGGGCGCTGGACAGGCTGGCCTGGGGATAGAGCCGCCGCAGGTAGTTGGCCAGCACGTCCAGGGCAATGTCGTGGCTGCCGATGATGACGGTGGTTTCCTTGATCTCCTCCAGGGGGCGCAGGAGTTCCACCGGCACCGCCTGGCCCGCGCCGTAACCTTCGGAAAGCCGGGGTACGCGCACGATGCCGTCAGCCCGGATCAGGGACATGATAATGCCCGCTCCCCGGGAGATGGGGGTGGCAATGATCTTGTCCCCCACCTGTCCCAGCTTGACCCGGACAAACTCCTCCACGCCCAGGGAAGAGACCAGCTTGCGGGAAACGGTGGCCTCAATTTTCCGGCGGGCGGGTGGAACGGAGCCAAGTTTTTTGTAGATGATTGGCTTGACAAATAAATCGGCACACAGGTAGGCCGATACGGGATAACCGGGCACCCCTATTACCGGCCGCCCGTTAACTTCTCCCAGGATCACCGGTTTCCCCGGCCTGGTGGCCACACCGTGCACCAGCACCCGGCCCAGGCTCCTGATTACTTCCGCCGTATAATCCTCGCTGCCGGCCGAAGAACCGGCATTGATCAGGACCACATCGGCTTCCTGCAGGGCTTCCAGCAGGGACTGGCGCAGGGCCTCAAAGTCATCGACGGTAATCTTTTTACGAAGCGGAATGCCCCCCCACTCGCTGACCAGGCCGGAGAGCATCCGGCTGTTATAGTCGATAATATCCCCGGGCTGCAGATCCTGCCCCGGTTCCACCAGCTCGGTACCGGTGGGCAGGATGGCCACCCGGGGCCGGGGATGGACGGAAATTTCCGTTACCCCACCGGCCAGGAGCCCGCCGATATCCACCGGGCGCACCCGGTGATTGGCGGGGACGATCATTTCCGTAGCCACAATATCTTCCCCAATGGGCCGTACGTGCTGCCAGGGATAGACCGGCTGGGTGATCTCCAGGACATCCGGGGAGACAAAATGTACATCCTCCACCATGATCACCGCGTCGCACCCTTCGGGGAGGGGATCACCTGTGTCGACCATGATGGCCTCGCTGCCAACTGCCAGCTGCCTGGGGGCAGTTTCGGAAGCACCAAAGGTCAGGGCAGCCTTCACCGCATAGCCGTCCATGGCCGCCGCGTGGTAATGGGGCGAAGACACCCGCGCATAAACGGGAGCCGCCGTCACCCGGCCCAGGGCTTCCTCCACCGCCACCACCTCGGGCGGCCCGGGATTGAGCGCTCCTTTTTGCTCCAGGTAAGCCATGTATTCTTCCTGGGCTTCTTCCCAGGGCCGGTCTTCCAGGTAAACGTCCCGTTGGCCCGTGAATTTAGACAAAGCCATCACTCCTCAAAAAAGTTTGACCTCCACCCATTCGCCTGCTTCTACCCCTTCTTTGCCCGCCGGGATGCGGGCCAGCCCGTCGGCACGGACCATGGTAGTAATCAGGCCCGATTTGCCCAGCACGGGCTCTGCATGCAGTTCCCCATCCTGCAGGTGCAGCTTCACCCGCACGAAATCCTCCCGCCCGGCCGCGGAACGCAAATTGCGGCTTATCCGCGCCTTCAGGGGAAATTCCCGGAATTTTTCCCGGGGGTAAGTGTATGAACTGATCAAAGGAGCCACCAGCAGCTCAAAGATTACCAGGGCCGAGGCGGGATGCCCGGGCAGTCCGAAGACCGGTTTACCGTTCACCACTGCCCCCACGGAAGGCTTGCCGGGTTTCAGAGAAATTCCGTGAAATAAAACCCCCGGCCGGCCCAGGGAATCAATCACCCGGGCCGCCACGTCCCGGGTACCCACCGAGCTGCCCCCCGAGAGCAGGACCATGTCGTTTTCCGCAAGGGCCCGGGCCAGCCGTTCCTGCAGCCGCTGGAAATCATCCCGGACAATGCCGTACAGGCGGGGCTCGCCGCCACAGCCGGCCACCGCACCGTAAAGGGTATAGGAGTTTATATCCCGCACCTGCCCCGGAGCCGGCTTCTCTTCCGGGGAGACCACCTCGTCACCGGTGGAAATGATCCCCACCTTCAAGGGGCGCCTTACTTCCACCGCCACAACCCCGGCTGCGGCCAGTATTCCCAGGTCCTGCGGCCGCAGGCGGTGTCCGGCCGGCAGTACCACGCTCCCGGCCGGTACATCCTCCCCCCGGCGGACGACGTTCTCCCCGGGCGCCACCGGCCTGGTAACGCCAATGGTTTTTTCATCCAGCTCCTCGGTATGCTCCACCATCACCACCGCGTCAGCGCCCGCAGGCAGCATGCCGCCGGTGGCAATGCGCCAGGCCTGGCCCGGCTTTAACTCCCCTTCCGGCGCCACGCCCATCAGAACCTCCCCCGCCACTTCCAGGTAGGCGGGCAGGCCCTCGGAAGCGCCAAAGGTATCCTTTGCCCGCACGGCAAAACCGTCCATGGTGGAGCGGTCAAAGCCGGGTACATCATCAGCGGCCACAACATCGTGCAGGAGACAGCGGGTGAGGGCGGATAACAACGGAACCTTCTCCCCTTCCAGGGGGAAGGACACATGTTTTAAAATCAATTCCCGCGCCTCTTGAATGGTAACTGCCTGGAATAGTTCCTTCATTCTTATTCTCTCCTTAAAAATATAACCACATTAAGGCATGCAGCCGTAGTTTTGACATTTTTAACATTTTTAAGCGTGGCTGCTGCGCTGCTGGGCCACGGTTAAAAAGGCGGTAATGCCGTAGGCCAGGAACAGCAAGATGATGCTTAAGGCAGTGGCCAGCTCATACTTGCCCTGCCCCACCGCCAGCACCGTGGCCGTCGTCAGTACCCGGGTACTGCCGGCAATGTTGCCGCCGACCATCATGGAGGCACCCACCTCGGAGATGACGCCGCCAAACCCGGCCATCACCGCCGCCAGCAGGCCCAGCCGGGCTTCGCGCACCAGAAGCCACAGCAACTGCAACCGGGAAGCCCCCAGGGCCAGGATCTGCAGTGGAATCTTCGGGTTTAAAGACTGCATGGCAGCCACGGTAAACCCAGCCACAATAGGAGAGGCAATAATGGCCTGGGCCACCACCATGGCCGCCGGGGTGTAAAGGAGGCCGAGGAAACCCAGGGGCCCGTACCGGGTAAAGGTAAGCCAGACCGCCAGCCCCACCACCACCGGCGGTAAGCCCATGCCAAAATTAACCACACTGACCAGGAAGCGGCGGCCGGGGAAATTGGCCAGGGCCAGGAGCGTCCCCAGGGGCACGCCAATGAGGACACTGATCAGCGTGGCCAGACCGGAGATTTTTAAGGTGCGCAGGGTAATTTCCAGAACTTCGGGATCTCCTGCTGCCAGCAAGCGAACGGCTTCCACAAGACCCTGCCAGAAAATTTCCAAACTCCTCAACTCCTTTGATGGGTGTAGGATTGTAAATTCAGCTCGGCCAGTTTTGCCGCGCCGGGCACCCCCGTATCCGGATCCCATCCCCGGGCCAGGTAATATTCCCGCAAAACCTCCCGCACCTTCTCCCGCTCCAGCCTGCGCCCGGCGGCGGGGCCGGCCGTTACGGGCTCTTCGTAAAAGCGGGATGGGTAGTCAGAATCAGCGTGTTTCTCACCGTGGCGGAGATTGAACAGTTTCTGGAGGTTCCAGATACGTTCTCCCGCCCTGATCACCTCTTCCGGTGTTAGAGCAATACCGGTCAAGCTGGTATAAAGGCGGGCAAAAAGGGTGGGCCCCACAGTATGCAGCACGGGCGGGCGGATGCACATGCCCAGGGCGTTATAGACGGCAATGAGATCTTCCGCCCACCGGGACATTTTGGGTATGTTTACATCCCTGGTAACGGGATCGAAAATATCCTTTTTCAGCTCGTCGGGCATATCCAGGCGCTCGTACATCTCCTCCGGGAAACCAAACTTCTCCGTAAGGTAGGGGACGGGGTTTTCGTTGTAACGGAGATTTTCCACCGGGTTGCGGGTGCGCAGGTGATCTCCGCCCCGCACATTGGTAATATAACCCAGAGTCCAGGTAGACCAGCGGGCCCGGGGATCTAAAAGAAAACATTCCAGCCCCTTGACTTCTACAGCATATTTTGAAGCACCCGGGAAATGCTCCGCTGCCTTTCTGACACCTTCAGCCAGCACATCTCCCAGGCCGCGACGGTGGGCGATTATATCGAGCAGGGAAATGGTAGCCCGTTCATCGCCCCAGTTGAGGGGGAAGCCCAGATCCTTTTCGCCGATCAGCCCTTTTTCATACAGCTCCATGGCAAAGGCTACCACCGCCGCCGCGGAAACCATATCCAGACCCAGGCGCTGGCAGGTTTCGGTAACCATGGCCACAGCCGGCAGGTTGTTGATATCACACCCGGCTCCGAACCCGATGACCGGTGTAACCTCCATATCTTTAAGCCTGAGCCCGGCGTAGGGGCCTTCCTTAATATCCACCCAGTGGGCGCAGGCAATGGGGCAGGCCACGCAGGCCACACCACGATTGCTGTACCTGGGCAGGACCTTGCGGCTGCGGGTTTCCACCCAGTTTTCTATGGCACCAAGCCGGTAATTGCGCCCCGGCAGGGCCCCGAACTCCTGGTAGGGCAGGCTGGCCAGCATGGTGCCGAAGCGGGAAAAAGAACCGTAAAAGGGGGAGGAAAAAATGGCTTTACGGGTATCCTCCACAGCCTGCAAAAACTCTTTCCTGTCCGCCACCCGTACCGCACCCCGGCCGCGTACCGCCACGGCTTTCAAGTTCTTGCTGCCCATTACCGCGCCCAGCCCCGTGCGCGCCCAGGCATCAAAGGGGCCGTTTTCTACGCTGGCAAAGCGGACCAGATTTTCACCGGCCTGGCCAATGGCCGCCACCTGAATGGCCCCGTCGCCCAGTTCCCGGCGGATCCGGCGCACCGTCTCCCAGGCATCCCGCCCCCAGAGGTGGTCCGCCGGTAAAATTGTTGCCTGGCCGTCACAGATCCATACATAAACCGGTGCGGCAGCCTTTCCCCGGATAACCACCCCGTCAAAACCGGCAAACTTGAGCTCGCTTCCCCAGAAGTTGCCGGAGTTGGCCGTGCCAAACAGGCCGGTGGCGGGTGAGAGGGCGGAAGCTTCGGTGCGGGACGCGGTGGGCACCGTCGTTCCCACCAGCACCCCCACATTAAAGACCAGGATATTTTCCGGGCCGAGGGGGTCGGCGCCGGCGGGAATTTCCTCGTAGAGCAGGCGGGCGTTAAATCCCAGGCCGCTCAAATATTCCCTGGCCCAATCCCGTTCCACGGGTCGCTCCTTTATCCTGCCGGCAGTAAGGTCGATATCCAGGATTTTACCGCTGTAACCGTACACGCACTACCCCTCCTGTTCCGCCATTTCCTCTACATCGACCACCCGCAGGGCTCCCGAAGGACAGGCCAGGGCACACTTTTTGCAGCCGCGGCAAAGGGAGGAAAAGGTAATGGTAAACGTTCCCTCAAACTCATCCCTGGCAATACTGATAAAAGCTCCGGTAAGCTTAAACTCCCCCTGGTGGGTAATGGCACAGGTAAGGGCGCAGGTGCAGCAACCGGTACACCTGCCGGGGTTGACCGCCAGTTCTCTGGCCATGAAAGTACCCCCTGAAAATAATGTCAACGAAAATTTCTACAGCCGGCTCCCGGAAACCTGCCGGCAATAAATAAAAAACACCGTGAAGGTGTTGTATAAAAAGAACCCGAACTATGATTTTCTGCTGTAAAACCCCAGCATTACCCTGTGAATGGACGGCACCCCCGGCGGGACAAAAGCCACCCGATCGCCGTCCTGCAGAGGGTGACTCATTTTTTCCACCCGGCCGTTGACAAAAACCACTTCCACCTGTTCTTCCGGTATCTCCAGGCGCTTTAACAGGGTGCCGGGAGTATCACCGGGAGCAATTTCCACAGGCAGGGGAAAGGGCCAGCCGCGGTGGGAAAATATCTTCATCAACGGGCCGAAAGCCCGCAGTTCTATTCTGGCCAAACACCGTCACCTCATTTCCTGGCTGCAGGCCGGACATCCGGGATCCCGGCCCACAGATACCTCCAAAAAAGTCATGGACAGGGCGTCATAAGTGAGCAACCGGCCAACCAGCAAATCGCCAAGGCCCAGGAGGTACTTGATGGCTTCCGTGGCCTGGATGGTACCGATAACACCGGGCACGGCCCCCAGGACCCCCAGTTCCGCACAGCCGGGGACGTGCGGATCCGGTTCGTGCGGGAAAATACAGCGCAGGCAGGGACCGGCACCGGGCACCACGGTCATCACCTGCCCGGCAAAGGCCAGCACGCCGCCGTAGATGAAGGGCTTCCCCAGGCGCAGGCAGGTTTCGTTGAGCAGGAAACGGGTGGCAAAATTATCGGTGCAGTCAACAACAATGTCATATCCCTCGATCAGGGACAGGGCACCGGCAGCGCTCAGGCGTTCAAGGAAAACCTCCACCTGCACGTCCGGGTTCAGAGCCACCAGCTTATCCCTGGCCGATTCCACCTTGGGCCGGCCCACATCACCGGTGCGGTGCAGGATTTGCCGCTGCAGGTTGGACAAATCCACCACATCGGCATCCACCAGACCCAGGTAGCCTACACCGGCCGCAGCAAGGTAATAGGCTACCGGTGAGCCCAGCCCCCCTGTTCCCACCACCAGTACTCTGCTGCGCAGCAATTTTTCCTGGCCCTCGCTGCCCACACCGGGAAGGAGTATATTCCTCTGGTAACGCTCCCGTTGTTCCCGGGTCAACCCCTGCATATTCACCTGCCTCCTTAACCTCCGCCAACCGGCGGGAACAAGGATACCCGGTCACCGGGCTGCAGGACGGCATCCATGGCTGCGTGCCGCCCGTTGACCAGAACCGTAAAGACCTGGCTCCGGGGAATACCCAGGCTGTCCACAAGTCCGGCCACGGTAGTTCCCTCCGGGCGCTCTACCTCAATAGCCTGGCCGAAGCGGGCCCCGGGCATGAATTTTTCCAGCCCGCTGAAAACGCGTACTTCCAGCCGCACATCATCTACCCCCGTTAAAATTCAGGGTGGCAGGGCACCTCTATGGGAGCCCTGCCACGGGATTAGTTTAGAAATTAAACACCTGATCCAGTTCCTCCGCCCTGACATCAAATACAGTGTTGTGAGGCGGCAGTTCCTCCTGGCTGAAGAATTCAGGCAGCCGGTCGTCGGCGCTGGTGAACCCGGCCTTGCGGTTGAACTCCCTTTCGACCTTCAATACCTGCTTGCCCATGTTGAGCACGTCATCTGCAGTTAAATTGAGGCCGTACATGGCGTTTAGCATTTCAACAATGGCGGGCATTCCCTCGGGATTGTCCAGAACGGCAAAGGCCACGAAGAGACACAACCCGCTGCTGTCTATGAACGCAGTGGCAATTTGCAGGTTCCGGGAAAGCTCCACCTGGCTTTCGGCTTTCAAAGGATCCACAAAACCGCCCACTTTAAGGATGTTGGCCGTTACGGCATACCCGGCGGTATGGTCGGCACCCATGGGCGTGGTGGCATAGGTAACACCGTTGCCCTTGCAGCCCCGCGGGTCGTAAGCGGGAATACCCTGACCTTTCACTGCGGGCACACGGGTAACCCCGTAAATTTTACCGGCATTGGCCGAACCGCCGCCGAGAATCCTGCCCAGGGGCGTGCCTTTGGCCACTTCTTCCAGAGCCCTGATGGCAGCCTCACCATCACCAAAGGGTATCACTCCAGCCTCCGCGAGCACACCCAGGGTGCACCCCACCTCAATGGTGTCCAGACCCACATCATTGCAAATGTAGTTCAGTTTGGCGATTACATCCAGGTCGCCAATTTCCAGGTTCGGACCGAAACACCAGGCGGTTTCATATTCAATGGGAGCGCAGACCTTCCCGTCGGGCATGGGGTATACATTGGAACACCGCATGACGCAGCCGGGATGGCAGGCATGGGTGGCTTTCCCTCCCCGGGCTACGGCCACCTCGGCCAGTTTCTCCCCGCTGACCTCGGCAGCTTTGTCGAAACGGCCGAAGCGGAAGTTTCTGGTGGGAAGGGCGCCCGCTTCATTGATAATGTTCATCAACACATTGGTGCCGTAGCTGGGCAGTCCCTGCCCCGTGACCGGGTGATCCTGCAAAATTTTCGCAAATTTCCTGGCTGCCGCTTTGAAACGCTCGGGATCCTGAACCGGGACATCAAAGGTAGCAGGGCTGTCCACGACGATGGCCTTAATTCTCTTGGAACCCATTACCGCCCCCAGGCCACCCCGGCCGGCATAGCGGCTGCTGTTGCCGTCACTATCGTTGTTTGTTACCCCCGCGGCCGGCATGAGCATCTCGCCGGCAGGGCCAATGGTAATCACGGCAACCTTTTTACCGTAACGCTCCCGGCAGATGGCCGTTACCTCGTAAGTACCCTTGCCGGCCAGATCGCCGGCAGGCAGCAACTCTGCCCCCTCGGGAGTAACCTTGAGCAGATACCAGTCGCTGCCGGCGGGCTTACCTTCGAGTATGATGGCCTTGATACCCAGGTTGGCCAGCTTCTGAGAGGCAATACCGCCGGCATTGGCTTCCTTAATCCCTCCGGTGAGGGGGCTCTTCCCTCCTACGGACAGGCGTCCTGAAGATGGTGCGCTGGTACCCGAGAGCAATCCCGGAGCAATAACCAGCTTGTTGTAGGGACCAAGAGGATCACAGGTGGGCGGCACTTCGTCGTAAACCAGCTGGGAGGTAAGTGCCCTGCCGCCAAGGGGCATATACTTTTCCGGCACTTCCTCAAACTTGACTTCCCCGGTGGTCATATTCACCCGCAGGAACCTGGACACCGCTTTCTCCCCCTTTTATTTTTTAGATTTAATCATAGATTGGCCTTTTTACCTGGCAATCTTTCATCATTATCAGGCTATTTAACCTACTATTGTACAATTTCCATGCCATCTGCAAATCCGTGCTGTATTACCCTCGTATACACAAACAACGCACCATTTTGATACACTCCGCCTGCTCCATAACAGGGCAACAGCATCACAAAAGGACACTTTTACTAAAACTTTTACTAAAAATGCTGATAGGAGAGATTTTGACTCTCCTATCAGTAAGCTAGTGTCTATATTCTACATTGCCTGCCGGTAGATGTCAATTATATCGTCCAGGGTGGCCAGGCGCGGGTTGGTCAGGCTGCAGGCATCCTTCATGGCGTTTTCAGCCATGATGGCCAGGTCTTCCTCCTTGACTCCCAGCCCGGCAAGGCCGGAAGGAATACCCACATCCTCCGACAGTTTTTGAATGGCGGAAATAGCCTTTTCTGCAGCCTCACGCACGGAAAGCCCCTCAATGTTTTCGCCCAGGGCGACTGCAATGTCGGCAAAGCGCTGCGGGCAGGCAATCAAGTTGAAGCGGCAGACATGGGGCAGCAGAATGGCGTTGCATACGCCATGGGGAAGGTTGTAAAAGCCGCCCAGCTGATGGGCCATGGCGTGGACGTAACCCAGGCTGGCGTTATTGAATGCCATGCCGGCCAGGAATTCGGCATAGGCCATCTTATCCCGGGCTTCCATGTTCTGCCCGTTGGCCACAGCCTGGCGCAGGTTGCCGGCAATTAACTTCATGGCCATCAGTGCAGCTGAATCGGTGACCGGAGTGGCCATGGTCGATACATAAGCTTCCACGGCGTGGGTTAAAGCATCCATCCCCGTCGCCGCCGTCAGGGCAGGAGGCATGCCTACCATGAGCAGGGGGTCGTTTATGGCCACGTTGGGGGTAACCCGCCAGTCCACGATGGCCATTTTAACCTTCCGGTCGGTATCGGTAATGATGCAGAAACGGGTCATTTCGCTGGCCGTTCCCGCAGTGGTATTCACGGCAATAAAGGGTGGCATGGGCTTGCTGGACTTGTCCACGCCTTCATAATCCCTGATGTTACCCCCGTTGGTGGCCACAATGCCGATACCCTTGGCGCAATCGTGGGAGCTGCCGCCGCCCAGGGAAATAATCATGTCACACTGATTTTCCTGGAATACTTTCAAGCCATCATGAACGTTTTTATCGGTGGGATTGGGTTCGGCCCCGGCATAGATTATAGCCTGGGCACCTGCCTCTTCCACCTGGGCCTTGATCTGGTCGGCCATACCGGACCTGGCCAGGTAGGCGTCCGTAACAATGAGCGCCCTTTTGCCGCCGAGTATTTTCACCTGCTCGCCGACCTTCTTGTGAGCACCAATACCCATGAGGTTGACTGTGGGAATGTAGTACCCGTAAACCTGTTCACCTAATGCCATCAAAACCGCCTCCCGTAATTAATGTTCTGGAGAAGGTAAACAATCATATTTTCCCTCTCCTTTGAAGAGTTTTTATGTTTTTGTTTATTTAAAGCAAGGCAATATTCATGCCAGATATAAAAATCTTGATATTCGCTAAATTGGAGGCGGTTCATCATTTCTGGTGTTACATTATGACACAAGCACCCTGACCAGTTTGGAGCAGGGAGTCTCAATTTTGAAAAATAAGATCAACCGTTTCTGGCCCCACCCTGCATTTCTTTTAATTTCCTGTAAAGGGTATTCCGGCCGATGCCCAGAACACGGGCAGCCAGGGAAATGTTGCCGCGGGAATAAACCAGAGCCTGGTTGATAGCCTCCCTTTCCATTTCCTCAATGGTGGCGGGAGGCGGGCAGGAGAGACCCCTGCGGGACATTACCTCGAGCACATTTTTTTCCAGCACCTTCAACAAATGAAAAACCCGCGACAGTTCCCCGTCCTCCAGGCCGGACAGGTAATCCTTTGCTTGCGCCATATTCTGCAGCTGAGCCAGGAAAGGTGAACCCTGCGGCTGATTTTCCAGAAGCGCTGGCCCGGCTCTGGGGAACTGGTTCAGGCTACCGGTTATGCGGCTGGAGAGGTGCCCGGGTAGAATTACCGTCCCATCGCACAGAACCGCGGCCTGCTGAATGGCATTGAGCAGTTCCCGCACGTTGCCCGGCCAGGAATACTGCATCATAATTTTCATCGCTTCGGGGGATATTCTTATCTCCTGACCCGTTCCCTGTCCGGAAAGCTCTTTTAAAAAATGATTTACCAGTTCTGGTATATCTTCCCTGCGCTCCCTTAAAGGGGGGAGATACAGCCGCACCACGTCAAGGCGGTAAAACAAATCTTCCCGGAAACTCTTTTCCCTGACGGCCTGCTCCAGATCCACATTGGTAGCGGCAATTATGCGAACATCGGTTTTAATGGGTTTTTCTCCCCCCACCCGCATAAACTCCCCGGTCTCCAGCACCCGGAGGAGCTTTACCTGGATGGACAGGCTGGCCTCACCAATTTCATCCAGGAACAGCGTGCCGTGGTTGGCCAGTTCAAAAATACCCCTGCGCTGGCCGGTAGCACCGGTAAACGCACCCTTTTCATGACCAAATAACTCGCTTTCCAGCAGATTTTCCGGCAGGGCACCGCAGTTAACGGGAATAAAAGGATGGTCGCTCCGGTGGCTGGCCGCATGGATGAAACGAGCCAGCACTTCCTTACCCGTACCGGTTTCCCCCTGAATGAGCACGTTAACATCTTTACGGGCAATTTTATAAGCCACGGAAAGAAGCTGGTTCATGGCCTGACTGTTCCCGACAATAATTCCCGCCCGGGTGGCAATATGACTCCATTCGGCGGAAGAAAGCTTTTTCTTCCTTTCTTCAGCACCACCGGCAAAATCGAGGGCTTTGTCGATCAGGGATTCAACTTCCGATATGTCCTCGAAGGGCTTCTCAATATAATCGTAAGCCCCCAGTTGAATGGCCCTCACGGCTGTCCTGGTGGTGCTGTAACCTGTCATGATAATGACTTCACAATCGGGCTGCACTTTTTTTATCTCCTGAAGCAGGGACAGGCCGTCGCTATCGGGCAGCTTTAAATCAACTACGGCCACATTAAACTTCTGCGCGTTGATGGCCCTGCAGGCTTCCCGGCCATTTGTAGCTACAACTACGCGATAGCCTTTCCTTTCCAGCAGGCAACGAAAAAATGTGCCTACCTCTACCTCATCATCTATTACCAGGATACGTGCCTGTAAAGACAAAATTATCCCTCCGGGAAAGAGCTCAATTTAAGAATTTCAAACCTGGAATTCAGGAACGGCCTTCCTCCAGGGGGAGAACCAGGGTAAAGGTGCTCCCCTCACCCGGCCGGCTCTCAACCTCGATGGTCCCCCCGTGAGCCCGGGCGATACCAAGGCTTACACTCAAACCCAGCCCGGTACCCCGGGAAGCTTCCTTGGTCGTAAAAAAGGGATCAAAAAGCCGGTCTAAATTTTCAGGGGGGATTCCCTGACCGTTATCCTTAACTGCCACAACCACTTGCTGCCGGCCGTCTTCCCCCCTGCGCACGCCGGTGCTGATATGAATATGTTTTTCCTCCCTTTCTACCCCATCCAGGGCGTCCCGGGCATTGAGCAAAAGGTTGATCAGGACCTGATCGAGCTGCTGCCCGTTGGCAGCCACCATGGGGAGATCCCGGGCCAGATCCGTACAAATGACAATCCCGTTCCGGTTTATCTGATATTTGACCAGGCTCAGCACCCTTTCCACCACCTCATTGAGGTCGGTGGGAGTCACCACCGGGGGTTCCTGGCGGGCAAAGGTGAGCAGATTCTGAATTATTTTTTTACAGCGCAGGCCGCAGGTGACGATATCTTTGAGCAGCTGGGAAGACGGATGTTCGGGCCCCAGTTCGCGCTGCAGCATCTGGGCGTTGCCGATAATCACAGTCATGGGGCTGTTAAGCTCGTGGGCCACCCCCGCGGCCATTTCCCCTATGGCTGCCAGCTTGGCCGACTGGACCAGCTGGGCCTGCATCTGCACCCGCGCCCGGAAAGCCTCCTCCCACTCCCGCTTGGCCTGGACCACTTCCTCGTAGAGCCGGCGGTTTTGAACACAGATGGCCAGCTGGTCTGCCAGCTGCCGGGAAAAGGCCAGATCATTTTGTGAGTATACATTTTTCTCCCGGGTACCGATTATCAGCATACCGATAATATTTTGTTTTACTTTCAGGGGGTCCAGGATCAGGCATTTGAGTTCCAGCTCCTGCACGGGAAGCTCCTCCAGGAGCTTCCCATCACCGGCAATACAGAGATATACCTGTTCCCGCTGTTTTCTAATGGTCTCCCACAGCACGGAATTCCTGGGTACCACCAGGCCTTTACAGGGCAAAGGGGGCTGCGTGGCCACCAGGCGCAGTTCACTTTCCTCAAGCGTGATCAGACCCAGAAAATCGCAGGGGATAACCGGGGGAAGGTTTTCATAAACCCTCTGGACAATCATTTCCAGGGACATATCAATATTGATGTCCCGGCTCAGCTGGTGAATGATCTCCAAACGGCGGTTCTGGATTGCCATTTCCCGGTTGCGTTTTTTCAGCTCCACGTAATAATTCAGCTTGGATGACCTGACCCCCGTTAAATTCTCAATTAACCTGGCTTTGTCGTCAATCAACCTGAATCCCTCTCTTCAACGCCTGGGCAAAAAGTTTATACAAGTCCTTTTCGGTCACATCCCGCGGGTTGGTAATAATGCAGGCGTCTTTCAAGGCGTTCCGGGCAAGGCTTTTCAACTGCTCCTCCGAGAGATTACCCACGCCAATTTTATCGGGCATATCAAGATCCCGGGCCAGCCTGCGCACCGCCCGGATGGCCCTTTCCGCCGCCTCCCATGCGCTCAAACCTGCAACATTTTCCCCCATAGCTTCGGCTATCCGGGCAAACTTTTCCACACAGGCAATCATGTTAAATTCCATCACATATGGCAAAAGGATGGCATTGGTTTCTCCATGATGCAAATCAAGCTGGGCGTCCAGCTGGTGGGCCATGGCATGGGAAGCTCCCAGGATGGCGTTGGAAAAGGCCAGGCCGGCCTGCAGGGCAGCCATGGCCATGGCCGATTTGGCCTCCAGGTTGGAACGGCTGGCAACCGAGGGGCGCAGGTACCTGGCCACCAGGCAGATGGCATTCAAAGCATTAACGTCGGTTAAGGGCGTTGCAGCCAGGGACACGAAGGATTCGATGGCGTGACACAAAGCATCCAGCCCGGTGGCGGCCGTCAACCTGGCGTCCTTGGTCTGGAGCACCACCGGGTCAATAATGGCTATGTCGGGCACCAGGGATTTGGAAATAATGGTCATTTTGACCCTGCGCCGGGTGTCAACAATTATGGCAAACTGGGTGACCTCGGACCCCGAGCCGGCCGTGGTGGGCACAACCAGCAGCGGAGGGAGGGGGCGGGTGATCTTGTTGACCCCTTCATAATCCTGGATGACTCCCCCGTTGGTAGCCAGGATGGCCACGGCCTTGGCCACGTCAATGGGGCTGCCCCCTCCCACGGCCAGAATGGCATCGCAACCTGCATCCAGGTAGCGCTTGACCCCCTCGATCACCTCATAATCCTTCGGGTTGCTGGTAACCTCAAACCATACTTCATAGGAGAGACCGGCCTCCTTGAGCCTGTCGATGGCCTTTTCCACCCACCTGTTGGCCATTACCCCCGGATCACTGATGACGAACAGCCTGGTCGCTCCCAGGCGTAAGGCGCTTTCACCCACCTGGCTCAAGGCCCCCAGGCCGAAAATAATTTCGGGAGCCACAAATTTACTGATCATCCGCATGGGCTTTCTCTCCATAAAATTTTTTCTAATTGTTTTAATTCTGTATTACCGGGAAACTTCCTGTCGGGAAAAAACACCTCCTGGGAAAGGAGGTGTTCGTGCAGGGCCTATTTTTCCTCCATGAAGCCTAAAAACGCCCCTGAAAACCCAAAGCCTTTGTGCTATGGATTAAGCGGGGCTTGACCCGAGAAGGGCAAATTAATGCTTCTCCTAACATATGTTCCCATGGATATGTACCTGTACTCACAGCCTGTGATATGTTCAGCTCCCTTACCTTTCAGCTCCCTTTGTCGTCGGGTCAACGGGTGCAACTGACCGCGATGGTGTAGTAAAAATCCAAAGATGTAGGCATAGGGGCAGTGCTGGTTTAGAAGGCAGTTCCGGCAATCTTTTTGCCGTGATGTACAGGTAATGCGCTGGAAAACCCGGCCGAATCCCCCGCGCAGGCTTTTTCATCCCGTACTTCACAGAACCGCTGGCGCAATTCGTCGCCGGTGATGTGCAGGTCTTTCTTAACAACCGGTAATAAGTTCCACTTACGAATCCCCGAATATCTCCTTCAGGGAAAGATTAAAGTCTTCAAAAAAACTTACTTTTACCACGTCGTCGCGAGCATATATCTCGGGCCTTCCGTACCTGCCGTCAGTACCCAGCCTGTACACCATAACGATCCCGTCTACCGGGTGAACCAGCCAGTATTCCTTCACGCCGTGCTTTTCGTAAAGGGCAAGCTTTTTAATGTAATCAAGAGAAGCCGTCCCAGGGGAGGTCACCTCAACGATCAGGTCGGGGCTTCCTTTGCAGCCGCGGTCGTCTAATTTGGTCTTATCGCAGACCACCACGATGTCCGGCTGCACCACGGTTTTAATTTCTTCGTCTTTTTCTTCCCCCGCGGGCAGGCGGACGTCAAAGGGAGCTGCGTATACCTCGCAATCTTTCCCCTTGAGGTAATTGTAAAATTCGCCCAGGAGGGCGGTGAGCACTTTCTGGTGCCTCCGTGAAGGCGCCGGGCCAAGGCGATGGGCAAACCCTTCGATGATCTCCCACCTTTCCCCAGCAGGCCAGGTTAAATAGTCACTGTAGGTATAGCCACCGTTTGCTTCTTGTCGTGGGTAAGCCAAAAATGGTTCCTCCTTTGTCGTTTTTGGTTGCCCGATAATTGGTAAACCGCTCTTTTATAATTTTCCAACCTTCTACCCTTTCTTTCATTCTTTTCCCTTTCGAACGAATGATTCGCTACAACTTTACACTCGCTCGTAGTAGCTAAATCCTTTACTCAATCTAACCAACCGGTAAGGTAAGATAGCCGCCAGGGAAAAAATACCTTCCCCGGCGGGATACAATTTCTTGATAAGATCTCCCAGATACTTATTCCATTCTCCGCCGGGGAAAAAATACCTTCACTGGCAGTATATTTCCTTTGAAAAAGGGCCGCCGGAAATGCTTTTTGGAACCGGTAATGCTTACTGGTAGAACCATTTAAAAAAATACCCCCTGGCGGGGGTGTAGTGGAGGATGGAACATTTCCCATTCAAACAGGACAGGTTTTGTAGCTACTATCCCATAAACCAGCCTGCGGAACGGTTACCCCGTCAACGGGCATCACTCTCAATTCCCCGGCGGAACGCCGTTTTGATCCCAGCCGCGCAGGCGGTAGTAGTCATCCAGCATAACATCCAGCTCCTGCCTGGTGATAACGTTCCGCCCGTCATTGACCGGCTCATCGAAAAACCTGGGCGGCAGCATATCATCCGCTCGCGTAGCACCTTCCCTGGTGTTGAATAGACGCGTGGCGGTGACAATACGGCCGGCCAGGCAGGCCAGCTCCTCCCGGGTGTACTCCCAGCCGGTGCTACCCCTAATCATGGCCACCAGGTCGTCCCACTGGATCAGATCGCGGAAAAAGACGCAGAATATCATGGTGTTAAAAACCGTAAGCCTGTTTTCAAATTCAATAAACAGAGCAGCTTTCCCTTCGGTGGTGGAGGGATCAATCATGCCGCTGAGTTCCGGCTTGTAAAAGGTGGCCCGCAGGTGACAGGCCCCCCTGGGCGAAGTTGCATAGGCCAGGCCCATCCCCTTCAGCACCCGGGGGTCGTAACCGGCCGGCTCCAGCCCTTTAACGTGAACAGCCAGGTCTTCCAGGCCCAGTTCAGCGGCAACGTGTTTTATTCCCCGGGCCAGCAATTCCCCGGAGCCGCGGGAGTAAGCCATATCCTCAACCAGCCGGGCAGCCCCTTCGGCATCACCGTAACCGGGATACCCCTTAACCCGGCCCCTTTTCCCGGCCTCCATCATTAGAGCCACCAGGTTGCCGGTGGTAATGGTATCCATACCCAGCCGGTCACAGAGGTCGTTGAGGTAAATGATCTCTTCCAGGCTGTTAATGCCGCATAACCCGCCAAAGGAATAGATGGTTTCGTACTCGGGGCCCTCCAGTGTAAGGCCGGCACGTTTTCCTTCCTTAATCGTAGTTAACTTGCCGCAGGCCATAAAACAGTTGGGGCAGGCCCTGGGCTGTACCTCAAATTTTTTGCGTAACGTATCCCCGCTTATATTTTCCCAACCGGGATCAACGGCCATGGTCCAGTAGCGGGCCGGAAATGCCCTGGCGGCATTCATGCTGCCTACCATGACAGTGGTCCCATAGGTCTGGTAAGCCTTAACCCCCGGGTTGTCCCTGCCCTTTTCCCTGATCCGGCGGGCAGCCTCCTGCAAAAGGGCCGGGTCGGCCATCTCACAGCGGGCTTCCCCGTGGAAAACCAGGGCTTTTAGCTTTTTGGAACCCATTACTGCCCCCATGCCAGTGCGCCCCGCCGAGCGCCAGTAATTATTTTCAATACAGGCAAAACGCACCAGGTTTTCTCCCGCCGGACCTATAACCATGGCCCCGGCTCCCTTTTGCCCCACCTCCGCCAGCACGGCGTCTTCCGTAGCGTAAGTATCCTTTCCCCACAGGTGGGATGCATCGTGGAAAAGCACATTTTTGTCGCTAATTTCCACGTACAACGGCGCATCAGCCGCACCTTCGATGATCACCGCGTCGTAGCCGGTGCGGCGGATGGCCGGGGCCACCCGCCCGCCGGCATAGGATTCGGCGTACAGCCCGGTCAGGGGAGATTTGCTGAACACCCCGTAGCGGCTGGAGCCGGGCAGCACGGTACCTGTAGCGGGACCGATGGCAATAATCAGTTTATTGGCCGGGGAGAGGGGATCTATCCCCGGCTCCAGCTCGCGCAGCAACAGGTAAGTGCCCAGCCCTTTCCCGCCCAGGTAATCCCGGTACACGCTTTCCGGCAGTTCCTCCACCGCAAAGGATCGATCAGAAAGGTTCAGGCGCAACAGCCTGCCGTAAAAGCCGTACATTACAAACCCCTCCTTAACTGCCGGGCCATATCAACCGGCCACTTCGGCCACCACTTCTTCCAGAATGGAGAAACCTTGTTCCAGCTGTTCATCCGTGATGGTCAGGGGCATGAGCATGCGCACCACGTTGCCGAATATGCCCGCCCCGATAATGATCAGGCCGCGCTTGTAGCATTCCTGGATAATGCGGCCGGCCTCCTCCTTTGCCGGTTCCTTGGTCTTCCTGTCCCTGACCAGCTCCATGGCCACCATGGCCCCCAGGCCGCGTACGTCACCGATGAGAGGATATTTTTCCTGCATGGCCCGCAGGCGCCCCAGAGCCGTCTCTCCAATTTTAGCAGCCCGGTCCGCCAGTTTTTGCTCCTGCATGTAATCAATGGTGGCCAGGGCCGCGGCACAGGAAATGGGATTGCCGCCGTAAGTACCGCCGATGTGTCCCGGATCGGGCGCATCCATAACATCCGCCCGGCCGATCACCCCGCTCAAGGGTAATCCGGAGGCAATAGATTTGGCTACGGTCATCAGGTCGGGCTGCACGCCCCAGTGTTCCACTGCAAACATCCTGCCCGTCCGGCAGAAACCGGTCTGCACTTCATCGACAATTAAGATAATGCCGTGCTTTTCACAAATTTTCTGCAGGCCCGGCAGGAACTCCGGCGGGGGCACAATAAACCCGCCCTCACCCTGTACCGGCTCGATAATCATGGCCGCAATATTTTCCGGCGCAACTTCGGCGGCAAAGAAACGGGTGAAGTTCTCCAGGCAGTGCAGCCCGCACCCAGGGTAAGTGGAGTTGTAGTAACAGCGGTAGCAATAGGCGGAAGGAACCTTGTAGACTTCCGGGGCAAAGGGGCCGAAGCCGAACTTGTAGGGTTTCACCTTGCTGGTTAGACTCATGGCCATCAGGGTCCGGCCGTGGAAGGCGCACTCGAAGGCGATAATGCCCGGCTTTTTGGCATAAAAGCGGGCTATCTTGACGGCGTTTTCCACCGCCTCCGCCCCGCTGTTGGCAAACATGACCTTTTTATTCTCGCCTTTAACGGGGCACAGGCCGGCCAGCCTTTCAGCCAGGTCCACGTAGTTCTCGTACATGGTCACCATAAAGCAGGAATGCAGGAGCTTGTCGGCCTGGCTTTTAATGGCGGCCACCACCGGCTCGGGGCAGTGGCCGGCATTCAGGGTACCGATGCCTCCGTAAAAGTCAATGTACTCATTCCCATCCACATCTTTGATCAATGCCCCTTTGGCTTCAGCCACGAAAACAGGAGTGGTATTGGATATACCCCTGGCAACGTACCTGCTTTTCCTTTTCAGCAGACTGCTTGATTTAGGACCGGGAACGGCCATAACTTTTTGAAGCATTACACCAAACCCCCTGCTATTTTTAATTCCGAACCGGAGGAAACAGAAAGTTTCCCCCGGTCGGTTAAGATTGCTTAATCTAGAAACAGCAATACACCTCCAGAGCGCCTGCGGGTTGCGCTATTCTTCAATCTGCAACACTTCCTGCATGGCAGCCCTGGTCCCTGCATGGGAAGACCGCGTCCAGAAATAGAATATCAGGCCCAGAGCGCACCAGCCCAGGAAAATCAGCCACTCATAGGGCCATACCAGAGCAGAGGGACTGCCGGGGAGGTACAGGGCAATCAGCCCCAGGCTGAAAATTACGGCCAGGAACCCCACCGGCTTGCCGTAACTGACCTTGAAAGGCCGTTCCATTTCCGGTTCACGGTACCGCAGGATCAAAAATGACAGGGCCACCATGGTCCAGGCCACAATAGTAGCCAGGCTGCCCGCATCCACCAGCCAGACCAGCATCTTGCGACCCAAAAGGGGAGCCAGGGTTGATAATACACCCACAAGCAAGATGGCATTGCCCGGTGTTTTGAACCGGGGGTGCAGCTGGCCCAGAAAATCGGGAAGCAACCTGGCCCGGGCCATGGCGAAAATAACCCGGCTGGCACCCACGAAAAAGCTGTTCCAGCTGGTAATAATGCCCCCGATGCCGCCCAGGATCAGCAGCTTGGCGGCCCATCCGCTATTAAAAAGGGCGGCCATGGCATCGGCGGTCGGCAAACTGGAAGCGTGCATCTGCTGCTCGGTAAGAGCCACGGAGACACTGAAAACGACCATGATATACCATAAAGCTGCCAGGAAAATGGACACAAGGAGAATTATACCTATGGACTTAAGGGGTATGTTCATTTCTTCCGCTGCCTGGGGAATGACATCAAAACCCACAAACATGAAAGGAGTCATGATCAAAACGACCAAAATCCCTTTTATACCGCCTACAAACAGGGGCTCCATATAGCCGGAATTGCCGTTAAACAGGGCACCGGTCATAAGCAAAATACCTACAGCAACAATCAATAATGTAAGAACTCCTTGCAAAAACGCTGCCGGCTTTATACCAATATAATTAACTATGGTAAGAATAATGGAACCAATGATACCAATCAACGCCCAGGAAGCATATACATCCCACCCGGCAACCGTCCAGAGATAACCGTGTTTGTAATCCGGCACCAGATACTCCACCACAGTGGGCAGGGCTACAGCCTCAAAGGCAACTACTGAAGTATAACCTAAAGCCAGAATCCAGCCGCAAATAAAGGAAGGGGTAATCCCCATGGCGCGGTAACTAAAAACAAATTCACCGCCCGCCTTGGGCATGGCCGGTGTTAATTCGGCATAAGTCAAGCCCACAAAGATAACTACTATGCTACCAATGAGAAAGGCCAGCATTGCTCCTATGGAACCCGCTGATTCAATCCATGTTCCCGCCAGGACTACCCAGCTCCAGCCAATCATAGCTCCAAAGGCCAGAGCAAGCACGTCTTTGCGTGTTAATACCCGCGCAAAGCTTTTTTGTTGCTCCATAATATAGCCTCCTGCTTTTTGAATTTTGTCAGATATATGAATAAGCCGTTAATATTACAAATTTTCCGCGTTTTTCACCACCTTTCGCCGCCCAGCGAAGCCTTAACCCTCAATCTACAAGAAATGCAAACCTTATTCCCAGTTTTGAATTATCGAAAAAGGATAATATTTTGTCTTTTTGTGAAGTTTCAAAAGTGATTTCAATGCATACTTGCATTAATAAATCGATAATATTTTCGTTTTATTAAGATAATTAGGCATCAGTTCGTCCAATGCATATTAACATTACTTGTTGTCATAGCGCATTAACAGTTTAATTTAAAACCCGGGCCAGCAAAGACCCGGGATATTATGAACATAACGAGCAGTAGCGGCAACCTGCTTCCGCAGGCTTTTCAATATTCCTACGCCAGCACAGCTTCCTGCTTATGTTGATATTCGGCCCCCTTGCCCAGCCATCCCCGCAGCCACATGGCTTCGCTCAGGCGCTGCACGGCCACCAGGTACGCACAATCCCTCATATTCAGATCCTTATGGGCCCTGTACATTTGATACACTTCTTTAAAGGCGGCCACCATTTTTTCCTCCAGACGGCGGTTCACTTCTTCTTCAGACCAGTAGTAACCGGTATTGTTCTGCACCCACTCGAAGTAGGAAACGGTTACACCGCCGGCATTGGCCAGAATATCGGGAATCACAAATACTTTTTTCTCATTCAGGATCCGGTCTGCGCCGGGAGTGGTGGGGCCGTTGGCTCCCTCACCGATAATCCGGGCTTTTATGTTCCGGGCGTTTTGTTCGGTAATCTGGTTTTCCAGGGCCGCCGGGATAAGAATATCACAGTTCAAGGACAGCACCTCCTCGTTGCTGATGGAACGGCTGCCCGGATACCCTTTGACGGTACCCGTATTTTTCTTGAACTGAAGCACCGCCACCGGGTCGAGCCCCCCGGGGTTGTAGATGCCGCCAGAGGAGTCGGATACGGCAATAATGCGGCAGCCCATTTCGTGCAACAGCCTGGCGGCAGTGCTCCCCACGTTGCCATAGCCCTGTACGGCAGCGGTGGCGCCGTTTAAGCTGATTCCCAGCGCCGCGGCCGCTTCCCGCACGGCAATGACACAACCCCTGGCCGTGGCCTCTTCCCGCCCGAGGGATCCGCCTACCACCGGCGGCTTGCCGGTAATAACCCCAAACTCGTTATACCCTTTGATCCCGGAAAACTCGTCCATCATCCAGGTCATGACCCGGGCGTTGGTGTAAACGTCCGGGGCGGGGATATCCTTTTCCTGTCCCAGCAGCGGGTACATGGCCTTGATATAACCCCGGCTCAGTCTCTCCAGTTCATCAAGGGACATTTCCTGGGGTCGCAGGTCACTCCACCCTTGGCGCCACCGTAGGGCAGCCCCAGTACGGCGCACTTCATGGTCATCCACAGGGCGAGGGCTTTCACCTCGTCCATGTTTACATCCGGGTGGAACCTTATCCCCCCCTTAAAAGGGCCCAGTACACTGCAGTGCTGTACCCGGTAGCCGGTGAAAACTTTAATGCTGCCGTCGTCCATTTTTACCGGTATAGCCGCCGTCAGCACCCGCTCCGGGTTGCGCAAAATTTCGTAAACCGCCGGATTGAGGTTAAGCCTTCTCACCGCTGAAAGTACGTGGTTACAGGCCAGCTCAAAACTGTTAACCTGCCCGTTCATCAAATCACTCCCCTTAAGGTTTTGCCCCGGATTTCCCTCCGGGAGGTTTTACCCTTAAAGGGCGCAAGAAGCATGCCAGTTTTAATTATCTTAATTGACGCAACATTGACAAGACTTCTGTAATTTTAAATAACCGGGTAGATGCAGAAAATCATTAATAAATACCTACACAAATCCAAAATAAATGTACCTTCCAAAAACTTTGTCCCCTTTTGGTAATGCAAAATGGGATTATACTTATTGCACAATCGCATTATTCAGCTTCTTTTAATTTTTTCTTCTGTTTGCCCCCGCAGGGTGCAGGCGGTACTTCTGGATCTTCCTGACAATGGTAGACTGGTTGACCTGCAGGACGCTGGCCATTTCATAGGTGGTTTTGCAACGCTGTGACGCCAGCATAATTAACTGCCTTTCCACCTCATCGACGGCCTGTTTCAGGGGGCATATCCCCAGCACGTATACCCTGCCGGGAAGTTCCCCGTTGGAATTGATAATATAATCGGGAATATGCACTGTCTCAATAAGGTTGCTGTCGGTGGTAACCATTAACCGTTCCACCAGGTTTTCCACTTCCCTAACATTACCCGGCCAGTGGTATTTTACCAGTAAGTCCAGAACTTCCGGTGAGAAATGTTTATTCATGTCATATTTCAGATTAAACTTGTTGACGAAATGCTCAATCAAGGGCACAATATCTTCTTTGCGGTAGCGCAGGGGGGGAATGGTAACCGGAACTACATTCAACCGGTAGTAAAGATCCTCCCGGAACAACCCTTCCCTGACCATCTTTTGAATATCGCGGTTGGTGGCGGCAATAAACCTTACATTTACCACGATTTGCTGGCTGCCCCCGACACGCATTAACTTTTTTTCCTGAATTACCTGCAACAGTTTGACCTGCAGGTTCAGCGGCAGGTCCGCCACCTCGTCCAGAAAAACGGTTCCCCCATCACCCATTTCAATCAGGCCCTTTTTCCCTTCCCGCCTGGCCCCGGTGAAGGCCCCGGGCTCATAACCGAACAGCTCCGATTCCAGAAGGTTCTCGGGTATGGCTCCACAGTTTATGATGATAAACGGTCCTTTGCACCTTTTGCTCAACTTGTGAATGCGGGAAGCAATAACGCCTTTGCCCACACCGGATTCGCCGGTAATCAGGATGGTGGAATCCACCTGAGCCACCCGGTCGACCAGATCGAGGACCTGTTTCATTTGCGGGCTGACCGCGATAATTTCCGTGTTCTCCAGCTTTTCCTGCCGCAGGTACATCACCAGCCGGCGGTAGTTGTCCACCAGCTGCTCGGTATCTTCCAGGCGCTGTCTTAAATTTATCAGCTCGGAGACATCCCTGGAGTTAACCACAATCCGGGTGATCCGGCCCGATTCATCAAAAACCGGGTTTCCTGTGACAATGAGGGTCTTGCCCGTTTTCGTGCGCTGGACCATGGTCACCCGCCGTCTTTCCTCAAAAACCCGGCGGGATACGGAAGGGTTGAAATAACCCTCCTCCTCCATTTCGCTGTAATGTTCACCTATTATCTTTTCCACTTCCACCCCGTAGTAGCTTTCTCCAATCTTGTTCACCCTGCGGGTGTATCCCTCGCCGTCGACAACGTAAATTTCATCGTAAGAAGAGTTAAAGATGGCTTCCAGCTCTTCCTTGGCTTCCCTCAAGGATTCGCACAGGGAAATGTCCTGTAAAACCAGCATCGCCCCGCCGGCGCCCTCTTCCCCCACCAGCGGGTTGACCTGCACGGCCACCTTCCGGCCGTTTATTTCCATCTTCCTGCTCAAAGGCGAACCGTCCTGCGGCCATAACTGCTCCACCAGGACGGCGGGTAATACGTCGCCAAGTTGCCTCCCCGCAACCGCACTTCTTTCTACACCCAGGAGGTCTTCGGCGGCCCGGTTCAAAAACTCCACCCTTCCCCCGGCATCAACCAGCAACAACCCCACGGGTACGGGATCAAGCAATGCAAATACCTCCCTCAGATGAATCCCTCCCCTGGACGAACTAAGCAGTGCGCCGGCCGTAAGCCAGTGACTTGTGACCGGCGCACACAAGTCCGTGATAAACAGGACCCAGCCTCTGGCGAAAGCTGGGTCCCCTATTTAAATGCTCTCAGGCGATCTTCTCCACCCGTACGGCGCAGACTTTTAATTCGGGTATCCTGGCCACCGGATCGCGGGCCGGGTTGGTCAGCCTGTTGATGGCCACGTCCGGGAAGTGGAAGGAGGTAAAGACCACACCCGGCGGTACGGTATCCACAACCCGGGCGGTTACTTCCACCTGACCCCGGCGGGAAACAACCCGCACCCGTTCGCCGTCGGCAATGCCCAGAGCCCGGGCGTCGGCGGGATTTATCTCCAGGTGCTCCCGGCCGTAGTATTCTTCCAGGGCACCGGTGCGCAGAGTCATGGTCCCGGTATGATAGTGGAAGTGCCGCCGGCCGGTATTAAGTATGAGCGGGTATTCTTCGTCGGGCTGCTCGGCCGGGGGTACGTATTCCACCGGATGGAACTTGCCCAGCCCCCGGGCAAATTTGCCCGCGTGCAGGATGGGCGTTCCCGGGTGATCGGGAGCGGGACAGGGCCAGACCAGGCTGCCGTTCTCCAGACGCTGGTAGGAAATGCCGCCGTAGGAAGGGGTGAGGCGAGCAATCTCTTCCATAATTTCCGCCGGTGAACCGTACTGCATGGGATAGCCCATAGCAGTGGCCACCAGGCAGATGATCTGCCAGTCAGGTTTGGCTTCCCCAACCGGTTCAATGGCCTTGCGCACCCGCTGCACCCGGCGCTCGGTATTGGTAAAGGTACCGTCCTTTTCGGCAAAGCTGGCAGCGGGCAAAACCACATCGGCCAGCCTGGCCGTTTCGGTGAGGAAAATATCCTGCACCACCAGGAAATCCAGTTTTTCCAGGGCGTGAATCACATGGTCCGCATCGGGGTCGGAAAGCACGGGATTTTCGCCCATGATGTACATTCCCTTGATTTCTCCCCGGGCAGCGGCTTCGAGCATTTCACCCACGGTAAGCCCGGGAGTGGCCGGTAGTTCACCCACTCCCCAGGCCTCCGCAAATTTTGACCTTACTTCCTCAAGGGTAACACTCTGGTAACCCGTGAGAACGTTGGGCAGGGCCCCCATGTCGCAGGCCCCCTGTACGTTGTTCTGCCCCCGCAGGGGGTTCACGCCGCTGTGGGGCTTGCCGATGTGCCCGCAGAGCATGGCCAGGTTGGCTACGGCAAAAACGTTATGGGTACCGCAGACATGCTGGGTGAGGCCCATGGTATAAAGAATGGTGGCGTTTTTAGCTGTGGCGTAGCCCCGGGCCACTTCCCGGATGATGTCCGCACTGATACCGGTAATTTGTTCCACATATTCGGGAGTGTACCTGGCTACCGTTTCTTTAAGGGCTTCAAACCCTTCGGTGCGGGTGTCCACAAATTCCTTATTCACCAGGTCTTCGGAGATAATCACATTGGCCAGACCGTTCAGTAAAGCGATGTCCGTACCTGATTTCAACCGCAGGTGATAGTGGGCCAGGCCGGCTACCTCCGTCCTGCGGGGGTCCACCACCACCAGGGTGGCTCCGTTGCGTACGGCCTTTTTAACCTGCAGGCCGATGATCGGGTGTGACTCGGTGGTGTTGGTTCCAATGGCCAGGATAAAATCGGCCCCTCCAATGTCACCAATGGGGTTGGTCATGGCCCCGCTGCCAAACGCTGCCGCCAGACCGGCGACAGTAGGCGCATGTCAGAGACGGGCACAGTGGTCGATATTATTGGTTCCCAGCACGGCCCTGGCGAACTTGCTCATCAAGTAGTTTTCTTCGTTGGTACACCGGGCCGAACTCAAGACCCCCAGGGCGCCGGAACCATATTCCTTCTTGATGGCGCCCAGCCTTTCGGCCACCAGGCCGATGGCCTCCTCCCAGGTGGCTTCCTCAAAGATACCGTTGCGCTTGATCAGGGGTCTGGTCAGCCGGTCGGGATGGTGGATAAAACCGTAACCAAAACGGCCTTTCACGCACAGGGCCCGCCCGTTGACCTCCCCGTCACAGGAGGTAACCCCTACCACCCGGCCGTCCTTGACATTGAGATCAAAGGTGCAACCGGTGCCGCAGTAGGGACAGGTGGTGCGCACTTTCTTGACTTCCCAGGTGCGGGCACTTGAGCGCAGGCCCTTTTCCTGGAGGGCCCCCACCGGGCAGACGGCCACACAGTTGCCGCAAAAAACGCAGTCGGAACCGGCCAGGGTACTGTCCATGGCCGGGGTGACCCTGGTGTTGAAACCCCGGTAGGCAAAATCCACTACGTTTTTGCCCTGGATTTCGGCGCAGGCCCGCACGCACTTGCCGCACAGGATACATTTATTCAAGTCCCGCACTATGAAGGGGTTATCATCTTCAATGGGGTAACTGTGGCGCTCCCCGGCAAAACCGGCCTGCCGGACGCCGTACATGTAGGCGTAATCCTGCAGGCGGCAGTCGCCGTTCTTACCGCAGGTCAGGCAGTCCATGGGGTGGTTGGCCAGTAAAAGTTCGATGATGGTTTTCCGGGCTTCCACCACAGCCGGTGAAGCGGTATGAACCACCATGCCGCTGGTGGCGGTGGTGACGCAGGAGGCCGGCAAGTTGCGCATGCCCTCGATTTCCACCACGCACAGCCGGCAGCCGCCCCACGGGGTGAGATCCGGGTCGTGGCAAAGGGTGGGGATGAAGATTCCCGCCTGCCGGGCTGCCTCCAGCACGGTGGTTCCGACCGGTACGGTCACCTGCTTCCCGTCTATGGTCAAGGTGACTTCCGCCACTTAATTCTACCTCCTTCCGGAAAGATACTGTCGCCTAAACTACCCGGGCCAGCGGTCGTCCCCCTGGACCGCTCCCGGGGACGACCGCTGCCCTTCCTTTCCCGGCTTCGGCATCGGCATCTAACAAAGATGCCGGGTAACTATCACGCTTGCTTTTTCCCTTCCAGTTCCTTTATCCTGGATAAAACCCCTTCCAGACCCAGGGCCTCAGCCCAGGATACGGGAACAAACTGCCCGTCCTTTTTCAGCATCGGGGTCAACGGTTCATCAACGTAGAGCAGCTCCAGGCCCAGGCGGCCCTTGAGGCACAGGGGCCGGCCGGGACCGGGCTCTTTGGCCGTTATACCAATTACCTTGCCGTTTTTAATGTTCAAATCAAATGTGCAACCGTTTTCACAAAAAGTACAGGTGACGGTTTTCTTTTCAATTTCCCAGGTCCGCCCCTTGCCGGCCATGGGCTTATAGGTCAATGCCCCCACCGGGCAGACGGCCACACAGCGCGCGCAATAAACACATTCCGACTCACCCAGGGGCACATCCATAGCTGTAACCACCCTGGTGTTAAAGCCCCGGTAGCCGAAGTCAATCACACTGCGCCCGGGAACGGCCTGGCAGGTGCGCACGCATTTACCGCAAAGAATGCACTTGTTCTGATCCCTGATGATATAAGGGTTGGAATCATCCAGGGGGTAATTTTTCCTCTCACCGTGAAAGCTGGTCTGCCGGACCCCGTACATAAAGGCGTAATCCTGCAGGCGGCAATCCCCGTTTTTCTCGCAGGTCAGGCAATCCTGGGGGTGATTGGCCAGCAGCAGGTCGATGATGGTCCGTCTGGCTTCAATTACCGCCTCCGAAGCAGTATAGACCACCATTCCCTCAGCCACGGTGGTCACGCAGGAGGCCGGCAGGTTACGCATCCCCGGAATCTCCACCACACAAAGGCGGCAGGCCCCGAACCCCGGTATGGCGGGGTCGTGGCACAGGGTGGGGATAAAAATCCCTGCCGACCGGGCCGCCTCCAGCACGTTGGTGCCGGCCGGTACGGTCACCTGCTTCCCATCTATGGTCAAAGTAACATTGGGCACTTTTATTCCCCCTTATCCCTCACTACAACGGATATATCACTGCGTCCTTCCGGCGTAAATGTTCAGTGATCCCGCTATGGTGCCGCGTTGTTCACACTCACTCCAGTGCTCCGCGCTGACAAAATGGTTTCTATCGTATAAGCTAAAAATTCTCGCCGCAGCGGCATCAGAAAAAGCCTTAATTAGTTGCAATAAACCGATGCCGCTGCCATACTCGCTTCGGACCGGACTGGCGGCGCTGCAAATGCGGCATTGGTCTGCGGCCGCTCACGCCTTTTCCACGGCACCGAACTTGCACTTCTGCATGCAGTTGCCGCACTTGATACACCGGGAGGCATCGATAACATGGGGCTGTTTCTTTTCACCGCTGATGGCTCCAGCCGGGCAGGCCCGCGCACAGGCTCCACAGCCGGTACATTTCTCAGGATTAATGGTGTATACCAGAAGAGCCTGGCAAACATGGGCCGGGCAGCGCTTGTCCTTAATATGGGCCTCATATTCATGGCGGAAATAACGCAGCGTGGACAGGATGGGGTTGGGACAAGTCTGCCCCAGGCCGCACAGAGCCGTGTTTTTAACCACCCGGGCCAACCTCTCCAGGGTTTCAATATCTTCTTCTTTACCCTGGCCTTCGCAGATGCGGGTGAGGATTTCCAGCATGCGTTTGGTACCTTCACGGCAGGGAGTGCACTTGCCGCAGGATTCAGCCTGGGTGAAATTCAGGAAAAACCGGGCCACATCCACCATACAGGTAGTCTCGTCCATAACCACCAGGCCGCCGGAACCCATGATGGCCCCCGCGGAGGTGAGGGACTCGTAGTCGATGGGCAGGTCCAGCTGTTCCTCGGGCAGGCAGCCCCCGGAAGGTCCGCCAATCTGCACTGCCTTGAACTTCTTGCCATCCCTGATCCCGCCGCCCACACCAAAGATAATTTCCCGCATGGTGATGCCCATGGGCACTTCCACCAGACCCGTATTGTTTACCTTGCCGGTCAGGGCGAAAATCTTGGTGCCCTTGCTCTTTTCCGTACCCATGGCGGCATACCAGGCACCGCCGTTGCGGATAATCAGGGGTACATTGGCAAATGTCTCCACGTTGTTGATGTTGGTAGGTTTACCCCACAAACCTTTCTGTGCCGGGAAAGGTGGCCTGGGCCGCGGCATACCCCGGTTGCCCTCAATGGAGGTTAACAGGGCTGTCTCCTCGCCACAAACGAAAGCCCCTGCACCGGCTTTTATCTTAATGCGGAAATTAAATCCGGAATTCAGGATGTTGTCTCCCAGAAGACCGCACTCCTCGGCCTGGGCAATGGCTATTTTCAACCGGTGAATGGCCAGGGGATACTCGGCCCGCACGTAAATGTAACCCTCGTCGGCACCCACGGCATAACCGCAAATCAGCATCCCTTCCAGCACCGCATGGGGGTCGCCCTCCAGCACGCTGCGGTCCATAAAGGCTCCCGGGTCGCCTTCGTCGGCGTTGCAGACCACATACTTCTTGTCCCCTTCTGCGGCACGGACAAAGCTCCATTTCATCCCCGTGGGGAAACCGGCGCCGCCCCTGCCCCGCAAACCGGAAGTCTTGACTTCTTCAATTACCTGCTCGGGGGTCATTTCAAACAACGCCCTGGTCAGGGCCAGATAACCATCATTGGCCACATAGTCGGCAATTTCTTCGGGATTGATGTGCCCGCAATTGGCAAGCACCAGACGCTTTTGCTTGGCGTAGAAGGGAACGGTCTCGTAGGTGAGGGATTTTTCACCGGTGGCGGGATCAACGTAGAGCAGGCGCTCAACCACCTGCCCACCAACCAGGTGGCTGGCCACAATTTCGGGGATGTCCTCCAGCTGGACACGGGTGTAGAAAACTTTCTGGGGCTCTACAATCATCAGCGGACCCTGTTCGCAAAAACCGTGGCAGCCGGTAATTTTTACCGTCACCTTGTCCTGCAGGCCGTGCCTGGCCAGCTCTTCCCGCAGAGCATCCACCAGTTTGCGGGAACCGGAAGATGTACAGCCTGTACCGGCACATATGAGAACCTGCCGTCTGAAGCTGTCCGCAGGCAGGTGAATATTCTCCAGAAATTCCTTGAACCTGGCCCGGCAGTTTTCATCATCGTGACACAGGGGCCCCTGCTGGCGACATTTAATATAATCCTGGCAGGGGCTGGATGGAGAATGGAAGCACTTTTCACAGCATTTATCCATTAATGACTTCATCTCTGGCACCGCCCCCTCATTACTTGTACTGTTCAAGAACCTCAGCCGCCCGCTCTGGAGTCAGCCGGCCATGAGTATCGTCATTAACCATCATCACCGGAGCGAGACCGCAGGCCCCCAGGCAGGCCACCGTTTCCAGGGTGTAGCGCAGGTCGGCGGTGGTTTCATTTTTACCCACACCGAGTTTCTCCGACACCGATTGAAATACCCTGGCCGCTCCCCGCACATGGCAGGCCGTCCCCTGGCAGATCCTGACAATATTCCGCCCCCGGGGTTTCAAATGGAACTGGGCGTAAAAAGTGGCCACCCCAAAAACCTTGCTGAAGGGAACTTTCAGCTCGGTGGCAATCCTCTGCATCACTTCCCCGGGCAGGTACCCGTAAATTTCCTGAGCTTCCTGCAACAGCGGGATGAGTGCCCCCTTGGTGCCCCGGTACTGCTCAAAAACCTTCTCCAGGGCTTCTTTTTTAGCCGCATCATCCTGACCGCATCCACACTGACAGCTCACCAGAATTTCCCTCCTCCCATTACTTTCCCCAGAGGCCCGTGCGCCGCAGGCGCCCGGACTGACTAGCGGGTATAAACTACCCTCTCCTCAGTAACCAGAATGTGCACCGGGCAATCATGGGGCCCGGTTAAAATGTGCGGGCGGATCTGCACCTCAAAAGCCAGGGCCAGCCAGACGGTATCCGGTCTGGTGCGGGGCAGAAAGCGGTCGTAAAAGCCTCCCCCGTAGCCCAGCCGGTTGCCCTGGAGGTCAAAGGCTACCCCCGGTACGATCACCAGATCCAGCTCTTCCGGTTCCAGGGGTCGCAGGCATTCGGGACGCGGTTCCAGAATATCCCACGTTCCCGGCGCCAGGTCCCCGGGAAAATCCAGCAGCAGGGACGGCACCAGGCGTTTACTGGCTACGTCAGTCAAAGGCACAGCCACCCTTTTGCCCCGGGCCATGGATTCCATGATCAGGGCGCCGGTCTGCACCTCGTTGCGAAAATCCACATAGGCCATGAGGGTCCGGGCCCGTTGAAACTCCTCCAGGGACAGCACGCGGCGCAAAATCCGCTTACTTTTTTCGGCTACTTCCCCTGGAGAAAGGCTGCCCCGTGCTTTTAAGACATCCTTTCTTAATTCGCTTTTATTCACCGGAAATCCTCCAGATGTCAGATTTCAATAAAAATTTTTAATTACTCCCTGCAGAAACAAATTCGCCGGCACTTCCGCAGTTCCTTCCCGTGCCGACATTTAATATTTACCTGCATATAATTACCACCGGCTGTTAAAGCCCGGACAGACCATGCTGAAAAAATAAAGCGGAAAGGATGTCTATCTTTTAACGGTATGTTCATTTATTTTATAGGAAAAGCGATCCTTAAGAAACAATCTGGAAAGGTTGCCATAACAAAAAGCGTAAATTGCCCCTACGAACAACCCGCCGCCTACGATATTGCCAAGGACAACAGGTAACTGGTTATCAAGCCAGAACTGATTCCAGGTTACCGGTGCACCGGCCCAGATCCCGGCAGGGATAAAAAACATGTTGGCAATGCTATGTTCAAACCCCATGGTGACAAAAGCCATGATGGGCAGCCAGATCCCCAAAACTTTACCGGCTGCATGATCCGAAGCCATGGCCAGCCAGCAAGCCAGGCAAACCAGCCAGTTGCAGCCGACACCGCGCCAGAAGGCCTGCTCAAAAGTAAGGGAAGTTTTCGTTACGGCAGTTTTCTGGATCCAGCTCAGCCAGGGTTCGGTGGAAAGAAAGCCGGAAGACATAGCCAGATAAACTACAAATATTGCCCCCAGGAAATTTCCCGCGTAAGCTAAAAACCAGTTTCTCCAAAGTTCGTTAACACTCATTTTACTCTCCAGCAGACCTACAGTATTGTACATTACATCACCGGTAAACAGATCCGCACCGCCAAGTATAACCAAAATCAGGCCGATGGGGAAGAGCGCACCACCAATGAATTTGGTCAGTGTGCCAAAGCTTTCCTGGGGAAGACCAGCCACCACGGTAACCATTAATAAAGCTCCAAAAGCAATGTATGCACCGGCCAGGAAGGCAAGCATTAAAGTCTTCAAAAACCCCGTCCTGGCTCGCATGGCCCCTACATTGCCGCAGGATTCCAAAACTTCCGCCGGTTTTAGAACGGCCATCGGTTAATTCCCTCCTTAAAACTTGATGTTACCAGCAATATCTGGTCATACAGAAATAAGTCTCTGCTAGAACCTGACTTTTTCTTGCATCACCTTCCTTTTATAATTTTTTGAATTCAATCAATAGCTATTATATTGGCGCCATTGGGCCCCGGCAATTTTAGAAAAGAATGTTAAATTAAAATCGGATTTTAATAAAATAAATTTAAATAAATAACAAAAAATTAAATTAAATAATTAAAAACCCAAGATCCAAAACAAGAAAAAATAAAACCCCTTTTAAGCGGGGTATCAGGATATTGATATACTCTTTATGTGCCCCGGTTTTACAGCAGGAGCAACCTGCAGTGAGCCCGCCGGGCCAGGTATATTTTACGTTTTTATCCTGTAAATTTTCAACGGCCTGCCCACCGAACCATACTTTTGATCAATATCCAGGAGGCCACATTGTTCCAGATAATCAAGGTAACGCCGGACGGTAACCTTGGAAAGATTCACTCCCCCGGCTACCTCATCGGAGGATACGCCATTTTCTTTATTACGCTCTAGAAACCTGACCACCTGTTCCAGTGTAATCCTGTTCAAGCCCTTGGGAAGTTCCTCAGGAAACCTTTCCATTTCTTTCCTCTTAGTTGGAGTAACCGCATTCCCTGCGGAGGGATGCCCTTCGCTTTGAGCAAAACTGACCACCTTGCCCAGTTCGTTGGCCAGGGCCTGCATTCCTTCCACCATCTGGTTAAAAGCCCGGGCCAGTTCACCAATCTCGTTCTTGCTGTGAACGGCCACAGGTAACCCCGGGCTGCCCAGGACCACCTGCCTCGTACCCGCAATGATCTCCTGCAGGGGATCGATAATGGTGCGCTGGGTAAAAACCCAGACCCCCAATCCTATTGCCAAGGTCAAGACCACTGCTACCAGACCCATTATTTTAAGTGAACTGTACAGTATGGTATCATAAATGGCCCTGGGCGCTCCTACATAAAGCATACCAATAATTTTTCCGCTATCATCTGTTATTGGTTTATACGCGGTCTGATATTTCCTGCCGACCACGTAAGCTTCACCGACATACTCCTGCCCGGCCCCCAGCACCTTTTGAACCACTTCACTGGAAGCACGGGTACCAACAGCCCTGTTGCCGTGTTTATCACGCACGGTAGTGGTTACGCGCACATCATTTAAAAAAATGGTACATGAATCACCGGTCAACCTTTCCACATAATCGACAAGGGCATAATTACCGTTAATTTTCACATTACCCTTAAACAGCACACCGTCTTTAACCTTCCAGGAACCGGGATACTGCAAATTAATCAATGCTTCCACCGTAGCCAGGTCGCTCATGGCCTTGGTCTCCGCAGCCAGAAGTGCGGTAGCCCTGGTTTGAAAAAAAACCGCCAGCATGAAACCCGCGGTCATGACAATTATTGCCCCAACCACGAGTAAGGTGATTTGTTGCTTCAAAGAGCGCATAGGTGACCCCTCACCTCACCCGCCATACGAAAAAGAAATAAAAGAGACGGCTACTCGCAGCCACCTCCATACCTATACTTCACTATTCTATTTTAATTTTATGAAATCCTCCAGGTATTTAATTTTTTATTAATAAACAGAAAAGAATGAGGAGATGGTTACACCGATCAGTGATATTCAGCCGTGACTTCTTTTCCCATATGCCGGAGCAGGTCGATCAGTCTTTCGATGGTCTGCCGTTTATAACCACCAGCGGCTGCCGGGTTGACGGCCAGCCCCACGATAAAATGTACCCAGTCCGCCCTGAGCAGGGTGGCCGCCAGGCGGCTGGCCCCATCTCTGGCTTTTTGTAAAGTTTCGAGGGGCACATCCTGGCGCAGGTGTTCCAGGGCATAGAGGACCGTCAGGGTACCCTCGGTAACCAGGTCAATGCCGGAAATAAACCCCACCGGCGGCACCCGGTCGCTGCGGGTGGAAAGGTCCACCTCTATTTTCCTGCCCAGAACGCGGGCCACAATGCTGGCCGTGGTACCCCCGCAGACCACCTTCGTCCCGGGCGAGTGGACCAGTTTTCCCACCACCAGGGCATCAAGGGACCGGTCCGCAGGAGGGCCAATCAACACCGTCACCTGCCGGGGGCAAAGGGCTCTTACCACCACCACACTGGCATCGTCGCCGGGTCGCCCGGCATAAAGCTGACGGCATCGCTCGATTAATTCTCTGGCCCAAACAGCGGCGTCCAGGTTTTTGGCGGCCAGTTCTAAAAGAAAGCCGCGTACCCCTTGCCAGCCCCAGCCCTGGCTCAGAACGCCCCCGATACCTGCGTGCACCACCCCGTCGCTGATCAGCACCAACCAGTCCCCTTCCTGGAGTTCGAAAAAAGCTTCCGAAACATCTTTATCATTGATAATCCGGCGATTCCGGCTGACTTCCTTCAGTTGTTCCCCGTGGCCGAGAAAAGCTTCAGGGTTATCATATTCCACTAAATAAGCCCGGCCGCTGGCCATAACCTGCAGGATGGAAAAGGTGCTGTAGGCCAGCTTACGTACCCTGCAGGTGGGTAGGGTCTGGGCCAGGGTTTCAATGACCTCCTCGATTTCTCCCCCCATGCGCAGCATGGTGGCTGCCGTTTTGGTGGTTAAAGAGGAGAGAATATTGGCCTTCACCCCACTGCCCAGGCCATCGGAGAGGACCACAATAGTAGAAGAGCGGGTTTTGACTACCTCGATGCTGTCGCCGCAGAGCTCTTCCCCGGCCTTACTTAGCTGAGCCCTCCCAATGTCAAGGGAAATTTTCATGAAAACTCGCCGCTGAAGTACCCCCGATTTTATTCGAGGGAAGAGAGCGGCTCACCCCCCCTTATCTACAGCCACTACTCCTGCGTCAGGCGGATCAACTGGCTGAGCAAAACCTTGGTCTCCGCCGTGGTTTCCCCCAGCAGGCCGGCAATTTCCTGGGCCACCTTCATTTGCTTGTTAATGACCTCCTGAGCCCGCTTGATGGTTTGGTCCTTCATTTGCCTTAACTCTTCCTGCTGGCGCTTCTCGTGGGTAATGTCCACCAAAATGCCTACCACAACCTCCCCTTTTTCCAGGGGAAAGATCACTTCCCGGATGATCCGGTCGTGTTCATCATAGGTATGCAAAACGTTCAGGGATTCCCCTGTCGCCAGCACCCGGCGGAAATTGGTGGCGTCGATCAGCTGATCCAGTTTTTGGCCGTGAACTTCCTTATCCTGCCAGCCAAACATCTCCCGGACCGCCGGGTTGGCCTCCAGGATCTCCAGGTTCCGGTTCACAATAATGCAGCCGTTGGGCATGGCACCGATCACCAGGTTGGACATGGATTCCGCCCGGCGCCGCATATAGGGAATACACATCTGCACCTCGGCCATCCCCCAGTACACCGCCGCAGCCTTTTCCCGGCAGGAGTTGTAGCCGCAGGCACCGCAGTTCAATTCGTCCTCGGGACTGTACTTGCCCGTCTGGGCCAGTATTCGCCTGATGGCTTCTTCAGGCGGGTCGGGCCGGTGAATCCTGCGTTCCCGGTAGCGCCTCCGGAGCATGTTCAAGGGCAGGGGCTGGGTCTCTTCGTCCTCCTTGAGGGGAGCCGCGGAGGATCTGGCCCGGAAATATTCAATGATCCTCTGGCGGCGCACGAAGATATCCCCGGCAGTCTCCATGAGGGGGCCGGCAATGCACCCGCCGCTGCAGGCCAGCAATTCCATGAAGGCCGGAGGGTTTTCAATCTGCCCCCGCTGCAGCTGGGAAAGGAAATCAATACAATTGTTCAGCCCGGAGATGGCCACCACCCGGGTATCCAGCATGTCCGTGCTTAAAGATAAAGTATGCAGCGCACCGCCTTCTACAGGAAAAAGACGCGCCCGCTGTGGATGGGGAGGGTCAAAGTCAACGGCTTCAAACCGGTCGGGGGAAAGCCCTTCCTCCTTGAACCACTGCCAGAGTTCGTCAAATCCCAGCACCTCATCAATGGCATCGGGAAATTGACTGGCTTCTTCTTTTTTGGCGATACAGGGCCCGATGAAGACCACCCGGCTTTGCGGGTGGTTTTGTTTGATCCACCGCCCGTGGGCGACCATGGGGGACACCAGGGGAGCGAGCATGGGAATTAACTCCGGGTAATGTTTTTCCACCAGGTTCACCACCACCGGGCAGGCTGTAGAAATGTACGTGCTGTCTTTAGGTAATTGCTTTTGCGCCCGGCAGACCAGTTCGGCCCCCCAGGAAGTTTCCTGCACCAGGGCAAATCCCAGGGCCTTGAGCATGGCGGGAAGGACAGGGACATACCCGGGGGGCAGTACCGCGGCAAAGGATGGAGCCACGCTGGCCGCCACCGGCTCGCCACTGGCCACCAGCTTCTTAACCCGCTCCAGGCTTGAGGACACCTTTTTGGCCCCCTGGGGGCAGGTTAAAACACAGCGCCCGCAGAGGATACAAAGGTCTTCCACAATGCGGGCACGCAATTTATCGTTTTCCGCCTCGATGCGGATAGCCTTCACCGGACAGGAACGGATGCAGCGGTAACAATCCCGGCAACGGTCGGCCACGGTGGTAATGGGAAAGGTTGCTCGCTCACCCACTGAAAGCCCCCCCTTGAAAATAGTTGAATTCTACGATAAAGGACGGGGTTCCTGCCCCGTCCTAAACCACCCAGGGTGGCTCGGCCTTGATGGCAATCCTGGTCTTAAAGATTTCTTCGGCGTTATCCAGGGTTACGTTGGTAATGATTTCATCGTTGACTTTAATGCTCACACCCCGGTCGCAGTGTTCCAGGCAGAAGGTTCCCTTCAGCTGCACGTAATCGGCGATACCCATCTGCCGGGCCAGGGCCATGAACTTGTTTAAAATATCATAGGAACCCTTGAGGTAACAATTGGTGCCCACGCAGACCGCCACTTCCACCGGGCGCTCATCCCGGCGGCCGTTCAACTCTACGGGTTTGCCGCTGATGCGACGCCGCGGGTAGTAGCGGGTATGCAGGGCCTGATGGGTGTTGGCGTTGGCCGGGCCGCCGAACCACCGTTCCAGAGCCCTGGTGACAAATATGTTATCCTGTGGCCTGTGCAGCTGTTCCGCCCGGTCCAGGGAATAAAGGCCTTTCATCCGCCCCAGCCGTGAAGCGGTATTGTTCGGGTAAGGCTGGCCACCGCCGCCCAGGCAGCCGCCGGGACAGGCCATCACCTCCACAGCATGATAGAAAACTTCCCCCGCTTTGATGCGACCGATCAGTTTTTCCGCATTGGCCAGGCCGTTTACCACCGCCAGCTTGAGGGTTTGCCCGCCTATTTCCAGCTCGGCTTCTTTTATTCCCTGGATACCCCGTACCGGGTAAAAATCCACCCGGCCCACATCGCCGGCTGACCGGTGGGCGGTAATAAAGCGTACCACCGACTCCATAACCCCACCCGAAGCACCGTATATGACCGCCGCCCCGGAACCCATGCCCAGGGGATTATCAAACATTTCCGGTTCCAGCTCGTTGAAAACGATACCCGCTTCCCTGATCATCCGGGCCAGTTCCAAGGTGGTGAGGACGAAATCCACGTCGGGAACCCCTCCGGTGGTAAACTCGGGCCGCCTGGCTTCAAATTTTTTAGCTGTACAGGGCATCACCGATACGCAGACCACCTGTTCCGGGGTCCTTCCCATCTCCCGGGCATAAAATTTTTTGACCAGGGAACCGAACATTTGCTGGGGCGACCGGCAGGTGGACAGGTTATCCAGGAGGTCGGCGTGGAACTGCTCGGCATATTTTACCCAGGCCGGACAGCAGGAGGTGAACAGGGGCAGCCTGCCCCCCTTTTCCAGCCGGCCCAGCAGCTCCATCCCTTCCTCAATGGTGGTCATATCGGCGGTAAACAGGGTATCAAAGACACGGTCAAAGCCTATTTTCCGCAGGGCGGCTACCAGCTGCCCGGTGGCCTTTTCCCCGGGTAAAAGGCCGAATTCCTCGCCGATGGCCACCCTGACTGCTGGAGCCACCTGCACCACCACCAGCTTTTCCGGATCATGGATGGCATCCCAAACCCTATCCACTTCCGGCTTTACGGTCAGGGCCCCGGTAGGACATACGGCCACGCACTGGCCGCAGTTAACACAGGCCACCTCCTGCAGGGGCTTGCCAAAGGCGGTGGTTACCCGGGTTTTGGAGCCCCGGAAGGCAAAGTCCCAGATCCCCAGGCCCTGGATTTCCTTGCACATGCGCACGCAGTCGCCACAGAGGATACATTTATTGGGGTTCTTGACTATAGCTGGAGAAGTATCGTCCACCGGTAACTTCTTATCCCTTTGCCCGAAGCGTACCTCCGTAATCCCCATCTGGCGGGCCAGCTGCTGCAGTTTACAGCTGCCGCTGCGCTCGCAGCTGGTACACTCCCGGTCGTGATTGGCCAGGAGTAGTTCAATGATCATGCGGCGCAGCCGCCGGGTGCGGGGAGTGCTGGTGTGAATAACCATGCCGTCAACGGGAGGCGTTGAGCAGGAAGCCACCAGCCCGCGGCCTTCCACTTCCACCATGCACATACGGCAGGCCCCGTAAACGCTCAGTTCCGAATGGTAGCAAAAGGTGGGCAGTTTGATACCGGCCCGGCGCACCACTTCCAGAATGTTCCTGGCATCACCTATTTCCACCACACGACCATCAACGGTAACTTTTCCCGTGGACATAACCGTCGACACTTCCTTTCTTTCCAATATCAGGCAGTGTAAACAGCACCGAACTTGCATTTCTCCATGCAGGTACCGCACTTGATGCACTTAACCGGGTCGATGACGTGGGGCTGTTTCTTTTCGCCACTGATAGCTTCTACGGGACAATTCCTGGCACATAATCCGCAGCCCCTGCATTTTTCCCGGTCAATAAAGTAACTGAGCAGTTCCTTGCAAACTCCCGCCGGGCATTTCTTGTCCCGGACATGGGCTTCGTACTCATCGCGGAAGTAGCGCAGGGTAGTGAGCACAGGATTGGGAGCAGTCTTACCCAGGCCGCAGAGGGCACCGTCCTTGACCACCAGGGCCAGCTCTTCCAGAAGGTGCAGGTCATCCTCCGTGGCCTTGCCCCTGGTGATTTTGGTCAGAAGCTCCAGCATCCTCCTGGTACCTTCCCGGCAGGGAACACATTTACCGCAGGACTCGTTTTGCACGAAGGTCATGAAAAACTTGGCCACTTCCACCATACAGCTGTCCTGACCGATGACCACCATACCGCCGGAGCCAATCATCGCCCCCGCCTGCTGGAGGGAGTCGAAATCCAGGGGCAGGTCCAGGTGCTGCTCCGTCAGGCAGCCTCCCGATGGTCCTCCGATCTGCACCGCCTTGAACTTTTTGCCTTCCCGCAGCCCGCCGCCGATGGAAAACACTACCTCCCGCAGGGTTATGCCCATGGGCACCTCTACCAGACCGGTGTGGGCCACCTGACCGGCCAGGGCAAAGGTCTTGGTTCCCGGACTGCCGGGAGTGCCGTACTGCTTGAACCATCCTGCTCCACGGGAAATAATGGGGGCCACGTTGGCCAGGGTTTCCACGTTATTGATGACGGTCGGGCACCCCCAGAGACCGCTCTGGGCGGGGAAGGGAGGACGTGGCCGGGGCATGCCGCGCTGGCCCTCGATGGAGGCAATGAGAGCTGTTTCCTCGCCACAGACAAAGGCACCGGCACCTTCTTTAATGTGGATACGGAAAGAAAAGCCGCTGCCCAGAATATTGTCGCCCAAAAGACCGGCAGCCTCCGCATCGGCCACGGCTTTCTTCAGCCGTTTAACCGCCAGGGGGTATTCCGCCCGTACATATATGTAGCCCTCGTCGGCACCAATGGCATAACCCGCTATCATCATCCCTTCCAGTACCCGGTGAGGTGCCCCTTCCATCACACTGCGGTCCATAAAGGCCCCGGGGTCACCTTCGTCGCCGTTGCAGATAACATATTTTTTCTCCCCCGCGGCAGAACGGGCAAAAGCCCATTTCCGGCCGGTAGGGAAACCTGCTCCACCGCGACCGCGCAGGCCGGACTCCAGTATTTCCGTAATCACCTCTTCGGGAGTCATCTCAAACAGGGCCTTTTCCAGGGCCCGGTAGCCGCCGTGGGCAATATAATCATTAATATCCTCCGGATTTACCAGGCCGCACAATTCCAGGGCTATGCGCACCTGGTTCTGGTAGAAGGGTATATCTTCCTCCCTGGCCACCACCTGACCGGTAACCGGATGGTGGTAAAGCAGCCTTTCCACCGGCCGGTTGTGCAGGATGTGTTCTTCGACAATCTCAGGAACGTCTTCTTTCCTGACTTTTAAATAAAGGACCCCTTGCGGTTCAAAGCGTACCAGGGGACCCATCTGGCAGAACCCGTGGCAGCCGCTGATATTCAAAGCGGTTCCGGCGTCCTCTTCTTCCCGAACCAGCTCCACTTTATAAGGTAATTCCCTCCTGGCCAGTTCTTCCCGGAAGGCCTCATATACCCCCAGGGAGCCGTTGGCCACACAACCCGTGCCGGCACAGACCAGGATGCGTAATTTTTCTTTTTTCAGGGCTTTCCCGGCCCGTTCTGCAAGTGCCTGCAAATCCTGTCTTGACTTAAGCATGGGCTTCCCTCCGTTCTTCCTTGCTTTCCCCCGACTTTATGGCCCGCAAAACCTGTAATATACCTTCGGGCGTCATCTGGCCATGCACTTCCCGGTCGTTAATGGTCACCACCGGGGCCAGCCCGCAGGCCCCCAGGCAGGAAACCGTCTCCACTGTAAACTGCAGGTCGGCGGTTGTCTGCTCGCCCTCCGCAAGTCCCAGTTCCCTGCGCAGGGCAAAGTGGATCGGTTCCGAACCCCGCACGTGACAGGCCGTACCGTTACAAACCCGGATAACATACTTGCCCTTGGGAACCAGGGAAAACTGGGCATAAAAAGTAGCCACGCCGTAGACCACCGCCGGTGGAATTTTTAAGGCCGTAGCCACGCAGGTCAGCACCTCTTCGGGCAGGTAGCGGTATTCCTGCTGCACTTCCTGCAGGATGGCAATTAAATGGGAGACCTCGCCCCCGTGACGGGCGATAATTTCCTGTAACTTTTCAAACTTTCTGCCCGTTCCCTCCATACATACCCCTCCCACTCTTCAAAAGCTTTAGATTTTACTGATTCAAATTTTAATGATTTTTCCGCCTATAACAATGAAAGCTAAATAAACAACATAAAACACATAAGACTCTTAAAAAAAGAAAAAAAACCCGTGGCGGGGTTTAATTACAGATGCGCTGCAGAATTGGAACCTGCCGGGCGGCAGTCGTCCCGTTTGTTAACAGTCTGATGACAGGATCTATCAGGAACTGAACAGGTTGACCAGGGAATATATTTTTAACGGCCTGCCCACGGTGCCATATCTTAAATCAACCTTAACATAACCGATCTGCTCCAGGTAATCCATATAACGTCTTACAGTTACCCGGGAAAGCCCCACCCCGGTGGCTATTTCTTCCGAAGAAACACCCGTTTCATTATGTTCTTCCAGGTAGGAGAGCACCTGCTTTAAGGTTGCCTTATTAAGACCTTTGGGAAAATCCGGCCATAATTCCTGATCGCTATTATCCTCCCCGGAAGGAACCGGCTGGTTTCCCGGCAACATACCGGGAGAACCGGGTGTGGATGATGTTCCCGCTGCCTCCTGCCTGGCGGCAAGCTGCAGAACCAGCGGCTGGATAACCTCCAGAATTTCCCTCATGACCCGGATTAACTCATTTATTTGCCCGGCACAGGGCGGGACAACCTCCCCTGTTAAAGGCCTGCCCGCTTCCCCTGCTTCGTTGTTCTCCCGAACCTGACCCTGCCGCAGGTATAGCCACAGGCCGGCCCCACCAAGCAAAAAGGACAGGCCCCCGAAAGCCACGTTAAGTACCAGAGCGTAATGCACAAGCCTGCTAACCTGGCCGGTACTCCCGGTTATCAGGATATAAAGTATAACAACCAGGTTATAAAGGATCGCCAGGCCGGCCCCGGCAGCAGCCAGCAGGATAAAAAAAAGCAGGTTATACTTTACATAACTCATTATCATTACCACTCTCCCGGCTGCATGGTGAAAAGCCCTGGCTTATCCCCTTCCAGCCCTTGCACCAGTACAGGCATGGCACCTACTCTCAAAAAACAATTCGCCGGTACGCCCAATGTTCCTGCCCGTACCGGCATTGCTCTACCCGGAAGATATTACTATAAATTCATAATTCAAAGTTTAAAAAGTCGCAAGGCAAGTTCATAATCTTTCCCGGGATTGTATCAGTAAAATAACTAAACTTTATTATTATTATTTTTTATCCCAGCAGGAAATCAACCGCTCAAGGTAGAATAAAGTTGAAGTGTAGTTCTCCCGCCCCGGTGAATTCAGTCGCAAGACGGCTATCCCGGCTGCGGAAGGGGTTGGGTATATTTTTACAGGTGAATATCTGGCTCTCCGAGCCAAAATACCTAAGGCGCTTTGGGGCTATGGTTTTTGGCCGTTAGGGTGCGCTGGGAAACCGGCGTGCCTTCCATTGCGAAAAGGAGAGCTGAGCCGGGTAAAGATTGCCGGGCAAGCTTTGCTTTTCGCAATGCTGCCCGGCATTTCATTTTACCACGGAGACTCTGGCCAGGGACAGTTCTAAAAAAAAACCAGGGTATTGCCCTCAGGTGAAAAGAAAGGAGCAGCACCGGGGAGTGACTTTACTTTTTCTTTACGGGAAACGCAATATCACCATATTCGACCGGAACGGCATGCAGTCCGGCAGCGCCCTGATTGTAAGTGAAATGCCGCTGACAATATTCCTGAACGATGTGGAACTGGCCACCCTGACCTGTTCACCCGGCGCCTGCGAGGAACTGGCCGTGGGCTTTTTGCTCAGCGAGGGCCTGGTTCAAAACCCTGCGGACATCAGGGAAATTACCTGCCGCGAAGAAGACGGGCTGTTGTGGGTCCAAACCGATTCCCCGGTACCCCAGATGGAAAACTTTTTGCGCCGCCACATCGCCAGTTGCTGCGGCAAGAGCCGCGCTGCCTTATATTTTGTAAACGACGCCTACCAGCTGAAACCCGTACAATCCAAACACGTGTTTGCCGCCCCTCACATTTTGCGCCTGATGGGCCTGCTGGAGGAGAAATCTGCCACCTTCCACCTGACAGGTGGGGTGCACTGTGCCGCCCTGGCCGATGGCAGGAACCTGCTGGTCATGTTCGAGGATATAGGCCGCCATAATGCCGTAGATAAAGTTTTAGGCCATGCTTTTCTATAACGTATTGCACCTGCGGACAAGTGCCTGTTGCTGAGCGGCCGTGTTTCCTCGGAAATCCTCATTAAAGCGGCCCGCAGCGGTATTCCTCTGGTGGTGTCACGCTCGGCACCCACCCTGCTGGCCGTGGACCTGGCCGAACAGCTGGGCATAGCACTGGTTGGTTTTGCCCGCGGGCACCGCTTGAACGTTTATAGCCATGGAGAGAAGGTGGTAACGCAAGCATCCGTTTAAAAACGGCTGAAGCAACCCGGCTATCAGTCAGCCGCACTGGATCGGAACCCCCATCCCTTTAACCCGGAGTTTACAGCTGTGAAAAACAGGCTTCATATGCTCCGAGCCTTTCTACCTAAAGCTTGTATGCCATGGTAAAAGGCCGCCGGGTAAGCCTGGAAACGGGCTTGCCTCCCGTGGTTGGAAAGGAGCTGCGATTTGTCGGTAAGGACCGGACCCCACCGTCTTTTGGACGGTTTCCTGCATGGGTAGAGCCGGGGTCTTGAAGGCGAGCATCTATTGCACCTCCAGCCATGGGCGGAGGTTTTTTTATTGGTCGATTGACCTGTCATTTCCTGCGGCTCCCGTAAATACTTTCGAAAGGAGTGGTCGTTTTGGGATTGATCCAGCTGCAAATTGATGGGAAAAAAGTTGAAGTTCCGGCCGGGACAACGGTGCTCGAAGCTGCGGAACAAACCGGAATTCACATCCCCCGGCTCTGCCACGATCCGGAGCTTTCCCCCTGGGGCGGCTGCCGGCTCTGCATCGTGGAAATTGAAGGGATGCGCAACCTGCCGGCCTCGTGCGTAACCAGGGTGGCTCCGGGCATGGTGGTACGAACCGATTCACCGGCGGTGGTCGAGGCCAGACGGGCCATCCTGGAATTGCTGCTCGCCAACCACCCCCTGGACTGCCTTACCTGCGAAAAAAACGGTGAATGCAAGCTGGCGGAATATTGCTATGTATACGGTGTAAAAGAAAGCCCCTTCAGGGGAGAAAAACATAACTACGCTGTTGAAGACAGCAACCCCTTTATCATCCGCGACCAGAACAAATGTATTCTCTGCGGCAAGTGTGTACGGGCCTGTGCAGAAATTACCGGAAAAAATAACCTGGATTTCGCCTACCGGGGTTTCAATACCAGGGTGAGCACCTTCGGCAACAGCTCTCTTTTGGAATCGGATTGTGTCTTCTGCGGCAATTGTGTTTCTGTGTGCCCGACAGGAGCTTTAATGGAAAAACAAATGCAAAACAAGGCCCGCCGGTGGGAATTAAAACGGGTTAAAACCACCTGCCCCTTTTGCGGCACCGGCTGCAATTTCGACCTATGCGTAAAGGATGGGAAAATAGTCGGCGTAGCCTCAAACCCGGACAGCGTTGTCAACGGCCGGGCGCTCTGCATCAAGGGCCGGTTCGGCTGGGACTTCATTTACAGCGATAAACGATTGAAAACGCCGCTGATCAAGCGGAACGGGGAATTTGTACCCGCCTCCTGGGATGAGGCCCTGGATCTTGTTGCCAGCCGGCTGAGAGAAATCAAGGGAAAATACGGGCCCGGCTCTTTCGCCGCCTTGAGCTCCGCCCGGTGTACCAACGAAGAAAATTATCTCTTCCAAAAGTTCGTAAGGGCGGTGATGGGTACAAATAACGTAGACCATTGCGCCCGTACCTGACACGCGCCTACGGTGGCCGGTCTGGCCACTTCTTTCGGGAGCGGCGCGATGACTAACTCCATTTCCGAGATAGCGGGGGCCGAGTTGTTATTCCTGATTGGTACCAACACCACGGAAGCCCACCCGGTGATCGGGTACAAGATCAGGCAGGCGGTCCGCCGGGGTGCAAAGCTCATCGTGGCGGACCCCAGGCGTATCGAACTGGCGGAGGAAGCCGATTACTGGCTCCGGCTTCAGCCCGGTACTGATATCCCCCTCCTCAACGGCCTGATGCATATCATCATTAAAGAAGAGCTATACGATAAAACCTTTGTTGCGGAGCGGACGGAAAACTTTGAAGCCCTGAAGAAAACAGTCGAAAAATATCCGCCCGCTTACGTGTCCCGGCTGACCGGCGTACCCGTTGAAGATCTGTACGCCGTAGCGCGTCTCTACGCCACCACGGACAAAGCGATGATTTTCTATACCCTGGGAATAACGGAACACGTCTGCGGCACCAGCAACGTAATGAGCATCGCCAACCTGGCCATGCTGACCGGGCATGTCGGGCGTCCCAGCACCGGGGTCAACCCGCTCCGCGGCCAGAACAACGTACAGGGAGCCTGCGACATGGGAGCGCTGCCCAACGTTTTTCCCGGCTACCAGCGGGTGACCGACCCGGCTGTAAGGGCCAGGTTCCAGGAGGCCTGGGGCGTTTCCCTGCCGGCCGAAGTGGGGCTGATGCTCCCCGAAATGTTCGACAAAGCAAACGCCGGGGAGATCAAAGCGATGTATATACTCGGCGAGAACCCGGTCCTAACCGACCCCAACAGCAACCATATCAGGTCCGGCCTGGAAAAGCTGGAATTCCTGGTGGTACATGAGCTTTTCCTGACCGAAACGGCGGAATACGCCGACGTGGTGCTTCCAGCCGCCAGCTTCGCCGAAACAGATGGTACTTTCACCAATACAGAGCGCCGTGTCCAGCGGGTGCGCAAGGCCATAGAACCTCTGACGGGCAAGACAAACTGGCAAATTATCATGGCCCTGAGCACAAAAATGGGCTACCCCATGCATTACCGGAACACGGAGGAAATTTTCGCGGAAATGGCCTCCCTTACCCCGTCTTATGCCGGTATCAATTACAGCCGGATCGACAAGGAAGGAATCCAGTGGCCCTGTCCCACCCCCGACCACCCGGGCACACCGTATTTGCACGCCGGGAGTTTCACCCGCGGCAAAGGGCTTTTCCAGGCCATCGACCACATTCCCCCGGCGGAACTGCCGGACAGGGAATATCCCTTCCTGCTCTCCACCGGCAGGATCCTGTACCATTACAATGTTACCACACCCTATTCTACAGGCATACGCAGCCTCTGGTCCCAGGAATACGCCGAAGTCAACCCCGACGACGCCGCGCGGCTGGGCGTGGAAACCGGGAGCAAGGTGAAGGTCATTTCCCGGCGCGGCGAAGTAGTCACCAGGGTACAGGTCACGGACCGTGTACCGCCGGGAGTTATCTGGATGTCCTTCCACTACCGGGAAACCCCGACCAACGTGCTGACCAGCTACGCCGTGGATCCCATCAGCAAGACCGGTGAATATAAGGTCTGTGCCGTAAAAATAGAAAAAATAATTTAGGGGGCTCCGTCCATGCGATTGGTACCTGTTGCAGAAGCTGTGGGCATGGTTCTCTGCCATGATATCACCAAAATCGTCCCCGGCGTTGAAAAGTGCCGGGCTTTCCGGAGAGGACACGTCGTCAGGAAAGAGGACATCCCTCTGCTCCGGGACCTGGGCAAAGAACATATTTATGTCTGGGAACCTGCCCCCGATTTGATCCACGAAGACGAAGCAGCCCTGCGCCTGGCCCGGCACGCTGCAGGGCCGGGCTTGAGCTGGGACGAGCCCAATCAGGGGAAAGTTAGCCTCAAAGCCACTTGCGACGGCCTGCTCAAGGTTGATAGCGAGCGGTTGAAGATGGTTAACAATCTCGAGGGTGTTATTCTGGCCACACTGCATAATAACCGGGTGGTGGCCAGGGGACAGTTTGTTGCCGGAACGAGGGTAATTCCCCTGGCCATTCACCACAGCATCCTGGAAGAAGCGGAAGGCCTCTGCTCCCAGCCCGCCCCCTTGCTGAAAGTCAAGCCTTTCCAGCCGCTCTGGGTAGGGGTTATAACGGCGGGGACTGAAGTTTACGAGGGGAGGGTTCGGGACGGATTTTGCAGCGTCATTCGCCAGAAAATCGCTCCCTTTGGTGGCAGGTTTTTAAGCCAGGTCATTGTTCCGGATGACCCCCTGATTATCGCGCGGGAAATCCGGCATATGATCGAGAAAGGTGCGGAACTTGTCCTGGTGACAGGCGGCATGTCCGTGGACCCCGATGACGTAACCCCTCAGGGAATCAGAGCCACGGGGGCGCAGGAGATCTTCTACGGAGCGCCGGTACTCCCCGGTTCGATGTTTATGCTGGCCTATCTGGGACACGTTCCCGTTTGCGGCCTGCCTGGATGTATCATGTTCAACCGGACCACTATTTTTGATCTCATCATTCCACGTATTTTTGCCGGGGAACGCCTGAGCCGCGCGGAGATTGTGGCGCTGGGCCACGGCGGCCTTTGCGAAGAGTGTGCGGTCTGCCGTTACCCGGCCTGTTCCTTCGGCAAAGCAACTTAATTCAGGCCTGGAGGCATCGGCAAATGCTGGTTAACGTAACCTGGGAGGAGGCCCTGGAATACCTTCTCGATTTCATTACCCCTTTACCCCGGGAACTTGTTTCCTTGAAGCAGGCTTTGGGGAGGGTTATCTCCCGGGATATATTTGTTACCCGGGACATACCTTCCCATCCCCAATCGGCAGTGGATGGCTACGCCATTCATATCGATGATGTGGGGCTCCGTACAAGTTTTGTCATCAAAAATTACATCTGCAAGGGGAACTTTTATGTTTCCCCGTTGAGCCCGGGTCAGGCGGTAGGGGTGCTAACCGGAAGCCCCCTGCCCGCCGGCACGGGGGCAGTCATTCCAAAGGAGTCAGTCATAGTCGACGAAAACCGCGTGGTCTTTGCAGGCAAAATCTCCCCGGGCAGCAATATCAGGCAGGCGGGGGAGGACTTTCGATCCGGGGAATTGCTTGTAAAACGGGGGACCATTCTCGACCCGGGCATGATCGGTGTCCTGGCCGCCCTGGGTTATGGTGAGGTGCCGGTATACCGCCGTCCCAGAGTGGCAATTCTCAGCCTGGGACATGAAATCGTTCCCTGTCACGTTACCCCCGCCCCGGGCCAGGTTCGGGACAGCAACGGCCCTCTTCTAGCTTCTCTTGTCTCGCGTGACGGGGGAGAGGTTGTCGGCGTGGAGATCGCCGGCGACGAAAATGCTGGTGGGGCAAAAAAGCGTTTGCAAAGGCTGCTTCAGAATGCTGACCTTGTGCTTACAATCGGGGGAACTGCCTCCGGAGCATGCGACCAGGCGCTACCGGTACTGCGGCAGACTGGAGCACGTCCACTGTTCTGGGGAATCCGAATAAAACCGGGCAGCCACAGCGGCGCGGCAATCCATGATTCCAGGCTGGTTATTTCCCTTTCGGGAAACCCGGCGGCCTGCGCGGTAGGTTACCAGCTTCTTGCTGCACCCGTATTACGTGCTTTTCAGGCGCTCAACCCCTACCCGTACCGTATCCATGCCTTATGTACCGACCGTTTCCCTAAAAAAGGAGGGCCCCGCCGTTTCCTCCGGGGCCATGCGGTATGCCGTCAGGACGGGTGGGAAGTAAAATTGCTGCCGGGCCAGAAATCCAGTATGCTCCGTTCTCTCATCAATTGGAATGCGTTAATTGATCTTCTGGCAGGACACCCTCCCCTGGAGCCCGGGTCAAAAGTACCCACGCTCCTTCTCACCCCCCTGCCGCTGGAAAAAGGAGAACTGACCGGTGAAAGATACCCCGCCCATCCCGGAAATAGTTGAACAGTACCTGAAGGCAAGCCTGCCCGGAGACCGGCACCGCCAAAGAATCATCGGCCGGGTAATTATAAAACTGTTGGCGGCAGGATACAGCCTGGGAAAAGCCCTCCCTCTGTTTTTCTGGGAACTTGCAGATCTGGAGCCGCCACTGACCCAGGCGGAGGAATTGCTCTTCTGCGCCCTCCATCATATATTTCACACCTGCCATAACACCAGGATTAACGGCAAGAAGGACGCTTTTGAAATCCTGAAAATACCGGAAGAAAAGATGGCTTTAACCCCAAAGGAGGTGTTGAAAGAGGCCAAACTGGCTTACTGGAAGCAGTTCAACGAATTAACCCGTGACCCCAAAAATTTATTGTTAAATGCCCGTAAAATTATCACTGCCAAAAAGGCATTCGACTTCCTGCAAACACTTTAATACACACGACCAGTTGCCAAAAAGGAAAGGAGAGCGATAAACGTGGAAGCAACAGCAACAAAGCAAAGTATGACCGGTACCGCTAAAATGAATTATGCCATAGCCCAGGAAATGTTCGAAAGGTTACTCAAGCTGGATTACCACCCGGTTGCCATTAAGTTTTTTAAGTCTGCCGGAGAAGCTGGAAAAGTCCGGGCCGATAAGAAAATAGCGGCCAGGTTCACTTTCTGCCAGTACGTGGCTGCCTCCCGCATGGCCGGTTACGTGTTGAAAGGGACAAATGAAAATATTTTATGTGAAAACTGCCTGACGACTTTTGGTTTTACTGAACCTTCTGATGAAGAAGCCAGGGGGCACATGAAATATGTGGTGGATTTTGAAAAGGCGAAGTACGTGGTGGCAACCAAACCGCGCCTGCCCCTGGGCCTGATTACTGGTTTTATGACAGCACCGCTGGCCAAAACCCCCGTGGAGCCCGATGTGGTCATCTTCGTCTGTAATCCCCTGCAAGCATACCATATTTTAAACGACTATATCGCAGCTTTTGCCGTACACCCCCTGCAGTTCAATCACACTGTAAACTCGGCTGTTTGCGGGGGCACCGTGTGGACTTACCTGAACCACAAGCCCAACATGAACACCATGTGCGCCGGCAGCTACACCTCCGGTAAAACGGAAAAAGGTGAAGTGAACGTCTTCATCCCGGGCGACCAAATACTGGACGTAGCAAAACAATTGGTCTTGCGCACCGAAGTTTATAACGGGGCTTCCCTTCTTTACAGCGGTACCGAATGGCCGGGGCTTGACGTCTGCAAGAAGTGCCCGATGATCCGTTTTAAAGACGGAGAATAATATAGCTCACCCATCAAGGCTTGTAAAACAAATTCAAACAGTTCACAATCAATTTCTTGAAGGGAGGCAAGACAATGGAAATTCAACCCCTCTATATTAACGGTGAGTGGCGCACAACAGCCAGCTTTATCCCGGTTACCAACAAATATTCCGGCGAGGTTATCGCCCGGGTGGCCGTGGCTTCCCGGAAAGAAGTGGAAGAAGCCGTTACCGCAGCTGAACGGGCCTTCCGGGAAAACACGTTAACTCCCTGGCAGCGCTACCAGATTCTGAGCAAGGCGTCGGAGTTGCTCCTGGCCAGGCGGGAAGAACTGGGGATGATCATTGCCCGGGAAGCAGGTAAGGCCTTAAAGGACGCCCTGGGGGAAGTAACCCGGGCCGCCAACACCTGCCGGGTATCCGCTGAAGAGGCAACCCGGATCTGCGGGGAAATGGTACCGATCGGTTCGGCCGGCGCGGAAAATCGCTTTGCCTATACCATCCGGGTACCGGTGGGAGTGGTCTGCGCCATTACACCCTTCAACTTTCCCCTGAACCTGGTGGTACACAAGGTAGCCCCGGCCATTGCCGCCGGCAACACGGTGGTCCTGAAGCCGGCTTCCGCCACGCCCTTATCTTCCCTGTCGTTATGCCGCATTCTGGAAGAAGCTGGCCTGCCGCCGGGCCATTTGAATGTGCTGGTAGGTAGCGGTGATGATGTAGGGGAAATGCTTTTAAGGGATCCCCGGGTGGCCCATTTCAGTTTTACCGGTTCCCCGGCAGTGGGCAGACGTATTGCTGAGCGCGCAGGCTTGCGCCGGGTGACCCTGGAACTGGGTTCCAATTCCGCCACCATTGTGCATAGCGACGCCGATCTGGTCAAAGCAGCCCGGGCCTGCGGGCGCATGGCCTTTGTTAATGCAGGACAGGTGTGTATTTCCGTCCAGCGAATTCTGGTTCAACAGGATGTCGCGGAACCCTTCTGCCAGCTACTGGTAGAAGAGGCAGAAAAGCTTGTAGTGGGCGACCCCACCGACCTGAAAACCGACGTGGGACCCATGATCAGCGAGGATGCAGCTCGCCGGGCGGAACAATGGGTAAGGGAGGCCGTAGCGGGCGGCGCCACCGTGCTCACCGGCGGCAGGCGGGAGGGCAACCTTTTTTACCCTACTGTGTTAACCGGAGTGCGGCCGGATATGAAGGTGGTTTGTGAAGAGATCTTTGCTCCCGTGGTATCAGTGATACCCTACGAAAACTTTGAGCAGGCGCTGGAAATGGCCAACGATTCCCCATACGGCTTGCAGGCTGGGGTGTTTACCAGATCACTGGACCTGGCCATGCTGGCAGCCCGGAAACTGGAGGTGGGAGGAGTGATCATTAATGATACCTCGGTTTACCGGGCCGATGAGATGCCCTACGGCGGAGTTAAAGGCAGCGGTATGGGCAGAGAAGGCCCCAAATATGCCATCCAGGAAATGACCGAGACGCGAGTGGTGGTGATTACGCTGTAGGTTCTCCGGGAAGTCCCGGGAACCGCATAAGGGTGACTGATAAAAGCCAGCAAACAACCATCTGGAAAGGAGCGGTTAACGATGAAAAAGTGGTTGCTGGGAGTGCTGTTCATATTCATGGTGGGGGTGGTTGCCGGCGGCTGTGGCAAGCAGGTTGAGCAGGCCGGCCAGAATACCGGCTTGCAAAAGGAAATTACCGTTTCGGCAGCCATCAGCTTAAAGGACGCTTTGGGGAAAATCAAGGAGAACTATGAGAAAGAACACCCGGGGGTAAAGATTACCTACAACCTGGGGGCATCCGGCTCGCTCCAAAAGCAGATCGAGCAGGGAGCACCGGTAGACCTCTTCATTTCCGCCGGAGTCAGCCAGATGGATCAGCTGGAAGAAAAAGGACTGCTCGAACCGGACAGCCGGACCAATCTCTTGAGCAATGAACTGGTTGTGGTGGTACCCAAGAACGCTGCCCCCTTGAAGGATTTCAACGACCTGGCCGGATCCGGGGTAAAAAGAATCGCCCTGGGGATGCCGGACACCGTGCCGGCCGGGCAGTACACCCGGGAAAGCCTGACCAACCTGAAGCTGTGGGATAAGCTGCAGCCCAAACTGGTCATGGCCAACGACGTGCGCCAGGTGCTCACCTACGTGGAAACGGGCAATGCCGACGCCGGCTTTGTTTACCGATCCGATGCTCTGATGGGCAAGAATGTGCGGGTGGACCTGACGGTGCCCGATAACCTGCACAAGCCCATTGTCTATCCGGCGGCAGTGTTGAAAAACGCTCCGCAAAAGGAAGCTGCCCGGGAGTTCTTGAACTACCTGGCTTCCCCCGCCGGAATGAAGGTGTCAATTCTCACTTTGATTTAGCCCAACCCCTGCCCATTTTCGCAGATTGAACAATCTGCAACTATTTCCGATACCAGAATAATCTGCAACTGCTTCGCAAATTGTGCTGGTATTTCAGGTCAGTCAGTCCGTCTATTCACCAGAATATGACAACCAGTGACTGACCCCTTTTCTTCCGGCTGTGGAACAGGTAGAATATTTGCTGGAAGTGACCGCCATGCAGCAGATATTTTACACGCCTGTACCGCCGGAAGAATACGCCCGCCTGGGCAAAGATTTTCCCTTTCCCCAACCACTCTCA
>NZ_FQUW01000037.1 GCF_900129285.1 Desulfofundulus australicus DSM 11792
ATTGCCGATGAAACCGTGGGCACCAGCGGCGAGGAGATCCTGCCCTTCCTGGAGGAAAAGGGACACCCGGCCCTGAGCATGCCTCCGCTGCTGTAGAAGGTGGAGATGAAAACGGGCTCAGGGGTAGTTCAGTAATAAATTGTTATTCCCCCTTTTCTTTGGCAAGGTTAAGCTCCCTTGGCAGAGCTTTAACCTTCTTCCCTGGCCGCTCACTGGCAGTTGGGTGGCGGCAGGGATATAAACTCCTTGGCTTTCCGGTATAGAGACGGGCCCTTCTCTGTACCGGGTACCTCCCTTCGAGGGCTGTTCATCCCACTACAAAATGTTGTCGGCCCGGCGTTCATGGCGCCGGGCACTTTTTTTCGCAAGGAATGTCTGGCATGATTAAATCCGGGGTTTAACCCGGCTCAGGTCAGCATGACCAAATAATTACCAAATAATTAAATTTGGATTTACTCCCGCTGGGTTAGTGATTTCAGTATCGTTTTTGCCCCGGCGGTGGCCATGCTTATGAAACCCCGGTGCCGCTGGAAAATATCCTCCAGGGCTGCGACCACCCGGTCGACGTGTTCCCTGGTAACGCAGAGGGGTGGCTCCAGCCGGATGACATTGGGATTGTTCAGGGTATAGGCTGTAATTATGCCGTGGTTGTTTAAAAGCTCCCCGGCAACCAGGCTCCCTGTGTATTCTTCAGCCAGCTTGCCGGCCAGCCCGAAAGTGACTTTTGAAGCCAGCCTGCCGGGCTGGTTGAATTCCAGTCCAATCATCAGGCCCCGTCCCCGTACTTCTTTTAAAAGGGGGAAGCGTGTTTGCAGCTCTTTGAGGCGGGTGAGGAAGTAGTCACCTATCTCCCGGGCCTGTTCCACCAGGTTTTCCTCATATATTACCTGAATGGCAGCCAGTGCTGCCGTGCAGGCCATGGTATTACCTCCAAAGGTTGAGGTGTGTAATAGCGCTTTTTCCATTCCCCCGTAGGCCCTTTGCCATATCTCGTCCGTGGTGATGTAAGCTCCCATGGGCATAACCCCGCCACCCAGGGATTTGGCCAGGCACATGATATCCGGTTCCACCTCTTCTGCTTCACAGGCAAACATATATCCCGTACGGCCGAAACCGGTTTGCACTTCATCGGCAATAAAGAGGGTGCCGTAGCGGCGGCAAAGCTCGCGGGCTTTTTTCAGGTAGCCGGGAGGTGGAAGTATAATCCCTCCCTCGCCCTGAATTGGTTCTACAATAAAGGCTGCTGCTTCCCGGGCTTGCAGTGCCTTTTCCAGGGAATGGAGATCACCGTAGGGCACGGCCTGGCAGTGTGGTACCAGGGGGGTAAAGGGTTTTTGATATTTTTCCCGCCCGGTAACCGAAAGGGCACCCATGGTTTTCCCGTGGAAGGAACCCTGGCAGTAGATTATGGTACTGCGGCCCGTGGCCGCCCGGGCCAGTTTAATTGCTCCTTCCACCGCTTCCGCTCCACTGTTGCAGAAAAAGGAACGTTGCAACCTGCCGGGAGTTATCCGGGCCAGGTTGTGGGCCAGGGCAGCTGCAACCGTTCCCAGGGAAGCCTGGAGAATGTTGGGCATCTCCTGAACACGCTGCAGGGCGGCCAGTATTTTGGGATGGTTGTGCCCCAGATTGAGGGCACCATAGCCGCCCAAAAAATCAAGGTACTCGCGACCCTGGCTGTCCCATACCGAAATGCCCCGGGCCCTTACGTACTGCCGGTCAAAGTTTAAAAGCTCCATCATGGTAGCCAGGCTGGCATTTAAGTATTTCTTGTGCAGATTCTTAACCTGTGCCCTGGTCAGGGAAAGGGCTTCCTGGAGATCCAGAAGTGAACCGGGCTCCCCCTGAACCTGTCCGGTTTTATTGGCCATTGTTTTCACCTCTTGTCCGTTAACCAGATGGCTGCTGCCGGTATTTTTTATAAAAAAGACAGGGCGAAAATATCATGGATACTGTAACAGCAGGCCGGATTTGTTGATGTGGCCATTGCATGTTAACGGCGAGTACAGCGGAAAATTGTTACAGGATTATACAGCCATATTAACACTGCTGTAGATGGGTTGTCAAATACGTTCCCCTTGACAGGGACCGGTCGATTCATTAAAATTTAGTGTAAAGTATCTGCCCTTTATAGGTTACAAGAGGATTACAGCCGGGATCAGCGGGAGGACGGGGCATGGAGAAACTGGCCTGGATGAACCTCCTATATGATTTTTACGGGCAGCTGTTAACCCAGCGCCAGCAAAAATTTGTGGAACTTTATTACGCCCACGATTTTTCCCTGGGCGAAATTGCCGAGCAATTTGGTGTTAGCCGCCAGGCGGTTCACGATGTACTGAAAAGGGCAGAACATATTCTCACCCGGTACGAGGAAAAATTGGGTCTGGTAGCCAAATTTATGGATCAGCGGCGTCAGGTAGGCGAAGCCCTCGCGTTGCTGGATAATAGTAATAATTCACTGGATGAGAAAACTTTAATGCGGGTGCGGGAAATTTTACGTTCTATAATGGGGTGAGATAATGATTTTTGCAGGCCTGGCCGAAAAATTACAGGAAACCTTCCGCAGGTTGAAAAGCAAGGGCCGGCTTACGGAAGCAGATGTGGACGAGGCCATGAAGGAAGTACGCCGTGCCCTCCTGGCTGCTGATGTAAATTTCCAGGTGGTAAAATCTTTTGTGGCCCGGGTCAAGGAGCGGGCAGTGGGACAGGACGTTTTATCCAGTTTAACGCCGGCACAGCAGGTAATAAAAATAGTGCGGGAAGAACTGGCCGGCCTGATGGGTGGGACCCAGAGCAAGCTTAATATGGCTCCCAAGCCTCCCACTGTGGTTATGATGGTGGGTTTACACGGGGCGGGGAAAACCACCACGGCAGCCAAGCTGGCCAACCTGATGCGTAAGCAGGGCCGGCGCCCGCTGCTGGTAGCATGTGATGTTTACCGGCCGGCAGCCATCAAGCAGTTACAGGTACTCGGCGAGCAACTGGATATACCTGTATTTTCCATGGGCGACCGGCATACCCCGGTGGATATCGCCCGGGCGGCTGTGGAACATGCCACCAGGCAGGGACGGGACCTGGTAATCATTGACACGGCCGGGCGCCTGGAAATAAACGAAGAGATGATGGCCGAGCTGGAGGAGCTCAAGGCTGCTTTACGCCCCCACGAAATTTTGCTGGTGGTTGATGCCATGACCGGCCAGGTGGCGGTTAATATAGCCGAAACCTTCAACAAGCGGCTGGGGCTGGACGGTGTGGTGCTGACCAAGCTGGACGGTGATACCCGGGGTGGTGCAGCTTTATCCATAAAAGCCGTTACCGGCTGTCCCATCAAGTTTGTTGGGGTCGGGGAAAAACTGGATGCCCTTGAGCCATTCCACCCGGACCGCATGGCCGACCGGATCCTGGGGATGGGGGATGTGCTTACCCTGATCGAAAAGGCACAGGCCAGTTTTGATGCCGAACAGGTGGCCCGTTTGAATAAAAAAATCCGCAGTGCCGATTTTACCCTGGATGATTTCCTGGAGCAGCTTCAGGAGGTAAAGAAACTGGGGCCGATCCAGCAAATCATCAGCATGCTTCCGGGGCTGGGGAATATGAAAAAGCTTAAGGAACTGGGAGACATTGATGACAGGGAACTGGTTTATGTAGAAGCCATCATCAGGTCCATGACTCCCTGGGAGCGAGCCCATCCCCATGAGATTAACGGTAGCCGCCGCCGGCGAATAGCCCGGGGCAGCGGGACTTCGGTACAGAAGGTTAATAGCGTTTTAAAGCAATTTGAGCAGACGCGCAAAATGATGCGCCAGCTGGCTGAAATGGGCAGGGGGGGCAAGAAAGGGGCCAGGCTACCCAGAAACCTGTTTCCGGGTAAGGACAATCCCCTGTTCTAGTTCTGATTTAGAATGAGCTGTTAAGGCAGGCTGGATGCGGCCATTCATACCTTGCGTCCAGCCAGTTTCTCCGAAGAATATATTTCATATTTTAGAGGAGGAGGTGAAATTACTTTGGCTGTTAAAATCAGGCTGAGGAGGATGGGGGCCAAGAAAAACCCTTTTTACCGTATAGTGGTGGCCGATTCCCGTTCCCCCCGGGATGGCCGGTTTGTGGAGGAATTGGGGTATTATGATCCCCTGAAAGAACCGGCAGAAATAAAGATTGATGAAGCCAAGGCGCTCAAGTGGCTTAAAAACGGTGCCCAGCTAACCGATACTGCCCGGGCGTTATTCCAGAAAGCCGGGTTATTGAATAAACCCGCCGGGGAGAGCCAGTAGTTTGGGGAGGTCTAAAGGGTAATGAAAGAAGTGGTGGAGATCCTGGCCAAGGCCCTGGTGGATCAACCCGATAAAGTAAGTGTTAATATGATTGAAAAAGATAAATCCTGGCTGATAGAGCTCAAAGTAGCTCCAGAAGATATGGGTAAGGTAATTGGCAAGCAGGGTCGCATTGCCAGGGCTATTCGCACGGTAGCCAAGGCTGCGGCCGCCAGACAGCGTAAAAAGGTAACCGTGGAGATAGTATAGTATAGTATAAAAAGAAATGGGGGAGGGGATACTTACCTCCCCCGTGAATATCTGGGCCCGCAGGGGTGAGGCGGCAGGCGATGGTCTATGGAAAAAATGACCCTTATGGTTCCTGTGCTGGTTAAAGTTAAGGTTACCGATAAGTACAAACAGGCCTTGAGCGCCGATATTCAGCAGGCCATTCACCAGCTTGATATGCAGATGCAGCACCTGGAATTTCAGGCCCGGCGCGTAGTTGCCGAGCTGGAAAAGAAAAATCCTCAGGGTATTCCTGCAGCACGGCAGCAGATCGAACAGGAGCGCAGCCGCAGGTTGGAGGCCAGGGAAAAATTAGTAGATAAGCTAAAGGAAGTAGCCCGGCTGAACCCGGGGGAGGAGGTTGTTCAGGGCCAGCTTCAGTGCCTGGTGGAATTAAAAGTGGGGGATAATTTCCAGGAAATTGTAAGCAGGGAGATCATTCTGGAAGATGGGATGGTCGTCGAAATCCGGTCAACTGGAGGGAATGTTTCCGGTGGTTGATTTCATTAACATTGGTAAAATTGTTACCACCCAGGGTCACCGCGGGGAAGTGCGGGTGATGCCCCTTACCGATTTTCCCGAACGTTTTGAGCAAATGGACGAGGTATTAATTTATCACAATGGGGAAAGGAAAACCTATCATATTGAGAAAACATGGTACCATAAAAGCTTTGTCATTCTCAAGTTCAGGGAAGTGCAGGATATGAATGCGGCTCTGGCTTTAAGGGGGGCATTCCTGCAGGTGACACCGGATCAGCTGGTTGACCTTCCCGAGGACACATATTATGTTTTTGAGATTATCGGCCTGGATGTATATACCCCGGAAGAGGGCTGGCTGGGAAAGGTTACCGATGTCCTGGCCACAGGTGCCAATGACGTTTACGTGGTGGAGGGAGAGGACGGCCGGCCCCTGCTGATACCGGCATTGAAGAGCGTGGTAAAGAAAGTTGATCTGGATAAAAAACGCATGGTGGTAGAACTGCCTCCGGGTTTGAAGGATTAACGGGTGATCTGCCATGATAGTGGATATATTAACCCTGTTTCCGGAGATGTTTGCTGGCCCTTTTGACGCCAGTATTATTAAAAGGGCGAGGGAAAAAGGCCTGGTGGAAATCAACCTGATCAACATCAGGGATTTTTCCCGTAATAAGCACCGCACCGTGGATGATACTCCCTATGGCGGCGGGGCCGGTATGGTGATGGCTCCCGAACCTTTATTTGAAGCCATGGACTGGATTCATGCCCACCGTGGCCGGCCCGGGAGGGTTATCTTACTGTGCCCGGCCGGACGCCCCTTCAACCAGGAGATGGCGGCAGAACTGGCCCGGGAGAGGCATCTGGTCTTCATCTGCGGGCATTATGAAGGTATTGACGAAAGGGTGGCCGAGCACCTGGTTACGGATGAAATTACCATAGGTGATTACGTGCTCACCGGCGGTGAGTTGCCGGCCATGGTGGTGGTGGATGCCGTATGCCGCTTGATTCCCGGGGTGCTGGGAGAAAGGGCGTCGACAGTTGAGGAATCCTTTAGCGATGGCCTGCTGGAATATCCCCATTATACCAGGCCCAGGGAGTACCGGGGCTACTGTGTACCGGAGGTGCTCTTAAGCGGCCATCACGAAAAGATCCGCCTCTGGCGGCGGCGGCAATCTTTGCTGCGCACCCTGGCCAGCCGCCCGGAGCTGCTGGCCAGGGCTTCCCTGACCGACGAAGACAGGAAAATCCTGGCCTCCGTTCTCGAGGAGATAAAAAGCCTTATTTCTTAATGTACCGGGTATTTTTAAAAGAACGGGGGTAAACTTTGCCCCACTCCTTGCTTCGCCCGTTATCGCTATGGTATAATTTACTTTGTTGATTTGTGGACGGTCCGGTGATGGGCTGATACACTAATGACCACCGTTCAGCAGGAAAGGGGGGCTTAAGATGAACCTGATTCAATCCCTGGAGCAGGAACAGATGAAAACAGATATTCCCGACTTCCGTCCCGGGGACACGGTAAGGGTGCATGTCAAGGTGGTGGAAGGAAACCGGGAGCGGGTTCAGGTGTTTGAGGGAGTAGTTATCCGCCGCCGCGGTGGCGGCCTGAGCGAGACTTTTACCGTGCGCCGGGTATCCTATGGCGTGGGAGTGGAAAGAACCTTCCCCCTGCATTCTCCCAGGATTGAACGGATCGAGGTAGTCCGGCGGGGCCATGTGCGGCGGGCCAGGCTCTATTACCTGCGTCAGCTGCGGGGCAAAGCTGCCCGGATTCGGGACAGAAGATAGTCATAATATCTTTACCCTGGGGACTGTCGCGGCAGTCCCTTTTTGGCTTTTATGCCTGGTGGGAGGGAAGCGAGCGTGGAGGATGTGGACCGCGAAACGAATCTTGCTGAAACAACCCGGCAGCCTGGAAACAAGAAGTCTACGCTGGGAGAAATTCTTGAATCGGTGGTTATAGCCGTTCTCCTGGCGGTCGTTATAAGACTTTTTATTCTGGCTCCTTTTTATATACCATCGGGTTCCATGGAGCCGACCCTGCAAATTGGAGACCGCATTATTGTCAGCAAGCTGGCCTATCGTTTTGGTGAGCCCCGGCGGGGTGATATTGTGGTCTTTAAATATCCCCTGGATCCCAGCCGGGATTTCGTCAAGCGGCTGATTGGCCTGCCGGGTGAGACGGTGGCATTACGGGATAATCGCCTTTACATTAACGGGCAACTGGTGGAAGAGAACTACTTACCCCCGGATATTCATTTTGCCGATTTTGGCCCGGTAAAGGTTCCCCCGGGGTATTATTTAATGCTGGGCGATAACCGCAATAACAGCGATGACAGCCGTGTTTGGGGTCCCCTTCCCCGGGAGAACATAATAGGAAAGGCTATTTTAATTTACTGGCCCCTTGAGCGCATCGGTTTGCTGCATTAAAAGGTGATTTGAGATGCCCGTTCAGTGGTTTCCCGGCCATATGGCCAGAGCCAGGCGGCTGGTTCAGGAGAATCTCAAACTGGTAGATGTGGTTATTGAGCTGCTGGATGCCCGGATTCCAGCCAGCAGCCGTAACCCGATAATCGAAGAAATTGCGGCCAGGAAGCCCCATCTGGTGGTGCTGAACAAGGAAGATCTTGCCGACCCGCACCTTACCCGGATGTGGCTGCAGTGGTTTTCTGCTCGCGGTCTGCCGGCCCTGGCGGTAGATTCCGCCCGGAAAAAAGATCTGGTGGAAGTTCCGGTGCAGGTGAAGCGCCTGGCGGAAAATAAAATAGCTTCCCTGGTTGCCCGCGGCAGGCGTCCTCCCCCTCCCCGCTGCATGGTCGTGGGTATACCCAACGTGGGCAAGTCTTCCTTTATTAATGCTTTAGCTGGTTCCCGCGTTACCCGTACGGGTAATCGCCCAGGGGTTACCAGGGGGCCGCAGTGGATTCGTCTTGCCGGAGAGGTGGAGCTTCTGGATACCCCCGGTGTGCTCTGGCCCAAGTTTGAAGATCCCCGGGTGGGTCTGAAGCTTGCTGCCACCGGTGCTATAAAAGAAGAGGTTTTTGATGTGGAAGAGGTGGCTGCCTGGCTGGTGGAGTGGTTGCGGCAATCTTCTCCCGCATCTTTAAAAAAACGTTACGGTCTGGAAGAACTTCCATCCCGGGGATACGAGGTGCTGGAACTGATTGGTGCCAGGCGGGGCCTGGTAGGGCGGGGAGGCAGGGTTGATCTCTACCGGGCCTCTATTCACCTGTTGAAGGAGTTTCGTGATGGGTGTCTGGGACGGTTTACACTGGATGCTCCTCCTGGATAATGAAAAAAAGGGAGGAAAAAATCTTTTCCCCGGGGAGGGATTTGTGCCTAAACCGCGAAAATTTTACTTTAGTAATATTGTTGTGCTCACGACAGTAACATAGCAATAAGGGGCATGACAATCATTGGGTTGCCTGGAAGACTGGTTTCGATACGAAGAAGAACTTTATGCGCGGGGTTATTCCCTGGTGGCCGGAGTGGATGAAGCCGGGCGCGGTCCCCTGGCCGGTCCCGTGGTAGCCGCAGCAGTAATCCTTCCGGGCCGGGTTTTTCTCTCCGGTCTTAATGACTCCAAGAAAATTCCCCCCGGGCGGAGGGAAGAGCTGGCTCACCAGATCAAACAGGTGGCTCTGGACTGGGCTATCGGTCTATCTACCGTAAAAGAAATAGAACTTTTAAATATTCATTATGCCTCTTTGCTGGCTATGCGCCGGGCAGTGCTGGGGTTAAAGGTGGTTCCTGAGTTCCTGCTGGTGGATGGCCGTTTTTACCTCGAATTGTCTTTACCTCAACGGGCCCTGGTGGGAGGGGATGCCTCCTGTGCTTCCATTGCGGCGGCATCAATACTGGCTAAGGTTGCCAGGGATCAGCTCATGCGGATTTGCCACCACCTTTACCCCCAGTATGGTTTTGACCATCATAAAGGTTACCCTACCGTGGAACACCGGCAGGCTCTGGCCCGCTGGGGGCCATGCCCCCTGCACCGGCTTACCTTCCGCGGGGTGAAATAGGTTTTCTGGTCCGAGGAGTTACAAAATTCACAAGTGTTTTGCCGGGCTGCTCACCCGGATGATTGATGTAGTGAATTTGCCTGGGAAAGGGGGGAGATATGGTGCTTTCGGAATGGACGGGGGTATTGTTATTCTTCATCGGTGGGCTGCTGGTTGGTGGCGGGGCCATAGTAACCAGTTATTTAATTCATCCACGTCGTATTCAGGCTCAAAAATATGAGCCTTATGAGTGTGGCGTGGATACCATCGGTCCCACCTGGGTGCAGTTCAAGACCAGCTATTTTCTATATGCCTTGCTTTTTGTTATTTTTGACGTGGAAACAATTTACCTGTACCCCTGGGCCGTTAAGTTCCAGAGCCTTGGCTTGTTTGCTTTTATCGAAATGATCATTTTCCTGTTTATTTTAATTGTGGGCCTCTGGTATGCCTGGAAGGAAGGAGCGTTGGAATGGAAGTGACCAAGGATAACCATCCGGTGGAAAAGATGACGAAGGACCCGGCAGTTGTCAATGAGGTCAAGCGTCTGGTATATATTGCCCCTTTGGAAAAGCTCCTGAACATTGCCCGGGCCCATTCCCTGTGGCCGCTGGGTTTCGGACTGGCCTGCTGTGCCATCGAGGCCCTGATGGCTGCCAATGCTTCCCGCTTTGATCTTTCCCGCTTCGGATACGAGGTTATGCGCGGAACTCCGCGGCAGGCAGATGTGATGGTTGTGGCGGGTACGGTAACCAAGAAGGCGGCTCCCTTTGTGGTGCGGCTCTATGAGCAGATGAGTGAGCCCAAGTGGGTCATTGCCGTGGGGAGCTGTGCTATTTCCGGGGGGCCCTTTGTGGATTCCTACCATGTTGTTCCCGGGGTGGATAAGCTATTGCCGGTGGATGTTTACGTACCCGGGTGCCCGCCCCGGCCCGAGGCGGTCATCGAAGGGTTTATGATGCTGCGGGATAAAATCAAGAATCCAAAGGTGGTGACGCTACCCCGTGGCTAGTTATGAACCGCCTGTAGAACTGCTGGAAGCTTTGAAGGAGAAATTTCCCGCTATTGAAATTGCAGGGGAAGGGGTTCTTCTGGTTCCTGCGGGGGATCTGATTCCCCTGATGACGGAATTAATGGAAAACCCCAGTTATGCCTTTGATTACCTGACCAATCTTACAGCTGCCGATTATCCCGATCGTTTTGAAGTTATTTATAACCTGGTATCCTTAAAGCACAATTACACGCTGATGGTCAAGGTTAAGCTGGAGGATAAGGAAAACCCTGCCGTACCTTCCCTTTGTCCTCTCTGGGGTGGGGCCAAATGGCAGGAGCGGGAGGTATACGATTTGATGGGGATCAACTTCACGGGTTATCCGGGACATCCCACCCGTATCCTCCTGGACGATAGCTTTGAAGGCCACCCCCTGCGCAAGGATTTCCAGTGGGAAGGTGGCAGGGAGTAGCCTTCCACGATTTTCGGGAGGTGTGTCAATGAAAACACAAACATACGTACTTAACATGGGCCCCCAGCATCCCAGTACCCACGGTGTGTTCCGCATCATCCTGGAGCTGGACGGCGAGGTGGTGGTGAAGGCCACTTCTGTGCCCGGCTACCTGCACCGGGGGATTGAAAAGCTGGCAGAAGCCCGGACCTACACCCAGGTCATTCCCTACACCGACCGCATGGACTACCTGGCTTCAATGTTGATGAACTGGGGTTATGTGGCGGCGGTGGAAAAGTTAATGGGTGTGGAGGTGCCCGAGAGGGCTGAATATATCAGGGTTATTGTGGGTGAGCTTTCCCGGATTGCCAGCCACCTGGTGGCCGTGGGCACCTACAGCGTGGACATCGGCGGGTTTACCGGATTTCTTTATTGCTTCCGGGACCGGGAGCGGGTGCTGGACCTTCTGGAAATGGTTTCCGGTTCCCGCATGACTTTCAGCTACTTCCGCATCGGCGGCGTGGCTGACGATTTACCCCCCGAGTTTTTCCCACCCCTGCAGAAATTCTTAAAGGATCTGCCGTCCCTGTGCGACGAATATGACGGCCTGATTACGGGTAACGAGATCTTCCAGGCCCGGACGAAATACGTGGGGATCATCACTCCCGAGATGGGTATCAAATACAGCCTGAGCGGTCCTGTTTTAAGGGGCAGCGGCATCCCCTATGACCTGCGCAAGGTCCGGCCTTACGGCGTATACGACCGGTTTGATTTTGAAGTGCCGGTGGGGAAAAACGGGGACTGCTTTGACCGATTTGTCTGCCGGATCAAGGAAATCCGCCAGTCGGCCCGCATTATCCAGCAGGCGATAGAGGGCCTGCCTGAAGGCCCTATTATGGCCAAGGTACCCAAGGTAATTAAACCTCCTGCCGGAGAGGCTTATGCGGAAATAGAAAGCTCCAAGGGGATCCTGGGCTGTTATGTGGTCAGTGACGGCAGTACCAAACCCTACCGGGTACATTTCCGCCGGCCCTCCTTCATCAACCTGGGTTACCTGGATGAACTGCTGGTAGGCTGGAAGATTGCCGATGTTATAGCCATCCTGGGCAGTTTAGATATAGTTCTGGGCGAAGTTGATTGTTAAAAAATGGAGTTAGGGGAGAAGAGGCATGGGTGAAAATATTTTTACCGGTATTGCCGAGAGCCTGCGGGCCTTCCTGTATGGTGCCGGTGTGCCTCCCTTGGCCAGCGAATTAATTGTTCTGATTGTCAAGCTGCTGGCAGTAATTATATTTGTTTCCCTCAATGTCGTCTGGCTGGTGTACATGGAGCGGAAGATCGCCGCATATATTCAGTGCCGGATTGGACCAAACCGGGTAGGGCCCAAAGGCTTGCTGCAAACTGTGGCCGACGTGGTGAAACTCCTGGCCAAGGAAATTATTATCCCGCGGCGGGTGGATAAGGTCGTTTACCTGGCTGCTCCCATTCTTGTTTTTGTACCCCCGATGCTGGCTTTTGCCGTCATACCGTGGGGAGATGGTATGGCCCCCATCGACCTGAATATAGGTGTCTTCTATATACTGGCTGTTGGTTCTCTATCCACCATCATTTTCTGGATGGGCGGCTGGTCCTCCAACAACAAATACTCCCTGGTGGGCGGTATGCGGGTGGTGGCCCAGATGGTCAGTTACGAGCTGCCCCTGGTGCTTTCCCTGCTGGGAGTGATCATGCTGACCGGAACCCTGAGCATCACCGAAATTGTCAATGCCCAGCGCGGCACGTGGTTCATTTTTGCACAGCCCCTGGCTTTCCTGATTTATTTCATTGCCGGGGTTTCCGAGGTCAACCGTGTTCCCTTTGACCTGGTGGAGGGTGAGTCGGAGATCATTGCCGGTCCCTATACCGAGTACAGCGGCATGGCCTACGCCATGTACATGCTGGCGGAATATGGCAACATGATGGTCATATCCTGCATGTGCACCATCATGTTCCTGGGTGGCTGGCTGGCACCCTTCGGGTGGACCTTCCTGCCTTCCTGGTTCTGGTTCTTTATCAAGGTTTACCTCATGATCTTCATCTTTATGTGGATCCGCTGGACTTACCCCCGTATCCGGGTTGACCAGTTGCTGGGCTTTGGCTGGAAGGTGCTGGTACCTCTTTCCCTGGCCAACATATTTGTGACCGGTGTAGGTATGTACATTTACCGGGCGATAGGGTGGTGATTGAATGTTCGGACAAGGTCTATTAAAGGGCCTGGCCATCACCTGGAAAGAGCTTTTTACCAGGAAAGTTACAGTACAATATCCGGAAGAAAAAATTCCCCTGCCGGAACGTTATCACGGCCGCTTTGAGCTGGATGTGGATAAGTGCATTGCCTGCGGGCTTTGTGCCAATGCCTGCCCCAATAAGGTAATTCAGATTACCAGAGAAAAGGTGGGTAAAAAGCAGTACCTGACCAGGTACGTCATGCGCATTGAATACTGCATGTTCTGCGGTTTCTGTGTGGAGTCGTGTAACAAGGGCGCTCTGAGATTCAGCCACGTAATAAACATGAACCAGTACTTCCGGGACAAGGTGCGCCTTGTACTGGTGGACCGCCCTGTTCCTGAAGTTTTACCCGAGGAGGAGCCGGCAAAAGCCGCAGATGGAAGTCCGGCGGAGACCCGGGGCAAAACCGCCAGGGCAGAAGTGGCTGCCGGCAAGGCTCCCGGCAAGGAGGGTTAAAATCTATGGAAGGTATATGGACGGCTGTAGCATTCTACCTGCTGGCTGCGACTATTGTGGTATCGGCCCTGCTGGTGGTCATGCTGAAAAATATCGTACATTCAGTGCTCTGGCTGGCGGTATGTTTTGTGTCCATGGGTGGTCTGTTTTTGACCCTGGATGCCGATTTCCTGGCCGCAGTGCAGGTACTGGTGTATGCAGGTGCGGTATGTATCATGGTGGTTTTCGGTATCATGCTTATTCAACGTGGTAATATGGGAAGTACCAACCTGTTTAATAACCAGACCAAGGCTGCGGCAGGTGTGGTGGCCCTGGTACTGGTCGTCTGTGGCTATCTTGCTGCAACTACCCCGTGGGCCAGTCCCGCGTTTGCCGTACCGGAAAAAACCGTGGAAAGCATAGCTGAAATTATGCTGACCAAGTACGTAATACCTTTTGAAGTTGCTGCCATTCTCCTGCTGGTGGCCCTGGTGGGAGCCATATTCCTGGCCAAGGAGGTTAAAAAAGCCGATGCTCACAACGATTAGCCTCGCCCACTACATGGTGCTCTCGGCGTTGCTTTTTGGTATCGGTCTCTTTGGTGTCCTGGCCAAAAAGAATGCCATTGCGGTGCTTATCTGTATTGAGTTAATGCTCAATGCCGTTAACATAAACCTGGTGGCCATCAGCAAGTACCTCACTCCTGCCCTCTTCACAGGTCAGCTTTTCGCCATCTTCGTGATAACAGTGGCTGCTGCAGAAGTTGGGGTTGGTTTGGCCATCATCATTGCCATCTACCGTAACAGGTTGTCGGTTAACCTGGATGATTTTGACTGGCTTAAGTGGTAGGAAAGGTGGGTGTCCATCGAGATGGTTGAATTTGCATTGCACCACGCCTGGTTGGTACCCCTGCTGCCTGCTCTGGCTTTTGTAGCCATCATCTTTTTCACCAGGCCGTGGCCCATGCTCAGTGCACTAACGGCCGTGGCCGGGATAGTGGGTTCCTTTATCGTTTCAGCTCTGGCGGCATATGGCGTGTTTACCAATCCTGCTTTTAAAGAGGAACCCCTGGTTTACGCCGTACGGTGGTTTTCCATGCCCGGCCTGCAAATAGATGTGGGTGTGCAGCTGGACCCCGTGTCGGCCATGATGATTTTTATGGTCTCCATGGTGGCATCCCTGATCTTTATTTACGCCATCGGCTACATGAAAGACGATCCCGGCTTCTCGGTCTTTTTCTCCTATGTCTCCCTCTTTGCAGCATCCATGCTCCTGCTGGCCATATCCAGTAACCTGCTGGAGATGTTTGTGGCCTGGGAGCTGGTCGGTCTATGTTCCTATCTCTTAATCGGGTTTTACAGCCATAAAATTGCTGCCCGGGAGGCGGCCAAAAAGGCTTTTATCACCTGCCGGATTGCCGACTTCGGCTTGCTCCTCGGGCTCCTGGCCATGCAAATCGTTTTCGGTACTTTGAACCTGGTGGAACTCTCGGAGAAAATTGCCAACTTTGAGCAGTATACTACCTTTGGCATATTGACCCTCATCGCTGTGCTGGTGTTTATCGGACCCATTGGTAAATCAGGTCAGTTCCCCCTGCATGTATGGTTACCGGACGCCATGGAAGGTCCCACGCCGGTCAGTGCGCTGATCCACGCTGCTACCATGGTGGTAGCCGGTGTCTACCTGGTGGCCCGCACCATGTTCCTCTTCCATGAAGTGCCCGGTGCTATGGAACTGGTGGCCATTACAGGTGGTTTCACGGCGCTGTTTGCTGCAACCATTGCCATTACCCAGAGGGAAATCAAGCGCATCCTGGCTTATTCCACCGTCAGCCAGATAGGTTACATGATGCTGGCCCTGGGCGTGGGCAGCATGACGGCGAGCCTTTTCCACATGTGGACGCATGCTTTCTTCAAGGCCCTGATGTTTCTCGGTGCCGGCAGCGTCCTGCATGCCCTGCATCATAAGGCAGATGTTTGGGAGATGGGCGGCCTGATCAGGAAAATGCCGCTTACCGGGTGGACGTTTGTCATTGGTGGCCTGGCCATTGCCGGTATACCTCCCTTTGCCGGCTTCTGGAGCAAGGATGAAATCCTGGCCGTAACCCTGGAAAGCGGGCATTACGTCCTCTTTGTTATGGCTGCCTTTACCGCGTTCCTCACCGCTTTTTACATGTGGCGTTTGATTTTCCTGACCTTTTTCGGGGAGGAAAATCCGGAGAATCATCCCCACGAGTCTCCTGCGGTAATGACCCTGCCTTTGGTCGGCCTGGCAATTCTATCAACCATTGGCGGCCTGGTGGGGACTCCCTGGGCACCTTACTGGAGCGAGTGGATTTTCTTCGGGCATCCCCATCACGTGGAACCCAACTACTGGGTCATGATTGGCTCCGTTGTACTGGCTGCGGCCGGTATTTATCTGGCCTACCAGCTTTATTATGTGGATAAGGCCAAGTCCAGGGCCAGGGCCCTGGCACAACGCTATAACCACATTTACACCATCCTGTACAACAAGTATTATATTGACGAAATTTACCTCTGGTTCAACCACACCATTGTTGATGGTGCGGCCAAGCTGTTCTACCTGTTCGACATCTATGTGGTGGACGGTATTATTGTTAACGGTCTGGGTAAGCTGACGTGCTTGCTTGGTGAAGGTATAAGGGTTAGCAACACCGGCCGGCTCCAGAACTACGCCCTGGTGTTTTTCCTGGGTGTGCTGGCCGTGGTGGTTCTCCTGGCCTTCACCGGTCCTTCGGCCGCCAGCCTGATTGTGGGGGGTGTGAAGTAAATGGAAAGCTTCCCCGTTTTGTTAACCATCCTGCTGGCTCCCGTGGTCGCCGCCGTGATTATGGCTTTTATCCCCCGGGAGGAGCACATGCTCATCAAGTGTGTTGCGGCAGCGGGAACTTTCGTGTCCATGGCTCTATCCCTTTACGTTTACTTTGCATATGACCAGTCCCTGGGCGGCCTGCAGTTTGTGCAGCAGGTGCCGTGGATTAAGGATCTGGGCGTTACCTTCTTCCTGGGTGTGGACGGCATCAGCCTGCCCATGCTGTTGCTGACCAACCTGATCGGGTTTTCAGCTGTATTTGCTTCCTGGAATGTCAATCACCGGCCGCGTGACTTTTTCATCCTGTTATGCCTGCTGATTACCGGCGTGATGGGGACCTTTGTGGCCCAGGACCTGTTCATCTTCCTCCTCTTCTACGAAGTAGTGGTTATCCCGATTTACATTCTAGTAATTATCTGGGGCAGCACCAAGCGGGTGACCAAGGAATACGCCGGTATGAAGCTGACCATCTACCTGCTGATTGGTTCGGCCTTCCTTCTGGTAGGCGTCATTGCCCTGTTTATGAAGACTGTTGCGGCAACCGGGGCGCCCGACATGAGTTTTGCCGGTCTGGCCAGGGCCGCGCGGGGCTTGAGCGACTTCGACCAGATATGGCTTTTTGCCCTCATGCTCTTTGGCTTTGGCTCCCTGCTTTCCATGTGGCCTTTCCACTCCTGGTCGCCTGACGGTTATGCCGGTGCTCCCACGGCGGTGAGCATGATTCACGCCGGAGTGCTGAAAAAGATCGGGGGTTACGGTTTAATTCGTATCGCCCTTTACGTCCTGCCCGTGGGCGCTAAATTCTGGGCGCCGGTCATTGCCGTGCTGGGCGTATGTGGCGTGGCCTATGCGGCTATGGCTGCGCTGGCTCAGAAGGACCTGAAATATATTGTCGGCTACTCCAGCGTAAGCCACATGGGATACGTGCTTCTGGCAGTTGCTTCCCTGAATGTTATCGGTTTGAACGGTGCTGTGGCCAACATGTTCGCCCACGGTATCATGGCGGCGCTATTCTTCTCCACCATTGGTTTCATTTACGAGAAGACACATACGCGCTGGATTCCCGATCTTGGCGGTCTGGCCCGGCAGACACCCCGCCTGGCCGTGGCCTTCATGCTGGCAGCTATGGCCTCGCTGGGCCTCCCCGGTCTGGTGAGCTTTGTGCCTGAATTTACCATATTCGTGGCCTCTTTTAAGGTATACGGTGGCCTGGCCGTGGTGGCCATTGCCGGTATTATTATCACCGCCCTTTATGCCTTGCGGGCCGGTGCCAACACCCTTTTCGGACCGCCCCGTCCAGAGTATGATTCCTTGAAGGATATCCGGGGTCCCGAACTGGTTCCCCTGGCAGTGCTGGGGACGGTTCTGGTTGTGGGCGGACTTCTCCCCTTCCTGATTTTCGATATGGTCAATAGCGGCATCGTGCCCTTGATGGCCGAGATTAGCGGTGCGCTTAAGTTAGGGGGGAGTTTCTAGATGAATGTGGATCTCTCTTTATTGGCGCCTGAGATTGCCCTGGCCGTTCTGGGTCTAGGTATTCTGGTGCTGGGGTTGCTCATACCCAAGGGCTCCCGTCACGGGCTGGGCTGGGTAACAGCCCTGGGGCTGCTGGGAGTGCTGGGATTGACCATAGCCGGGTGGGACAATCAGGGCACCCTTTATGAAGGCATCTTTATCGTGGACCGGTACGCCATCTTTTTCAAAATAACCTTTCTCACAGCAGCTTTTCTGGTTACCCTGGGCTGTATGCGCTATGTTGATGAGATGGGCGATCAGAGTGAGTACTACAGTATGATGCTGTTTGCCACTCTGGGTATGATGGTCCTGGCATCGGCTGGGGACTTTATGACCCTCTACCTCGGCCTGGAACTCATGACCATTGCCTTCATCGTGCTGGTCTGCTACCGCCGCACCGAAACCAGGTCGGTGGAGGCCGGTATCAAATACGTGCTTCTGGCGGGAATGTCCTCGGCAGTCCTGCTGTACGGCCTGAGCCTGGTTTACGGTGTAACCGGGTCGGTGACCATTTACGAAGTAGGCAGGGCGGTGACCACAGAACCCGTGCCTGCCCTGATCCTGGGCGTGGCCATGCTGGTGGCCGGGCTGGGCTTTAAAATTTCCGCCGTACCTTTTCACATGTGGACGCCGGATGTTTATGAAGGTGCACCAACGCCGGTAACTTCTTTCCTGGCCGTGGGGTCCAAGGCGGCTTCTTTCGCCATCCTGCTGCGGGTGTTTATTGCAGCCCTGCCTGGACTGTGGGCGCACTGGACCATGCTGGTGGCCATCCTGGCCGCAGTTACCATCATTGTGGGTAATCTGGTGGCCATTCCCCAGACCAATATCAAGCGCCTGCTGGCGTACTCCAGTATTGCCCAGGCCGGTTATATTCTGGTCGGGCTGGTAACAGCCAGTGAAGCGGGGATTAAGGGCGTTATGTTCTATGCGTTCCTGTACGTCTTTGCCACCATCGGTGCCTTTACTGTGGTCACGTATTTCTATAATGTTACCGGCAGTGATGAGATCAAGGACTATGCAGGCTTGAGCCAGCGTTCGCCCTTAATGGCTGCGGTTATGGTCATCTCCATGCTCTCCATGGCCGGCATTCCGCCCCTGGCGGGCTTTGTGGGCAAATTCTATCTCTTCAAGACCATTGTGGACAATTACCTGTGGCTGGCTTTCATCGGCTTGATCATGAGCATGGTGTCGGTCTACTACTACCTGCGGGTGGCCCTGGTCATGTACCGGGACGAACCGGTTGATCATACGCCCATTTCTTTGAGCGGCCCGGTGGCCCTGACCCTGATCATCACCATGATGGCCACCCTGGTGCTGGGCATTTATCCCGGACCGCTGTCGGAAGTGGTCAACACAGCGGCTCATTCCTTCTTCCTCCCTTAGGAATAGACCGCACGTACACAGCAAACTGGAAGCGGGGTTTCAAAACCCCGCTTTTTAAATTATAGATACTGCCGCCTAACTTTGTGCCGGCGTGGAGCACTGGAGTAAGCGTAGACCACGCCGTACCTGAGCGCTTTAACGGATCAGGGCATGAAAGCGGGCGCTGGCCGCGGCCCAGTTTATGTTCTGGAAGAAAGCTTCAATATAGCTCCGGCGGTCGGTGCCGTAATCAATGTAGTACGCATGTTCATATACATCCAGGACGAGGATGGGCTGCGTGCGAACAAAAATGCCTGCATTATGGGCGTCGGCCGAGTAGTTGTGCAAAAAGCCGTCGTCCTGGTCGTAGGACAGGATCACCCACCCCCGTGAGGCCAGCCCCGAAGCTTTAAAATCGTTTTCCCAAAACTCATAAGAACCATAACTGAAAACAATAGCTTCATAAAGGGCGCCTGCGGGCCGGCCTCCCGGTCCTCCCAGGTTGCCGAAATATAGCTCATGCAGCTTTACACCATTTGTGGCATAGCTCTCTTCCACCTTCAGTTCCCGCAGGGGGCTGTAGGTGGAGTTGGCCGACGCACGGTCTACCGTACGCAGGCGGTTACGTATTTCGTTGGTTTTGTTGACATAACCCTCATAAAGTTTGTAGTGCTCCTGAATGGTCCGGGGGGAAATGCCCCTTAAGCGCAGTAACTCCGGCGGCAGTGGCTTGGCTCTCACCGGGGTGAACGCTCCACTGGCGTAGCGCCCGGTAATCTGACCATCCATATGGAAATCCCCTCCCGTAAATTTCTTGTTATTATATGAGCTTCTCTTTCCATATGTTTCCTTGCCAATATTGTCAATAACTTCTTAGTTAGCTTGGAAAGGAATAAGGGAGTGTTTGGAGAAATAAACCAACAACGTGAATAATTCGGAACGGAGTGATGCAAAATGGCTGAGGAACTGGCCCTTGAAGCGAGGAACAGGGCGGGGAACTACTTCCGGGAGGGCTATAACTGTGCCGAGTCCATTTTTTTGACTTTCCGGGAACTGGTGATTCCGGAGGTGGACCGGGATCTCGTCCGCCTGGCCACCGGTTTTGGGGGCGGGTTGGGGCATGCGGGGTGCATGTGCGGGGCGCTGACTGCTTCCACCATAGTTATCGGCCTGCTCAGTGGCCGCACCGATCACCAGCAGGATCGCTTCCGCACTTATGGTCTGGCAAAAGATTTTCACGACAGGTTTGAAGAAAAGTTCGGCGTTACCTGCTGCCGGGCTTTAAACCCCCATCCCTTTGATACACCGGAACACCTGCGCCATTGCCTGAAAATTACCGGTAACACGGCCAGGCTGCTGGCAGAGTTTCTGCTGGAGAAAAAACTGGTGCCGGTAAAATAAGGAGGATCCGGTGACCCTGCGGAGAAAAACACAGGGGCGCAAAGGCGAAGATGAAGCGGCCCGTTACCTGACTGAAAGAGGCTACCAATTGCTGAAGCGTAATTTTCGTTGCCCGTACGGTGAAGTGGATATCATTGCCCTGGACGGTCCGGTGCTGGTTTTTGTGGAGGTACGCAGCAGGTCAACGGAGAACTACGGTTTACCTCAGGAGAGTATAACCGAAGAAAAGCGTGGCCGGCTGCGCCGGACGGCCCGTTATTACCTGGCGGCCAGCGGAGGACACAGGGGGCCGGTGCGCTTTGATGTCCTGGCTATTAAATATAAACGCAATGGACGGGTGGAATTTCTGGAACATATAAAAAATGCATTTTGAGGCAGGAAAATAAAATTTTGTGTAGAAGGTAAAAATTTGTCCCGGGTTCCCCCGGGTGGCAAATTTGAGCACATTTATCTGCGAACAGTTAAATAACTTGAGATGCCGGATGACAGCTGCTTGAAGGGCGGGCGAAAATTGATCTGGTATTGTGACGTCCCTTTTAAAGTAGCTGGACGGACCTCTGGAGAGATTCCCTTCCCGTGGGAAGGGAACACCGACGGGGCAAGTTTCCGTAAGGGAAACGAAACTCTCAGGTTCCAGGACAGAGGAGGTTGTGATAAGCTACCTTCTCTGTCCTTTGTTTTTTGGGGGCAGCTGGTCATAATAATGTCAGGTTGATGTCAGGAGGTATCTGCCGTGGAGAACCTTCGTAAAACCCCCCTTTACGCCAGGCACCTTGAGATGGGGGGGAAAATGGTTAACTTCAGTGGCTGGGCGTTACCAGTCCAGTACAGGAGTATTATTGAGGAGCACCAGGCTGTGCGGGAGAAGGCAGGCCTTTTTGATGTTTCCCATATGGGGGAGATACGGATCAGCGGCTCCGGTTCCCTGGAGCTGCTGCAAAAAGCCGTTACCAATGATGTTTCCAGACTTCTGCCGGGCCATGTTCTTTATAGTCCCGTTTGTAATCCCGGTGGGGGCGTGGTTGACGATATCCTGGTGTACCGGCTGGGAGAAGATGAATTTTTACTGGTGGTTAATGCCGCCAACAGGGAGAAGGATTTCTCCTGGTTCAAGCAACTGGCCGTCGAGTTTCCAGGGGTCTGCATCGAAGATATTTCCAGCCAGGTGGCCCAGCTTGCCCTGCAGGGCCCCCTCTCCGTACAGATTCTGGCCAGGTTAACTTCAGCCGATCCGGGTTCCCTGCCCTATTACCGGGCCAGTTTAGATGTGGAGGTGAGCGGCGTAAAATGTATGCTTTCCCGCACCGGCTATACGGGCGAAGATGGTTTTGAGCTTTATTGCGCAGCAGAGGAAGCGTGCCGGCTGTGGGATGAGATTATGATTGCCGGAGAAAAAGATGGTTTAATACCGTGCGGCCTAGGTGCCCGGGATACACTGCGCCTGGAAGCAGCACTGCCCCTGTATGGTCATGAACTGGATGAAGATATTACCCCCCTGGAAGCAGGGCTGGAACGCTTTATTTGCTGGCAAAAGGATTTTACTGGAAAGGAGGTGCTTTTGCAGCAGAAGGAAAAGGGAGTTCGGCGCCGCCTGGTTGGTCTTGAAATGGTGGACCGGGGCATCCCCCGGAAGGGGTATACCCTGACCAGCAACGGGCAGGTTATTGGTGAAATAACTTCCGGCACCCAGAGCCCCACACTGGGGAAAGCACTGGGGTTGGGGTATGTATCCGTGGAGTCTGCCGCCGTAGATACCGTGGTAGAAGTGGAAATACGGGGACGGAACTACCCGGCCAGAGTAGTACCCGTGCCTTTTTACCGGAGAAAACGCACGGTGTAAAAGGTTAGGCATGCCGGGACGATTGTTCGAGATTATTTTAGTTCAAGTTTTTAAAGGGGGTTTTATTTATGTATCCTGCAGATCTGAAATATTCCAAAGATCACGAGTGGATTCGCGTGGAAGGTAATCGCGGGAGGGTTGGCATCACCCATTACGCCCAGGAAACCCTGGGGGACGTGGTTTATGTAGATTTGCCCCGGGCCGGTGATATGGTAAAAGCCGGGGAATCCTTCGGCACGGTGGAGTCGGTGAAATCGGTTTCCGATCTCTATGCGCCGGTAAGCGGTGAAGTGGTGGAAGTTAACCGGGAAGTGATGGATCATCCTGATCTGATAAATAAGGATCCCTATGGCAGTGGCTGGTTGATTATCATTGAGATGAGCGATCCCGGTGAACTGGATAACCTGATGGATGCCCTCGCCTATGAGGAAATGGTGAAAGAGGGTTGAGCCATAAATGCGGTACCTCCCCAATACAATAGATGACCGGCAAAAAATGATGGCGGACATAGGCATTAGTTCAGTGGAGGAACTCTTTGCCGATATACCGGAACAGGTGCGATTAAAAAGGGAACTGAACCTGCCAGAGGCCCTGGCTGAGCCGGAACTGGTGCGCCATCTGGAAGACCTGGCCGGGAAAAATGGTGATACGAGCCGATACACCTGTTTTTTGGGTGGGGGTTATTACGACCATTATATTCCGGCAGTAATCCCTGCCCTGCTGTCCCGTTCCGAGTTTTATACCGCCTATACTCCCTACCAGGCTGAAATCAGCCAGGGTACCCTGGCCGCTATTTATGAGTTTCAAACCATGATCTGTGAATTAACCGGCATGGACGTGGCCAATGCCTCCATGTATGATGGAGCTACGGCGCTGGCTGAAGCGGCGGCGGTGGCGACGGGGGCAACCCGCCGGCAACGGGTTGTGGTGTCCAGGACGGTTCACCCGGAATACCGGCAGGTTTTAAAAACTTACCTGGAGCCCCGTGGTGTGGAGCTGGTGGAGCTGCCCTTTACCAATGGGGTAACCACAGGAGATAACCTGGACCGTTATATAAACCGGCAGACGGCTGCGGTGCTGGTGCAGCAACCGAATTTCTTTGGCTGCCTGGAAGATGTGTATTCTCTGCAGCGGGCTGCCAGCGGGGTGGGGGCGCTGTTTATTGTCAGCGCTGATCCCATATCCCTGGGCCTGCTGAAGCCCCCGGGGGAATACGGGGCCAGCATTGTGGTGGGAGAGGGGCAATCCCTGGGCCTGCCCCTGAATTTTGGTGGTCCCGGTTTCGGGTATTTCGCTGCCAGGGAAGAGTTCCTGCGGCGCATTCCGGGAAGGGTGGTGGGGGCTACCAGCGATACCCGCGGTCGCAGGGGATATGTTTTAACCCTGCAGGCCCGGGAGCAACATATTCGACGGGAAAAAGCTACCTCCAACATTTGTTCCAACCAGGCCCTGTGTGCCCTGGCGGCCACCATTTACCTGTCGGCCATGGGTCCGGCGGGCTTGCGCCGGGTGGCCGGGCTTTGTGCCCAAAAGGCTGCCTACGCCAAAAAACGCCTGGCTGCCGTGAAAGGTATTACGGTAGCTTTTAATGCCCCTTCATTTAAGGAATTTGTAATTAAAAGTGAGTATCCCGTAACCCTGGTTCAGGGAGTGCTGTTGCGCCGCGGGCTGGTGGCCGGTCCGGATCTTGGACGCTTTTACCCGGAACTCTCCAACCACCTGCTGGTGGCCGTTACCGAAAAACGCACTAAGGAAGAAATTGACCGGCTGGCGGAAGCCCTGGAGGAGGTGGCAGGATGATCAAAAACCCGTGGAATGAAAAGCTCATCTTTGAACTGGGGGCTCCCGGCCGGCAGGCCTTTTCCCTGCCCGCAAGCGATGTGCCGGAAGTGGATCTGGATTGGCCGGAAAATATGCGCCGGGAAAAAGCTCCCGGCCTGCCGGAAGTGAGCGAGCCGGAACTGGTACGGCATTTCACCGCCCTTTCTCGTTTAAACCACGGGGTGGACACCGATTTTTACCCTCTGGGTTCCTGTACCATGAAATATAACCCCAAGGTGGATGAAGCCCTGGCTGCCCTGCCCGGATTTGCAGGTATTCACCCCTACCTGCCGGAAGAGCTGGTCCAGGGAGCTTTACAGTTAATTTACGAGATGGAAGCTTACCTGGCAGAGATCAGCGGTATGGACCGGGTGACCATGCAGCCTGCAGCGGGAGCCCATGGGGAACTTACGGGCATACTGCTGGTTCGGGCCTACCACCGGTGCCGGGGAGAGAATCGCACCAGGATCCTTGTTCCGGATTCGGCGCACGGAACCAACCCGGCTACGGCGGCCATGGCCGGTTATCAGGTTGTCAGTGTGCCCTCGGATCAGCGGGGCGGGGTGGATGTGGCTGCCCTGGAAAAATTGCTGGATGAACGGGTAGCGGGGCTCATGCTTACCAATCCCAACACGCTGGGGTTGTTTGACGAAAACATTCACATCATTGCCGATATGGTTCATAAGGTGGGCGGGCTGTTATATTACGATGGGGCCAATACCAATGCCATTATGGGTTACACCCGTCCTGGAAATATGGGTTTTGATGTAGTGCATTTTAACCTGCACAAAACATTTGCCACGCCACATGGTGGTGGCGGGCCGGGAGCCGGGCCGGTAGGGGTGAAAAAGGATCTGGTACCTTTCCTGCCCGTACCTCTCGTGGACTTCGATGGTAAGCGTTATTATTTTAACTATGACCTGCCTCATTCCATAGGCAAAGTACGTTCTTTTTATGGTAATTTTGGTGTAGTGGTTAAAGCTTACGCTTATATCCGCTCCCTGGGAGCCGAGGGATTGAAACAGGTAAGCCGGGATGCTGTGCTCAATGCCAACTATCTTATGGCCCACTTGAAAAAATATTTCTACCTGCCTTATGATCGTTTTTGCAAGCATGAATTTGTCATTTCGGGCAAGTGGCAAAAGGAACGTAACGGGGTGAAGACCCTGGATATGGCCAAGAGGCTTTTGGACTACGGGTTTCACCCGCCGACCATTTACTTTCCCCTGATCGTGGAAGAGGCAATGATGATTGAACCAACAGAAACGGAAAGCAAAGAAACCCTGGACCGTTTTATCGATGCCATGATCAGGATTGCCCGGGAAGCAGAGGAAGAGCCTGAAAAGATTAAGGGTGCCCCCTATACCACTTATATCGGCCGGCTGGATGAGGTCGCCGCAGCCCGGAAGCCCGAGCTGCGATGGCGTGCCGGGAAATGAAGGTTAAGGTTTTCCCGTAATTGGCCCGGGCGGTTTACCGTCCGGGCCGCCAGGGAGGAGGCTGTATGTGTTCGTGGAGAAAATAGAAGCAGCTTTAAATTCCTGGCCCCGTCGATGGCGGCTGCTGGATACGGGGGCAGCTGACGGGGCTACCAATATGGCCATCGATGAAGCTATATTGATTCATCACAGTCGTGGAGAAGTTCCTCCAACCCTGCGTTTTTACCGCTGGGAACCGCCTACCCTGTCCCTGGGTTATTTTCAAAACGCTCAGCGGGAAGTGGACTACGAGGCCTGCCATCGCCTGGGTATAGGCCTGGTGCGCCGTCCTACCGGCGGCCGGGCCGTTCTTCACGACCGGGAGGTAACCTATAGCGTTACCATTTCTCAGAAGTTCCTGCCCGGCAGTGTACTGGAGACATACCGCCTGTTGAGCCAGGGCCTGGTACTGGGATTGCGGTTGCTGGGAGTGGAGGCCAGTCTTTTTAATCCGGATAAAACGCAGCGGGGGCTGCGGTCAAAGCTATCGGCCGCCTGTTTCGATACCCCTTCGGGATATGAGGTAGCGGTAGAGGGTAAAAAACTGGTGGGAAGTGCCCAGGTCCGGCAAAGGGGAACCATTCTTCAGCACGGTTCCTTATTGCTGGGCATAGATGAAGATAAACTCTTTGCCGTTCTGGCCTTTCCCTCTGAATCGGTGCGCCGGCGAGTTAAGGAGGCCTTTGCAGCCAAGGCTACTGCGCTGGACCGGATATTGTCCCGGGTGCCTGCCTACGACCAGGTCTGCTGCGCTCTGGCCAGGGGATTCGCTACAGCCCTGGAGATCGAGTTGATTCCGGCAGAGCTAACTGCGGATGAGCGTCTTACAGCTCGAAAACTGGCGCAAGATAAATATAGTTGCCTGAACTGGCACGAACAATGTAAATTAAATGACATATCTCCATAAATTAACCGTTGATTTTTGAGAACAAAGTCATTAGTATATATACTTGCCGGTAGGCAAACAGCATGAATAAATTGGCTCTTGACTAGAATGATTACATCATGATACAATAACGCTTGCGCGACAGCGAGGGGAAAGTGGTCCTTGAAAACTGAACAGGGAGGAAGCCGGGTGTGCAGCTTAAAGGGCTGAGCATCTGGCGAGGAAGAGCGTGTGCGGGAGTGATTCTGGGACAAAGGATTGGATGGAGAGTTTGATCCTGGCTCAGGACGAACGCTGGCGGCGTGCCTAACACATGCAAGTCGAGCGGGTAACGGAGGTCGGTCATCGGAGGTCAGAAGTCAGATAAGAAGCAAGTGGCCACAGGCCAATTGCGACAAAAGATCTGACATCCGATTTCCGACGACCGACTTCCGTTGCCAGCGGCGGACGGGTGAGTAACGCGTGGATAACCTGCCCATTAGACCGGGATAACGCTGGGAAACTGGCGCTAATACCGGATACGCTCCCTGCCCCGCATGGACTAAGGAGGAAAGGGGAAACCCGCTAATGGATGGGTCCGCGTCCCATTAGCTAGATGGTGGGGTAACGGCCTACCATGGCGACGATGGGTAGCCGGCCTGAGAGGGTGACCGGCCACACTGGGACTGAGACACGGCCCAGACTCCTACGGGAGGCAGCAGTGGGGAATCTTCCGCAATGGGCGAAAGCCTGACGGAGCGACGCCGCGTGAGCGAAG
>NZ_FQUW01000064.1 GCF_900129285.1 Desulfofundulus australicus DSM 11792
TCGGTTACTCGCCCTTCCTAGGCGGTGCACTCTCCTTTCTATTTCCTACCGCCTTTTTCCTTCTTCAATTTCCTACAGTAACTTTACACTAAGTTAAGGGTGTCAAATCTACAAACGGTTAATCCGTCTGCCAGTAGTGACAGGGTAACTGCAGACATGTTAAAATGCCTGTTTTGAACGCACCGGTGTCTATTCCGATGCGTCCCGGCGCAAACCAGGGCCTGGCGCATTCGTGGCCGGGAATAATCGTGGTCATTGTATGGCCAAAGACTACTACATGACCGGGTACCGGCACTCCGGGATAAAAAAGAAAACGCTCTCTGATCTAAAGTAGATCAATATCGGTTTGTATTTCACTCCCAGGGAATATCCCGGCGTGAACGAAGATGTATTTGTCTTCCTGGTGGATTAAAGGCAGGTTTTCCAGAAAATCCTGCCATTTAGCCAGTGACTTTACGGAGTAGGCTCCGAAATTGTCCAGCGTCGCCCTGCCGCCGTTGTCCAGCCACGTCCCCAGTTCGTTCACCGGGTCCGGGTTCCTGATGGCGTCCAGCAGCATCTGTTCGTGGTTCCCTCGGAGAGCCACAGCACCGTTGCTCACCAGACCGCGGACCAGCTCCAGCGTCCCCTTGCTGTCCGGGCCGCGGTCGATGTAGTCACCGAGTAAGATCAGCCGGTCCCGATCAGGGTTGTAGCTTGCTCGGTGCAGGACTGCTTCCAACAGGTGGCGACAGCCGTGGACGTCGCCAATAGCTAGAATCCTTGACATTCATACCACTCCTCTACAAAAATTAGTAAGGACTGCTGTCCCAGCAGTCCTTACCCTTTCTCCGACAGCCCATCTTGCGCTCCAGCACCCGCCGGTTCGGTACTATTTGCGTCTGCGGTTTCCGATACCACATCAGGCGCGGTAACTTTTTCCTGGAAACCACTCTTTTCATGATCATAATCCAGCGCGGATACCCCTGAATTCATTCAGGGGAGGAGCGCGCCGGGTTACCTCCTTTCCTTGCTTTAAATGGCATAAGTGTAGCCATCCGCACGCTGCAGCAAACGCATGTATTTGTAGTTGATCCCTTGCACAATTACTTTGCCATGCACATCCTTGATATCAAAGTAGCCGCTGGCGCGAACTGCTACTGTGCCTTTGTATACTCCGCTATACTTCCCTTTTGTTACTATAGCTTTTACAATGTCGCCGGTCTGGAAACCAAAGTGCACTTTCTTCCTGCTGCGGTGCCCTTTCGGGAAACCGTAAGCGTCAACCCGGGCCATCCGCCGGTTGCCGCGGCCGACGGCGCGGATTTCCAACGGCTTAATGTATGTGTTCTTCAGTTCCGGCGTGCTAGCTCCCACGCAGGCGGCGTCTAAGTAGTGGGCCTTAGGCAGTCCCTGTATAGTACGGTTATGCTTGGTCCGCCCGCCGGTGCCCATCTCCAGTTCCAGCCCGCTGGCTGACGAGATGGCCTTCAGTCGTTCCCAGATGTACCAGCGGGCTGCGTTGACGTGTGCCGCGTCTTTCAGCGGTTTCTTTGCTTCCGCCTGTACTTCCGGGTGGCCGTACTCCTCGGCTGTTTTGTTGCCCTTGTCCAGGTTGCAGGTGCGGCAGGCCAGAGTGAGGTTGGACACCCGGTCGCTGCCGCCACGGGACCTCGGTACGATATGGTCAATTTCCAAAACCGGGTCCTTCGATTTGCCGTGGCAATACTGACATTCGCGGCCGTATTTCGCCAGCAGGTACTCTCTCACTTCGTACCCGAAAAGAGTGCCCTGCTGGTATTCCACCCCGGAAATTTCCGGGTTCTGGAGCTTCTGGGTATCGAAGCGGGCGGTTTCTATGGATATCGCCGTTATCGGGCAGAGGCGCAGGAGTTTTTCCACCCAGCCGAGCACGCAGTCGGCCTTGGCCCTGACGGTGGGCGGAAGCCAGCCTTCGGAACGGCGGCGGTTGTTTATCCGGCGTGGGCGATAGCGGGTCTTTCGGCTTCTCCGGGAGCGCCTTAAAGAGGCCCGCTTACCTACTACGGTAACCGGCTTGCCGTCCTTGTTGACGGTGACGAACTGCTTATGGTGCAGGTCGGCCGCCCAGAGGATGTAGCCGTCGGACTCGCGGATTATCGCCAGGCCGGTCGTTTTACTGCCCGGGTCGATTTTGAGCCTTAGTGGCCCGGTGGCTCCGCCGGTTTTGTCCTTTAACCGGATGGTGAAGGGATAGAGCTTGTGAACCACGGCTTTACCCTTTCGCAAAAGTTCCCTGGCCCGCGCCGGGTGGCACGGCATCAGGGGCCTGTGATGTTTGTCCAGCACAAATACCCGGTTCTGAGTTTCGTAATCCTTTGCCGTTCGCATTTCGAGTTACCTCGCTCTCTCATGTCGGTGTCGCCTCGGGTGTGCCCACCCTCGGTCTCCCCTCGGGAATGCAGCGGAACGGTGTACTACCTGCGCCCGTTTCGACCTACCCCGGGGTTGTCTGCAGCGCAGGTTCCAGGGTCCGGGACTGGAGAAGCATCCCGGAGTGGGTCGGTAAACCTTCCGCGCGCGGTGCGTGGTCAACGGGTGCCCCCTCCCACGAAGCGTTTCAGCTCCGCCGTGCAAGCGGGACGGCGTAAAGCCGCCCCTCCGGCGCTACCCTGGTCAATCGACGGCTAAAGCCGTGGGCGTGTAGGTTACCCTACATGCCTCCGACTTCAGTCGGGGTGATTGACACCAGAGAGAACAGCAGGAGAATTTTTCGATAGTGGACTTCTTGATTTCCACTTTTAACCGCCCCCTGTAGACAGAATGTCTACGGCCCGGCGCTTGTTGGCCGGGCCGCTTTCGTTCTGTCGCTATACGGAAACAGCAATTTCCCGTTCAGGTGGGAAGTCCTTCAGCACCTCGTACCCCCGCTCCAGGTGGTACCGGCGGATTTTGTACCGGTTCCCCCACCGGTCGGCAAGTATCAACCGCCGCGGGTCCTCC
>NZ_FQUW01000002.1 GCF_900129285.1 Desulfofundulus australicus DSM 11792
GGAGGAAAGGGGAAACCCGCTAATGGATGGGTCCGCGTCCCATTAGCTAGATGGTGGGGTAACGGCCTACCATGGCGACGATGGGTAGCCGGCCTGAGAGGGTGACCGGCCACACTGGGACTGAGACACGGCCCAGACTCCTACGGGAGGCAGCAGTGGGGAATCTTCCGCAATGGGCGAAAGCCTGACGGAGCGACGCCGCGTGAGCGAAGAAGGCCTTCGGGTCGTAAAGCTCTGTTCTGGGGGAAGAAGGAAGTGACGGTAC
>NZ_FQUW01000046.1 GCF_900129285.1 Desulfofundulus australicus DSM 11792
CCGCTCGTTCATTCCGGTGCTGCCTTACATAGTCATCAGCAGCTTCCAATACTTCCTTGCATATATTACGGCCCAATTCATTGAGCACGTCTTGCAGCTCAAGCTGAAACCTTGGATAATCAATCCCCTTCTCAAGTTTCTCAAAAATTAAAGTGGCTACTTGCAGGAAACTGTTATATACGTGCTGAATTATCTTCATGAGAGTGCACCTCCGAGTTTCCGATCCTTCGGTTACTCGCCCTTCCTAGGCGGTGCACTCTCCTTTCTATTTCCTACCGCCTTTTTCCTTCTTCAATTTCCTACAGTAACTTTACACTAAGAATATGTAGCGTATAATCCTTCTCCAACCGGAAAATATATCTTTGAAAGTGATAAGAATTAAAGTAGGGGGCGGCTATTTTGCTTATTGAACTTTTTCGCTCCTACGGCGTAAATCTCGATCTGGCATTGGAAGCGCGGGAGATAGTCCGGGGGGAAACGGGGCAGGAAATTCCCGGTGTCAGGGTGGACCGGGAAAGATTTGACCACGGGGAAGTAACCATTGTACATATAGTGGAAAAGACTGCCGAAAACATCATGGGTAAACCTGTGGGGACGTATATAACCATCGAGGCTCCTGCATTGAGGGAAAACAATCCCACCGCTCATCATGAAATAAGCCAGATCCTGGCCCGGCAGTTAGAAAAATTCGTGAACCATATTCCTGAACACGGCAATATCCTGCTGGTCGGCCTGGGAAACTGGCGGGCTACCCCTGATTCTCTGGGACCCAAAGTTATCGAAAAGAGCCTTGTAACCAGGCATTTATATAACTATGCCCCCCAGGAATTAAAGGGCGGGATGCGCTCCGTCAGTGCCCTGGCACCGGGAGTCCTGGGGTTAACGGGTATAGAAACGGCTGAAATAATTAAGGGTGTAGTGGATAAAATTCATCCGGAATTAATTATTGCCATAGATTCCCTGGCCGCCCGCAACGTATCCCGCATCTGCACAACCATCCAGATAGCCGATACGGGTATAAGCCCGGGCTCCGGCATTGGTAATCAACGGGCCGGAATTAACAGGGAGAGCATGGGTGTGCCGGTAATTGCCATCGGGGTACCAACTGTAGTACATGCTGCCATCATCAGCCAGGATACCATTAATGCTTATTTGGAACAGCTACAGGCCGTGCCCGCAAATGTGAATTTTAATCCCGCCCTGGCCCGGCGCGCCATTGAAAAAATCCTGGAACCTTTTGGCGGCAACCTTACCGTAACTCCCAAAGAAATAGATTCTTTAATTGCCACCACGGCCAAGGTTATAGCAGGAGCAATTTCCCTGGCCCTGCATCCAGGCTTGACGGAGGATGACTACAGCTATTACCTTCATTAAGAAAATTGTCCCTGCCGGGGGCCCAACCAACAGGGAGCCGGATACTTGCTCATCCTTGAAGTTGGGCCCCTCGATAGGGAACAGTATAAGACAGAGAGCTCATACCTTAACCTCCGTTAAGGAGTGGTGCGAGCGTTGGTTACCTGAGGAGTCGGAGGCTGGGTACCGCTGGCCAGGCTTTGCTCATAAGCGGCAATCATCTTCCGGACCATGTTACCGCCAATGGCACCGTTTACCCGGGAAGGCAGGTCGCCCATGTAACCGCTCTGGGGAACCTGAATTCCCAGTTCAGCAGCAGTTTCCCACTTAAACTGCTCCATAGCCGCGGCGGCCTGGGGAAGAATCAATTTGTTCCGCTTTTGCCCTAACGCCATTTATGTCACCTCCTTACCTTTGAGCTACTCTTATTATGACCTTAACGCAACTGATTATGTCTAGAACATTTTACCCCACCACTTCACTTTAACCCCTAAAACACAAGGGTTTTTAAGAAAGGATATTGCCTTGATCTGTCTTGGTTTGACCTTCCTTAAATAAAGCATAAATTTGCAAAGAAAAAAGCCTTTAACAGGCTCAAACTTTTTAACCAATATCCAGATATCCGGCTTTTTCTCCAAATCTTATACGCATTTCCCGGGCCAGGAGGCGATGTTCCGGCGCCTTTAGTTCGGGATCTTTTTTTATCAGGGCCACTGCTTCCTCCCGGGCAAGCTGCAGGGCACGCCAGTCCCGGATCAGGTCGGCCACCTTAAATTCGGGCAGCCCCGACTGCCTGGTACCGGCAAATTCCCCCGGCCCCCTTAACTGCAGATCCTTTTCGGCCAGGGCAAAACCATCGGTGGTGGAGGTCATGGCCTGTAACCTGAAACGGGCCTCTTCAGTATTGCTGTCAGAAATAAGGATACAGTAAGAACGGGCTTTTCCCCGCCCCACCCTCCCCCGCAACTGGTGCAGCTGGGCCAGCCCAAAACGATCGGCATCCAGGATTACCATTACTGTGGCGGTGGGTACGTCCACCCCGACCTCTACCACAGTGGTGGTCACCAGCACCTGGATCTGACCTGTGCGAAAGGCCTCCATAACCTCTTCCTTTTCCCCCGGTTTTAACCGTCCGTGGAGCAAACCTATCCTGCACCCGGCCAGGGGACCCCGGGAGAGTTCCTCCACCAGCTCCACGGCAGCCCGCACATCAATCTTCTCGGATTCTTCCACCAGGGGACAAACCACATAAGCCTGTCCCCCCTTTTCCACTTCCCTTTGCACCAGGCCGTAAACCCGTGGGAGATAAGAAGAAGGAAGAACATAGGTTTGAACAGGCTGCCGCCCGGGGGGAAGCTGGGAAATGGTGCTTACCTCCAGATCTCCATAAAGGGTTAGTGCCAGCGTACGGGGTATGGGTGTAGCCGTCATGACCAGCACATCGGGGCAGTGCCCTTTATATTGCAGTTTGGCCCGCTGCCGTACCCCAAAACGATGTTGTTCATCAATAACCACCAGAGCCAGAGCTTTAAACTGTACCTTCTCCTGAATCAGGGCCTGAGTACCCACGACCAGGGGTATTTCCCCACTGGCCAGACCGCTTAGAATTTTTTCTCTTTCTTTCTTTTTCATACTCCCGGAAAGCAGACCGACTTCAATTCCTAAAGGAGCCAGATCTCTGGAGAGAGTAAGGTAATGCTGCTCGGCCAGGATTTCCGTGGGCACCATTAACGCTCCCTGCAGCCCGCTTCCCACCGCCCGGAGCAGGGCCAGGGTACTGACCACTGTCTTTCCCGCCCCCACATCTCCCTGCAACAGCCGGTTCATGGGCCAGGGAGCATCCATGTCGGCTTTGATTTCTTCCCACGCCTGCTGCTGGGCGTCCGTCAGGGTAAAGGGCAGGCTGGAAAGGAAACTCTCCACCAGGTTCCTGCGATCATGGTAACGGTGCGGCTTCATCCTTCTGGTATTCTGCCTGCGCCTCAGGGCCAGGAGAAGCTGGAGCAAAAACAGCTCTTCAAAAATAAAACGTTTTCTCGCCCTGATAGCTTCCTTTTCGACGGCGGGAAAATGGATCTGCCGCAGGGCACTGGCAAGATCGGGCAGGGAAAACTTTTGCCGTATTTCCGGCGGGAGAAAATCATGGATATGAGGCAGCCATTCGTCCAGAGCAAGGCTGACCAAAGAACGCATGAGCCGCTGGCTCAACTGTTCTGTAAGCGGGTAAACAGGAATCAAGCCGCTTTGAGGCGCCCGGGTTTCGCCATCCAGCAACTCATAATCGGTTACCAGCAGCTGGACTTCGCCAAAACGGCGCTCGATCTTCCCTGTAACCTGGATACGGCTCCCGGAAGCCAGCATTTTTTTTATGTAACGCTGGTTGAACCATACAGCAATAAAATACCCCCCCGGCTCCTGGATCTGGACCCTGGTAACCCAGAGCCCGGGCCTGGGATTAAGTTCGCTGACCCCGAGCACCCTGCCCTGCAGGGTAGCCTGTTCCCCGTGGGCACAGGCACTGGATGGCTTTACTGTACGTTCCCGGTATTCCCGGGGAAAATGATAAAGTAAATCCTTTACAGTTTTAATTCCCAGTTTCTTCAGCAGGGCAAAGCGGCGCGGGCCAACCATCTTTAAATATTGCACGGGATAGCACTCATAACCGGTTTCAACCATGAATTACTTTAAATTATATACCCCCTTGGACACCTGCCGCAGCAGCGGCAGGTCTCATCGGCACTTACTGAATCTGCGAGAAAATCCGGATCACACCGGATGTTTTACCTTGCACAGCAAGGGCATTTTTGCTAGAATTTAAGAGTGGTCTAGAAAAAGGAGGTGGCATTCTTGGCCAGAAAATGCGCTATCTGCGGTAAAGGCGTGGTGGTGGGGATGCAGGTTAGCCACTCCCACATCCGGACCAAAAGGACCTGGCAGCCCAATTTACAGCGGGTAAGGGCGCTGGTTAACGGTACCCCCAGGAGAATACTGGTCTGCACCCGTTGCCTGCGCAGCGGAAAGGTGCAGAGGGCAATTTAACAAAGCGGCTTTTACAAGCCGTTTTTTATTTTTCAGGCCCGGGATAAGGTCTAAAGAATCCTTTGCAGGCGGGGACTGGGGGTAATACCGGGTATGCGCCCCCGCTTGGCAACGGGTTTGCCGGTAACCTCTTTCAAATCCATGGTCATATCTATCGGTGCGGCACCGGAGATATAGCTCCCCACCCCGAAAGAATCAGCCCCTGCCTGGCTTAGTAACTGGATGCGCTCGGGAGTCAGGCCGCCGCTCACCAGTATCTCCACGTGGTTGTATCCTGCCTGATCCAGGCGGGCACGTACCTCTTTGACCAGCGCGGGAGTAACTCCCCCCCGCTCGCCGGGAGTATCCAGCCTTATGGCTGCCAGGTCTTTCCCCAGGACCCGGGCCACCCGCAGGGCCTCTTCCGCCTCATCTTTAAAGGTATCCACCAGCACAATTACCGGCGTCCCTTGAGGCATGGTCCGCTGGTAAGCCAGGGCTACCTCCACGGTATCCCCTACGATGAGCATAACGGCATGGGGCAGCGTTCCCACAGGTTCCTGACCGGCCAGCTTGGCTCCCAAAATACAGCTGGCCCCGTCGGCACCCCCCACGATTGCCGCCCTCTCCATGACCGGGGCCACCGCCGGGTGGACATGCCGGGCTCCAAAACAAACCACCCGTTTGTTACCCGCAGCTTCCCGGCATTTCCTGGCTGCCGTAGCCCAGCCGCTGGAGCTGGCCAGTATGCCCAGGATAGCCGTTTCGTAAATGCCGAAGCGGTCGTAGGGACCGTGGATGCGCATAACCACTTCCTTTTCCCCGAACCACTCTCCCTCGGGTAGGGACCAGACCTCCACCCCCGTCCCGGCCAGGAGAGTTTTCACCTCCGGTACCCCGGCCAGCACACCCTCCCTACCGGCAAAAATTTCAGCTGTTACTTCCGTTCCGTCAAGGCCCATGGCCCGTAGAATTTCCCTGGTTTTGATAAAGTAAATATCGGTTGTCCAGCCGGCCATAATTTCCTGGTTGCTGGCGGAAAAAAGCCTTTCACCGGGTGTAACCCGAAAATCAGCCACTTCTTTTAAATTTTGTATTGTGCGTGGTGACTCCACCGGTATGCCTCCTTCTCATTAGCCAAGGCTGCGCATGAGGTTGGCCATTTCAATAGCCCCCACCGCAGCATCCCAACCTTTGTTACCAGCCTTGGTTCCCGCACGTTCTATAGCCTGTTCGAGGGTATCGGCAGTAATTATACCGAATATCACCGGCACACCGGAATCCAGCCCCACTTTGGCCACTCCCTTGGCCACCTCGGCAGCCACATAGTCGAAATGGGGTGTGGCCCCGCGGATCACCGCCCCCAGGCAGATTATGGAGTCAAAGCGCTGTGCAGCCACCAGGCGCCTGGCCACCAGGGGAATTTCAAAGGCCCCCGGCACCCAGGCAATCTCTATATCCTGATCCGCCACACCGTGCCGGTGCAGGGCATCGAGAGCCCCCGTTAAAAGCTTGTTGGTGATAAACTCGTTGAAACGTCCCACCACCAGGCCGAAACGCAGGCCCTGGCCAATCAAGTGTCCCTCGTATACTTTAGGCATCATGCTACTCCTTTCCATATTGAGGTGCCTGTCTTCCCGTAATTAAGGCCGCACAGGAATAAGTATTTTAGCTCACCTCATCGGCTATACTGAGCAGGTGACCCAGTTTTTTTCTTTTTGTTGCCAGGTAGAAGCGGTTATATTTATTGGGAGATATCTCAATGGGTACCCTGGCCACCACTTCCAGGCCATAGCCCTCCAGGCCGGCAATCTTCCGCGGGTTATTGGTCAACAAACGAATTTTCTTGAGCCCGAGATCAACCAGAATTTGAGCCCCGATACCATAATCCCGCAGGTCGGGAGGGAATCCCAGAGCTTCGTTGGCTTCCACCGTATCCTTACCCTGATCCTGCAGCTTATAAGCCCGGATCTTGTTTAAAAGACCTATACCGCGGCCTTCCTGCCGCATATAGAGTAACACACCTACTCCTTCCCTGGCAATCATTTGCATGGCCCGGACGAGCTGATCTCCACAATCACAGCGGGTGGAACCCAGGACGTCTCCGGTCAGGCACTCGGAATGAACCCGTACCAGGGGGGCTTCCACCTGACTTAAATCCCCCTTAACCAGGGCCAGATGACCTTTACCATCCAGCAGGCTTTCATAAGCTACGGCAGTAAACTCACCATATTTGGTGGGCAGGCGGGCAGAATCCACGCGGCGGACCAGTTTTTCTGTACGCCGCCGGTACCTGATTAAATCGGCAATGGTAATGATCTTCAAGCCGTGCTGCCGGCAGAAAGCCATTAATTCAGGCACCCGGGCCATGGTACCGTCTTCCTTCATAATCTCACAAATTACCCCTGCCGGGTACAATCCAGCCAGCCGGGCCAGATCTACTGCTGCTTCGGTATGGCCGGCCCGGCGCAGCACCCCGCCCTCCCGGGCACGCAGGGGGAAGATGTGTCCCGGGCGACGCAAATCTTCGGGCCGGGTAGCCGGATCCAGAATAGCCCTGACGGTCTGTGCCCGCTCATAAGCGGAAATACCTGTACTGGTGTCCTTGTGGTCCACAGATACAGTAAAAGCGGTACCATGCTTGTCAGTACTGTGGGTAACCATAAGCGGTAAATCCAGTTCATCCGCCCGCTCATTGGTTATGGGCATACAGATCAGTCCCCGGGCATGGGTGGCCATAAAATTAATAGCCTCGGGAGTAACTTTTTCCGCCGCCATGATGACATCGCCTTCATTTTCCCGATCCTCGTCATCCACAACGACCACCATTTTGCCCTGGCGGATATCCTCGATGGCCTCTTCTACAGAGTTAAAACGAAATTCCATTGCTCCTTCACTCTCCTGTCTATCTGGTTATAAATCCATGTTCAGCCAGAAAATCCAGGGTAATCCCGGAGGACCTGCCCCGGATCTGCCCCGGGGCGGGCAGATTTAAAAATCTTTCTACATACTTCCCTATAATGTCCGTTTCCAGGTTCACCAGATCTCCCCTTTTTTTAGCACCCAGAATGGTATGCCGGGCGGTATGGGGGATCAGGGAAACTAAAAAGCTCTCCTCATCCACATCCACCACCGTTAAACTGGTGCCATCGACAGCCACCGAACCTTTTTTTACTATATATCTCAATACTTCCGGTGCAGCACCAATAGTTAACAGGATAGCTATATCATGTTCCTGGCGGCGTAAAACCTGACCCACACCATCAATATGCCCGGTCACCAGGTGGCCACCCAGCCGGTCACCCAGGCGCAAAGCCCTTTCCAGGTTGACCCGATCTCCCGGCTGCAGGTGTCCCAAATTGGTCCGGGCCAGGGTTTCGGCCATAACGTCTACCGTAAATGATGAACGGGTGAAGGATACCACTGTCAGGCAAACACCATTTACGGCCACACTATCTCCCAGCTCCAGATTGCCCGGTATCCTGGCCGCCTCCACCGTCAACCGGGCGGAATCCTTTCCCCGGCTTATATGGCGCAAAACCCCAATTTCCTCAACCAGCCCGGTGAACATCAAACTGCACCCCCGTCGTTCACATATCCCTCCACGCAGAAATCCTCCCCGTAGCGGGTAATAAGGACATCTCTTAAACGCACTGCTTCGGACAGCCGGGCCGGACCTTCCCCGCCCACAGGACCGGGTGCACTGCTCCCACCAATAATCAGGGGAGCAATGAACCAGATTACCTTATCCACCAGGCGCGATTCCAGAAAAGACGCATGAATCCGGCTGCCACCTTCCACCAGCACGCTGGTTATTTCCCGGCGGGCCAGCTCCTTCATTAAGGCGACCAGGTCCACCCCGGGTCCCGGGCCGGGCACCACCAGCACCCGGGCCCCGGCATCTTCCAGGCGACGACGGTTTTCTTCGGGCGCCTTTTCCGTAACGGCCACAATGGTTGGTGCCGGGGATTCCTGGGTGATCACCCGGGCACCGGGAGGAGTACGGGCCATGCTGTCCACAATGACCCGCACCGGATCCCTGCCTTCCCGATCCGGAAGACGGGTGGTTAAAGAAGGGTTGTCCTTGAGTACGGTATTAATACCCACCAGGATCGCATCATAACGATCCCTTAAATAATGAACGGCCAGCCGGGCCTGCGAACCGGTGATCCAGCGGGATTCCCCGGTGCGGGTAGCTATTTTACCGTCCAGGCTCATGGCCGCTTTTAACACCACAAAGGGACTGCGGGTGGTAATGTACTTCACAAAAACCTCATTCAACCTGCGGGCCTCCTCTTCCAGCACACCTACCGTTACCTCGACCCCGGCCCGGCGCAACCTTTCCACCCCCCGGCCGGCCACAAGGGGGTTGGGATCGACCATGGCGGTTACCACCCGCTTAACACCGGCAGCCAGAATGGCCTCGGTACAGGGACCCGTACGTCCCTGGTGGCAGCAAGGCTCCAGGGTAACATACAGGGTTGCCCCTTCCGCCCGTTCACCAGCTTCCCTCAAGGCGTGAATTTCAGCATGGGGAGTTCCGGCCCGGGCATGATAACCCCGGCCAACCACCTGACCATCTTTTACCAGCACAGCTCCCACCATGGGGTTGGGGCTGGTTCTGCCCATTGCTTTTTTGGCCAGGTCCAGGGCCATTCGCATGTAATATACGTCCAATGCCCTCACCCTGTAAAAGAAAATAGAAAAGCCCTGATCCGGTGATAACCTTCAGGGCTAACAGGCATAAAAAGGAGCTTTCCTGCTTTTCTCTGGAAAAGCAGAATCACTATGCCTTCTCCCATCCAGACTTTTACTGTCGGCTCTGGCCTTTCACCAGATCAACCCTGCAACATGCGTGATGGTGCAGGGCTCGCGGGCTCGGAAGGTCATCCGCCCTCCATACCGCCGGTAGGGAATTTCACCCATCCCCGAAGGCTTTTTAACTCTTTAATTTTTAGAACTCTAAGGCTATTATAGGCCTGTTTGCTGCCGGTGTCAATATTGGCCGGATAAACGACGCGGCTCGATCCATTCGCTCTGGCTATAAATCCACTCACACTCAAAAAAATACATCACGCCGGAATATTCTTAATCTTTCCCCTATTTTCAATTTATATTAAGAGTAAACCAAGTTCGTATGGTTAAGGGGAGGTAATGCGAATGGCGGAAAAAATGGGTACCGGAATGGTTCCCCCGCAGGTAAAAGCTTTCATCGACTGGGCAGCCAGGGATCCGGAAGGTTTCTGGGCAGAAGCTGCCAATAAAGCAGCTCATGATATTTACTGGTTCAAAAAGTGGGACAAGGTGTTCACCTGGAATTACCCCACCTTTCAGTGGTTCTCCGGTGGGCTGACCAATATTTGTTACAACTGCGTGGACTATAAGGTCAAAAGAGGGAAGGCAGGCCGGGCTGCATTTATTGCCGAGTCAGGGGAAACCGGCGAAGTAAGGGTAATAACCTACGGCCAGCTTCTTTCCCTGGTAAAACAGTATGCTGCAGCGTTAAGAGGCCTGGGGGTGAAAAAAGGCGACCGGGTAGCCATCTACATGCCCACCGGCATCGAATCGGTTACCGCCATGCTGGCCTGTGCCCGTATTGGAGCCATCCACGTGGTTATCTTTGCTGGATTTTCTGCCGGGGCAGTGGCCGATCGCCTGCAGATCACCGGTGCCAGGTATCTCCTTACCCAGGACGAGGGCCTGCGGCGGGGCAAACCAGTTCCCCTTAAGGGCATAATTGACGAAGCCCTGGCCATGTGTCCCGAAGACCTGATCCAAAAAGTAGTGGTTTTACAGAAAAATAAGGCACAATCACCACCGATGAAGGCCGGGCGCGACATTTTCTGGGATGAGTTTCTGGCTCTCGGTGAAGGCCAGAGTGCAGAAGTAGAATTGATGGAAGCAAACGAACCCCTCTTCCTGCTTCCCACATCCGGCACCACCGCCAAACCCAAGGTTACCGTGCAGAAACATGGCGGTTATCAGGTTTATATTTACTCCATGGCCAAGTGGATTTACGCTTTGCAGGAAGAGGACGTCTGGTTCTGCACCTCGGACATCGGATGGATTGTGGGGCACAGTTATAACGTCTACGGTCCTCTCCTGGTGGGCGCTACCAGCGTTCTTTACGAAGGAACTCCCGACTACCCGCGCCCGGATATGTGGTGGGATATCATCGAACGGAATAAAGTTACGGCCGTGTGGACATCCCCCACCGGGGTACGGGGCCTGATGAAGCTGGGTATTGAACACGCCAAAAAACACGATCTTTCCACGGTCAGCCGGGTATTCTGCGCGGGAGAAGTCCTGAACCCCGCTGCCTGGAGCTGGCTGCAGGAACAGGTTTTTGAAAATAAAATCCCCGTTATGGACCATATGTGGCAGACCGAGACTTCCGGCCCCATCTTCGCCAACCCGTACGGGCTGGGTATGATTCCTATAAAACCGGGCTCGGCAGGTATCCCCGTACCCGGCATCATTGCGGAAATTGTTGATGATAAGGATGGAAAGCCCGCCGCTCCCGGTGAAAAAGGGATTGTTACCATCCTAAGACCCTTCCCGGGACTGACCTCCACCCTCTGGAACAATGAAGAGGGTTACCAGAAGGAATACTGGGAGCGACTGCCCTTTACCCAGGGCCGGTATTATTGCGGGGACGCCGCTTCTATGGACGAGGATGGGTACATCTGGTTTGCCGGTCGCTCCGATGAGGTAATCAAAATCGCCGCCCACAGGATTGGTACCATTGAAATTGAAAACGCCCTTATTTCCCACCCGGCAGTGGTAGAAGCAGGTGTCTCGGGAGTACCCGATGAACTCAAAGGAGAAGTGGCCTGCGCCTTCGTGGTCTTAAAGCAGGGCTACCAGCCCGGCGAAGAAATTAAGAAAGAATTAATAGCCCATGTGCGTAAAACCATGGGACCCATTGTCATCATCAGGGATATCCAGTTTGTAAACTCTTTACCCAAGACCCGCAGTGGTAAAATTATGCGCCGGGTTATGAGGTCCCTCTGGACGGGGAAAGAACTGGGCGACCTCTCAACCATTGAAGAAGAAGCATCCGTTGACGAAATCCGTGAAGCCATTAAGAAAATGCAGCAGGTTTAAAGTTGTATTGAATAATTAACCAGCTCTTAAAATTCAAGACCCCTTACCGCTTGCGGAAGGGGTCTATTTTATTGTTTTACCGCCGTACCGTTAACAAGGTGGTAAACCTGGTCTTTTAACTCCGGCGGGGCCAGAACAATCAATATATCATCAGCCTTTATTACCGTATCGGCCTGGGGTGAGAGGATCTCCTCACCTCCACGATAAATGGCCAGCACGGTGGACCCTGTTTGGGCCCGGAACTTCGCCTCGGCAAGGGATTTACCTACCAGGGGCGATGTGGGCAGCACCCGGATTTCTTCTATCCGCTGCAGGTTACCTGCCATCTTGAATGTATAATCCAGCAGCTCATTCATCAACTTTTCAATCTCGTTGTTAATCCGATCCCTTTCCCGTAAGAGGCGGTGCAGCCGTTCCTGCATATCCCTCAGGATCTGACGCTGCCCGCACTCCGCCAGGAAAGCCTCGGCCGCCTTTTGAGACTTTACCACCACCCCCACTCCCGGGGAAACCTGCACAATTCCCGTATCCTGCAGGAGGGTTAAAGCACGGCGGATGGTTTCCGGAGAAACGTTGTACTTGCCAGCCAGCGTGGAACGGCCGAAAATTTTTTGCCCCTCACGATATTCACCCCTGGCAATACGGGTGGCAATATCAATGGCTATGGTGGCATAACGGGATAAGACATGAGAGCCAGCGGATTCCATAAGGATCTTCTCCTTTACCGTTTGAATATAGTAATGCCCAACTAAAATTATAATGCAACGGTAGCAAAAAATTAATCAAAATTAATCCGGCTCCCCCAGGGAGCCGGACTTCTCCAAAACCAGAATTTCTCCCCGAACAACTAGCTAACAGATTTTACCTCATAACCTTGCTTCTGTAAATCATTAATCAGAGATTGGGGTTCCACAGTACTCAGGCGAAGCATGATTTGAACCCGCTGTTCTTCTTTTTCCCGGCAGGCCACACCAATAACATTGATCTGGTGCTCCCTTACAATGGCCAGAATATCGGCCAGGGCACCAATGCGATCGCTGGCTTCCAGCACCAGGCGGGTTCCTGCCTTACGCAGGCCAAAGATCCGGATTAGAGCGTCCAGAATATCAGTCTGGGTAATGATACCCACCAGCCTGTCCTCCTCCACTACGGGCAGGCTTCCAATTTTATGTTCCCGCATAATCAAAGACGCTTCTTCAATAGAACAATCGGGCCCTATAGTAATGGGGCTGGTTTTCATAACCTCCTTAACTACCATTTTAGATAACAGGTAATTCATCTCAAAAACACTCAGGGTGGTCGCGGGGGAGGGAGAAACGGTAAGCAAATCTCGTTCGGTAACCAGACCAACAAGCTGACCCTTGTCCACCACTGGCAGGTGCCTGATCCTGTTCTTCCTCATAATATTCAGCGCTTCCAGGATGGGAGTGCCCGAATTAATGCAGATAGGAGAGGTGCTCATATAGTCCCGTACAAACATATAAAACCCCCCGTCTGTAACCTTTCCATAAGTTATTATAGAATAATTATAGCATTACCCCGGGGGAAAGCAACGATAAAAATAACAAAAGCTGGTACACATTCTTACTTTTCTAGCCCATCTGACCCTAAATTCCAGACTTTTCCGGCTGCCGCCGCCGTCAATCAGCAGTGGCACAGGTAACGGGGGACAATTTCTGACTTGATTTATGCTGCGGATCTAATATTCTGAATATTTATTTCCTTTCTTTAGAGAAAATACTAATCGCTGGTATTGTACAATCAATCTATCCAGGTGCTGGCTCAAAAGAAGAATCTCCTCCCTGTCCTCCCTGCTCATCCCATTTAATCTCCGCCGCAGGTATTCAATCTGATCCTTTAAACTTAAACAATGATTAAAATCCAAGCCCTTCCCCCCTCAAAATTAAACAAAAAACCGTACCTGCAGCAACCATTTTATTTATTGTGATACGTATCGTAATTTATTTTGGCGGGGTCGGGTAATTTCCAATCCCTTGTTGGGAGGCCCAGCTTCAACATCCAGACCGAAACCGTTGCCCTGCCCACACCGAACAGGCGGGCCAGCTGGTCCAGGGTATACCCCTTTTCATAATAATAATGCTTAATTAGACTTGCCACCGGCTGGCCAAACCTGGCTTCAACTTCGCCCATCTTGCTTCTACGCCCAACCACGTTATCACCCCGTATATAATGTTATCATTACGTTAACACCAGGGAAAAATATTTTGTAGAAAATGCCGGTTCACGCTATTTTTTCTAAAGTTATCACAATGACAACATGCTGTCAAGAGGTTTTTCCGAAATTCCAGGGAATAATATGCAACAGGTTGTAAACTTTGAAAACCCGGGTGGCATTATGAAAAATTATTACGAGGAAATAGGCAGGAGAATAAAAAAGGCCCGTGAAGACCGGGGACTCACCCAGGAACAGCTGGGTGAAAAACTGGGCTTTACCAAAACGGCCATCAATCTTTATGAGAAAGGAAAAAGGCGGATTTCCATAGATGATCTTAAACGTATCTCAGTGATTTTAGGCAAGCCCCTTTCTTTTTTTCTTGGAGAAAATATAAGCTCAATGGAAGCCATCAGAACGCTCATTCAAAAACCACTGGCCGACTTCCTGCCCATCAAGCAGGTACCCCTTTTTGAAACCATACGGGCAGCATTTAATGAAAGGGATATAGCCGGCTATATTAATATTGACAGGGAACTGGAAGCTGATTTTGCCTTTATAATAAAAGATGATAGCATGAGGGGGGCCGGAATTATTCCGGGAGATATCGCTATTTGCAAAAAGGCCGGGGCTGCAGAATCCGGCCAGCTAGCTGTCGTGCAGCTAAATAACGATGAGCTGGGAATAAGGTATGTTCTCTCCGAAGACGGCCGGTGGAAATTAAAGGCGGCCAACCCCCGGTATGAAGATATTTATCTCCGCCCCGGGGAAAACAGGGTCTATGGCCTGGTGGTGTTAATTCAGAAAAAACCGCCGGCCCTGGCGGAGGGAGCTTATACGAGCCAGAATGATGACTGGCTGCAGGTGAGGGAAGTTGCCGTAAAATACGGCATCAGCCCGGAAAAAGCCAAGCGATTGCTTGAATCCTTTGGCAAACTAATGGAAAACGAGCAGGGAAATATCACCGGAGATAGTAATGACAAATAAAGCACAAATACCTTCATTATCCTGGCTGAAACTGATATTTTACTTAACAAAATTGCTTTTCAAGAAAACTAATTAAAAAAGTCCGGGAAATGCAGGATGAACTGGATTCAAATAATTAATCAAGGAATATGCACCAACCAGAATTACCAACCCGAGTATCCAGAAGATAACTATTTTTCTATGATTCCAGGTAGTAAAGTCCCACAGGTAAAAGTATAAAAGCATGTAGGGACAGAGTACAAGGAAAAGCCAGGTTATGTCCATGAACTCCAGCCTCCCTCCACCATTGCTGCCCGTACCTGATTATTTTAAATTATACTATACTCCCGGAATAGAATACTACATCTCTAAATCAGAGGTGAATATGTAAAAAAATGCAGGCTGTTCTTTTTCAGCCTGCATTTTCACTTTTAAATTACCCGGGATGCTTATTTACCCAACCTTAACGTCCCTGGAATTGCGGCTTGCGCTTGTTTAAAAAGGCCGCAATACCTTCCTCCCGGTCAGCCGTGGCAAATACCAGCCCGAAAAGATCGGCCTCGTGGGCCAGGGCCTTTTCCAGATCCATTTCCAGCCCTTCATTCACGGCTTCCTTGGTCAGCCGCACGGCTACCGGCCCCCGGGCAGCAATGCGTTCGGCCATTCCCCGGCAGAAATTAAGCAGTTCTTCCGCCGGAACCACATGGTTCACCAGGCCGATACGCCGGGCGGTTTCGGCGTCAAGCATATCCGCCGTAAACAAAATCTCCTTGGCCAGGCCGGGATTGACCAGCCTGGTTAAACGCTGGGTTCCGCCGAAACCGGCAATCAGGCCCAGGTTGACCTCCGGTTGCCCGAATTTGGCCTTCTCCGAGGCCACCCGGATATCACATGCCATGGCCAGCTCGCAGCCACCCCCCAGGGCGTATCCGTTAATGGCAGCAATTACCGGCTTGGGCAGGTTCTCAATTTTGCTCAGCACCCTCTGCCCCAGCCGGGCAAAATTCCTGGCCTCCAGGGGGGTGAGCTTGCTCATGAAAGCAATATCGGCCCCGGCTACAAAAGCCTTCTCTCCCGCCCCGGTGATGATAATTACCCGGATGGCCTCATCTTCTGCCAGCTCGTCCACAGCACCCTCGATTTCCTTAAGCGTTTCGGCATTTAGCGCGTTCAATACCTGCGGCCGGTTGATGGTAAGCATGGCCAGCGGGCCATCTTTGTCCACCAGGATATTGTTCCAGGACATGTTCCTGCCTCCCTTCGTAGGTTGACTCCCGGGACGGGAAGTTACTGGTTATATACGTAGAATCCCCGGCCGGTCTTGCGGCCCAGCCAGCCGGCAGCCACGTATTTTTTCAGCAGCGGGCAGGGACGGTACTTGCTGTCGCCCAGCTCCCTGTGCAGCACTTCCATGATGTACAGGCAGGTATCCAGACCAATGAGGTCCGCCAGGGCCAGGGGTCCCATGGGGTGGTTCATACCCAGCTTCATGACCTGGTCCACCGCTTCGGGAGTGGCTATGCCTTCGTAAACACAGTAAATGGCTTCGTTGATCATGGGCAGGAGCACCCGGTTGGATACAAAACCCGGAGCATCGTTGACTTCCACGGGCACCTTGCCCATGCGCTCACTCATGGCCTTGACCACATTAAAGGTTTCATCGGAGGTAGCCAGCCCGCGGATAACTTCCACCAGCTTCATTACCGGCACCGGGTTCATAAAGTGCATGCCGATAACCTTCTCCGGCCTCTTTGTTACCGCGGCAATCTGGGTTATGGGCAAAGACGAAGTATTGGTGGCCAGGATGGTGTGGGAGGGACAGATTTCATCCAGTTGTTTGAAAATGCTGGACTTCACTTCCATATTTTCTATCGCCGCTTCAATGACCAGGTCCACGTCCTTAGCATCGGCCAGGCTGGTGGAAGGTGTTATGCGCGCCAGGATTTCCGCCTTCTGGTCTTCCTGCAGCCTTCCCTTGCTCACATCCCGGCTCAGGTTCTTTTCAATATTGCCCAGCCCCCGCCGGACAAATTCATCCTTAATGTCATTCAAGATAACCTGGCAGCCGGCCACTGCTGCCGCCACCTGGGCAATACCCGACCCCATCTGGCCGGCTCCGACAACCATTACTTTTTGCACATCCATAAGCCTTAAACCTCCCCGGTGATAGGTTTTTACAGCCAGTCTATTATCTAACAGGTATTTGTTTAAATGTTTTCCAGAACCATGGCCATTCCCTGGCCTCCACCTATGCACATGGTAACCAGGCCGGTGCCGAGATTTCTCCTCTTCATTTCGTGCATAATGGTAACCACCAGCCTGGCCCCGGTGCAGCCTATGGGGTGTCCCAGGGAAATACCGCTGCCCAGCGGGTTGGTTTTTTCCAGGCTGAGTCCGAGTTCCCTCATACAGGCCAGGGCCTGGGCGGCAAAGGCCTCATTCAGTTCCACCACGTCTATATCCCCGATGGTCAGTCCGGCCTTTTTCAGGGCTTTTCTGACGGCCGGAACCGGCCCGGTGCCCATGTAGGCGGGGTCCACACCGCCGGAGGCAAAGGATTTTATGGCCACCCAGGGCTTTAAGCCCAGTTCCTCCGCTTTTTCCCGGGACATGAGCACCACCGCCGCCGCCGCGTCGTTTATGCCCGAGGCGTTGCCCGCGGTCACTGTTCCATCGGGCCGGAAGACCGGGCGCAATTTGGCCATCTTTTCCATACTGGTATCCATGGGCCGCTCGTCGGTGTCAAAAAGCACCGGTTCGCCCTTCTTCTGGGGTACGGGTACGGGCACAATTTCTTGTTTGAAAAGCCCTTCCTTAATGGCGGCCCTGGCCCGCTGGTGGCTGAGCAGGCCCAGTTCATCCTGCTCCCGGCGGGTGATACCGTATTTGGCGGCGATGTTTTCCGCCGTATTACCCATGTGGTAGCCGTAGAAAATTTCCCACAGCCCGTCGTAAACCATCAGGTCAATACATTCGCCCCTGGCACCGACATCCATCCGGTACCCCCAGCGGGCCCGGGGCAGGATGTAAGGCGCCTGGCTCATGTTCTCCATGCCACCGGCCACCACCACCTCCGCCTCACCGGCTATGATGGCCTGGGCGCCCAGGGCAATGGCCTTCAGGCCCGAGCCGCAAACTTTATTTACCGTAAAAGCGGTGGATTCTTTGGGAATACCGGCATAAATGGCAGCCTGGCGGGCGGTATTCTGGCCGTTGCCGCCCTGGAGCACGTGCCCCATAATCACTTCGTCAACCTGTACTTCCTGCAGGGTATCATCCCACTCATAGTAATTGCGTTCCAGCTCCGTCGCCAGTTCACCCTTCAGGACATCGGGAGCGTAATCCAGAAGTTCCCGGCCGGAAACAGGTCTCAAACCGGCCCTTTTCAAGGCCTCTTTAATAACCAGGCTGCCCAGTTTGACCACCGGCACATCCTTTAGGGAACCGCCAAAGGCGCCGATGGCCGTACGTACCCCGCTGACAATTACTACTTCCTTCATCGTTCCCCTCCCCATTTACTCCTTGCCAAGGAGCTTTTTGAACTCCTGCGTCAGCAGGGGCACCACCTCGAAGAGGTCGCCCACAATACCGTAATCGGCCACCTTGAAGATGTTGGCTTCGGGGTCCTTGTTGATGGCCACAATCACCTTCGAGGAGCTCATCCCCGCCAGGTGCTGGATGGCTCCCGAAATGCCGCAGGCAATGTACAGCTGCGGGGATACGGTTTTGCCCGTCTGGCCCACCTGCATGCTGTGCGGCGCATAACCGGCATCCACCGCCGCCCGGGAGGCTCCCACCGCCGCACCCAGCACGTCCGCCAGTTCTTCCAGTATGCGGAAGTTCTCCGCCGCTTTCATGCCCCGGCCGCCGGATACGATGATGTCCGCTTCCGTAAGCTCCGGCCGGCTGGATACCTGCCGCACCACGTCCCTGACTATCTGCCGGATGTCGCCCGGTTCCGCGGCCACCGTCACCACTTCCGCCGCGCGCCCCGCCACGGGTTCCGGCACCGGCAGGGCGTTGGGCCTGATGGTGGCCATTACCGGCCGCGCTTCCGGTATCCGGGCCTGGACAAAGGCTTTGCCCGCGTATATGGGCCGGGTGAAGGTTATTTGCCCGTCCTGGAGTTCCACCCCCGTGCAGTCGGTGCAGAGACCCGCCTGCAGCCGCTGGGCCACCTGCGCCGCCAGGTCACGCCCCTGTACGGTG
>NZ_FQUW01000053.1 GCF_900129285.1 Desulfofundulus australicus DSM 11792
CGGTTACTCGCCCTTCCTAGGCGGTGCACTCTCCTTTCTATTTCCTACCGCCTTTTTCCTTCTTCAATTTCCTACAGTAACTTTACACTAAGTTTATTAATTATAACTAACTTTAGATAAAACGAGAATTATTTATCTCCCTGCCTGACAGGCAAAGTACTGGGTTAGACGGTTGAGAGCCCGCTTTTCAATGCGGGAAACGTAGGAACGGGATATACCCAGACGCCGGGCGATTTCCCGCTGGGTACGGCGGGCACCGTCCTTCAAACCGAAGCGCAGAACCAGCACCTTACGTTCCTGGGGCGATAATTGCTCGAGTTGTTTCCAGAGACGATCCTGTTCCATCTGTCCGGCTACGATATCGCTTACAATTTCCGGATCGGTTCCCAGCACATCTATAAAGCTAATCTCATTACCTTCTTTATCAACGCCGATAGGATCATAAAGGGACAACTCCGTCCGAATTCTCTTGCGGGCCCTTAAATGCATGAGAATCTCATTTTCAATGCAGCGGGAAGCATAAGTAGCCAGGCGCGTAGATTTTTCTGGATTGTAAGTATCTACGGCCTTAATTAAACCAATGGTGCCAATAGAAATCAGGTCGTCAAAGTCTTCACCCGTATGATCAAACTTTTTAATAATATGGGCTACCAGCCGCAGGTTGCGCTCGATTAACACCTGCCTGGCTGATTCATCCCCGCTTAACATTTTTCCTACATACAGGGCTTCCTCCTCTTCACTTAACGGTTTGGGAAAACTATTCCCGGCTATGTGGCAGACAAGGATCACCAGACCGTTAATTAAAGATAGAACTGCCACTGCCATCAGACCAGGCCCCATGGTATCCCTCCCCCAAAAAAGTAGGCAATATATTTTATGGGGGCAATCAAGAAAAGGTTCCTGGTCTTGAGTTCACTCTCCCGGGTAAAAAAAAGCGGGTAGGCCCGCTTTTATAAATTTTGTTACGATATCTACAGTGTCACTCCCTGTTTGAAAATGGCAATCTCCCGGAAATCGTTAATTTCGTTCCTGGTCCTGAGCCCGGAGGCCACTTCCAGGATATACTGCCACAGCTCCCGGGCCAGTTCTGGCAGGGTTATGCCGGACAACAGGCGGCCGGCATCAAAGTCCATCCAGTTTCTTTTACGGTTGAACAGGATTGAATTGGAAGAAATTTTAACCGTAGGCACAGGACACAACCTAGGGTTTAAAAATCTAATGGCCTGGACGCCAGTATATTTCTCTGACACGTATACACCTTCTTTCCCCGGGCATTACTAAATAAAATGTTACCGGGAGGAAGAAAAATGGCCAAAAGGGAAAGATTTCAGCTGGACGGCCGGGTCAGCGTGCACGATTCGGTCCAGGAAATGTACGAACATATTCGCCGGGACGGTCTAACCAACGTGTGGGACCGCTTTGAACCCCAGGAGAAAATTCGCTGTAATTTTTGCCTGGGCGGGGTGAGCTGCCAGCTTTGCACCAACGGCCCCTGCCGTATTTCGGATAATGTGGGGGCCGTCCTGGGGGTATGCGGTATCGACCGTAACGCCATGGCCATGCGGGACATGCTTTTGCGCAACGTGATGGGTACGGCCACCTACACCCACCACGCTTACGAAGCCTTTCGCACCCTCAAAGCTACGGCGCAGGGAAAAACGCCTTTTACCATCACCGATAAGGATAAATTGTACACCTTTGCCGGGCAGGTGAAGGTGGACACCAGCGGTTCTCCCGAGCAGGTAGCCATTCGCCTGGCCGATTTTTTGATCGGCGAACTATACCGTGATTATGACGAGCCAGGCACTATGGTAGAGGTTTTCGCTCCCGAACCAAGGAAAAAATTATGGCGGGAACTGGCCATTTACCCCGCCGGGGTGATGCATGAGATTAAAGACGCTACTGCCAGTTGTCTGACCAATGTGGACGGAGACTTCGTTTCCCTGGCCAAAAAAGGTCTGCGCCTGGGCATAGCGTGCATCTACGGCGCCCAGATCGGTCTGGAAATGGTGCAGGACATCCTGTTCGGCACCCCCATGCCCCACGAGGTCCAGGTGGATCTGGGCATTATGGATCCGGATTATGTAAACATCGTATTCAACGGACATGAACCCTGGATTGGTGTAGCCACCATCCTGGCGGCCCGGGATCCCCAGCTCCAGGCCCAGGCACGGGAGGCGGGGGCCAAAGGTATACGGGTAACGGGTTCCATTGAATGCGGCCAGGAGGTGCTGCAGCGTTTTCCCATTGATGACGTTTTTCGGGGACTGACCGGAAACTGGCTGACCATTGAACCTCTCCTGGCCACCGGTACCGTGGATGTCTTTGCCATGGACGAAAACTGCTCGCCCCCATGGCTGGCTCCCTATGCCGAAAAATATTGCGTTACCCTGGTTTGCGTTTCCGACCTTGTGCGCATGCCCGGCGTGGAAAAACACCTGGACTACAAGCCTACGGAGGTAGCCGGCCAGGCCCGGGAATTAATTCGCCTGGGCATTGAAAATTTCAAAAAACGTCACGGCCATATCACACCCAGGGTACCACGGAAAGTTCAAAAAGCCATAGCCGGATTTTCTACGGAAGCAGTACTGAAAGCTCTGGGCGGCAAACTGGACCCCCTGGTGGACGTGCTCAAAGCCGGAAAAATTAAAGGCGTGGTGGCCCTGGTCAACTGCACCACCATTTCCACCGGTCCCCACGATTACATGACCGTAGGGTTGGCCAAAGAACTGATCCGGCGCAACATACTGATCGTCAGCGGGGGTTGCGGTAATCACGCCCTGGAAGTAGCCGGCCTGGCCAACCTGGAAGCGGCGGAACAGGCCGGTGAGGGATTACGGGAAATCTGTCGGTCTTTGAATATCCCACCGGTGCTCAGCTTCGGTACCTGTACCGACACGGGGCGCATCTCCATGCTGGTTACTGCCGTGGCCAATCACCTGGGAGTTGATACCAGTGCCCTGCCCGTAGCCGTTACTGCCCCGCAATACCTGGAACAAAAAGCCACCATCGACGGCCTTTTTGCCCTGGCCTTTGGATTATATACCCATCTTTCACCCACTCCTCCGGTTACCGGAGGTCCGGATCTGGTCAAGCTTATGACCGAAGATCTGGAAGGCATTACCGGTGGCAAGGTTGCCCTGGGAGACGACCCGGTGCAGGCGGCCAACGGTATTGAAGAGCACATCAATAAAAAACGCGCCGCCCTGGGAATTTAAAGTGCACCCAAACCGTATCACCCCTGGCCGTGCCCCATGGCCGGGGGTTTTTATTGCTGGAGACCGGAGCGGCGCCTGTACATTTGCAGGAAACTCAGGCTCAGCGGGTAGGGAACACGCTCATAAAGGGAACAGGGAAACTCGGGACAATCCCGGGAACAGTAATCGATGCTCCGGTAAACAGCGCAGGCCAGAACAGGACAACGAAACCCCAGCTTTTCTTGAAAATTGATCTTCGCGCGGGCTTCAATACTATTGCCGGGGCCGCAGGACGCACATTTACCCCGGTTGTAAAGGCCACAGGCATCGCAGGCCAGACCACAGGGACCGGTAGCCATAAATAACCTCCTCAACTATAAAATAGAATTGTTAAACATCTCATTTTTGCTTAAAATTCAATTTGTTAATATTTCTATTTATAGAGTGCTTTTTGAGATCCTGCAACGGGTTGGCTTTATCCGCAACATTAAACCCCTTGACATTGGGTTATGGGTGCAGTAAAATTAATAATGCCAGCAAGATAATGTCGGGGCGTAGCTCAGTTTGGCTAGAGCGCTACCTTGGGGTGGTAGAGGTCGCACGTTCGAGTCGTGTCGCTCCGACCAGGAAAATCAAGGCTTCCGGGGTTCGGAAGCTGACCACAAAAGGCAGTTGACCACAATTTTGACCACAATGAGAATTGATGGTCTATTGTGGTCATTGCCTTTTTTGGGCCACGTTTAAAAAGGGGGCCAGCTTTTCCACCGCCCGGCGCTTATCGTCCAACCCACTGTGGCAGTAGGTTCCCAGTGTCGTGCGGATGTCGGCATGTCCCATCAGCGCTTGCAGGTTCCTGGGGTTTTCTCCAGCCTGCGCTATGGCATTTCCGAATGTATGCCGCAGGGTGTGCACCCTTATTTCCTCCCGCAGGCCAGCCTTCTTCAGAATGCTTTTCAGCTTCCGCAAAAAGTTTCTCGGGTCAATGGGCTTTCCTGTGGGAGTGCTAAAAACCAGGTCGTTGTCCTCGTATTCCCTCCCGAAGAAAAGCCTTTCTTCGTTCTGCCGGGCCTTATGCCTCTTCAGCTCCTGGACCACCTCGGGAAGCAGGGGGATGGTCCTCTTCCCGCTTTCAGTTTTTGGTTCGGAAAAGACCAGCTCCGTTTTGCCCGGTTCGATTTCCACCCTGGACAGGGATTCACGAACGGTTATAGTCCCGGCCTTGAAGTCAACATCACTCCAGCGCAATGCCAGCAGCTCACCCCTCCGCAGGCCGGTGAACAGGTCCAGCAGGAAGGCTGCATACAGTCGGTCACCCCAGGCAGCCTGCAGGAATTTGGTCACTTCTTCCTCTGTCAGCGGTTCAACCTCTCTGTACTTTACCTGTGGCCGTTCCGTATACTCGGCAGGGTTGTTCAGAATGACCCTCTGCTTGACGGCCTGTTTCAAGCTGCCGTTGATTATCTGGTGCAGTATGGCAACGACACTGCTGGAGTGTGTTTGGGCCTTCTCGTTGTAAAACTCCTGGATGTGTTCCGTGGTCAGCTTCTGCAGCTCGATGTGGCCCAGGGCAGGGACGATATGCGTCCTGGTGTTGATCTGGTATTTGGCATATGTACTCTGCCGCACCTTCGGCTTCACAAACAGCTCCAGCCAGCGGTTGACCCACTCGCCGAAGAGGACTTTCTGCGGTTCAACGTAAGTGCCGGTCCTTACGGCGGCCAGGTATGCGTTCCGCTTTTCAATGGCCTCGGCCTGGGTTTTGCCGTAGAAGTGTTTAAACTTCGGTTTGCCGGTAACAGGGTCCGTGCCTACAGTAATCCTCGCCTCCCAACGTCCATCGGGCCGCTTCCTGACAAGCCCTTCACCGCTCGCCCGTTTCTTCGTCTTCCTCTTTGCCATAATATCCCTCCTTCATATTTTGGCTACAGGGTCGGGATATTTCCCCGGTCAGTGTGATTCGCTTCGATGGCTTCCAGGGCCTTCTGAAGGGGCTCCGCTATGTCCGGCCTGGCCTGGTACCTCTCCACCAGCCGCCGCACCGCCCGGATCGCGCTTTCCCGCCGCCAGTCCGGTGTTGGCTCCAGGGCCTCCGGCGGGGCCAGTTCCCGTAACTGCCGCATCAGCCTGGCTTTTTCGTCCGCCGTCAGCACCCAGCCGCGCCCGAAGCCATTAACCATTTCGTCCTCCAGCCGCCGTTCCGCTTCGGCCAGGGTCTTGCCCAGGAAGATCGTGGCCGTCCTGACCTTCCCGTTCTCCCGGTAAGAGTGCTTGAAATAAGCATACCTTCGCTTGCCACGGCTGCCCGAAAACCACGTTATATACATGTAACCTGATCACCTCCTAATAACAGGTTATACAATTACCAGAGGGCAGTCAATGCCTTTTTTCTGACAAAATACGACACGGCCTCTTTTGGGGATGGTCGTAACGGCAACAACCTTCTAAGTGGGCCATCGTTACGGTGATACAATGGCAGGGGGTGGTCGTTGCAACCACCCCTTTTTCACCGGGGCGGGTAGGGGAACATCGTTACGGTGATACCCGGCATAACCTGAAAACCTTTTCTGTATGTGTTACCTTCTTCGTGGTTGTGCGCATTACCCTGCCGGACCGCTGCAAAGAAAATGAGGTTGCCCTTCTTCACTAAAGGGAGTTTGCCGGGCACCTCTACCCGGCTTCGTCTATTTTACCTGGGATAGGGCCGGCCGCATTCCGGGCATATCTCCCAAACCGGGGAAAACAATATGCCTTGCAAAAACTCCAGCGGGTCTATGTCCCGGCGGTAGCCTTCCCGCCAGCAGACAATCAAGGCCTCCAAGAATTTTCGTGAGGAAAAGTCAAAATGGTTAAGCAAGACGGCTTCCTCGTCAGGGGTTAGCACCCTACCAAAAACCAGGGGAAGGAGACGACGCACTTTTTCTCTGTACCTGCGTGGGTTATTGGAAACATATGTAGAAAGAAGCAACCTGACAATGTACCTGCTTTGCTTTACCCGCTCCTGCTGGCGTTTTTGTCTCCACTTTCTCAAGTATTCCGCCTGTTTTTCTTTGTTCCGGTAGGGCATTATCAATGCACCGTCCCTTCCTTCGGTTCGCCCCGCCGCCAGCGCGTATATTCTGTAATCAGCTCAAAAGGAAGTCCAGCCTTGTAAATGGCGTATACCAGCCGCTCAGGGAGGGGGGCAGGATAATGGCCTTTCTCCAAGCTGTAAACGACATTGTACGACGTACCGAGCAATCGGGCCAATTCCGCGCGGGTTAAGCCCTGTTCTTTCCTCCAGGCCACAAACGGATTTTCGCCAGCCTGTTCAAACCTTCGCTTGAAGTCCATGTGCAACCCTCCTTTCTTTCGGGGGTAAGTGGACGGCCAGGTTTCCCCGGCCGCCATCTATGTCACGGCCTGTTGCCGCGCCTTTTGCAGCCGCTGCCAGTGGTGGAAGTCGCCAAATCCCTGCATAACGCCAGGAGAGGTTTCTTCATAATGACAGGTGTCCCGTTCGTCTTTAATCGTTCCTCCCTTTCCTGTGCTGGTGTGGGGGGGGCCGGGAAAACCAGCCGCCCCGTCTATCTGAACGGCCTGGCCGGGCCGGTCACCTCATTTGCCACATCCTTTCCCGCCGCGCTCGAATGATGGCCTGTTTCCATAGTTCCGGATCGCGGGCCAGCAGGGAAAGGAGTTCCTGTTCCGTCAGAAACAACGTGCACTTTGGCAGCTTAACCTCAATCAGCCGGGACATTGCCCGCCGCCCCTTTTGGCACCCTTTCCCGGCAAAGGCCGGAAAGTTTGCCGTCCCGCACTAGTGGGAATAAATCACAATCGGTTTCCACCGTCAGGGCCAGGCAGTGCCCGGCCTCCATGCACCGGGGCCGGGTCTGGTGGACCAGGTAGCGGTTCCCCATTTCTTCGACGTAGCCGCGTACAGCCGGGGCCTGGTCGGTTCCGGGCCTCTCGCCCGCGTCCTGGCCGGTGTCCTCAAGAGGGAAGTCCACTCCGGGAATGAGTATCTCCATGTTCAGCACTCCCGAAAATTTTCAGCTCTTATATGGTGAGATTTTGCGTCCTTTGCGGCCAATTGCCTTCTAGCCTTACAGCCGCAAGGCTTTCAGCTGGCCGCAAAAATTTTTCTTTGCGGCCATTTCCCGATTTTTGCGGCCAGTAATGCGGCCAATTTGCGGCCAGCAATAATAACTGCCTGGCAAACCGCTTCGTTGTGGCCGCAAAATGTGGCCGCAAAATTAGCCGGTTGGCCGCAAAAATTTTTCTTTGCGGCCACCGCTCAGCCCTACAGCCGCAAGGCTTTCGGGCCTTGTGGCCGCATTGGCCGCAAAAAGTTCATATAAGAGAGTCGTTTTTCTTAACCGCATCAGCTTTGAGTTTTAAAACCCGTTGCCGTTTCCCGGCAATGGTCTCCCGAACAGTCCTTTGTGTTCGATTTCCTTCCCGTGCCACAAAAATCAGCCCCTCCGCCTCTAAATGCTTCCACAGGGTCCGGGCCGTCACCGGGAAGTTAACGTCCTGGTCACGGTAGAAACGCACCACTCGCCGGTAAACCGTCTCGGGTAGCAAGTAAAACCAATCCCTATCCTCCCAGCCGATGAAGTTATCGGGCAACGCCTTCGCTTCGGGTTCATCTTCCCGCCAGGAAACAAGCAGTTCCGTTTTTACCTCGCCCGCCGCCAACATTTCTGAAAGCGCATTGATGAATTTCACCGCTGGCTTTTCTTCCTCAATGCGCCGGGCCTGTTTCTCGGCCAGCTCCAGCAGTACCCGCCAGCCGGTTGTCAGCCACCGCTTCCGCTCGTCCTGGCTAATCGCTCCAGCATGGACGGCATACTCCAACCCGGCATTCAGGCCGATGTGTAGCCACGCTACAACCTCCGGGATCCGTGCATGCTGGCCGTCCTTCCGGGCCTTTTCGCGCAGGACGTGGAATGCCTCTTTGAGTTCGCCCGGCAGCTTGTCCATGTTAGGGGCCACGTATTCCAGATAGCCGCGCATCGCTCGGGCCAGTTGTTCTTTATTGTCCTGTAGCTCCGTCAGCAGCCCAACCTTCACGTCACCTTTCTTCAGCTCCACGGCAAAGTACCGGGCCGCCGTGCTCTGCGCCGCGCCGGGGACGTCCTCACCCGTGGCCAGGCAAAGCCCTCGGGGGACATAAGCCGCCCGCAGGGTGGTGTCGGCTTTCATCCTTGTGCGACCGTATCTGTCGCCATAGCTGCGCAGGAATTGCTCCGCAATGGCCAGCATCTTCCGCGCATCGTCTTTTTTGCCCGTAGGGTGGTAATCGTCAATAATCAGCAGTGCATCTTTTGCAACGAAAGCCTTCTTCTCAATCGCGTTCGCCGTGTCCCGGAAGCAGGATGGAAGTTCCTTCCCCGTGAATCTGCCGAAGTGACAAAGAAACAGTCCCGCCAGGGTGGACTTCATCACCCCCGTCTGCCCCAGTAACCACTCAACGAACGATGGTTCAATCCCTGCCTGTCGCAGTGGTTCGCACAGAGGGGCCAGGTAAACCAGCGCAAAAAGCGGGACGGTCACGTTCTCCGGGGCCACCTCAAGGGTTTTCAAGCTCCAGCTCATGGCCTCTGCTGGATCTCCCACTTCTTCTGGCAAAACATAGCGGGAAAGCCCGCCGCCCTCGGTTTCAACGTCAACCAGCACGTCATCAGCACCCACCGCGCCGCCGGCATGCAGGAAAACCCAGCGGCCGTCAATTTTGCGCCATCCCAGATGGGTGTATACAGTTTCGCGCTTCACCCCCCTGGCCATACATTGGATGGCGTGTCTTACACGGTCTTTATTCGTGCTGCCGGGTTCCACGTTCGCGGCCATGCCCCAGGCCGCAGGTACCCATGATAGGGAAGCAAACTTTTCGGCCGGGACGATAACCCGGGGGAGTGGTTGCCCGCCAGCAAGAATACCCTCCAGCTCGAAGGTCATTTCCCTCTCCAGGCCGTTGTCGCGGATAATCTCCCGCCGGGGCCGGGCCAGGAAGTTTGCAATCGGTACCAGTTCAATATCACCGTTCTGGAGAAACTTCTGATAGCACAGGTACCCGCCGTTTATCCGGTAACGTGTTCCAGCCAGGACCTCCTGCCATTCGCTGTATATGTTCTGCTCCTGGGGTTCCGGTTGCCAGTATTCGGCCTGTTCCACCAGGTTCAAAAGCTCGTCCCTGGTATGGCCAGCCGCCAGCCAGTCTGAAACGTCACCTTTCGGGGGCAGGCCGGGCAGTTCCACCACCTTCACCCGGCAGCCTCGTTCAGTTAACTGGTTGGTTATTCTCTGTGCATGATCAAAGCCGGAGTCATCATTATCTGGTAGAACAACCACTTCCGCACCGGCCGGGAAATACCTCGAATGATGTTCATCCCACTTTTTTGCCCCGCCGTGGTTGCAGGTTGCGGCCAGCCCCAGGGCAGCCAGGTTGTCCGCGTCCTTTTCACCTTCGACAATGAAAACGGTCTCGCCCCGCTCCAGGGCCGCCAGCAGCTCCGGCAGCCGGTAGGGAAGCGGGGAAACGCCTTTCATGTTCCAGACCCACTTACCGGGGTTAGCCGGGTCCGGCCGCCGCTGGCGAAAGTCCTTCGGTTCATAGCGAACAACCTGGTAAACCAGGTTGCCGTCAACGTCCCGGTAATCGTAAGTCGCCACAATCCGCCGCTTAGCCGCCTTCTCCCGGCTACTCCCGAATGGCAGGTCTACTCCCAACCGCCGGGCCAGCTCTCTAAGGCCGCCGCCCAGCTTTTCTTTATGGCAATAAAACGTTCCTTTGGCCGCGTTTACCGTGAAGCTCGGGTTGACATCCGGTCCGCCGTGGGTATCAAGTGGGCAACGGGTTTGCCCCTCGTCGCCACGCCACATGATTTGATGGGGCAAAACGGATTCAAGCCAGGTCTTAATTTCTTCCGTCGAACATGGTATACTGGACATGTAAAGTATCGCCCCCTATTGTGGTTATTGCTCCGTGTCCCTGTCCACCCGGCCGCCGCCGGGGTTTTTTATTTTGCTTCCCGATTCCACCAATCGATGAAAGCCTGTTTATTAATAATCCACCGGCGGCCAATCTGCTTCGCGGGAAACCCCTGACTCCGAACGAGCTGGTAGGCTCTCGCCTCGGCAATGCCGAGAATCCGCGCTACCTCTCGCGGGCCGATGAAATCGCCCACATCATTGAGATTCAGTCGGTTGCTGGCAGTCCGCATGCAAAGTCACCCTCCTGTAAACGGCTTGTCTTACTCTCATCTGATATTATATAATGCAGGTGAAAACCGATGAAAACCAGGAGGGATGGCTGTGTTTCCTGGCTTCGTGGAAGTACCGAAGAAGTTTTCCGTTCCGGTGTGTGCTTCCGCCTGGACCGAGGAAAGGCCCCTGCCGCTCGAAACGGCCATGCGCCTTTCGGCGTTTGCAAGCGCAATGGAAAAGGTAGCGGGGGAAAGGCCCGACATTAAGCCGACCGAAACGTACCTTTGCTGGCGTTCCGGGCCGGGGAGAAAAAAGGTGGAAGGTGGGCGGGCAGTGGCCGCTTTGCTTAATTGCGGTTACACTATGGACGCGGCGGAAGAAATAAAAGGTTTCTATCTTTCCTATGGTCCCCTCTTGAATAAAAAAGAAGCCCCTCTCCGGGAGATCCTGCGCCTGGTTTGGAGTTTTCACATAATCGCTTACAGCATTCTTCCATCGCTTCACCCGGAAGGGTTTGATAGTGGCGTAGAAAACGTCATTAATCCGCTCAAAATAGCGGTCTATGTTCACAATATGATGGGGGAGAAACCCAAAACGTTTTACCCTACACCGAACAAAAACGGGTTCAACTTTCATAGCGGAAGCAGTTGGCCTGTTTTTCCTACACCGCCGGGGGAAGCAAGCAGGGAAGAAATCATCGAATGGCTCAAGACGCAAGCATGGAAGAATGCTGCGCAATGGCTGGGTACGCATGCCAGAATCAACATAAGGGCACAGAAGGATAGCCTGATCTTTCACATCACACCGGAAAATCTGTTTACCTACGTCCTGGCTTATTCGGTTTTCGGCTCCCAGGAAAGCAAGACTTGCGCATGCGGTTGCGGCCTTCCCGCTCTTCATGGAAACTACTACAACGCCACGCATAAACGCCGGTGCATAAGTACCCGGCCAAAACAGAAGGCCATCGCTTACTTTTACAAAATGCTGGACGGCAAAAATAACCGGGAACGGCATGAAGCGGTTAAGAAGGAGATAAACCGGTTGTGGGGTGCGGGGGTGGAGGATTACGAAACGCTGATAAGAAAGACGAAAGCCTTTATAAAAAAGAGGTTCGGGGTGGTTCTATGAACATGTGTTTGACCACAATTCTGACCACAATAAAGATGAAAATACATAAAGGCAGACGGGGAAACAAAAGGAAACAGAAAAGCCTCAATCCCTTGCGGGACAAGGCTTCCGTGAAATGGATAAAATTAGAAGAGACCAGAAAAAACACGCCGCTTTAAATTGGGGTGGTAGAGGTCGCACGTTCGAGTCGTGTCGCTCCGACCACCGGAAAGCCCGCAGGCCCTCAAAATTCAAGGGCTTGCGGGCTTTCCAAGTTTTAAAAACACAAGGGAGGGCCGGGCAGAGGGTTCCGCAAGGAACCCTTATTTCATGCGGGTTTCCGCAATTATGCACACCAAGAGGCATACCAGAGGCACACCAAATTTGCGAATATACTAAACTTGGATAAAGCCAGCCTGCGGGAAGCGAATGGAAGGGCCAGGCCCGCCAGAAAGAGGCGGGCTTTTTTGTATTCTACTTTTTACCTTCTCTTCTTAGGTGGGTGACACGGCTTTCAGAAAACAATATTTCTCGGAGTTGGTTTTATTGTAGTCTCACTTTCCGCATATCGATTTCTTTTAAAATGCTGGGGTGGATATATCGATAGTTTGCAATTCGGTATATGTTGCCAGGGTCGGTGGCGTGTCTATTGATTAAGCCCTCCCAATTAACTTTGGCTGCACTCTCTCGGTTAAATGTAGATCGTAAAATAGAATTGACCCCCGATCGTCAAATAAAACTGACCCACCTCATGATAAAATCTCCCTCGAGAGGGGGAGGCAAAAGAGGTGGTAAGCATGTACAAATTGGCAACGCATCAAAGCACTGCATACCCAGGGGGTCAGCATCAGGAAAATAGCCCGGACACTGGGTATATCCAGGAATACCGTTAAGAAGTACCTTAAAGACGCCAACCCGCCACAATTTAAAGCCAGGAAGTATGATAAACAACTGGACCGGTACAGGGAAGAAATCCAGGCCATGCTTAATAAGGGTTATATTGGCACAAGAATACA
>NZ_FQUW01000038.1 GCF_900129285.1 Desulfofundulus australicus DSM 11792
ATTTAACACGAAAATAACCCAACCAAACGATCTTCATCAAGTAAATAAGCCTGCCAGGTAGGGCGTAAAAAGGCAATAATAAACTAGCAGATGCATGAACCTACATCAGCCAGGTTAATCCTTCTTGAGGGTGTAACTGTTAACCGACCTGGGCGACTTCCCTTACCTCGAGCCCCAGCTTCCGGGCCTCAGCAATAATTTTTTTGATCCGAAATCTTTCTTGTTTTTGTTTGGCTTTCTCAAATGCAGTTTCGTCGTAGTCTGTACCGTTTTTTAATAAGTTGTAAATAATCACCAGAAGCTTTCTGGCCAGAGCGATAAGGGCTTTCTTGGCTCCGCGGCGTTGCTTGACCTTCCAGTACCAGGACGATAAATAGCTGTCGCGTACCCGGGTGATGGACCAGGCAACTTCGCAAAGAATCCGCTTTAGATAGGTGTTGCCTTGGGTGGTACGAGTGGACTTTTTTTTCCTGCACTTTCATTATTGCCGGGGCTTAAGCCCGCCCAGGAACAGACATGTTCCGCAGTTTTAAAGCGGCTCATATCGATGCCGATTTCCGCCAGAATAGCGGCGGCAGCGGTTTTGTCAATACCCGGGATACCGTCCAGTTGCTCCAGTTGTCTTTGGTATTGATTAAGCTTTTCCTCCAGCTTTTGTTCTACCTGGCGAAGATGCTCGTAGTGCTGATCCAGCCAGCCCAGCAAAAGTTTGAGGAACTCCCTTTGGTGAACATCCATTTTACCATTGACAACCTGCTTGATTTCCGGGAGCTTGCACTTGGCACGACCCTTTACCAAAGTCTCTACTTCCCGGGCGGTTATCTTCCCGTAACGGCAAAGGTGATCCATAATCGCCCGGCCTGATACCCCGAAGATATCGGTGAGAAAGGTGGAGAGCTTGAAACCGCAGCTTTGTAAGTGCTTTTCGATGCGGTTCTTTTGCGAGGCAATCTCTTCGATAATACTTTTGCGGTACCGGGTTAGATTACGGAGTTCCCGGATAGGTTTGGAGGGAATAAAACTTCCTTCCAACAATCCGGCGCGTAAGAGGTTGGCTATCCATTCAGCGTCCTTCATATCGGTCTTCTTACCGGGAACGTTTTTCATGTGCCGGGCGTTGGCTACAATCAAAACCATACTGCCATCAAAGGCTTCTTCCAGGACGTTATATACAGGCTGCCAATAAATCCCGGTGCTTTCCATGGCCACATGGCGGCAGTTCTCCGCTTCCAGCCAGGCTTTCAGTTCATCAAGTCCGGCAAGAAGGGTGGAAAAGGTACGAATGGTTTTTGTCGGTTCCTCGCCAATATTGCCTTTTAATAGGCAGGCAACCACAGTATCTTTATGGACGTCCAGACCACAACAGGTTTCTAAAATGTCTTGCATGAGCTTCCTCCTGCTTCATTGGATTTCAGGGATGATTGCCCGAGAAAGAAAGAAGTTTAACACCCGTGCTGTTCCCAGGTCCTTAAGAACGAGGGGCGACAATTGGCTGTGCTCAAAGGCAATCAGGTTAGGTTAGCACTCGAGGTTATACCATCAAAATGTACTCAACCTTTGTCCCTGATAATTCCAATGTAGCAGAAAATCAGGCTGTTGTAATCACTTCTTTCTATTTTCATGATTGGTTGTGCCTTCAAGGCATGGCCGGTTAGCAGGAAAATGCTGCCCGCCGTAGAAGTTTAAGTAAAACAGGTAAGGTACCAGAAGTGCGGGGTGAACTGAGTTGGAACTGGATCTGGAAATCAGGCAGGATACCCTGATCGTCCGTCCGCAGGGTGAACTGGACCTGGGAGTGGCTGACTTATTACGCCACACCCTGGAAGATTATTTAAACAGGTATAACGTACGCCACCTGGTTTTAAATTTGAGCCGGGTTACTTTTATTGACAGTTCCTGCCTGGGAGTTATTCTTGGGCGTTATAAGCGCCTGGCCAGGGAAGGGGGCAAAGTTTCCCTGGTTGGCCTGCAGCCTCACGTGCACCGCATTTGTGAGCTTTCAGGACTTTTTCAGGTCATGGGTGAATACAGCACCGAAGAAGAAGCCATAGCCAGAGCCGGGTGAGGGGGGATTGCTGTGAAAGTGGTTAACCAGCTGAAAATGGAATTTTTGAGCTTGCCGGCCAACGTGGCTTTTGCCCGGGTGGCTGTGGCTGCCTTTGCTTCCCAACTGGATTTTACATTAAATGACCTGGAAGAAATTAAAGTGGCAGTTTCGGAAGCGGTAGCCAATGCCATTATCCATGGTTACGAAAATTCCCCCACAGGCATAGTAAAAGTGCATGTTTCTCTGCTGGAGACAGGAATAGAAATCCGGGTGGAAGATAACGGCAGGGGTATTGCCGATATCAAAAAAGCGCTGGAACCTGCTTATTCCACCGATCCGGAACGCATGGGACTGGGGTTTGTATTCATGCAGTCCTTTATGGACCGCCTGCATGTGGATTCCAGCCCGGCCAGGGGGACCCGGGTGACGATGTTTAAAAACATTAACAACCGGGGTGCAGCGGCCGCTTCCCAGGGGGGGCATTGAGGTGATTGCCCCATGAGTACCCGGTTAGTGGAAATGAATTTACCCCGCTTCCCTCTCCTGGGCGATAAGGAGATGAGGGAGTTGTTGCGCCGCGCCCGGGCGGGGGATAAGGCTGCCCGGGAAAAGTTGATTAACTGTAATTTGAAGCTGGTCTTCAATCTGGTCCGGCGCTTTCAAAACCGGGGTTATGAACTGGAGGACCTGTTCCAGATTGGTTGCATCGGTTTAATGAAGGCCATTGATAAATTTGATTTAAGCTATGATGTAAAATTTTCTACCTATGCCGTACCCATGATTGTGGGGGAAATCCGGCGCTTTTTAAGAGATGATAATCCTGTTAAGGTAAGCCGGTCAGTTAAGGAGACCGCCTACCGTATTCAGCAGGCCCGGGAACGCCTGACGGGGCGGCTGGGGCGGGAACCCTCGGTGGGTGAAGTGGCCGCGGAGCTGGGGATATCCCGGGAGGATGTTGTAATGGCCATGGAAGCTGCCCAGGCACCCACCTCCATTTACGAAACTCTCCACCAGGACGACGGGGATCCCATATATCTCCTGGATCAGCTCCGGGATGGAGATGAGGGGGAATTACCCTGGCTGGATCATATTACGGTAAAAGAATTACTCATGTCCCTGCCCGAACGGGATAGAAAAATTATTATCTGGCGCTTTTTTGAGGACAAAACCCAGGCCGATGTGGCCCGCCGGCTGGGCTTATCCCAGGTTCAGGTATCCCGGCTGGAACGCCAGGCTTTAAAAAAACTCAAAGAAATGATGCGCTCCGGGGAAGAGGGGTAACCCCGGGAGTTTTTTTTTCGGAATAAAATACGAGCTCAACGCGGATAATAATTTCAGTGTTAAAAAGTTTATCAAAGGGGAGTGACTTTATGCATATTAAAGTTTCAGAATTAGTGGGTGAATCGCCTAATGGCTGGAAGGCTGCTGTTCAGGCGGCCGTAGACGAGGCCTCCAAAACCATCAGCGATATTGTGGGCGTGGAGGTAGTTAACCTGACGGCCAACGTCCAGAATGGCCGGGTTGTGGAGTACAAAGCCAATGTCAAAATTGCCCACCGGGGCTAAATCAAATACAGAACCTGCCTGTATTTTATAGGCAGGTTCTGTATTTAGAGCTTTTTAAGTTTTTGGGGAGAGATATATGGAGGTTTACATAATATGCAGGATTTGGCCCCGGTAAAGTCGAATCTCTCCCGGGGGCGGGCCGGCAGGTTTTAATCTTTAAAATCTCAGGAATTACTGAGGTAATTTTTCAAAATTTTCAACGATACTTCGGAAGAAACCGGGTACCGGCTGTGTGGAACGGGTTGCAGTGTTATAGTTTACATAAACAGTTTCTGCTTTGAGTACCAGCAGCTCGCTATTCTCTTTATAAATTTCAAAATCTACCGTAAAGCTTTTATTTCCAATATGGGTAATCCGCACCCCTATTTCCAGTACCTCGTCAAAAAAGGCGGGTGTTTTGAATTCAAGGGTGGTTTTTACCAGAACCATATCCATCTTGCCTTCTCTGGCCAGCTGATTGTAATCCAGCCCGAGGTGCCGGAAATATTCCGTAATGGCTACGTCCAGGTAGGTCAGGTAATGGGCATTGAAAACGATTCCCTGACCGTCAATTTCAGAATAACGTACCCTGAGCCGGTGAAAAAAGCGAAAATCGGAGCGCATAATTTAATCCTCCCCAGCCAGTATGTCTTTTAAATAAAAAACAAAGGGTCGCCTCGTCTGACGACGAAGTACCCGGTTGCCTTTATCGTATCATGAATTACAGTCATTGACAACGCCGGTCTTTCAAGTCCCTGTTCTGGTCCGTGCCGGGTCGCCGGAGCAGGCGAATGGATAACTCGGCGGGAGGTGATATCACCCGGTAGAATTTTAAAGATTAGTTTTGTTTCTATGCTGAAGATATTTGGAGGGAAATGACTTAAGAGGAATTGTAGGGGGTAACCGGTTATGCAAAAGAAATTAATATCGATTCTGGTTATTTGGGGATTGATGCTATTGATATTTAGTACACCTGTATTTGCATCATTAACTGCTGTGGAACATTCCGGGAAGAATTTGCCTACCAACCGGCTGGTAGTTAAATTTAAGGCCGGTACGGAGAAAAACTTAAAAGAGAAAGCGCACATGCGGCACGGCGGCAGGGTGGTAGATGAGATTCTCGCCCTGGACGTTCAGGTGGTGGAAGTACCTGCGGAAAGAGTAATGGAAAAAGTTAAGGAATACCAGGGGGAAGAGGTGGTAGAGTTTGCAGAGCCCGACTTTGTGGCCACCGCCCTGGAAATTCCTGACGACCCCTGTTTTTACAGGCAGTGGGATATGCATAACACCGGCCAGACGGGGGGCTTGCCCGATGCTGATATAGACGCACCGGAAGCCTGGGATATTACGTCCGGCCGGCCTTCGATAAAAATCGCCATTCTGGATTCCGGTATTGACCAGGACCACGAGGACCTGGCAGATAAAATAATTTCCAACGTAAATTTTACAACCAGTCAATCGGTGGATGATTTCTTTGGCCATGGTAGCCATGTAGCCGGAATTGCTGCTGCTGCCGGTAATAACAATAAAGGTATTGCAGGCACGGCTTACTACGGGAACCGGCAATTATTGGACCTGCGGGCGGGTGAATGCGTATAACGCTGTAAAGCCGGCAGCCAGAGAACCCGGTTCTGCTGCTCATTGAGGTGATGGTCCTTGCGCATGAAGGACATCATGACCCCCGGGGTACCGGCTTTAAAGCCGGGTGATTCTTTAAGGCGTGCGGTAGAACTGTTCCGGAAAACTCGCCTGGATGGTATACCTGTTGTTGATGAAGAGGGCCGCCTGAACGGCCTTTTGACCAGAACCAACCTGTTTGACGCCCTGCTGGCCGGTGCCGGGCTCGATAATGCAGTGGACGAATTTTTGACCCGCCGGGTGGTGACGGTGGATTTAAATACACCGTACCACAGGATAGTGGAAGAAGTGAGAAAAAGTTCCGTGGGTATGGGAGTGGTGGTGGACGGGAGCAACAGGGTGTGCGGTGTTTTTACCAAAGTGGATATGATTATGGCCCTGTTCCGGGAGTCCGACCTGTTGAATGCCCGCCTGCGGGCCGTTTACCAGGCCATGCACAACGGCCTGGTATCAGTGGACGGATCCGGTCTTGTCACCATGTTGAACCCGGCAGCGGAGCAACTGCTGGGCGTGCGGGAGCAATCTGTAATTGGCCGTCCTTTGGAGCAGGTTCTGCCGGGACTAAACATATCCGAAGTCATTGCCGGGGGGAAGGTGGAAATAGGAAGGAAGTGCGAGGTGGCCGGGCGTGCCCTCCTGGTTAACTGCACTCCCATTTTGTACGGGGGTGAAATCGCAGGGGCCATGGCTGTGTTCCAGGATCTGACGGAGCTGGAGCAGGTTGCTGCCGAGCTGGAAACAGTGCGCACCTTACAAAACACGCTGCGGACTGTCCTGGATATTGCTTATGACGGTATCATCGTCGTCGATAAAGATGGCTTTGTAACCTTTATCAACCAGTCGCTGGCGGAATTTTTTGCCCTTGATCCCCGGAAAGTGGTGGGACGGCATGTAACGGAAGTTCTGGAAAACAGCCGGTTGCACATTGTCGCCCGTACCGGGGTGCCGGAAACCGGCCAGCTGCAGCAGGTGAGGGGCGGTTACTATGTGGTATCCCGCCTGCCCATTGTGGAAAACGGTCGGGTGGTGGGGGCGGTGGGTAAAATGATGTTCCGCAACCTGGGTGAAATCAGGGAACTGGCCCGCCGGCTGGATCAGCTGGAAAATGAGGTTAATTATTACCGCAACGAATTAAACAGGCCGGGTGGCATCCAGTATACTTTTGACAGCATCGTTACGGTTAGCCCCGCCATGCTGCAGTTAAAAAAAGATGCCCTGCGGGCAGCCCGGAGTCTTTCCACCATACTCATCCGGGGGGGAAGCGGGACGGGCAAGGAACTTTTTGCCCAGGCCATCCATGCCGCCAGCCCCAGGCGAAACGGTCCTTTTATCAAGGTCAATTGTGCAGCCATTCCCGAACATTTGCTGGAATCCGAGTTTTTCGGTTATGCTCCCGGTGCTTTCACCGGTGCCCGTAAAGGGGGTAAGCCGGGCCGGTTTGAGCTGGCTCACGGGGGGACCATTTTCCTGGATGAGATCGGCGATATGAGCCCGGGCCTGCAGGCCAAATTATTGCGGGTGCTGCAGGACCGGGAATTCGACCGGGTGGGGGGCACGGAACCGGTAAGGGTGGACGTGCGGGTGGTGGCAGCGACCAACCGCAATCTGGAGGAGATGGTGGCCTGCGGCGATTTTCGTGAGGATCTTTATTACCGCCTTAACGTTATTGTCCTTACCATTCCGCCTCTGCGGGAGAGACCGGAAGACATATTACCGCTGGTGCATTATTTCCTCCGCAAGTATAATGCCGTCCTCCACACCGGGGTTACTGACATCGAGCCCGCAGCACTGGAGATTTTAAAATCCTATCACTGGCCGGGGAACGTGCGGGAACTGGAAAACGTGGTGGAACGGGCAATAAACTTTGCTTCGAGAAGCGTAATCAGGGTCAGGGATTTACCTCCCCACCTGTTTCGTGGTTTGGGGAAGCCGGGTGCTCAAAAAGCCGGGGGAACCTACCGGAGGCGCCTGGGCGAGGCGGAACGGGAAGTGATCATCTCGGCTTTGAACAGCACGGGAGGCAATAAAACCAGGGCCGCGCAGCTGCTGGGTATCAGCCGTTCCCGCCTTTATGAAAAGCTTAAAAAAATGGGGTTGCAGTAGAAATTACAACCCCATTTCTTTGCTGATAATGGTTTTCATCACTTCGTTGGTACCTGCAAAAATGGTAAAAATGCGCACGTCACGGTAATCCCGGCATATGGGATATTCCTCCATATAGCCGTAGCCGCCGTGCAGTTGCAGGCAGTTATAGGCTACCCGGTTGGCCATTTCGGTGATCCACCACTTGGCCATGGATACTTCTTTAACAATTCTCCTGCCGGCCAGGTGTTTTTCGACCAGGCTGTCCAGGAAGGCCCGCCCCAGCTCAATTTCCGTGGCCATTTCCGCCAGCTTGAAGGCGTTATGCTGGAACCCGGAAATGGGCCGGCCGAATATGGTACGGTTCCGGCAGTATTCCACGGTGTAGTCCAGCATTCTCTCGGCCAGTCCCTGGGCCATGATGGCGCACACCAGCCGCTCCTGCTGCAGTTTTTCCATGAGATAAAGGAACCCCATGCCTTCCTGGCCGAGCAGGTTTTCCGCCGGAACCCGGCAATCCTCAAAAATGAGTTCGGCCGTATCCTGGCTGTGCAGCCCCAGTTTTTCCAGCCTGCGTCCCCGGGAAAATCCCGGCGTCCCCCTTTCCACGACCAAAAGGCTTATGCCCCGGTGGGGTGGAACGGCGCCGGGGTTGGTTTTGCAGGCCACGATTACCAGGTCGGCCAGCAGCCCGTTGGAAATGAACGTTTTGGTACCGTTGAGCACATAATGGTTTCCCTGGCGTACGGCCGTGGTTTTTATGGCGGCCAGGTCCGAACCGGCGTCGGGTTCGGTCATGGCTACGGCGGTGATCAGATCGCCTGATACACAGCCGGGTAACCATTTTTGCTTTTGTGCTTCTGTACCGTAGGAGTGGATATAGGGCACGACAATATCGCTGTGCAGGGGAAACAGGATAAGGGTGCCCGCCCTGGCCAGCTCTTCGGCAATTATAACCGAGTATTCAAATCCCGCGCCGGTACCGCCGTACTTCTCATCCACCCACGGGCATAAATAACCGTTTTCCCCTGCTTTTTGCCAGATCTCCCGGGGTATCCGGCCCTCCTTTTCCCATTGCAGGTAGTGAGGGGCGATTTCCTTCTGCACGAACTTTCTAAAACCGTCGCGAAAAATTTTATAATCGCCGGAATCAAGGTTCAGGGCCACTATTACAACCCCCCGGTAACCCGTAACACTTCCCCGCTGATGTAGTCAGCCAGGGGAGAGGCCATGAGCAGGATGGCGCCGGCAGCTTCTTCGGGGGTGCCGGGGCGGCGCAAAGGGATGGTGGACATGAACATCTGGCGCATGCTTTCCGGGATACCGATGGCTACCTCTTTGCCCTCCCGCCTGATGGCCTCCCCTTTTTCCTTGGCCTGGGTAAGGCGGGTATCGATAAAGCCAAAGGCCACGGTGTTCACGCAGACGTTGAAGGGCCCCCATTCCTTGGCCAGGGTCTTGGTCAAACCTACCACGGCAGCCTTGGCGCTGGAGTAATTAACCTGTCCCGCGTTTCCGTCCAGGCCGGCAATGGACGAGATATTAATGATCTTACGCGTTTTTACCGGCTGTCCGGATTCCCTTTCCTTTTTGGCCGCATCCCTTATATAGGGGGCGGCGGCCCGGATAATGCGGAAAGGGGCGGTGATATGCACTTTAAGCATGGCTTCCCACTGTTCATCGGTCATCTTGTGAATGACGCCATCCCAGGTGTAGCCGGCGTTGTTGACAATGACATCTATGCTGGGGCCAAATGCTTCCACCGCCGTTTGGATAAGCTTCTCCGCAAAGCCGTCGGCGGTGACATCCCCGATGCAGGCCACCGCCTGGCCTCCTCCGGCCCTGATTTCCTCCACCACTTCCATGGCCGGGGCTTCATCCAGATCGCTTACCACCACCCGGCCACCCTCCCGGGCGAAGAGCAGCGCCGTAGCCCGGCCTATTCCCCGGCCTGCTCCGGTGATAATGCAATTTTTATCTTTGAGCATGAGTTCCATTTTTCAAAAACCTCCCGGCTTTAGCCACAGGTTTAAAGAGGTGTGCTCTTCAGCGGCAGCGCCGCCTCAAAGGAACCTTTAAGTTTAACTTCACCTTTTTCATCCGCAGCGATCACCTCGCCAACTACAAGGCCGCAACCATTTTCGATCCGTTTTTCCACCACCCTGCCGGTAACTGTAATTTTATCTCCCGGCCTGGTCATGCCCGTAAAGCGTACCGCCAGGCGCCTGAGATATCTGTTGGGCACCCAGCGCGTAACGGCCTGGCCCGCAAAGCCCATGATCAGCATGCCATGGGCGATTACACCGCCCGTGCCCGCCTTCTGCCCCACCTCATCCACGTAGTGCAGGGGGTTGAAGTCGCCCGATGCGCCGGCGTATCTGACCAGCTGGACCCTGTCTACAGGCGGCTTGGTAAGTGGGGGCAGGGACTGGTTTAGCTCAAAATCCTCGTAAAAGACAGGGGTTTCCATCTGTTTCATTTCACCTCCGGCATCCATGTTTGGCCTATTTTCTTTCGATAATTGTATGGCGTGAGGAGAGAACGAGCTCACCCTCCTGGTTGAAATATTCGGTTTCCAGAATGAAGAGGTACATTTTACCTTTATCAATAATCCGGGAGAGCCTGCAGACGGCCTCAATCCGGTCGCCGGGGCAAATTTCCTTGAAATAACGGTATTCCTGTTCCCCGTGCAGGACTTTAACCGGATTTAACTGTAGTTTGCTGCATAATGTGGTGAAGTCCATGCCGCCCCACAGGTCTATGCAGGTGCCGAAGGTGGGCGGGGCGATGATATCCCGGTAGCCACGGGCGCGGGCGTATTCTGGATCGGTATACAGCGGGTTGTCGTCGCCAATGGCCAGGACCAGTTCCCTGATTTTACCCCTTTCTACCAGATAGGTGAAACGGCAGAGTTCCCGGCCCACCAGGTTTTCACGGCTGCTCACTTTTTTCACCTCCTTTCAATTTTGCCGGTCGCCATAAACTGGACTGCCGGTTTCCTGTGAACGACATTTTCCGCTAGCGGTCGAACATTGTTTTTTCACCGGTGGAGGCGTATTCCAGCGGTAAGGGGCAGGATGCTTTTTCCGGACAGAGATCCTCATACAGGCAGCGCCAGGACAGCAGGCGTATATCAATCTGGCAGCTTGCCGTGCCTTCCAGGAGGTAAATTTCCTCCACCCGGACTTCGCGCTTTGCCACCGGGCAGTAACGGCTGTTTACCAGCAGGGTTTGCAACTGCTTCACGCTCCCCTAGCCCGTCTCTTTACCCACGATGCATACCGAGCAAACGGCTTCCCAGGGGAACCCTCCCAGGTTATGGGTCAGCCCCAGCTTCGGATTGTCAATTTGTCTGGGTCCGGCCAGGCCCCTTAACTGCAGGTACATTTCGTAGAGCATTCTCAGGCCGCTGGCGCCGATGGGGTGGCCGAAGGACTTGAGTCCGCCGTCGGGGTTGACGGGCAGCTCCCCGTCCAGATCGAAGACGCCGTTCAGCACGTCCTGCCAGGCCTTGCCGCGCTCACTGAAACCCAGGTCTTCGTAAATGACCAGTTCCGTCGGGGTAAAACAATCATGAACCTCAGCCATACTGATTTCTTTACGCGGGTTGGTAATACCTGCCTGACGGTAGGCATCCAGACCTGCATAATAGGTCTCCCTGATGGAGGTAAAGTCGAAGTCCTGGTGAAGAGCACCGTGCCCGGGCCCGCAGACCACCGAGATGGCCTTGACGTAAACCGGATCTTTTTTAAATTTTTTGGCATCTTCGCTCCGGACGATGATAGCGGCGGCAGCTCCGTCCGCCACCCCGGAACAATCCATGATACCCAGGGGAGCGGCTACGATGGGCGAATTGAGAATTTTTTCCAGAGGCACTTCCTGGCGGAACTGGGCCTTGGGATTCAGTGCCCCGTTTTTATGGTTCTTGTAAGCGATGCGCGCTAGAACCAGTTTCCCCGTTTCCGGATCCAGGCCGTATTTTTTGAAGTAAGCCGGCGCCAGGAGGGAAAAGGCAGCCGGTGCCGAGTAGTTTGGAGCGGTGCCGTCACCCGGCGGCGGGGTGATGACCAGCCCGCTATAGCCGGAATCCTTTAATTTTTCCACCCCGATAGCCATGGCTATATCATAGGCTCCCGCAGCTACGGCATAGCAGGCGTTCCGGAAAGCATCGGTGCCCGTAGCGCAGAAATTTTCCACCCTGGTTACTGGCCTGTACTGTATTTTTAGCGGTTCGGAAAGGCTGATCCCCGCCCAGCCGGAAGCACATGTGCCCAGCCAGTAGGCCTGAATGTCCCGGGGCTCAAGCCCTGCGTCTTCCAGGGCCTCATAAGCGGCTTCCACCAGCAAGTCGCTGGCGCTTTTGTCCCAGTGTTCACCGAAACTGGTGCAGCCCATACCTATGATGGCCACTTTATCTTTAATGCTCATGTTCCCCCTCCTTTACCTCCTGGGTCTGGCCTTCCAGTAGTAATTGTGGATGCCGCCCGCCCGGTAGAGCCGGCGGAAGGTCATCTCCACCTCCATGCCGATCTCCACCCTGCCGGGGTCACAATCGGTCATCTCGCAGAGCAGGCGCCCGCCCCCTTCAAAATCAACGACGGCAAATACTACAGGGGGGTCATGGGAAAATGTCAGGTGGTCGATGGTATAAGTGGCTATACGGGCGCTGAGATCGGCAAAGCGGTAGGGAGCCATTTCATCTCTGGCCTGGCAGTGTACGCAGACCCTCTGGGCGGGGATCTGCGGGGTGCCGCAGCGATTGCAGCGGCTGCCGTAAAAGGCCAGGTTTCTTCTGGCGTTTCGCCACATGGCCGGGACCGAGGGACGATCCGGATCGGGCCGCCTGGGGGGCTCGAAATCCAGCATATTTTTCCAGCGCAGGTAGGTGAGATAGTTCATGGTATTTTTCTTTGAGGCCAGGTGGCCGCTGACCCCACGGCGGGGTGAAAAGTCCTTTATCTTCTCCGTAGCCCTGAATAAAATGGCCTCGGCGCCTTCGCCAAAGGTTACCATCAGGATGCGGTCGCCCGGTTCGGCTTCTTCCAGAGCAGCGGCCAGCAGAAGGGGTGCGTGAGCCGCCCCGGCCAGGCCCACCCTGTCAAAAAGGCCGTCCTGGATCTGGTCCTGCCGGAAGCCCAGGGCAAGGGCCATACCTGTGTGGTACCGGGGTGAGGGCGCGTACAGGGCGATTTTTTTGATATCCGCAGGGGTTAGTTGTAGCTTTGCTGCCAGGGAGGCAAGAGCCCTGGTGACCAGCGGGGCGTAACCCCGCGATGTTATGAACCGTTCTTCCCAGGTACGCACGTAGCGATCTTCTGCCTCCCTCCACTGGGTCAGCACATCCCCCGCCACGCTGCACCACCCTTCTATTTCGGCAAGCACATTTTCCGTTCCAACCACAAAAGCTGCCGCGGCGTCGCCAAACAGCTGCTCAAAATGCCCTTTGGCTGCCGCCGGCCGGCAGTCCGCCACCGCCACCAGTACGCTGCCGCCATCCGCCCTGACTGCATCTGCAGCAGCCAGCAAAGCGGTGGAACCGGCGCGCAGGGTGGAAGTGAAATCGGCAGTGCGTACATTTTCCGGAGCATCCAGGGCAGCGGCCACAGTGGTGGCCGATTGTTTTTCCCGGTAGGGAGGGGTGGTGGTGGCGAAATAAACACCGCTCAGGGCTGCGGGGGACAGGCCGTTCAGACAGTCCCGGGCGGCTTCCACGGCCATGGTGACGCTATCTTCGTCGTAATTGGCCACGGCCTTTTCCCCTGGAGGTGCCGGCTCGCCAAAGGCTTCGGTCAGGCGCCGGCGATCCAGGCGGTTGAAGGGGATATAAGCGCCGTAGGCGGTTATGCCTGCCATTGCTCAACCTCCTTTTGTTCAGGCTATTTGTTTAATACGTTAATTCCAATCAGGCTTATGCAAACTTCCTGTTCGTAAATTCTACACGCAAATTGCATGCCAAAACCGGGCGACCGGTCCCCCCATCCCGGCCAGCGTCCCGTCCAACCCTTTGTTTACCCGGTATGGTCACCGGTACCGCTACAAATCGATGTACCGGGGCGTGCACAGTGCCTTGCCGGGGGCAGAGGCGTTTTGTTCCCTTCCTGCGGGGGTGTTATCTTGTTCCGAAAACAGGACAAATGTACCGAAAACGGGACGGTTGCCGGTTTAGATCGCAGAATTTTCAACCCGGTTTTCCGGCCTCTGTTCTCAGGCATGCACTTTGCACCTTAAGGTGTGAAAGCGGGGCGGAAGCCAGCCACTGCCCTTTAATTTGGAGTACGCTACAATACATGGGAGGTTTGTACATGTACGAAACAATCTTATTTGAAGTGAACGAAGGCGTGGCCACGGTGACCCTGAACCGGCCTGCCAGCTTGAACAGCATCAACAGGCAAATGGTCGCCGAACTGCGTGATGCGCTTTTTCGTGTGCAGGGCGACCCGGGCGTTAGGTGCATGGTTTTGACAGGGGCGGGACGCGGGTTCTGCGCCGGCGCCGACCTGCGAACGGGGGTGGTGCGCAGAGCCGGATTTTGACTGGCCGATGATTGACGAAACGTCCGCCTACAGTGCCTGTTATACCACAGGGACCACCGGGAAACCCAAGGGAGTTTATTATTCTCACAGATGTATCTACCTTCACACTATGGAATGCATTTGTTATACTGGTATGTCATGGAAGGATTGCTTTATGCAGCTGGTGCCTATGTTTCATGCCCAGGGTTGGGGGTTCTTCTTTTCGGCCACCTTTATGGGTGCCAAGATTGTTCTGCCGGGACGTTATATGATAGATGACGTGGGTTCGCTGGTTGAATTGATGGTTAAAGAAAAAGTGACAATAAGTTGCGGGGCGCCGGCCATTTTTATGCCGATGCTCAATTATATAAAAACTTTACAGGAAAAACCTGACTTTGGAGGTACCCGTCTGATATCCGGGGCGACGGAACCGCCTCTGGCCATGATGCGGGGGTGGAAGGAGTTAACCGGAGCCGAAATAATTCATGCTTATGGTGCTACAGAGACAACTCCTCTGGTTCTTTTAATCTGATTAAACCGGATCTGGAAGATAAACTTTCAGATGAAGAAAAGTGGGAACTGAAGCGCAAACAGGGTATACCGGTTACAGGACTGGATGTCAAAATTATAGGCCCCGAGGGTAAAGAGTTGCCCCGTGATGGAAAATCGTCCGGTGAAATTTTAATTCGCGGTCCATGGATTACGGGCTGTTATCACAATGACCCGCGGACGGTTGAAGCTTTTACGGATGGATACTGGCGGAGCGGGGATGCCGGTACCATAGATGCTGATGGTTACCTGAAGGTAACGGACCGCGTCAAGGATCTGATCAAGAGCGGTGGGGAGTGGATTTCCTCAGTGGACCTGGAAAATGCCATCATGGGGCATCCAAAGGTACTTGAGGCAGCAGTAACGGGAATTTATCATCCCAGGTGGGAGGAAAGGCCTTTGGCTTTTGTCGTTCTAAAAGAGGAATACAGGGGGCAGGTATCGGGTAAGGAAATCCTGGATTTTATTGCGCCCGGGTTTGCCAAATGGCAGTTACCTGATGAGGTTATATTTATCGATGAAATTCCCAAAACCAGCGTGGGGAAATTTAAGAAAAGCGTTTTGAGGGAGAAATATAAGGATTACTTTGTTAATAAGTCAAAGTGAAAATTGCATCCGTACTTTTCCGAATAGAAATTAAATTTAATTCTTTTTCTGGTTTAAGAAACAGGACACACCTGCCGGTGTCCTTTTTTTTTCTGGCCGGGGGAGGTTTTTCCTGGCGCATAATCGTCAGGAGGCAGGGAAACTATAACAACCGGAGGTGAAATGGATGGCCGAGGTCAAGGATTCCCAGCCTCTGGAAATACAGAAAAGAGAGTACCAGAAGATGGTCCAGGAAGTTCAGCCACGGCCAACCGTGGGGCGCAATGTTTTCTGGGCTTTTGTTGTCGGTGGTTTGATCTGTGTCTTAGGGCAACTGCTTTTAAACTTTTTCCAGGGGCGGGGGCTCCCTTTAACGGAAGCGGGAGCCGCTACCTCCACGGTACTGGTTTTTCTGGCGGCTCTGCTTACAGGATTGGGTGTTTATGATGAAATAGCCAAGTTTGCCGGCGCCGGCTCCATCGTGCCCATCACCGGCTTTGCCAACTCCATGGTTGCTCCGGCCATGGAATACCGGGGAGAAGGGCTTGTTTTAGGTGTGGGAGCCAGGCTTTTCACCGTTGCCGGGCCGGTGCTTGTTTTTGGCATTGTCACGGCCTGGCTGGTAGCACTGTTGTATTATTTCTTCCGGTAGGAGGTGAAACCTTTGCCGGCACCCAAAAAGAACGGTCTGCAGACCGTGTGGTTTCAAAATCCACCGGTAATTATTTCTACGGCCACTATTGTGGGAAGCAAGGAAGGCCAGGGGCCTCTGGGACATACTTTTGACAAAGTGGTGGAGGATAATTATTACGGGGAGGATACCTGGGAAAAAGCGGAACGGCGTATGCTCAAGGAAGTCATGCAGAACGCCATCCAGCGGGCCAACCTCCAGCCGCAGAACATAGACTGCCTGCTGGCCGGCGACCTGTTGAACCAGATCATTAGCGCAAATTTTGTCGCCAGGGATCTGGGTATTCCCTTCCTGGGCCTGTACGGGGCTTGTTCGACCATGTATGAGGGACTGGCCCTGGGGGCCATGCTCATTGATGGTGGTTTTGCCGATTATGTGCTGGTAGGGGTATCCAGCCATAATTCCACGGCTGAAAGGCAGTACCGTTATCCCACAGAACAGGGTGTCCAGCGCCCCCTGTATGCCAGCTGGACAGTAACCGGGGCAGCAGCAGCGGTGCTGGCCCGCCAGGGTAATGGGCCCGTAATTACCCATGCCACCATCGGCAAGGTAGTGGACTTGGGTCAGAGCGACCCTATGAATATGGGGGCGGCCATGGCCCCGGCAGCCGCCGACACCATGGCCCGTCACCTGATGGATACCCAGCGCCAGCCTGCCTACTACGACCTTTTTATCACCGGCGATCTGGGGACCTACGGGAGGGAGCTGGCCCTTAAGCTGATGCAGCAAAAGGGTTACGACATCTCCGACCGGTTCAGTGACTGCGGGATCTTAATTTATTCTCCCGAACAGGATGCCCATGCGGGAGGTAGCGGCTGTGCCTGTGCCGGTGTAGTTACCTGTGGTTACCTGATCCAGGAAATTAAGGCCGGCCGGTTAAAGCGCATCCTGGGGGTGGCCACCGGTGCCCTGCTCAGCCTTTGCAGCTACCAGCAGGGAGAAACCATTCCCGGCATTGCCCATGCCGTAGTCATAGAAGGACGGTGAGCTACAGCATGATGTTTTTGAAAGCCTTCATCGTCGGTGGTTTGTTATGTGTGATTGCCCAGCTTCTGATGGACCTGACCGGCCATAAGGTTACCCCTGCTCACGTGCTGGTGGGTTTTGTCACAGCGGGTGCTATTTTAAGCGCCCTGGGGTTATACCAGCCGCTGGTGAACTGGGCCGGGGCTGGAGCGACGGTGCCCTTAAGCGGCTTCGGCCACCTGCTGGCACAGGGGGCCATCGGAGAGGTGCAGGAAAAGGGACTTCTGGGAGCATTTTCCGGAGGAGTGGCCGCTACCGCGGCCGGCATAACTGCGGCAGTCGTTTTTGGTTACCTGGCGGCTCTGGCTTTTCGACCAAAAGGATAGGAGTGGATTTTATGACCCAGCAAATGGCAGATACAGGTCAACAGGCGGTGGCTAACGGCAATAAAACGCCGGTGAAAAAACGGCTGGAGGAAAACACGGAATTCCTGAAAAAGGCCCTGGGTATAGGGGAAAGTTTTGATATTATCCTGCGTGAATTGAACATTGGTGGGGTAAAGGCGGCCCTGGTCTTTGTGGACGGGCTGACCAACGATCAAATTTTTACCCTTATCCTGGAACACCTGGCCGAGCTGGAGCGTGAAGGTATGACCATCAATACCTTCCGCAAGCTTTTCTACCGCCATGTCCCCTATACCGAGGTCAGCGAGGTGGGGTACCTGGAGGATGTGGTGGAAAAGGTACTTTCCGGTCCCCAGGCACTGCTTATTGACGGGGAAGAAAAGGCCATTATAATTGATGCCCGGATTTACCCGGTTCGTCAACCCGAGGAGCCGGATCTGGAAAGGGTGGTACGGGGTTCCCGTGATGGTTTTACCGAAACGCTGGTTTACAACACGGCCCTTATTCGCCGTCGTCTCAGGGATCCCAGGCTGCGGATGGAAATCCTCCAGGCAGGTAACAGGTCCAAAACAGATATAGTTGTTTGCTTTCTGCAGGATGTGGCCAATCCTGATCTGGTGGACAGCGTGAAGGAAAAAATTAAAAGCATCGATATTGACGGCCTGCCGATGGCGGAAAAAGCGGTGGAGGAATTAATAACACCCGGTAGTTACTGGAATCCATTCCCCCGGGTGCGTTATACCGAACGGCCCGATGTGGCGGCCATGCACCTGCTGGAGGGCCACGTCCTGGTGCTGGTGGACACTTCCCCCAGTGTGGCCATTCTCCCCGCTACATACTTTCATCACCTGCAGCATGCCGAGGAATACCGCCAGAGCCCGGCAGTGGGCGTATGGTTGCGGACAGTGCGCTTTGTGGGCGTGGCCATATCCATATTTCTGTTACCCCTGTGGTTGCTGGCCGCCCTTCACCCCGAGTTACTGCCCCCGGCTTTAAAATTCATTGGTCCAAAGAAGATTGGGGCCATTCCTCTAGTATTGCAGTTTATTATTGCCGAGTTTGCCGTGGATATGGTCAGGCTGGCCACCATTCATACCCCCACGGGCCTGTCGGTGTCCATAAGCTTGATTGCTGCCTTGCTCATCGGTGATATTGCCGTGTCCGTGGGTCTATTTGCTCCGGAAGTAATTTTATATACAGCGATTGCCGCCACGGGGATCTTTCTTACTCCCAGTTACGAACTTTCCCAGGCCAATCGCCTGGTGCGCCTTTTCTTGCTGGCGGCGGTGATTGTGGCCGGCCTGCCCGGCTTTATCCTCGCCGTTCTGATCACCTTTGCTTTTCTGGCGGCTACCAGATCTTTCGGGGTTCCCTACCTGTGGCCCCTGATTCCCTTTAACTGGATGGCGATGAAAAAGGTGCTGGTGCGTTCCCCTGTGCCGGTGGACAACATCCGGCCCAGCATCTTAAAACCGCGGGACAAATACAGACAGAGTGTACCCGAACCGGCCCGAAAACGTTAAGTAAGTCCCCAGGCCGGGGACTGTTTTATTTTTTGTCCGGCGGGTCATAATAAAAGTTGTTAAAACTGGGAAGGAGTGAGCGGCAGCTTGAAAATAGGCATTCCCAGAGCGTTACTGTATTACTACTATATACCTTTATGGCGTACCTTTTTTGAAGCCCTGGGATTGGAGTTGGTCATTTCCAGGCCAACCACGAAAACAATTTTAGAATCCGGCCTGCGGCACACCGGCGATGATGTTTGCCTGCCTGTAAGGGTGGCCTTCGGGCACATAATTGATTTGAAAGACCGGGTGGATGTCCTTTTCCTGCCCCGCCTGGTAAGTATCGCCCGGCGGGAATATATCTGCCCCAAATTCCTTGGTTTTCCCGACATGGTCAGGCAGGGTATTTCCGGGCTGCCACCCCTTATTGAAGCGGATCTCAACCTGTACCGCAGGGACAGCCTTTATCCCTTTTTCTCTGCCCTGGGTCGTAACTTCACCAGTAACCGGTTTGCTATTTACCTTGCCTGCAGGCGGGCCCAGCAGGTTCAGGCCCGCTATATACAGCTGCTGGAAAATGGGTTTTTCCCGGAAGAAGCCCGGGCAGCATTGTCCGGGGGGACCGGAGAAGAACAGCGGGAGCCTGCTCGCGGGTGGCCCCGGGTGGCTGTAATTGGTCATCCTTACAATATTTACGATCCCTATATCAGCATGAATCTCCTGTCCAGGCTCGCCCGGAGTGGGGTGCACGTTTGCACTGCTGATAATCTTCCGGAAACCCTGGTCCGCGAACATGCTGCCAGGTTGCCCAAGCACCTCTTTTGGAGCCTGGGCCAGCGTATGATTGGTGCCGCCTGGCATTACCTGCAAAGACCGGATGTGGACGGTATCATCCATGTGGCATCCTTCGCCTGTGGTCCGGATTCCCTGACCGGGGAACTGATTTCCCGGGAGGTGAAAAGGCGGGGAAAACCCTTTCTCAACCTCACCCTGGATGAACACTCGGCGGAAGCAGGGGTGGTAACCCGCCTGGAGGCTTTTCTGGATATGATGAGGCGCAGGCCGCTTCTCCAGGTGGGAGGGAATGGGAGATGAAAGTTACTTTTCCTCATATGGGACATATGTGGATATGCCTGTCAGCCATGCTGGAATATCTGGGGGTGAATGTGGTGGTGCCCCCGCCCACCAGCAAGCGCACCCTGACCCTGGGTGCCCGGCATGCTCCGGAATTTGCCTGTCTTCCTCTCAAATTGAATCTGGGTAATTTTATGGAAGCGGCGGAACAGGGAGCGGATACCATTCTCATGGCCGGCGGGTGCGGCCCCTGCCGTTTTGGTTATTACGCCCAGGTGGAACACGCCATCCTGGAAGATCTGGGCTACAATTACCGCCTGGTAGTGCTGGAACCGCCTCGAAAGCACATCGGGGAACTGTTATCCAAGATCAAGTATATCACCGGCCACAATTCATGGCGTGAAGTTATAAAGGGCATTTATTTTGGTTATCAAAAAGCCCGGATGGTGGACGACCTGGAAAAACAGGCCCACTTTCTGCGCCCACGGGAAGTTCAAAGGGGCAGCACGGACAGGGCGTTTAAGCGGGCCCTGCAGGAGGTTATTGCAGCCAGGGACCCGCAGGATCTGCCGAAAGTGCGGGAAAAAGTGCGCAGGATTATGGGCGCGGTAGCCGTGAAGCCCCGGCCGGTTCTGCGGGTGGGGATTGTAGGGGAAATCTTTACCCTTTTGGAGCCTTTCGTTAACTATGATTTGGAAAGAAAGCTGGGCTACCTGGGTGTGGAAACCGACCGGTCCATTTATTTAAGCGAGTGGATTAACGATCATCTTTTCCTCGGGCTGGTGAGGGGGCAGCGCAGCCGCAAGGAAGCCTGCCGGGCGGCGGCCCCGTATTTGAATCATTTTGTGGGGGGACACGGGCAGGAAACTGTGGGCAGCGCGGTTATTTACGCCCGGCAGGGTTATGATGGGGTGATCCAGCTTCTCCCCTTTACGTGCATGCCCGAAATAGTGGCCCACAGCGTGTTACCCGGAATAAGTAATGAGCTGGGCATTCCTGTTTTGTCCATCACTGTGGATGAACAGTCCGGGGAAGCGGGGCTGGTTACCCGCCTGGAGGCTTTTGTGGACTTGCTGGCCAGGAGAAAGGGAGTGGTTGTGCAATGAAGGGGTATCTGGGTATTGATGTTGGTTCCGTAAGCACCAATCTGGTTTTTCTGGATGAGGAGGGCAGGGTGAGGGAAGCTATTTACCTGCGTACCCGCGGGCAACCCATTAATGCCTTACAGGAAGGGTTGCGGCAGCTGGCCGGGCGTCTGCCTGAAAATACGGGTATTCTGGGGGTAGGTGCTACCGGCAGCGGGCGTTTTCTGGCCGGCATAATTGCCGGGGCCGATGTGGTTAAAAATGAAATTACCAGCCATGCCGTGGCTGCCTCTACCCTGGTACCGGGAGTGCAAACTATACTGGAGATTGGAGGGCAGGACTCCAAAATCATTATCCTGCGCAACGGTGTGGTAACCGATTTTGCTATGAACACTGTATGTGCCGCCGGTACCGGTTCTTTCCTGGACCAGCAGGCGGCCCGCCTGAATATTCCCATTGAAGAATTTGGCCAGCTGGCACTGCAGTCAACGGCTCCGGTACGCATAGCAGGCAGATGTGCCGTTTTTGCGGAATCGGATATGATTCACAAGCAGCAGATGGGCTACAGTTTGCCCGATATCCTGGCCGGCTTATGTGAAGCTCTGGTTCGCAACTACCTGAACAACGTGGGTAAAGGTAAGGAAATCCTTCCACCGGTTGTTTTCCAGGGAGGGGTGGCGGCCAACGCCGGTATGCGGCGGGCGTTTGAGCAGGCGCTGGGCTGGAAAGTATATGTTCCCCCCCATTACGACGTGATGGGTGCCGTGGGAGCGGCCCTCCTGGCCCGGGAAAAGATGGCCGGTGGAGGCAGCACTCGCTTCAGGGGATTCGGTGTGGCCGATACCAACTTTAAGGCTGGGGGATTTACCTGTGAAAATTGCCCCAACCTCTGTGAAGTGGTGGAGATTACCTGTGAAGGGGAAGCAGTTGCCCGCTGGGGGGACCGCTGCGGCCGCTGGTCCGGTTCCCTGGGGTATCAGGATGAGGAAATAAGAAATGCTGTATGAAAAAGGGACGGTTAATTTAAAAACCGTCCCTCCCTGCAGTTATGCCCGTACAGTCCAGTTGTAGCCATTATTGTTATCCCAGTTATTGGCGGAATCCTTGAAGCAGAAGGACATCAGGCTGTTCTGCATGCGCAGGGTACTCTCCCAGCCCCGGGGAGTACGCTCCATTTTAATGGTGCTGACATTTTGCCAGTTTTGCGGATCACCGAACCCGCAGTGCAGGTAGACCTGATCGGCACCGCTTTTGGCTAAAAGACCGTTGTAAATAATGTTTACCTCATTGAAGCCGGCGGGCCTCACCTCAACGCCTTTGGGAGTATCGGACCATCCCTGAATCAAAATAAGCACCTCCTTTAGTTTTTAACCTGCCACTTTTAGATTCCCCCTTGATTATTAGGGTATACCCGGTCATTTCTTCCTGCCATGGTAACACTTTTCGTCTTTCCAGTTATGTCAGTATTCCTGGTTTCCGGCAGGAATTAAGCGTATGCTGGCGAAGTAAATTAGGGTGCGCCCGGAGCGCAATAATTATAACAGGAGGAGCAGAGAAGAGATGAGCGAAACCAAAATTCTGCTTTCGGAACAAGAACTACCGGTATGCTGGTACAACATCCAGGCTGACATGCCCCGGTTGCCCCGGCCACCATTGCATCCGGTTACCGGTAAGCCAGTGGGGCCGGATGATTTAAAAGCAATCTTTCCCATGTCCCTGATTGAACAGGAAATGAGCAGGGAGCGCTGGATTGAAATTCCAGAAGAGGTGAGGAACATTTACCGCCTGTGGCGCCCCAGCCCCCTGTTCCGGGCGCACCGGCTGGAAAAAGTTCTGGATACGCCGGCCCGGATTTTTTACAAATATGAGGGTGTAAGCCCGGCCGGCAGCCATAAGCTGAATACGGCTGTGCCCCAGGCATATTTTAACAAAAAGGAAGGCATTAAAAGACTGACCACAGAAACGGGAGCAGGCCAGTGGGGTGTGGCCCTGTCCCAGGCATGTAACTTTTTTGGCCTTGAATGCACGGTATATATGGTTAAGGTTAGCTACCAGCAAAAACCTTACCGCCGCTCCATGATGGAAATATTTGGTGCGGAAGTTTATGCCAGTCCCAGCGAGCACACTGCTGCCGGTCGTAAAATCCTCAGCAGTGAGCCGGATTCACCCGGTAGCCTGGGCATTGCCATCAGTGAAGCGGTGGAGGATGCTGCCGGCCGCGAGGATACCAATTATGCCCTGGGCAGTGTGCTCAACCACGTCCTGCTGCACCAGACGGTAATTGGACTGGAGGCCAGGGAGCAAATGGCCAGGGCCGGGTACTACCCGGACGTGGTCATTGCCTGCTGTGGTGGCGGCAGCAACTTTGGCGGGCTTGCTTTTCCCTTTGTCCACGACAGGCTGGTGGAGGGGACAAAGGTGCGGCTGGTGGCTGTGGAGCCCAGCGCCTGCCCAACGCTAACCAGAGGTCGCTTTGCTTATGATTTTGGTGATGTGGCCGGATTGACGCCCCTTTTATCCATGTACACCCTGGGTGCTGAATTCATGCCCCCTGGAATTCACGCCGGGGGTTTGCGTTACCACGGCGATTCCCCCCTGGTAAGCCAGCTGGTACACGATGGCATTGTGGAGGCGCGGGCTTTTAACCAGACCGATGTTTTCAAAAGTGCCGTCATGTTTGCCCGCTCGGAAGGAATCGTACCCGCTCCCGAGTCGGCCCATGCCATCGCCTGTGCCATTCAGGAGGCCCTGGCTGCCAGGGAGGCCGGGGAGGCCAGAACCATCTTGTTCAATTTAAGCGGCCATGGCCTGCTGGATCTCCCTTCCTATGACGCCTACCTGGCCGGCAAGCTTGAGGATTATCCTCTGCCGGAGGAAGAACTGGCCAGATCGTTAGCCCGGCTTCCCGGGGTAAACAGGGAATAATTTTCGGTGCGGGAAAGATGCTGTTGACAGCACCCGATGGCCGTGTTACAATGGGACAAAATTGCATATAATACGCCTCATCTCCTTTGGAGGTGGGGTAGAGGTTGCGGGCAACAAGAGTATCCTGGTGAAGAAACCGGGTTTTCAATGAAGCCAGGGGAAAGGGTTGTCCGCCGAAGTTCAACCGGTGCCCGGAACGGTTGGGCTGGGCCGTCACCGAACAGGTGCCGGACTGTCACCCGGTGGTTGCCCTGCTGCCGGGTGGAGCGCTATCTCACCAGGGGGAGGCTTGATCATGAGCATAGGACGGCCCCTTGCCTGGGATGCCGTCTTATTATTTGCCTTATATAAGTTTGCTAAAGCCTCATTGGGTACATTTGAGGGGATTAAATCCGGTAGGAGGTTTTGTTATGAAGCTGCACGGCACCATGACCGTTAACAGCCGGGGTCATCTGGAAATTGGTGGCTGTGACACTGTGGAACTGGCATCTACTTTTGGTACCCCCCTTTATGTAGTGGATGAAGAATTATTCCGGCAGAACTGCCGGGAGTATTACCGGGCCTTTACTGAGAAATATGGTGCCGAAGTCATTTATGCGGCCAAAACGCTGCTCACCCTCGCCATCTGCCGCCTGGTGGATGAAGAAGGCCTGGGAATGGATGTGGTTTCCGGCGGCGAATTGTATACTGCCATCAAGGCCAGGTTCCCCATGTCCCGGGTTTACTTCCACGGGAACAATAAATCCAGCGAGGAGCTGCGTCTGGCCCTGGAAGCACGGGTAGGGCGCTTTATGGTGGATAATTTTTATGAGCTGGAAATGCTCAACCGGCTGGCCGGTGAGATGCGGACCAGGGCGGATGTAATTCTACGCCTGACTCCGGGCGTTGAGGCCCATACCCATGAGTATATTAAAACCGGCCAGATAGATAGTAAATTCGGCCTGGTTATTGATAACGGTCAGGCCCTGGCCGGGGTCAGGCGGGCCCTGGAGATGGAAAACATTATCCTTCATGGCCTGCATTGCCATATCGGTTCCCAGATTTTTGAGCTGGACTCATACGCCCACGCTGCGGGGATAATGATGGACTTTGCCGCCAGGGTAGCCAGGGAAACGGGCTGGGCGCCGGCTGAGCTGGATTTGGGAGGAGGCCTGGGGATTTATTACACTGAAGGAGACGAACCCCGTCCTGTTGCCGAATATGCCGATGTAATTATGCGGGCCGTCCGGGAAAAGGCCCTGGCCCACGGTCTTCCCGTACCCCGGGTTATCGTTGAACCCGGGCGTTCCATCAGCGGCCCCGCGGGTACCACCCTGTATACCGTGGGGGCGGTAAAAGACATCCCCGGGGTGCGCAAGTATGTGGCTGTTGATGGAGGTATGGGAGATAACCCCCGCCCGGCCCTGTACCAGTCCCGTTACGAAGCCTGCCTGGCCAACAAGGCTGCTGCACCGGCGGAAGAAGTGGTTTCCATTGCCGGTAAGTGCTGCGAGTCCGGGGACATGCTTATATGGGATATTGCCCTGCCCAGGGTTGAACCCGGGGACATTCTGGCCGTTAGCTGTACCGGCGCTTATAACTACTCCATGTCCATGAATTACAACCGCCTGCCCAGGCCGGCCATGGTCCTGGTCAGGGACGGGCAGGCCGATATCATTGTAGAGCGGGAAACTTATGAAGACCTCCTGCGCAATGACGTCATTCCGGAAAGGTTGCGCAGGAGCAGGCGTTTGAATGTAGCTTCCGCGCGCTAAAAGGTTTTCATTCCGGCACCCTGAAGGGGTGCTTTTTTATGTGCGCCCGGCATGGGCGTTAACTTGGTGGTGAAAGTCCACTGCAGGCGAGGCAGCACGAGTCTGCTAGCCAAAGGCAAGGGTGTCCATCGCGAGGTGGAATCGGATCGGTGCGCCGGCGGCAAAACCACGGCCCGATGAACAAGAACCCCATAAGAGGCTAGACCGTTCGGATGAGCTGGCATAACACAGCGAAATCCCAGGCTGCCAAGGGACGGTAGAGTAGATGGGGCGG
>NZ_FQUW01000039.1 GCF_900129285.1 Desulfofundulus australicus DSM 11792
AGCTGAAAGCAGCAAGCAACCGTTAATATGGAAAACCATAACTTCATGCTCTTTTGAGCTTGAGCTGAGCTCCCTTTTGAAATGCGAAAATTTTGCCTGCCTTGATAGGTGGAAGCAGCCGGTACAATGGATTGGAGCGAGGCGGTTCTTTAACCCCATCATGCTCCCCATCGCCGCCGCCTCGCCAGTGTATCCCTGCACCGGCTGCTGCCGGCTCCTGTCAAGGCCGAGCGAAGTGAGCCAGGCAAAATTTTCGTCTCATTAGGGGGCATCAATGCTGGTTATTTTTATTCTGCAGTGGGTCAATTTTATTTGCACATAGTGGGTCAATTCTATTGACAATCAACAGAGCGGTTCCAGTAGCTGTCGTATCCCACAACATCTTGAACCTCTCCCGACTAAAGTCGGAAGATTCCAGGCCAGGTGACCCGAAAGCTTCCGCCTTCAATCAGGAGTTTCCCGCTTCATTGATGGAATGCCGTGCTGAGCACGGTCTTACATCCACTCAGCGGGCCACAGGACTGCGTTGCCGCAGCCCGGCCCGGTTCAGGGGCGTCTACTACTCATCGTAGATACGTCTTCAGGCGGCTGTCTTATGTTTTTTCCTGCGCTGCTTCACCTTTCTCAGCACCGGTCTGACGTAGATCACCTCTCCGGGCAGCTTACGGTCTTTCGTGAACTCCCCGTTCAGGTTCACATCCAGAATCCCGGAAGCCCCCACAACGTCCCGGTGAACACCGGTGAAGCCGCAGTCCTTGTTGCCGCACTTGTAGACCCGGCCAGACTGCTTCGTGTAGCCCGCACACTTCGGACAGGTGCCGGAAGTGCCGTGCTCTTCCTTTTTTTCAACTGCAATGCCCCGGAGCTTCAGCTTGTACTCAACCAACTTTCTCAACCACCCGAAGGGCCACTGGCTCATCCGCTGGTTGTATTTCCTGCCGCAGTCCTTCTCCCGTACGCCGGATGGGTCGCCGTAGAAGAGTTTCTTCACTTTCCTCTTTTCGCACCAGCGCACCACAATGGCGGAAATGGCGTGCAGGATGTGTTCCATCTGCCGCTCTATCCAGTTCAGGAATTTATACTTGGCGGCCAGGAGCTTCTTCCTCCGCCGGGAACCCTTCTTCGTCCTGGATATGGCCCGCTGAAACTTCCGGAGCTCTTTGTTCCGGAGCCTGGCCAGGGAGCGGAGCAGCCTGCCGCTGATCACCAGCGCTTCTTCGCCGTCAGTCAGGGCCAGCGCGTGGACCTCGCCCGGGTCGGCTGCAGCATAAACGTCGCCCTGGACTTCGGGCAGGGCCGGTTTCTCCACCGTCACGTGCAGCCAGTACCCGTTGCGGTGCCAGACAAGCTGGACCTGGTGGATGACGGCGCCTTTCAAGTGTTCCGGGAGTTCCAGCTCCAGCGACTTCACCCCGCGCTTGTTGGAAAGCCTAAGATAGGTTCCCCTGTGTTTTATGGCCGATCTCTTCCAGGTGACCGTGAAGAAGTATTTCTTCCGGTAAGGGTATCTCCAGTCGGTGTGGCCTTTTTCTCTCAACTCCCTGGTCCTTTCCCACGCTTCGTAGTACGTGCTGACAACGGCCTGGACAGACTGGGAGTGAAGCAGGTCGAATTTGCCCTTGACAAAATCATCCATACCCGCTTCGTTCAGCCAGACGTGGTTCCTGATGTAGAGCGTCCGGTGTACACTACAGACCGTATTCCAAACTCTGGCGGCTTCCCTCTGGAGTTCCCGGGCGAGAGGTTCGAAAATACCCAGGTCAACCGGAAATTTCTCCACCAGAAGGTTGGACTTTTCGTTTCCTGGAGCACCAATTTTCTTATTGGCGTTTTTCTTGAGTTTGCTCACCGGGATTTCACCCCCTTCCCTGGTTAATTGTGCCATAATCCGACCGGGGCAGAAAGGATGTTCGACAAAAAATGTTTGCCGCCTTTCATCTCCTGACTGAAGTCAGAAGCATTCCCGGCGGCAGATCGTAAAATCGCGGGCTGCCGAATCCCCCGTCTTCCGTGACAAAATAGTACCGGCTGGCCTCCCGCCAGACGTACTTGACGATGTTCTGCCGCCTGGCGATTATCCTCTGCCGGTGGTGCCGCCTGCGCACACGGCCCAATACCAGGCGTTTATGTCCCGCCCGCACCCCGCATACCGGACAGGAACCATCAAAATCAAGGTAACCGTAGCATCCCGGGCACTGTCTCTCCTTAAACACGCCGCACCGCCCTTCCCGTAATACATCGTCAGATGTCAAGCAGTTCCCTGAGCTTCTCTCTCAGGAGTTCAGCACCAGGTCCTCCCCGGGCGATAATTTTCTCGACTTTTTCAGCAACTTTCCTTGCTTCACGCACTTCCCTTTCCTCTTCAGCACCCGCAGCCGCCTTAACTTCACTGCTGGCCTCTTCTTCCAGAATTGCCTTCCTCAACTGCCGGGTGCTCAAGTGCTCGTCAGCCGCACGGGCTATCCACTTCGCCGGGTCGGAGCTGTTCGCCGCCGCCCAGTGGTGCTCGAAGCTGAGCTCCGGCACGCGCACGCTCTCGTCCGGGAACGCCCGGTAGGTCTTCGCGTACTTCCTCACCGTGGACTCCGAACAGCCCACCAGCGACGCTATCTTCCGGTAGCTCAACCCCATCGAGCGCATCATCTCGATAATTTCGCCCTTCGCCCACCGGCACGTCTGTTCCGCTTTTTCGGCGTCCGCGTACGCCTGCAGGAGCTCGTCCAGACTGCACTCGCGGGCGTCAGGGGCCTTGAGCAGCGGGAACGTGTCCGGCACCGGTATTTCTATAGCCAAACATACTTCCTCCGGCGTCATGCCCTCCCGCTTGGCAACCAGCTGCACCAGCTCCAGCCGGTCTATTTCGTGTGCCTGAGCCTTACGGTGGCACTTCCAGCAGAGGGAAATCAAGTTGGGCCGGATATCCCTTCTTCCTTTACTCCGGGGCCTGATATGGTGCACTTCTACCAGACCCGGCTTCCCGCAGTACTCGCAACGCTCACCCCGGACCGAATCGATTGTTCCCCAGTCAGTTATCCGCGCCGGCTTCTCCAGCATGAACTTTGCCCTCCCCAAATATCTGTACGTTTCCCACAAAAAAGGCCCCGCGCCTGCAACAGCAGGCGTCCAGGGCAACAAAAAAACCGGTGACAAACCGGCTGTTCAGTACCCCATCGCTCCCAGATACGCCCTCCGGGCTTCTGTATTTTGGTACCCTCCTCCTTTACCTTTCTTACCGTTCGTGATCCGTTTCTCGCTTATCCTGTAAACACATCTTCTAATCCTCCTTCCTTCCTTCACCGGCGCCCATTCCCGCGCTTTCATGTCCTGCTCATCCCATACCCCATGCCAGTAAGCTATGTCTTCCGGTCTCTTATTCAACCGGTGGGTTTCCGCCATTATTTCCGCTACGGTTTTATGTGTGTTCACATATCCTGAATACTGCACGTATTCAGCCAGAGCCGCCGCCTCTTCTTCTGTCCCCCTGATCTGTAGGGCCGCTTCCAGAAGCACAGGCGACGGCGCTCCGCACACGCCCGCAAAGTCGTTCCGGTGCTCTAACTTCAGGGCGTATTCTATGTGTGTCATATTCGTTTTTTCGGCTGGAGATGTGTATGCTGGAGGACTTGGATGGAGAATATTTCCGGGGTGTATGATTGTAGTGGCCCACGCGATTGTCTCTGCGCGCTGTTTTTCTTCTTCAGTGAGGTTTTCGTCGTTCCTGACCCTTTTCAGATACTCCCGCGCAGCCGCGTAGATTATCCTGGCCGTGAGAGGATCGTTCAAAATCCGGCGCGCCTCCTGGTACAGCGGCACATTTTCACGCAACCTGCCGGGACCGCGCTCCCCCTTCCTCCGGTTCGGTCGTAAACCCAAAGTTTTGCGAACCTTCACCACCAGTGTGCGGGAAATGCCCATCATTTCCGCTATCGCCCCGTCGGTATAACCTTTCTCATGCAGACGTACCAGCAGGTCGACGTCTACCGTGGAAGATTTCCCCCTCGGGGCGGACCCTATATTGCAGATTTTCCTCCACTTTGCTACAGTATTCCTCGCCACCCCCAATTTTTTAGCTATCTGTGAGTCCGATAAACCTTGCAGCTTCATTTCCCTGACCTGATTTATCAGGTCTTGGTCATAATTGTGACATCTTTTTTGGCTTTTCATGGCAATAAAAAACCACCGCCTTTCCCGGTCCGCAATCTTCTCTTCACACCAGACAAAAGGCTCAGTTTTATTACACTATGGTAATTATAACTTACCAAAAGGTAACTGTCAAGAAAGATTTATTACTAAATGGTAACTGTCAACGAAAATCTTAGGCGCCGGAATCCCCTGCCTTCAGGCATGGGGAGGAGGCGCCTTCCCCTTCAGATAATCCTTTCCCACAAAATATTTCCCGACCGCCTCAGCAGGCGTACCTTTGACAGTATAAACTGCCCAATGCGCTTTCTCCGGGCGTCCATCACGCCCACCAGTGGGGTCTTCTCCGTCGGCAGCCCGCACACCCAACCACGGTAGATTTTCCCCGCTTTCTCCGCCTCCACGTAGTCGCCCTTGCGGAAGTAACCTCCACTGCAAGTACCCCCGAACCTCGGTCTGATTCCGCCTTTCTGAAAGTTCTGCCGGTGCAGACTCCTCCTGGCAAATTCAGGCCGCCGCAGGATGTAAAACGGTGCCCTTTCGTCTGGTTCGCACCCGGCCAAACCCAAAAGCATGGCCACCGCATCGTTGACGTGTGATTCGGGAGTTAATGCGTCTTTCCGGGAAGTCTTCTTCAAACCGGCTTCCTCCCGCCAGAGCTTGGTCTGCCAACCCTCTACCAGAACAAGAGTACCCAGTTTCCGGAGTTCCCGGTAATAATACCCCTTCCCAATTTCCACCATGGAAAAGTACTTGCCCCACCGCTTGTTGTAGTAGTCGAATTTCACATCTTCAACAATGAAATGCTTTATCGGAAACAGTTTACACAGTTCCCGGACTATCGCCAACCGGAACAGTACTTTCGCCAGCTGGCTGGGGGCTATCCAGTCTGGACCGGGACTCCTGGGACGCTCCGGCCTCCTCCTGGTGTTGCGGTAGCGCCTCGCACGGCGTAACTCCCTCCTGTTTTTCATCTTTTCATGAACGTACTCGGGCATGATTGCCATAATGCGAAGCTGGACGTACTTGCAGGCCAGGGCGAAGCCGTCGAATCTGGAGCCGGGGTCGTTGGTCAGGATGAAATACTGGTTTGCGTTGTACTCGGACGTTATCTCGATGGTTAGCTGAATATAAAACAGGCCCAGCTTACTCCACCGGGGCTCGGCCTTGCCGGAATTAAGCAGCTTTTTCGCCTTCGACGGTTTACAGGGCATCAGCGGCCTGCTATCTCTTGAGATGACAGGTATCCGGTCGCTGAAATATAACGCGCACGCTTTTTTGACTTCTTTTTCCACAAAACATTCCCCCTTTCGGAGGGCCGATTGCGGCCCCGAAGGTTGCGGTCGCTTCGACGCTGCCCGGAGGACTTCGCACATGATTTCCGACCATGCGCTTATGGTTCCGGCCTTGAGCGGTTCGGCCGCGGCTACCCGAGACTAGCGAAACATCCCGGACCGCTTCTCAGTCCACCCGGCGCGCCTGCTCCCCTTCCGGGAAGCCATCTAGTCAGCTGTTGCCGGGAGTACCGCCATCCCACCCCACGATTAAACCGGAAGTCTACCAGTTTACCACCGGCAAGCCCCCGGCTATAGCCGTGGGGTCACTGACGGCTTCCGTGCATTACAAGAACATTACACACAGTTTTTGCCAGTTAACTGAAAAAGACCGCCCGGTGCCTGAAAGCCAAGGGGCCCGGCGGTCATGGCCGCATTACGCAGGGCGTGCAAGGACGATCACTCAGTCGTCGGAGGTTCAAGCAGCCCTTTCTTGGCCAGCTCCTGCCTGGTCAGCTCTTCCCGGCGCCTGCAGTACAGCCGGGCGCTCAGGTCTGAAAGCGGTCCCGTTTCCTTCTTCCGCTTTATCTTTTGAAGCCTGGCGTAGTACCCGTTTACGACGTTCTGCAAGTATTCCTGCACTACGTCCGGGCTGCTCCATTCTTCCACAACCACTTCTGACAGTTCAACGAGCTCGTCCAGGCATTCAAGAAAAAGTTTTTCTACAGGATCTTTTTTAACCAAAAAGACACCACCTTTTTACCAATATTAAACATCTCTGGTAAATCTGATTTGTGTCAGTATTTTTGTCAGTAAGGGCTTCTGACATTTATAACCCTTGTGGCTGTAGGGCTGAGCTATTTTTGTCAGTTGATTTTTGTCTTTTACTCCACCCCCCCCTCCCTATATACCCATAAATCACTTTTTTCCATTATTTTCTATTATTGTATATTATTATTAGTATTGGTACTGGGGGTGGGGGGGATACAATGACAAAAATGACACAATTCCTAAATTGGCCTCAAACCCTTGCAGCTCAAGGGTTATAACTGTCAGGAACGTGACTGACATAAATACTGACGAAATACCGGGAAGCCTTGATATTACTGGGTTATTTGTGTCAGTGCCGCTTACTGACGAAATTACTGACATAAATAATTCTGTCATAACGGGTAATATTTTACAGTCGGTCTCCCCCGGCCCTCCGGCTTGGACATCATTCTAACTATCCTGCCGGAATCCTGAAGGTATGTGATTACGTCCTCAAATGCGGCTTTGGGCATACAGACAGACCGGAGTATATCCCTCTGGGTAATCCCAGGGCTTTTTTCTACTACCGTATAGACCCGGCGGCATAACCGCTCGAAATTATTGAACCCCAGCCGTTCAATGACCGCCCTGGCATTTTCGAAAAAGCATTCCGCATAAGCACACCCGCTCTCCACAGCTTCTACCGACAGGGAATTCAGTACTTTCCCAGGTTTTTTGTCAGCCTCAAACAGAACCGCCAGCTTCAAAGCGACGGTCTCAATCCTCGCCCCGTAAGGTATCAGCTCGGGCGGCGCGTCGCAGAGCTTCTCCCGGAAATTACGGAACCAGTTCACGTAAGCTTCATACGCTTCTCCTGATTTTTCATCCAGCGTTATGTGCCCTCTGGTTTTTACCAGGCTGCTCAAAAAATTGATCAGCTTTTCAGGTAATTCCAGCTTTGGAGGTATGGGGTACGGTTCCCGCGGGCTCCCCAGGATGAACTGAAAGCGCGGCAGGAATCCTCCACTGGAATCGTCGCCCTGGACGTGCTGCTCGAACCATTCCAGCGTGCTCGCGCCGAGGATGCATATATAGGGGTTGGTTATCCTGAATTCCAGGATCTTGCCTTTTTTATCCTTCCTCATCCGGCGGAACTCAGATGGGCAGTCGTAAAGTTCTGTCAGGTCTTGCTTAAATCCGGCCGCATAGCTGCGGTTCAGGGAACCCAACCACCCGCCGAGTTCGCTCAGGGCGAAAAGACCCTGCGGGTATCTGCACAGCGATTCGTAAAAGCTCTCAGGGGTGAGCCTGTCCGGAAAGGTGCTGACGCCGGCATGCTGGCACAAAGTCCGTGCCAGAAAAACGCTGGTGGATTTCCGCAGCAACGTCGATTCGCCCATGAGCGCCAGCCAGAGGTTAGGGTACAGCCTGTTGTTTAAGACAACATTCCTGCCGACCGCCGCGCTCATACAGGACAGGGCACCCCCAACGAGAAACTGCAGGGGAGCATCTGTGGTCCGTGAGGCCCACTCCACGTAATCAGATACAAAAACTCCCCTTACAGGGAGTTTCGCGGCTCTAAAGCTTGATTCTTTAAGTTTAACTGTCATTACCAGTAAGTCCCCCCCGCGTTAAGAAACTCTCCGAGCATCGTATATCTCTTCACCGGACTGTCGTTTTTTATCGCCATGGCCAGGGCTTTTTTGGAGCCTACCAAAACCAGCCTCTTCTTCGCCCTGGAAACGGCAGTATACAGCAAATTGCGGGCCAGCATGAAGTAGTGGGACGTCGACACCGGAACTATTACCGTACCGAACTCGGAACCCTGGGAGCGGTGCACGCTTATGCAGTAAGCCAGTTCAAGCTCCCACAGTTCGTCGTAGCTGTAGGGAACCACATCCCCGTTGAACTGCACTTCGACTTTGCTGCCGATCCTCTTTATCACCCCGATGTCTCCGTTGAAAACGTATTTCTCGTAGTTATTCCTGGTCTGTATGACCCTGTCGCCCACCCGGAAGGTCTGGTTCCCGTATTTTATTTCCCTGCCCGCAGGGTTTACCGCTTCCTGGATCAACCTGTTCAGTTCCCACGTGCCCAAGAAACCATCTTTTTTGGGAGATAGCACCTGCACGTCTTCCCCCTTGCGCGAAAGACCTGCGGCCCAGGTCACTACGCTCCGGGCGATTTCTTCCGGCTCGTCCTTCTCGATGAAAAAAAGGTCCGTTCTGGACCTGTCGATCAGGAGCGGCAGCCCCCTGTTGATCCGGTGGGCGTTGGTTATTATCTGCGATTCGGCCGCCTGCCTGAATACTTCGGTCAGGGTCACTTTGGGTACGGACGAGGAGAGTATATCCTTCAACACGCTGCCCGGTCCCACACTCGGGAGCTGGTCCGGGTCGCCCACAAAGAGCACCCTGGTCCCCTTCTTTACGGCGTTCAGGACGTTTCTGGCCAGGAAGCAGTCCATCATCGAAGTCTCGTCGATTATCAGCAGACCGCAGTCTAAAGGGTTGTTCCTGTTGAAAGCGGGTTTCCCGGAGCGGTCGATTCCTAAAAGCCTGTGTACTGTACACGCCTGTTTTCCCGTCACTTCTGCCATCCTGCGGGCCGCCCTGCCCGTGGGTGCGGCGAGCCTGATTTCCTTCCCCGGGAACAGCTTTTCGAACACGTGGACGACGGCCCTGACGGTGGCCGTCTTGCCCACGCCCGGGCCGCCGGTCAGAATGGAAAGCCCGCTGTTCACGGCCATCTTCACTGCCTCCCTCTGGCCGGGGGTAAGGGTTATGTCGTGCGCCTTCTCGAAGCACGCAATCACGGGCTCGGGGTCAATGGCAGAAAGTTTTCCGCGCAGGCGCCCGATGTTTTCGGCGATATCCTTTTCGCAGCGGTAGGCCCAGGCCAGCGATATTCCCCTGGTGTGCGCTTTGATGTCGCTGTGGTTGAGCGCTTCCAGGACCTGCTCTCTGGTTACGCAGTCGTATTCCTTGTTGAGCAGGGCCAGGGTTTTTTCTAAAAGCTTTTCAACCGGGAGATAAGTGTGGCCTTCCTTCCACAGAGCTTCGTTCAGGATAAATAAAACGCCCGCCTCCACCCTGAAGCGGGAATCCCTCTTCACACCTATTTTCTGCGCTATTTCGTCGGCCTTCAAAAAACCCATCCCGTCGACTTCGGTCAGGCAGTAGGGGTTCAGCTTCACGAGCTCGGGAGCCTGCCGGCCGAAGGCCCTGTAGATTTTCTGGGCGGCGTTGACCGTCATCCCGAATGAGACCAGTTCTTTTACCGCCCGCTGGGCGGAGTAAGTCTCCATGATGGAACGGGCGATTTTAGGCGCCTTCTTTCCCAGCCCTTTAATGCTGTTTAATACATCGGGATTTTCCAGTATTTTTTCGACAGCACCGGGACCGAGGGCGTCCACTATTTTCCGCGCCGTGGCAGGTCCGACCCCTTTTACTATACCTGAAGAAAGGAGTTCTACAGCCTCGTCCCGGTCGGTGGGTATTATTTTTTCCCAGGACTCAATTTTGAGCTGCCTGCCGAATTTAGGATGATTCTCAAAAGAACCCCTCAGGTAGAGCTTTTCACCTTCCCGGATGTCGTCCAGCTTACCCAGTGCGGTGAACTCTCCCTGAGAGGTGCGGAACCTGAATACGGTAAAACCGGGAACGCTGTAGATACATTTAGCAACTGTACCTGTATATTCCAAACCTGCCCCCCCTTTTTTTTGACCGGGAAGTATTCTTTGTGATATAATCGGGAATACAAAAAATAAAGCCGCCATTTAAGGCGGGTAATGGTTGGTCATTATTGTGACATCTTTTTTACATCTTCAGGGCGCTATTAGGCCCTGCTCATCGTGAGGAGTACATTAGTTAAGCTAATTATACTTACCTTATGGTAAAAAATCAAGCCCCAAATTCCAGTGTGGGGAGATTTTTTTATTAAGGGGGGTGAGGTTCAATGAACGATAACAGAGAAAACAAGGTAATAGAGTTTCCCGGGGCCAGAGACTGCGGTGCAGGGAACGACATTCCCAAGAAGAAATCCGAAGAAATAGGAGTGGAGGACGAAGAGGGAGCTGGAGAAAAACTCGGAAAAACAGCCAGAGAACTAACTGAAGAATTCAATGAGCCGGACAAAGAAAAGTCCGGGGACAAAGACAAAAAGAACCCATTCGCCAGACGGCTCAGGCAGTTAATCAAGGAGCGCGACATTCGGGTAACCGACCTGGCGTGGGGCGCAGGGATAGCCCCCAAAACCGTCTATTCTTTTCTTAACGGCTACACCTTCCCTTCCGTAGAAACTTTACTCAACATGTCAGCTTACCTGGGAGTTTCTGTCGACTATCTGCTGGGTAAAACTGACGAGCCTACAGGCATCGCCCTGGAGGAGGGTGAGGAATACGAAGAGGTTCTCATGATCAGGCGCTTGTATCGGAAGCTGTCCCCAAAAGAGCGCAATATAATCAAGACCCTGCTCAAATCCATGGCGGAAGAAGGAAAGCTGGATTAAGCCTGTCGAAAAATGTCGGATTTTTTGGGCAGGAATTTTCTTGAATACGGCAAAAATAAAACATATGTTCTTTTCTGCGTTGCCCGTTTTCCGGAAAAAAAGAAATACATAAAGGGGGTCTCCTGTCCATGCTGCCTACCAGCGTCAGACGCGGGTATGCCCGTGCTAAAGCCCGAATGCTGCTGAAAGAACTGGCCATACCCGGCCCTCCTGTGCCCATTGAAGAAATACTTGAGCAGTACAAGGTATTGAGAGAGTACGCTTTCGACCTGGAGGCACCCACCACGGTAAAGTTCAGAGGGAAATATATAATCTTCCTCCCGCCTTCGGGAAACGAGTTCCGGGACAGGTGGTCCTTTGCACACGAGTTTGCCCACATCTACCTGAAGCATTTTGAAATATATCCCGTAAACCGCATAGTGATGGGACAGGCAATTGATCTGCTCGGGGAGAAAGAACTTTATATTCTGGACCGGGAGTGCGATATATTCGTATCTGAGTTGCTGATGCCAAAAGAGTGGGTGTACAGTGCAGTTGATTCACCGGTATTAAACATGAGAGAAGTGGGGGAATTAAAAGATCTCTTCCAGGTGTCGTGGGAAGCCATGTTGAACAGGCTGGGCGAGTTAAAAATCGCTGTTAACATGCAAGTAGGGACGCTACGGAAGCAGCAAAAAAAATAATTCTCCCCCCGGGACAAGCTCAGAAGCTTCGTTCCGGGGGTTTCTTATGTTATCACCCCTTCTTGGCAAATATTTGTTGCATGCATTTCAATGCAGGCCTGGTTGGCCAGCCAGAGCAGGGTGGCCAGATCGTTGCAGATGATGTAGTTGATCACCCTTTCCGCGTGGTGCACGGGGAAAGTTTCCACCCAGCCGGGGGCGTAATCCGGACACTCCTTCTGGTAAAAAGCCTCCCCCTCTATCCCGTCGGGGTAGCGCTTCAAAACCAGGGGCCGGTTGTGGATATACGGCAGCAAAAAGGGGGCGATATCGCTGTAATATTTGATCAAGTGGGCCTTGGTCAGCCCCTCCTGCGGCCAGAACAGCTTGTCCAGGTTGGTCAAAAAAAGGGACTTTCCGGAAATATCTTTTACCCACCGGTCCATTTTTTTACCCCCTCACCATATTATGCGCCGGGATACCCCGTCACCAAACAAAAATGTCCGCCAGGAACTAAATTTTCCTTCAAAACATATCCTGACACAAAGGCCTTTACCGGGGCGGTGCATATGGTGACCATTATCATCGGCACCATCAAAGTCAACAGCATCCAGTCCGGCGGCACGCTGATCGTGGGCGAGCGGGTGGTCTGCCTGCCCACCAGCGAAATGTCGGTCCAGGCCGGCCCGGGTTCCCTGAACTCCGGTGACGGGAATATTTACGGCACCCCACCGCCGGGAAAGCCGCCGGGGGAAAGGGTACCCGGACCCCAAACAGATCCGGGGAGAGTTGGCCATGCCTTTAATCATCGGCACCTTTAAGATAAATCAAATCCAGGCCGGAGGGACCTTCAACCTGGGAGAAATCAACATCTCCGCCCCCAAAAATTCAGCGGACATTTCCGCCGACCAGGGTTCCTTCAACGTGGGCGACCTGAACATCGCCATAATTAACCGGTACGATCTTTCAGCCCGGGCTGTGGGCGATCTGAATTTGGAACCGGAATTCATCCGGTAACCGGGCCCCGGCCGCGGCGCAAAGAGGCCAGAGGATGGGAAAGGGGGACAGGCGGTGAACGACGAGCAAAACAATTTCCTGCAGCAGCTTTTAAACCTCCGGGAAAACATACTCAAAAAGATCCAGCCCTCCCTGCTCAACCTGGCGGAACTGGCGGCAATGAACGGGGAAGATCCCGATCACCGCCGGGGGCGGGCATCTTCCGTTCCCGCCAGCGTTTACGAACTGGGGGATGAAATCATCACCGTAATTGAGATCCCGGGGCTGCAAAGGCGGGAGGACCTGCACCTCTCGGTCCGAACCGGCAGCCTGGAAATCCGGGGGCGCCGCTTTAAAAGGCTGCCGGAAACCAGGAACCAGATTACCGTGCTCCCCGCCGGAACGGCGGAGGAATTCCAGCAGGCCGTAAACTTCCCCTGTCCCGTGAAGCCGGAAACGGCCGCGGCCGTTTACCGCCACGGGCTACTGGAGGTGCGGGTGAAAAAGGCCCCCCAGACCAGCAACGACAACGTCATCATCCAGTTTCTCTAAAATTTTTTTTAAAATGGAAAGGGCTGCACCGGGCAGCCCTTTACTGTGCTGTTAACTGTTTAACTGGCCTCTACCCCGTAAAAGTGTCCCCTGCCGAAGAAGAAGAGCAGGACCAGGATCAGGAAGAGGATAAAGGCAAAATGGCCGTAATAGTAGGAACCGCTCATTTTAGACCCCCTTACCTGTGATCATGTAATTCTCCCGGGGAAGCACCACTTTCTACTTGGGATTACCCCAGTAGAAAATGCCATCCCCGAAGAAGAGCAGGACCAGGATCAGAAACAGGATGAAGGAGAAATGGCTGTACGGATAGGAACCACCGCCCATACTATACCCCCCTCTCTGGTTAATTTATAAAGAAAAGTAAAGGTTACTTTTCATGGCTGGTTAAAAACTGATTTATTTGGCAGCATCATAGAAAAATCCACCGCCGAAGAACAGCAGGATCAGGATGAGGAAAAGGATCAGGGCAAAATTGGAGCCGGCACCGCTTAAACCATAACCCATCTGGAATCCTCCCTTCACTATTTGATACCATATTATGGAGCAGCCCCGGCAGCGGTTACAGTCCAAAAAAAATTTTTACTCCCGGATATGGCGGCACTCCCGGGGCGACTTGTCCGGCCGCAGCCCCCGGTAACTGCCGTGCCGGAGCAGGCCTTCTGCGGTCAGCTCAAGGTATTCCACGGCGCAGACCAGCACCGGCTTCACCGGGATGGTGCGGCCGGCCTCCGCCGGCGGCAGGTCCAGGGCGGGCACGGGAATGACCAGGCGGGAGAGCAGCTCCAGCAGATACTCCTCCTCCTGCCGGGAGAACCCCGTGCCCACCTTGCCCTGGTAGACGAGCTCTTCGCCCCGGTACGCACCCAGCACCAGGGCGCCCAGCCGCCGCCGGCCCCGCCCCTGCTGGAAGCCACAGATGACCAGATCGGCCTCCCTGGTATGGCGGAACTTGCGCCAGCAGGGGGAGCGGCGGCCGGGAAGGTAGGGACTATCCAGGCGCTTGGCCATGGCTCCTTCCAGCCCCCGGGCAGCGCAGGCGGCGGCAAAGTCCCGCCCCCGGTGCAGGACGAATCCGGATTCAAGCACCAGCTCCCCGGGGATAATCATTTCCGCCAGGATTTCCTTGCGGCGGCGCAGGGGTTCGTGTAAAAGGGAGCGGCCGCCGGCGTAGAGCACGTCAAAGGCCATCACCATGGCCGGGTACCGCCGGGCCATGCTCCCGGCCCTGACGGGATCCTCCACCCGCCCCCGGGACTGCAGGGCTGCAAAAGACGGCCGGCCATCCCGGAAGACAACGATCTCACCGTCGATAATGGCCGGCTGGTGGCGGACGTGCTTATGCAGTTCCCGCAGCTCCGGGAAGGTGGCCGTGATATCCCGCAGGTTGCGGGAACGCAGCAGGGTGCCGCCGTCCAGGTAGGCCAGCACCCGGTAACCGTCCCATTTAACTTCATAGAGATAATCGGGGCTGTCGAAGGGCCGGGAGGCCACGGCCAGCATGGGCCTCAAAAGGGGCAGGGATACCTTCTCCGCCACTACCCTTCCCCGGCCGCCTTCCTGCGTCCCCGCCGGCCCTTCCGCGGCGCCGCTTCTTCCGCCGTTTCCTCCCCGGCCCCCCGCCGGCCCCGTTCCCTCTCGGCCTTTTCTATGCTGGCCTTCAGCGCCTCCATCAGGTCCACCACCCTGGCCGCCTCCGCCCGGGCGGGCTCGGCCACCTGCTGCCCGGCCACCCGGTCCCGGATCAACTCCAGGAGGGCATGGCGGTACCGGTCCACGTATTTTTCCGGATCGAAGGGAGCCGTAAGGCTGTCGATTAAATTCACGGCCATCTGCAGTTCCTTCTCCGGGACCTCCACCCGGTAGTGCATCTCCTCAATGGCCCCGGCGTCCCGCACTTCGTCGGGATAAAACATGGTGCTCATGGAGAGCACATTCCCGGTCACCCGCAGCACAGCCAGGCTCACCTTGCTGCGGATGGCCACCCGGGCCACGGCCACCCTGCCGCTTTTTTCCATGGCCTGCTTCAACAGCTCGTAAACCTTCTCCCCTCCGCCGGCAGGGGCCAGGTAGTAGGCCTTGTCGTAATAGATGGGATCTATTTCCTCCAGCCGCACGAAATCCAGGATCTCGATGTTATGCCCCTCTCCCCCGGGCAGGGCTTCAAAATCTTCCTCCCGCAGGATGACATAGCGCCCTCTTTCGTACTCGTATCCCCGTACCAGCTCCTCCAGGGAAACCTCCTCCTCGCAATAGGGGCAGTAACGCCGGTACTGGATGGGGTTCCTGCACTTCTCATGCAGGTAATTGAACTTTACATCCTTCTTCTCCGTGGCCGCGTACATCTTAACGGGCACGTAAACCAGGCCGAAACTGACCGCACCTTTCCAGATGGGACGCAATGGCGCCACCCCCAATGAAGCTCGGTTGCTTTAAGGCTAGGATGACCTCAACCCCGGCAATTTATGAAACTCCCCGGCAAGCCCCGCCGGGCGGGCGGGCCGAGGTACGGGAATTATGGCTGGCCCGGGTGGATAAAATAAAGCTTACCTATGTGCACCGGCAGGGGGTTGTTATGGAATTTCACCCGGACAGAGTAATCTTTGAGCAGGACGCCCTGGAATATCCCCTGGGCAGGCAGCTCTGGGAATTATTTAAAAACAGCGATGCTGAGGTGATGGTGTCCCGTTCCCGCAGGATAACCGGCATTCCCGGCAGGAACCCGCAGGAAAGCTACCGGGATGCCAAAAGAACGCTGGTCTTCGGCGTGAGAAGGACCCTCAACTTTCAAACCTGCAGGCCCTCGGCCCATTACCAGCTGCCGCTGACCACTTCCTGCCCCGGAAAATGCGAGTACTGCTACCTGCTGGGCAGCCTCCCCGGCAAACCCTACATCAGGGCCTATGTGAACATCGAAGAAATACTGGATAAAGCCCGGGATTACATAGTGAAAAGGCAGCCGGAAGTGACCACCTTTGAAGGCTCGGCCACCTCCGACCCGGTTCCGGTGGAAAAATACACCGGGGCGCTGGCCAGGACCATCCTCTTTTTCGCCGCCCAGGATTACGGCCGCTTCCGCCTGGCCACAAAATTCACCGGGATTGATTCCCTGCTGGACTTAAAGCACAGCGGGCACACCACCATCCGCTTCAGCCTGAACACTGCCCGGGTCATCAAAACCTATGAACACGGCACGCCGGCGCTGGAACAGAGGCTGCAGGCGGCCCGAAAGGTGTTTGACGCGGGCTATCCCACGGGGTTCATCATCGCCCCGGTCATCGCCTACCGGGGCTGGGAAAGGGAGTATGCGGAACTCCTGGAAACGATCCGGGCCTGTTTTCCCGGAACCAGCAGCCTGTCCTTTGAATTCATCACCCACCGCTTTACCGTCAGGGCAAGGAACAAAATTAAATCCATATTCCCCCATACCGGCCTGCCCATGGACGAGGAAGACAGGAAATTCAAGTTCGGCCAGTTCGGATACGGGAAATACGTCTACGCCCCGCCTTTAATGGACCGTTTAAAGGAAACCCTGGTGACAAAGGCGAGGGAAATGTTCCCCGGGGCCAGGATCGACTACTTCGTCTGAAGCCGGGGAAAAACGGCCGGGCCCCGCCAAAAAAGAAGCGGCGGCCGGGTACAGCCGCTCAGTATTTCGGATATGCCCTGGTTTTAGTCGTCGCTCCCAGGTCGTTTCGCTGGCCGGGCCGAAAGGCCCCGGCTCCGGTCTTCGGCGGGTACCGGCCACATTCACAGTTTGTCGACAGCCTGAGCGGCTGTGTGCGGCCGCCCAGTAGTTCCCGGGATGTGCCCCGGTTTTAGTCGTCGCTTCCCGGCAGCTTTAAATAAACTTCTTGCTCACCTTTTCCCCATTATACGAGAAGAGCACCTTTTTATTATCGATGACCGTCTCCAGGTGCACCGGCCGCCCCCAGAGGCGGTAGACGTAAGGCAGGGTCTTCTCCAGGTAAAACACGTCCAGCTCCAGGCCCTCGTAGCAGTGTCTCAGGTAGAGGTCACCCCGCTTGTTGAAATCCCCGTCCTCAACCACTATATAGGGGTGGCCGCCGTTGATCAGGCTGGAAATGATGCCCTCCTTGACCTTTTCCCAATCCTTCTCCACTATCTTCCAGTCGTGGCCCATCTTCTTGTACAGATACAGGTCCATCTCCTCGATCAGCTCTTTGGTCAGGTAGTTCCTCAGGAAGGAAATGTCGTTCTCCTGCTCCCGCACCTCGAAAATCTTCTGCCGCCCCTCACCCCCGGGGCGCCCGTATTTCTTCCTCTCCTCCTCGGTGGGCTCGTTCCATCGCTTCTCAATATCTTCGAAAATCTTGAGCCCCAGGTGGTAGGGATTCAGGCGCACCCGGGAAGGCTGGATCACCCCGGCGTGCATCTTGGCAAACTCCACCGCTTCCGCCTCGGTAAGATCTATCTCCCGCATAATGCGCAGGTGCCAGTAAGTGGCCCAGCCCTCGTTCATGATCTTGGTTTCCAGCTGGGGCCAGAAATAAAGCATCTCCTGGCGGATAACGGAGATGATATCCCGCTGCCAGTCCTCCAGGTCCCGGGCATGCTCCATGATAAACAGCAGCAGATCCTTTTCCGGTTCAAAAGGGAACTTTTTGGGCTTCTCACAATGCCCGGCGCACCGGGGTTCATCCAGCTCCCACAGGTCGTCGTAGGGCGTCTCCTCCCGGTGCCTGCCGCACTTCCCGCCCCGGCTGCAGGCGCAGGCCTCCCCGGCCTTTTCTTCCTTTTTATCCCTCCCGGCCTTGATGAAGTGATGGGGATCCACGTGTTCCTGGATGGAAATCACCGCGTCCAAAAAGGCCTCCACCTTATCCCGGCCGTACTTCATCTCGTAGCCCCGGAAGCGCTCGGCGGCGCTGGCCATGGACTCCACCATGTTGCGGCTGGTATGCTTGAAATAGACGTTGTTTTTGAAGAAATCGCAGTGAGCCAGGACATGGGCGATGACCAGCTTATTCTGGACCAGGGAATTGCCTTCCAGCAGAAAGGCGTAGCAGGGGTTGGAATTTATGACCATTTCGTAGATGCGGCTCAGGTTGTAATCATACTGCGTCTTCATCTTGTGATAGGCCTTGCCGAAAGTCCAGTGAGAGAAACGGGTGGGCATGCCGTACGCCCCGAAGGTATAAATAATATCCGCCGGGCAAATTTCAAAGAACATATCATAAAAGTCCAGGCCAAATTCCCTGGCCTTGGCGGTAATTACCTCCACGGCTTCCTCCAGCTTGCGCATTTCTTCCCTGTTCATGAAAGACAACCTCCAGCCATCCCCGCGCCAGGGAATGTTTTTTATATAAAAAAGTTATGTAAGAAGATGGCCGGAATTGTCTTTTTCATCACAAAAGGTCTTGCGGGGGAGGAATTTTTTTGTTAAGATAAAGTTAAGAATCCTGTATACAAGTATACAAAATGCGGGGTGACCCACATGCTGCCCTACCTGGTAACCTGGCTCGAGGGGGAAGAAGTGTTCTGGCGTTTTGCCGATGAGGAAGAGCTGGCCAGGATCCTGGAGTCGGAAAAGCACTTCATCATTACCAGGCTGGAGCTGCCCGCCTGAAAAGAGAAAAGCAACCGCCCGCCAGCGGCACAAGGCAAGTATCCGGAAACGCCACCAGTCACACAGCTGCTCTTTTAAAAGCGCGTAGAAGCGCTTTTTTTATTTTCCGGGGGAAAGAAAAACGCGGCCCGTTCCACTGTTTTCCTTCTTCTGCGGAGTAACCAATACCGCTTAAAACCCGTAATATATAACCGCCGGGAAAAGAAAACCGGACGCAGTAAACACAGAACCGGGCGGGCCCGGGTGCCGGCCGCCGCCGGCCACCTGCCGCCCCGGAAAAATCCTGCAAGGAGGGGGAATGCCGTGGAGAAGATCCTGCCGCTGTCCGAGCTGCCCACCGGCCAGTGGGGACGGGTGATTTCCCTGAACGCCCGGGGCATGATCAGATACCGGCTGCTGGACCTGGGCCTGGTTCCCGACACAACCGTCCAGGCGGTCAGGCGCGGCCCGCTGGGCGACCCCATAGTCTACCGCATCCGGGGGGCGCTGATCGCCCTCCGCCGGGAAGAAGCCGGCCAGGTGCTGGTAACCCCCCTTTGATTCACCCGCACCTTTCCCGCCGGAATCACCCGCACCCGCTGCCACAGCAACACTAGCGAGGTGTTATTATGCCCCAGGCAACCGACCTGCGTAAGATGTTCAACATCCAGCCGGACCCTGAAGCCGCCCTGGTTGCGCTGGCCGGGAACCCCAACACCGGGAAAAGCACCATCTTCAACGCCCTGACCGGGCTGAGGCAGCATACGGGAAACTGGCCGGGGAAAACAGTGCTCCAGGCCCGGGGCACATTTATTTTCCGCGGCCATAAGTACATCCTGGTGGACTTGCCGGGTACCTATTCCCTGCTGGCCAACTCCGCCGAAGAAATTGTAGCCCGCAACTTTTTATGTTTTGCCCGGCCGGATGCCACGGTGGTGGTGGCCGACGCCACCTGCCTGGAAAGAAACTTAAACCTTGTCCTGCAGGTAATGGAAATCACCAGCAGGGTGATTGTCTGCGTCAACCTGATGGACGAAGCGCGCCGGAAAAATATTTTCATCGATACTGAATGCCTGGCCCGGGAACTGGGCGTTCCCGTGGTGGCCACGGCCGCCAGGAGCGGGCAGGGAGTGGCCGAGCTGAAGGCCGGGATCGACGACCTGGTGCGGGGGCGCATAGTCCCCACCCCGCGCCGCCTGGTCTACGACCCGGAAATCGAAGATGCCCTGACCCGGGTAGAGCAGCAAATACCCGGGGAGATCAAGGAACTGTTCAACGCCCGCTGGCTGGCGATGAGAATCCTGGATAACGACCGGAGCACTCTGGATAACATAAGGCAATACCTTGAACCAGCGGAATGGGGTGTCCTGCGTGAGCGGTTTAAATACTGCCCCACCTGAAGCCAGCACCGGCGCAGCAGGGGAAAACTGCCCGCTGGAAATAAGGGACCGCATCGTGAGAACAATTTACCGGGAGGCGGAAGCCATTGCCGCCCGGGCAGTCAGGCGGGACCGCCCCTGCGGCAGCTGGGAAAACAAAGTGGATGACCTGCTCACCTCCCGCCTGCTGGGCTTCCCGCTCATGTTCCTGCTCCTGGGGGCAGCCTTCTGGGTCACCCTGGTGGGGGCCAATTACCCCTCCCAGCTGCTGGCAAAGGCCCTGTTCTGGGGAGAAGGGAGGCTGGCGGAACTCCTCACCTGGCTGGGCGCCCCTTCCTGGCTGCACGGGCTGCTGGTCACGGGCGTCTACCGCACCGTGGCCTGGGTGGTGGCGGTGATGCTGCCCCCCATGGCCATATTCTTCACCGTCTTTGCCCTGCTGGAAGATCTGGGCTACCTGCCCCGGGTGGCCTTCAATATCGACCCCCTGTTTAAAATGGCCGGCACCCAGGGGAAGCAGGCGCTGACCATGAGCATGGGGTTCGGCTGCAACGCCGCCGGGGTAATGGCCTGCCGCATAATCGAGTCCCCCCGGGAAAGGCTGATCGCCATGCTGACCAACGTGTTCGTACCCTGCAACGGGCGCTTCCCCACCCTCATCGCCCTGGCCTCCATCTTTGCCGGGCCGGCGGCGGGACCTTTCGCCGCCACCCTCACCGTGGCGGGGCTCGTCCTGGTGGGGATGCTGATCACCCTGCTGGCCTCGTGGCTGCTTTCCAGGACCATCCTGCGCGGGGAACCCGCCACCTTCATCCTGGAGCTGCCGCCCCTGCGCCCGCCCCAGCCGGTGCGGGTGCTGGTTCGCTCCCTCCTGGACCGCACCCTCTTTGTGCTGGCCCGGGCGGTCACGGTGGCCGCCCCGGCGGGGGCGCTGATCTGGCTCCTGGCCGGCACCAGCCTGGAAGGCCAGAGCCTGCTGGCCCGGGGGGCGGGCCTGCTGGACCCCCTGGGGCGGGCCATGGGCATGGACGGCTTCATCCTGCTGGCCTTCATCCTGGGCCTGCCGGCCAATGAAATTGTCCTGCCCATCCTCCTCATGGGCTACCTCTCCACCGGCACCCTGGTGGAGGTGGAAAGCCTGGCCGCCCTGCAAAACATCCTGGTGGGCGAGCACGGCTGGACGTGGCTGACCGCCCTTTGCACCATGCTCTTCTCCCTGCTGCACTTCCCCTGCGGCACCACTCTGCTGGTCATCCACCGGGAGACGGGGGGCATCAAGTGGGCGGTGCTGGGCGCGCTCATCCCGCTGGCCGCCGGGTGCCTGACCTGCCTGGCCGTAGCGCAGGGGGTACGGGCGCTGGGGCTGCTGTAACCCGCCCTCAATCCGGGGTCAATATTACCGGGTAAGAAAAGCAAAGGGGAACGGTAGAGAATAAGCACTCGACCCGTTCCCCTTTTTCCATCCTAACTTATGGATAACAGTACCTATCCCCTTAAACCACCGGATAGCTGGAAATGGCAAAATTTTTTGGACAGGGTGTCTGTGTCAAGATCCAGTAGGTATCTCCTACCTCTAAAGAAAATTAACATTTACATCTTTTAACTCCTCATCGGAATCTGCTTCCTTAATCTTTTCCTTCAGCTCCTTATATCGCTTCCAGTGAACTGCGGCTTCAGCCAGCTGATTCTCTGCCTGACCGAGCAGCTCCCTGGCCTCGTTGGCATACGAGATGGCCTGCTCAATTTCCCAATAAAAGTACGCATTTTCATATGTAGAAATAGCCAATTCCGCTTTTATATTGGCGTTAAAGGAAGAATATAAAAAGTCATTTAAAGCCACCAGATATAATTCCTTTTCATTTAAAGCCTCAACAAAAGTTTTCTGGTAAAATTCCAACTGCTCAGGAACAACCAGTTTGACCAGTTCTGATTTAATCTCCCTGTTTTCAGCAATAATTGAGTCCATTTTGTCCAGAATGGTCTTCCAGGTCATTGAGTCGGAAAATGCAGCCAGATCCTTATCAATTTGCTCACTTCTTTGAACCAGGGACATTAACTTCTCGCAAATCTCCAACAAATCCTGCAATTCTTTACTATTTGCTTCCAGCTTATTTTGAAGTGAAGTGTTTTTAAGCAGGGAAAGAGTAAACCTGTATTGATAACTGAGATCTTGATATTCAGCCATTAATTTCTCAATTTCTTTTTTCATGTTATTTATTTGTTCAATTACCTGCACCAGAGTTACATCTTGATTACTGCCCAGTTGATCAAACTTTTTCCGTACACTTTGAAAATGCCGCCCGAGCAATTCAACTTTTTGATTGAACATTAAACTGCTTATTCCCTGCCAGGCTATAAGGGCACAAACCAGCAGGCCCAGTAAAACGGCAATTATTTTCCCCGTTACCCTCTTTTCCTTTCCGGGCTCGCTCCTTTCTCCAGGCGTATCACTCCCCGCAACCCGCCTGTCATCATTGTCATCCATCTGTATCCCTCCTTACAAAAAGATTCCGGCCGGGCGGGTGCCCGCCTCCACGCTACAACCTGGAGGCGAGCACCTTGAACAGGGGGCGGCCGAAGATGAAGAGCTCATAGTCCTCGTCCAGCCCCAGGTCTCTGATGGCGTACAGCCGGATGGCCAGGTCTTTTCGCGCCAGCTCGTTCAGCCTGGCCAGGGCCTGCGGGTTCTTCCCGCCCCCGGAGAGGCTGTCGAGCAGCTCTTCCACCTCCTGATAGGAGCACTCCCTCTCGTGCATCTCCATCACTTCCAGGATGGGATCGCCGGCGTTGATGATATCGGCGCGCACGATGGTGTCTTTGCCGATCAGGCCCTCCAGCGCCGGCGTATCCCAGCACTTCTGCAGGCGGCACTCCAGGGGGCGGTGCTCGTATATGGTGCAGGAGGAGTTTTCCTCATCGAAAAAGATGCAGGTCCACTCCCCACCCTTCCCGCGCACCTTCACCAGCTCCCGCTCCACCGGCCTGACCTCCTCCCAGACGGGATCAAAGGCCGGCTCACCCTTCCTGATGGTCACCAGGTGCCGGTAGCTCAGGTACCCGGCCCGCAGGATCTCCTTGTCCTCGTGGTGCAGGACCGGCCCGCCCTTCCGGCAGCAAGTACCGCACCGGATGCAGGAATCGATATTCATGCCGGACATCATCTTTCCTCCGTAAAATATTTTTCTCCCGACCATTATACCACGGCCGGGAGGGCGGCGTGCCTTCCTTTTTCAGCGCCGGAACCTTTCCAGGACCGCCCGCAGGAAGCCCCTCCCCCGGGCAGGCACCTTCCCGGCCGGCTCCAGGGAGAGGGCCTGCCCCTCCACCACCCGCCGGGAGTTGTCAATTATCTTCCGCACGGCCTCCGCCCCCAGCCGGCGCTCCACCTCCGCCAGGGCCGGGGAGAGCACGGGCTTGCGCCCGGTGGAGGAATGGGCGTCGGAGGCCACCAGGTGGGCCAGGCCGCGCTCCAGGAAGTAAAAGGCCATCCTGGCCGCTACCCGCCCGAACATCCCGGTCAGGCTGCCCGCGGTAACCTGGGCCGCCATCCCCCGGGAAACCAGGGCCTGCAGCAGCTCCGGGCGGCGGCAGAAAGAGGCATGCCTTTCCGGGTGGGCAATGACGGGCGTAACCCCCCGGAGCTGCAGTTCATAGAGCACCCGCTCGGTATAAGGAGGAACAAAGGCGGCCGGCAGCTCCACCAGCAGGCAGCGTCCCCCGTCGTTGATGGTGATCAGTTCTCCCCGATCCAGGCGTTCCGGCAGGTCCGGCTCCAGGAGGTACTCGGCCCCGGGCAGCACCTGCAGGGGAATCCCGTACTTGAGCAGAAGGTTGTTCAACTGCTCCACGACGCCGAGAAGGAAACCCCGCTCCGGGCGGTACTGGCCGTTGATGTGGGGCGTGGCCACCAGGGATTCAATCCCGTCCTCCACCGCCAGCCAGGCCATGGACAAAGCCTCGCCCGGATCCGGTGCGCCGTCGTCAAGACCGGGAAGGATGTGCACGTGCAGATCAATCATGGAAACCCAACCTCCAGCATAAGAAGAACAGGAACGGGCATGAAAAAACTCCTTCCGGGGTAAGGCAAAACCGCCAGGTGATATATCCCACCCGCCGGAAATCTTTTCCCTACCCCCCGGAGGATGCCAGACGCCTTTTCACGCGCAGAGCCAGCCGGGAGAAAATAGCCAGAACCGCAAACCCTGCCAGGTCCACCAGCACGTCCACCGCCCGGCCTATGCGGCCGGGAACAAAGGTCTGGTGCCACTCGTCCAGGGCGGCCACCAGAATCAGGAGCATCCCGGCCACAAACCAGCGTTTCCTGTTCAGCCCCTGCAGGGCGGCGGCCAGCGACAGGCCCAGTGCCCCGTAAATCACCACATGCGCCCCTTTACGCAGCCAAAACTGGATGAAATCCGCCGGGGCACGGCGGCTGTCCACCAGCTGGCCGCTGTAGGAAAAGCTTACCGGCGGCAGTTCCCGCACCCGCTCCACGAGGCCAGTGTGGCGCCAGATCTCCGGCCGCAGGTCCTGCTCGGCAAAGGCTGGCTGGAAAAACAGGCGATGGCTGAAAACAGAGCACAAACAGCAGCCATCGCACCCAGTGTTTTTGAACTTTACATGACACCTGCAACACCCGACCTGTTATTTCCGCTGATCAGGAAACTGCCTGCCCTGGGGAATATAATTTTTCAAGATACACTCACTGAGTGGCTCTGCTCAGTTCCTCCCATATGATGTTCCGGGCTTCTTCCAGGGAGTTGGCGGCAAACAGCCGCTCCAATACACGGTCCAGGGTTTCCATGTCGGTCAGCTGCTGCACTTTGTCCTGCACACTGGCAGAATCAACTCCGAACCTGCGGGCCAGGTATTTGCATATGACCTCCTGCTTGGCTTCAATCTTCCCTTCCATACGCCCTTCGGCACGGCCTTCCGCACGCCCTTCGGCACGACCTTCCGCACGGCCTTCCGCACGGCCTTTTTCATACCAGCTGGTGGTCATCTGCATAATGGCGTCAACCTCCTTTTTGTCCATTTTACCCAATTCACGGTAAAGTTGTTCTTCTTCCTCGCGGTTCAGCTTCAGGTATGTCTCGAAAAAAACGGCCAGCAGTTCCATCCGCGCCGGGTCCAGTTTCATCCGGGCCAGCATGCGCAGGAA
>NZ_FQUW01000040.1 GCF_900129285.1 Desulfofundulus australicus DSM 11792
AAAAATGTTTCCAGCAATTCTTTAAACAGGCGGTCATGGTCGATCTGATTTTCAGTCATCGAGCCGTCTCCTTATATTCTTTATGGTTAAAGTTTACATCAGGTCCAGAAGGGTTTCAAGAAGCTTGCCGTTGCCTGATTAAATGCGGCGGCCGGTGAATTGGCCAGGGCCAGCCCGCCTTCCCTTTGCTGCCGCTTGGCCATCACGGAGCATGATGCCCATTAGTTACACGCCCTGCCAGGTGATATATCCCGCGAAAGGAATTTTTACCCTGTTTTACCCGGGGGAAGATCTCAGCCGCTTTTTTACCCACATAGCCAGCCGGGATAAGAAGGCCAAAACCACAAACCCGGCCAGTTCCACCAGCACGTCAACCGCCCGCCCGGTGCGGCCGGATACAAAAGTCTGGTGCCACTCGTCCAGGGCGGCCACCAGAACCAGGATTACCCCGGCTAAAAACCAGCGTCTTTTACTCACCCTTTCCAGAGCAGCGGCCAACGACAGACCCAGTGCTCCGTAAATTACCACATGGGCAGCAGGCGCAAAGGCCTTTCTTACTAACGACCGCTCCATTGGCAAAGGGTTCCCGGGGTTACAAATAATCTACCTTTCAGATTTTTTACCGTCACACAACTAATGAACACCGGGCGTTGCTTGAAAAGCAGACTGGTGCTGCCTCACCTGTAATGGACTTTAGCCACCAGACGCACGTTTAAAGACCCCCGCTGACGTAATGGCAACGGGGGTCTTGAGAATCTGTGCCGGCCTGGGGTGCACTTTACTGCACACCGAACCTTTTGCTCCGCAGGCCAAGGGTAAAGTGGAACGTTTTTTCCGCACCGTCAGGATGCGTTTTTTAAGCTGCCTGGAACCGGACAAGATTAAATCCTTAGAGGAGTTGAACCTTGGGAGGAGGCCACCAGCACCGCCGGGTCCCCTGGACGCCGGCCTCCTTCCACCACCGGGAAATCGCGGCCGGTAACGCGAAGATGCTCCCACACTTCCAGCCAGATCCGGCAACCCTCGTCCTCTTTTCCCTCGCTGCAAAGACGGTACCCTTCCTGCATCATGTCATTCAGCTTCTCGGAATTAATTATGTGCGGGGCCAGCCTTTCCCACAGGACAACTGCGGCCATCCATGGAAAGTCCCGGTCGAAGCCCCTTGCAGTAACATGGCTGGTTTTCCACCATTTTTCGGACAAATCATAGGCGGAGTAAAAGTTTTCAACTTCCCGGAGGAAATTCTCTTCAGTAATATGAATTTCCATCGTACCGAGTCTAGAGATTATCTCTTTCGTTGAAAGCCTCTTCCAAACTCCAAGGCTTTCTTCTCTCTACGAGAAGGCAACATTTCTTGTACTTCTTTCCGCTCCCGCAGGGGCAGGGGTCATTTCTGCCGATTTTACCCAAATAACACTCCCTCTCACCAGGTATACGTAAAAGAAAACGCCGGCAACTCTACACCTGCCGGGTCCGACCGTTTTCTGTGTTCGTCTAATTATTCTTCCGCACCGCCTCGTTAAGAGCCTGCATGAATTCATCAATTGTTTTCGCTTTCACCGCCCTGCGGTGCAGTAATTTTAATGTATCAATATCTCGTATAGCCCGTAGGCTGTTCACCAGGCCCTCAGGGCAGCGGCCTATATTTTCCTCCAGGGCATCCAGTATGGTATCCTGTATTCCTTGCTGTATTCCCTGCTGTATTCCCTGCTGTATCCCCTGATCAATCCACTTTTCCCGAATACCGTCAAACAGCGGGGAGGTCTCCATTTTGCTCACCTCGATCACTTTTAAAATTACTTCCCTGGTAAACCGGAGCGACGAAAATACTAAGCAGTATATCCGATTCCCGCTCCACGGCCACTGCTTCTTTTTCCATGCGTTCAACCTTTTCCACGGCCATACCGCGCACCAGTTGTACCAGGTGGGCCGGATAACGTTCCGCCAGTGCTTTGATAACCAGATCAAACTCCCGGGCCATACCAAACCTCAACTTTCTGCCGGTTCTGGCTTTAGTTTACACTATCTCCGAATCTTTTTCAATATGAGCTTTGGCTCAGTTCCTCCCATATGATGTTCCGGGCTTCTTCCAGGGTGTTGGCGGCAAACAGCTGCTCCAGTACACGGTCCAGCACATCCATGTCGGTCAGTTGCGGCACTTTTTCCTGCACACTGGCAGAATCAACTCCGAACCTGCGGGCCAGGTACTTGCATATGACCTCCTGCCTGGCTTCAATCTTCCCTTCCACACGGCCTTCCGCACGGCCTTTTTTTGCTTGATATTGCGCACTATTTCATGTAGAATAATCCTCAAATGGAGGTGTTTTCTGTGCTTTCATTCGACCTCGACAGCCTGGTCAGCGCCACCGCCCTCTCCAGGTCGCTGGGGAAATATCTGGCCAAGTGTAAGGAGAAGCCGCTGCTGATCCTCAGGAACAACGAGGTAGAAGGGGTGCTGCTAAGCGCAGAGGCCTACAGGGAACTGCTGGAGTCCTACGAACTGGTCCAGGACATCAGGCTGGCCCGGGAGACCTTCGAACAGCCCACCGATAACCCCGAGGATAAGGACGTGTTCGAGATAATGCGGGAAGTTGAGGAACAGGGTCGTGTACAGCGTTAAACCCAAGAATGCCAATCGCTTCCGCCACGATTACGCGAGGCTAACACCAGCAGAGCGAGAGAAAGTGCGGCGCGCCCTGGAAGGGCTGGCTGAAGATCCGCGACCGCCAGGCTGTATCTGCCTCGAAAAGAACTACTACAGGCTGCGTGTCGGGAACATCCGCATCCTCTACCAGATTCTCGACGCCGAAAGAACGGTTCTCATCGGGGCCATAAGCAGGCGGGATGAAAGAACATACAAGGACTGGAAGAAGTGCTTCAAATAGGGGTCTCCAGGTCACCGCAGCGATAACGCCGGCCCAGTGCGGCAAAGTGGAGCACTGCTCCGCAAAGGGCTGACCGGAAAAATAGGCGATGGCCAGCAGCCAGGCCCCAACCAGCAGCCACCGCCACAAATGTCTTTGCTCCCTGCAAGCCACCCGCAAAACCTACCCCGTCTCCTTTATTTCGAGTCAGCACCGGTAGACAAACGTACGGAGCCCTGCTGCCCATCACAACTACGCCGACCTTCCTATCTGGACCGGTACAGCGACCGCGCGCGCAGGAAACCCGCCCCGCGCAGGACGGCCCGCCGGAAGAAGACTGGCCCTTTTAAAGACCCCGGAGCTGTAAGGCGCTACAGGAATCTATCCAACCCCTGCCGCCGGAGTTTGCTTAAAACGGCTTTCAAGTTCTGGACTCGCTTCTTATCAGCCACCAGCAGCACATCGGGCGTTTCCACTATCAGGGTATCTTTCAACCCAAAAGTCACTACCAGTTTATTATCGCCGTCACTTCGGATAATGGTTTCCCTGGTATCCGCCAGCACCGCCCGCCCCTGCACCAGATTACCATCTGCATCCTTCCCGGTCACTCACTCCAGGGCCGTCCAGGTACCCAGGTCATCCCAGCCAAAATCCCCGGGAACGGCCCAAACATTATCAGCCTTTTCTATGACACCGTAATCAATAGATATCCTGGGCAAGCGGCGCGACCTTTTTCCACCCGCGAAATGGGGCCGACATGTATATACCCGTATCCCGTCTCCGGGCGCGTGGGGCCGGATGCCTATAATGTAGATATTTGACCAGGGTACAAGCAACCTTGCGCGGTGCACCGCCTGCTGCAAAAGGGTCCCCTCGCTGGCCACTTTCATGGGCTGCTCCGGGGTTGCAAAACCGCACCTTTTCCACATAAATGAAAACACCGGCAGCTCTACACCTGCCGGGTCTGCTTTCTTTGTTAACTAATTATTCTTCAGCATCGTCTCGTTAAGAGCCTGCAAGCTGTATTAGATTTTGTTTATGAAGTTACGTCAGCCTCATACTGATACGGAACCACTATTTTCAAATCCGGATGCGGGACATATTTAAAATCGTCCGGGTTTCTGGTATATAGCGGCAATTTATAGGCTATGGCGGTAGCCGCGATGTAACAATCTTCTACGTGGTGTTCACGGTACTCGGCAGAGTGACGTGATAGGAGGCCCGCAATGTAAGCAACTTCCTTGTTGGTATCGAGAATGTCACACATTAAAGGGAGATTCTCCAGTATTCGTTTTTCTTCTTGCGCTGATATATTCTTATATTGAAGCAGTTCTTTTAAAGTGTGACATGATATGGTCAATTCCACACCCTGTTCAATCGACTGGTCAATGAATTGGACCGCTTGTTGGCAACAATATGCTTGCCGCTGATTTTTAGGGCGGGAACTTCTTTGCGAACGAAAATAATCAACCAAAATATTGGTATCCAGCAAAATTCGCATGTGTTACCGCCCCGAAAAGAAGGAATCATCCTTATCAGCCCAAATACCCTTTAGTGCTTCGGCAGCTGCTTTCCTCCGGGCAATCTGCCTCCGCTTCCAGGGATTTATAATGATATATACAGATTTTTTGGAGATGATTTCCGATTGTTTTTGTTTTTTGGGACTGAACATAGTGAACACCCCTGAAGATTATCCTTCGGCTAAATTGTGAATTCCTCTCATAACCCGCTAAATCTCTTTGAGTTGCTTTACTCCAGTTGATTTTTTAATTTTCACTAATAGAATCACTAATAGGATTATCTCATGAATTTATACCGCTGTAAAGTCAATTCCCATGTACCACCGTAAATAGTATAGCCTTGCCGCCGCCGGCTATCACGGAGCACGATGCCCATTAGTTACACGCCCTGCCAGGTGATATATCCCGCAAAAGGAATTTTTACCCCTGTTTTACCCGGGGGAAGATCCCAGCCGCTTTTTTACCCACATAGCCAGCCGGGATAAGAAAGCCAAAACCACAAACCCCGCCAGGTCCACCAGCACGTCCAATGCCCGGCCGGTGCGGCCGGGCACAAAAGTCCCAGGGCCATGACTATTACGCCCCGGGGCAGAAAAATGAGTCTGGAGACCGAGTTTAATGCTGAAATGCTTCCCCCGGGCATACTTCGCCTTCCTCAAGCCAACCCCATTTTACCAGATCATCATGAGCTCGCTCGATCTGTTCAGTTGTAAACTTCCCTGCCTTCGCATTATAAACTTCCCCAATTATTCTTTCTTTAGATACATTGTCATAGGCTTCTTTTAAGGCAGTGGCAATAAAATGGACAGTTGCATATAGTTCAAGCAATGTGGGTGAAAAATTGCGGAACGTATTCAGAACACGCCGGATCTTGTCCATGTTGGCCCTGATTTGTTCCTGGTGTTTGCAAAGAATTTTATCGCAAGTAAGCCCTTTATAAAAGCTGTATCCGTCGTCGCCTACTTTTACAATTTCACGCCCAATAACCTCTCCCAGCTCTTCGGCTACCTCGTTGCTGTAGGGTCCGTAAATATATAAGCGGAAATTGGTACGCACAGGAACACCAGCCTCAGCACAGAAGTAGACTAACTTTTGTAGGGCTTTTTTCCCCCTCACCGGCATTTCATCGACCAAACAGGCAATAAGTGCTTCGAGTTCCATCAGATCCACCCCTTCTCAATTTTTTTAACCTTAGATTGAATTTGAGTAAATTGTTCATTACACCAGCTGGCAGCCTCACTTTTCTTTTCCCGCGTTACGTAAAAGCGAACAATATTTATATTTCTTTGGGATAAGAGTTCCAGAGGCAGTGACAGTTCAAATATTGAATGGCACTTTTCGAGGTTATGCTTATCCTGCACTATTATACTGGCAAAGGTTTCCTTTTCCTTGCCATCCTCGCCACCCTCTTCTTCCTTTTTTAAACCGAAAAAGGGGTTTGTAGGTAATTTTCTCGCCCTGTCGTCAACAAATGCAAGGGTTGGATCATTGCCATACCGTGCAGTAAAACGCTCTTTTAACTCCTCAACTATCAAATAACTAGCGAGCCCGCTATGATGGGGCAGAGTAAAAAAGCTTAAGAAAGGTGATCCCGTTCATAAATCCGCCTGGCCCATTCGTTAGACTGCCGCATTTCCTTAATCGCATCCAAAACAGTACAATCATCAAGGTTAATGTAATCTTCCAGGTGATCCAGGTCAGGCAGGCATCCTCCATTTTGCGGAAATCTCTGATGGAGAAAATCCTTTAAAAATGCGGTTAAATAGTAATCGTAAATTCGTCTGGTTTTATGAAAATAGACTTGGATAAACATCCAGTAACGGGCAAAGATAAGCTCTTCTACGGCTTGAATTCCATCGGAATCTACCCCCAACAGCCAAAAACCCGTTCCGGAACCTCCTTCACCTTCAAATTCATTAGAAGAAAGAGTTTCCCTAACCGGTACAACGGTTACCGTATCTAAAATCCTTTCCAGATCATATTTTCCATAACGGACACCGCAATAATAAGAATCCCGCAAGAGATAATCCAGCTTATCGGCATCCATTTCCCCATCAATTATCTTACCAAGAAAAACCAGGTCCGACCCTAAGTATCCCTTATCTAACAGGGTTACAATCTCCTCAACCTTGATCTCTGGGAAATATTTATTAATAATGGGAGCAAAGTACTTGCGGATAATGGCAATCGAATAATGCTCATGCTTTAAACCCGTTCGGAAAACTCCTTCGCCACCATGGGAAAAAGGAGCGTGTCCAACATCATGCAGAAGGGCGGCAAGCCGGACCAACTGCCGTAACCTTTTAAACTCGTCTTCCGGGAAGCGTTTCCGTAGAAACGGCCGTTTATACAAAGAATCCATTACCCTGGACGCCAGGTGCATGACTCCCAGGCTGTGTTCAAAGCGGGTATGTGTTGCGCCAGGGTATACTAATGATGTCAGGGCCAACTGGCGAATGCGCCGCAATCGCTGAAAGGCTTCCTCTTTTATAATCGCAGCTTCCCCTGAATTAAGTTCAATCATCCCATGAATGGGGTCCCTTATCCGCAACAGCAGTACCCCCCATGAAACTATTACAAAGTCGCCCTGGTATTACATTGGCGAATATATGTTTTATTTCCTGCCTTGAAGGAAATTTTTTATATATCTGACCGGAAACTATAGCCGGTAGATTTGGCGCGGAGACCAATTAGCCAGACAAAAAAGCCAAAACCACAAACCCCGCCAGGTCCACCAGCACGTCCAATGCCCGGCCGGTGCGGCCGGGAACAAAGGTCTGGTGCCACTCGTCCAGGGCGGCCACCAGAACCACGATTACCCCGGCCAGCATCCAGCGCCGCCGGCCGCCAGAACCAGTACCGCCCAGGGCGGCGGCCAGCGACAGACCCAGTGCCCGTAAATCACCACATGCGCCCCTTTACGCAGCCAGAACTGGATGAAATCTGCCGGGGCACGGCGGTTGTCCACCAGCTGGCCGCTGTAGGAAAAGCTTACCGGCGGCAGTTCCCGCACCTTTTCCACATAAATGAAAACACCGGCAGCTCTACACCTGCCGGGTCTGACCGCTTTCTGTGTTCGTCTAATTATTCTTCCGCACCGCCTCGTTAAGAGCCTGCATGAATTCATCAATTGTTTTCGCTTTCACCGCCCTGCGGTGCAGTAATTTTAATGTATCAATATCTCGTATAGCCCGTAGGCTGTTCACCAGGCCCTCAGGGCAGCGGCCTATATTTTCCTCCAGGGCATCCAGTATGGTATCCTGTATTCCTTGCTGTATTCCTTGCTGTATCCCCTGCCGTATCCCCTGATCAATCCACTTTTCCCGAATGCCGTCGAACAGCGGGGAGGTCTCCATTTTGCTCACCTCGATCACTTTTAAAATCACTTCCCTGGTAAACCGGAGTGACGAAAATACTGCCAGCCCAAGATACAAGTCCGCCTGCCATTCAACGGGAGCTTCTGCAATCCGTTCTACGCACCGGGCCAGTATTTCTTCGGCAGGAAATTCATGCCGCATTAACGGTACCAGCGGTATAATCCCCACCGGAGCATGATGCAGCAAGTGCTCCCCGGGCAAATCTGCCAGGTTGATAGTCCGGAAATTAAACGTCACCACAGTGAGGTCCAGGCAGTCAAAAGAGTACCTCTCCTCCTGAAGCCGGCCCGTAAGGTTAAGCACCACCGGGTAGACCGGTTTTTTGAACTCCCGGTGCTGCATCGCCGTATATTCCAGCAACCGCCGGGGCATTTCTCGCTCGGCTTTAGTCTGTACTTCAAGGAGCATCAGATATTCATAGCCATTTTCCATAACTTTAAGCAGTATATCCGATTCCCGCTCCACGGCCACTGCTTCTTTTTCCATGCGTTCAACCTTTTCCACGGCCATACCGCGCACCAGTTGTACCAGGTGGGCCGGATAACGTTCCGCCAGTGCTTTGATAACCAGATCAAACTCCCGGGCCATACCAAACCTCAACTTTCTGCCGGTTCTGGCTTTAGTTTACACTATCCCCGAATCTTTTTCAATATGAGTTTTGGCTCAGCTCCTCCCATATGATGGCCCGGGCTTCTTCCGGAGTGTTGGCGGCAAACAGCTGCTCCAGTACACGGTCCAAAACCACAAACCCAAAAGCTTGCCTATCTGGATCGGTACAAAGGTCTTGCGCGGATAAAGCTCATCCCGCGCTGAAAGGCCCGCCGGAGGAGATCTTTCAGGTACAGGTACTCATCCAGCTTCAGCACCTGGCAGGCCCCGGCAAACACCAGCACCCCGGCCAGGGCATCCGCTGCCAGCCGCAGGGCCAGGGCCGCCGTGCCCCCCGCCAGCACCCCGGCCAGAAACCCGTCCGCCAGCGCCGCCGCCCCGCCGGCCAGAAAGGAGGCCAGCGCCGCGCCGGCGGCAAAGGCGAGAAGGCCCCGCACATCCAGGCCGGGCACCCGCCGGGCCAGGAGGTAAAACAGCACCGCCACGTTAAAAGTAGCCGCCAGGGAATTGGCCAGGGCCAGCCCGCCGTGGGCCAGCGGCCGGACCAGCACAAGGCTCAGGGCAAGGTTCAAGGTTACCGTGGCCACCCCCACCTTCACCGGCGTGGCCGTGTCCTGCAGGGCGTAAAAGCCCCGCGTGAGCACCGGCCCCAAACACTGCCCCGCCAGACCAAGGGAAAAGCACAAAAGGGCGAAAACGGTCATGGCCAGGTCGTCTTCGTCAAAGGCCCCTCGCATAAAGAGCAGCCTCACCACCGGCTCCCGCAGTACGGCCAGGCCCACACCCGCGGGCAGGGCGACAAGCAAAACTGTTTTCACCGCCCGCAGCAGGGTGTGGCTGAAACCGGCCTGATCCCCGGAAGCGGCCTTATGCGACAGCGCGGGGAAAATGGCCGTGCTCAGGGCCATGACCAGCACCCCCTGAGGCAGCAAAATGAGCTTGGAAGCATAATTGAGCGCCGAAATGCTGCCCTCGGGCAGGCCCGAAGCCAGAACGCGGTCGATGATAAGGTAGATCTGGCCAATCCCCGTGCCCACCATCACCGGGAACATCAGGCCGAAGGCCCGCTTCAGGCCGGGGTGGCGGAACTCCAGGGAGGGGCGGAAAATAAACCCCGCCCGCCGCAGGTAGGGCAGCTGCAGGACCAGGGCGGCCAGATACCCCAGCGTGGTCCCCGCGGCCACGGCAGTAATGCCGAACCTCAACCCGGCCAGGATGGAAGCGACAATAAAGATATTGGTGACCACGGAGCCCAGGGCCGGCGGCCCGAAGATGTTGCTGGCGTTCAAAAGGCCGTAGAAGAGGTTGGCCAGGGAGAGAAAGAGCACCCCCGGCAGCATGACCGCCAGCAGGGAGGCCGCCAGCCGGGCCGTGCCCTCCGGCAGGCCCGGGGCCACCAGCCAGACGATCTGCCGCGCCAGGGGCATGCCGGCCAGCACCACCGCCAGCAGGATCGCGCTTAGCAGAGTGGAGAAGACGGCAAAAAGCCGCCAGGCCTCGCCCCTTTTGCCCGCCGAAGCGTAAGAGGCAAAGAGCGGCACCGCCGTCACGGTGAGCGCCCCGCCCAGCACGGCAAAGATCACATTTGGCACGGTGTACGCCACCAGGTAGGCATCAGTGGCTGCGCTGGCCCCGAAAACGCAGGCCAGAGCCATTTCGCGCATAAACCCCAGTACTTTAGAAAGCAAAGTAAAAACGGCGATCACCGCCGTGGCTCTGGCAATGGTATTAGAACGGCTCATTTTCCTGCACCAGCTTACCAATTAATTCATTCAGCCAGGCTTTCCCGGCCCATAAACCCGCCATTTTTTGATTATAACTCCTCCGGCTTTTCAATCACCGGGAGGACGTGGTTCCGGTCGTCCAGAACGGCCACATTAATTTATAACAGTTGCTACTCCGGCCGATTCTCCGTTAACAAGGCCCAGCTTCATAAGCAATTCCGCTGCCCGCTCAACATCTCTTTCTGATACTCGCCAGCCAATACGCCTTGCCTCCCTTACAATATCAGGCACCGAGAGGGGTGTGTTTAACGTAGACAAAACGTAAAACGCTTTTGCCGCCAGGGAGAGGGCAACATAGTCATTTTTATCTGCTTTGTAGATCTTGCTAAGGGTTTCCGCCAACTGTTCCCATTCGCTCCGGTACTGCTTTTTCAGGGCCGCCACCACCACTTTGCCGTCCGGGGTGAGGATATAGTCAAACCGCCTCACCTCAAACCCCGTACTTATGTTAGGGCCAAAGTCAACAGCACTCTCCTGAACAAAGCCGAGAACCTTGGCTCTGCCGATGGCATCATCAAGATCTGGAGAATACGGTCCATAGTAATGGGGCTTAAAACGAAGGCCCAGCTTTAAAAACTCATTAAGAAAATAAGCCCTCTTTTGAATTAATGTTTTCCCGGCCATTTTCCCCCCGGCGGCTTCCAGCATTAAAAGAAAATTCTCAAGAGCTGTCATCGGGACTACACCTCCTCATACTTTTTTTCAAGTATATCGCAGATAATTGCGGAAATCACTTCCGCATACTCCCGCAGCTTAATCCTTTTATCTTTTTCATCCCTGAATTCCACAGGAGCATACACCTCTATAAATTCATCCTTTTCCGCTTCGTTTATCGAACGAAATAGGGTAGATTCTTCCTCAAAGGTCACTTTCATGCCCGGCTTGACAACCATGATGGGCCCTACGGAGTTCTGCGATTGCTCTCTGACAGATCGTATAGTGTATTTATTGGCAATCACAAGCTTCGGGTCGAGGCCTATCTGCTCGCCAACCGTGCTCTCAATGGCTTCTGCCACCTCTGAAAATTTTTCAGAGAGTCGGAGCTTCACCATGGGATCGGTAAAATCCCTGATGTTTTGAGAAAAAATTCGCTTATGGAGCCTTCGTGCCAGCAAATTTTTAAACAGCATTTTGCAGTAGCCGTCTGGAGTTTCCCTGGAGCAAACGGTCACAGCCAGGCGCTGGTCGTCCCACTCCAGCCACTCTGCAAGAAAATCTTCTGTGCCGTCAAATTTATACAATCGTACAAGATAATCCAATTTATCTTCCACAATGCCCAGGTTCAATAGCCCGGACAAGCATGGCATCGGTTATCAAGCGAACCCTGTGTCTGTAGACCTGGGTATTCATGTAATATTTAGCAAGAACAAACTGTTCCAAAGCATGAACTCCGTCCTCACTAATAGCCAAGACACGTTCGTTGCCGTCGTCTATAACCTCCAGGGTCTCCAGCAAGCGGTCGAGATCATAAACCCCGTACCTTACCCCGCAGTAGTAGCTGTCGCGTAAAAGATAGTCCTGCTTGTCGGCATCCAGTGGCCCAGAAACTATATCTTTAAGAAGTCTATCCCCGCGCGTCCCGCTGAGGAGACTTATAATTGCCTCTCGATCTCTATCGCTAAGCTTTTTCCCTAACTCCGCGTTGCACATGATAATCCCCCACGTAACCAGCTCGTGCGGTTGGGTTTCCTCTGGTACTTGTATTTTCTCCCGATCACAAAACTTATCCAGGAGATCTTCGGAAACATGGGAAAAGGGACCATGGCCCAGGTCATGCAAAAGGCCGGCCAGCCTTACCAAGCGGATTTCTTCTTGATCGCTCAAAAAGCGCTGTGCTATTTCACCGGCTAAGTGCATCACCCCCAGAGAATGCTCAAAACGGGTATGAACTGCTCCGGGATATACCAGGGAAGTTCGGCCGTCTGCTTCGCGCTTGAACCTGCCCTCTCGTATGAACTGCTCCGGGATATACCAGGGAAGCCAGAGCAAGCTGCTTGATCCGGCGTAATCTCTGAAACACAGTAGTGTCCATGATTTCCTGCGCCAATGATGAGCGGTAAATAAAGCCATGGATAGGATCCCTCAACTCCCGCCGCTGGGACATGCAAGCCCCCCCTCTCCATCCTTTCTACCGCCGGTTTAGGCCACGGCCCATGCACGGACGCCGTCCTTGACGAAGTTCCTATGCAAGCTGGCCTCCGAGGCGCTTGAGCGCTTCCTACGCCGCAAACCGGCGGTGTGTCGTTGTGCAGGAAAACCGTCTCAGAAAATACCACCCCCTTGGCTGACGCCAGCTTATTCCTCTACCGGGAAAACCCACTGGAAATCCCCCACTCTCGCGCGGGCCAGATGTTCCTGCAACGTTCCCGCAATCTCTTTCAATTACCAGGCTCCTTGACTCGCACCTGGCCACCAGCCTGGCCACCAGCACCGGCTGGGTGTTGGAAGCCCGGACCAGGCCCCAGCCGGAAGGAAACTGTACGCGCGCGCCGTCTACACCAATTACCTCACACCTTCTCGACGAAAAGATTCGATAACATACTTTACCACTTCCCCCTTGCGCTCTTCCTCGCAGGGAAATACGGGTTACAAGAATGGAATAAAGCCCGGGCTGCACTTTATCAAGGCCCCGGAGTTGTAAGGCGCTGCAGGAATCTATCCAACCCCTGCCGCCGGAGTTCATTTAAAACGGCTTTCAAGTCCTGGGCTCGCTTCTTATCAGCCACCAGCAGCACGTCGGGCGTGTCCACTACCAGGGTATCTTTCAGTCCAAAAGTCACCACCAGCTTATTATCGCTGTCACTGCGGATAATGGTCTCCCTGGTATCTACCAGCACAGCCTGTCCTTGTACCAGATTACCACATGAATCCTTCCCGGTCACTCGTTCCAGGGCCGTCCAGGCGCCCAGGTCGTCCCACCCGAAATCCCCGGGCACGGCCCAGACGTTGTCCGCCTTTTCCATGACGCCGCAGTCAATGGATATCTTCGGCAGGCGGGGGAAATACTCGGCCAGAACGGCGTCAAAGTCCGCCGTCCCCACGGCCTCCGCCACGGGACGCAGGCCGCGGGCCAGCTCGGGCAGGTAGCGCTCCACGGCCTCCAGGACGGCCCGCATCTTCCAGAAAACATCCCGCTGTTCCACAGGTATTCCCCGGAGGCGAGAAACGCCATGGCCGTCTCCAGATCCGGCTTTTCGGTAAACTTCCGCACTCTTAAAGCGCGACCTTTTTCCATCCGGGAAATTCAGGCACCTGCTCGCACACAAGATCATGGTACTGGCGGCCGGTTACAATGTAGATATTTGAACAGGGTACGAGTAACCTCGCGCGGCGAACTGCCTGCTGCAAAAGGGTCCCCTCGCCGGCCACCGGCAGGAACTGCTTTGGTTTATCTTTCCTGCTGTAGGGCCAGAAGCGTTCACCCGACCCGCCAGCCATGATGACAACGCTGCAACGCACCGTAGAAACCGTCCTCCTACCACTGCTATTACTTATGGTTGTTAGATTTTATTTTCCTGATGCTGACCCCCTGGGTATGCAGTGCTTTGATGCGTTGCCATTTGTACATGCTTACCACCTCTTTTGCCTCCCCCTCTCGAGGGAGATTTTATCATGAGGTGGGTCAGTTTTATTTGACGATCGGGGGTCAATTCTATTTTACGATCTACAATTCAGGACCCCGCTGACAGGGAGAAAAACGCTGCGGCGCCCATCCCCCGGCGGTTCTTCTTCCCGCCCGGGGTGCAGATATTGTCGGCTGGCGGATTCTTCTACCAGCACGGGGCGCATATAATGTAATACTAAACACCGCGAGTTGTACAAAAAATTAGATGTTCTGCCTGAATCCGGCTGGTGGAATTTCATTCCACGGCAAAGGAGTGAGATTATGGACTTCCTGAAGAGGCTGGAAGAGCACCGTTCCCTGGAAAAGGAACTGGCCTGGGAAGGCACCTTCCAGGAGTACCTGCAGATAGTCAAGGAGCGCCCCTGGGTCTGCCAGCTCGCCCACGCCAGGATCTACAACATGATCAGGGATGCCGGGGTGGAGGAGATAGATGGCGTTAAGCGCTATAAATTCTTCGCCAGCGAACTTTTCGGCCTGGATAAAACCCTGGAGAAGCTGGTGGAGGAATACTTCCACCCGGCCGCCCGGCGGCTGGACGTGCGCAAGCGCATCCTGCTGCTCATGGGGCCGGTGAGCGGCGGCAAGTCCACCCTGGTGGCCATGCTGAAAAGGGGCCTGGAGAAGTACAGCCGCACCGACCGGGGGGCCCTCTACGGCATCAAGGGGTGCCCCATGCACGAGGAGCCCCTGCACCTCATCCCCCGGGAGCTGCGGCCGGAGTTCGAGAAGGAGTACGGCGTCTACGTGGAGGGGGAACTGTGCCCCTACTGCCGCATGATGCTGGAGACGGAATACGACGGCAAAATTGAAAACGTGCGGGTGGAGAGGATTTTCCTGTCCGAGGAAAACCGGGTGGGCATCGGCACCTTCACCCCCTCCGACCCCAAGTCCCAGGACATCGCCGACCTCACCGGCAGCGTGGACTTCTCCACCATCGCCGAGTACGGCTCGGAGTCGGACCCCCGGGCCTACCGGTTTGACGGCGAGCTGAACATTGCCAACCGGGGGATCATGGAATTCCAGGAAATGTTGAAGTGCGACGAAAAATTCCTCTGGAACCTGCTGAGCCTTTCCCAGGAGGGGAACTTCAAGGCCGGCCGCTTCGCCCTGATCTACGCCGACGAGATGATTGTGGCCCATACCAACGAAAACGAGTACAAGGCCTTCATCAGCAACAAGAAGAACGAAGCCCTGCACTCCCGCATCATCGTCATGAAGATCCCCTACAACCTGCGGGTGAGCGACGAGATTAAAATTTACGAAAAGCTCATCCGCCAGAGCGACCTGAAGGACATCCACATCGCCCCCCACGCCCTGCGGGTGGCGGCCATCTTCTCCGTACTCTCCCGGCTGAAGGAAAGCAAGAAGCAGGGCATGGATATCGTGAAAAAGATGAAGCTCTACGACGGCGAGGACGTGGAGGGGTTCAAGCAGAAGGACGTGGCCGAACTGCAGAACGAGGCGCCCGAGGAAGGCATGAGCGGTGTGGACCCCCGCTACGTGATCAACCGCCTTTCCTCCGCCCTCATCCGCACTTCCACCAAATGCATCAACGCCCTGGATGTGCTGCGGGCGCTGAAAGACGGGCTGGACCAGCACCCGTCCATCACCAGGGAGGAAAGGGAGCGGCTGTTGAACTTCATCTCCATTGCCCGCAAGGAGTACGACGAGATAGCCAAGAAGGAAGTGCAGAAGGCCTTTGTCTATTCCTACGAGGAGTCGGCCCGCATCCTGTTCGACAACTACCTGGACAACGTGGAGGCTTACTGCAACGGGACCAGGCTCAAAGACCCCATCACCGACGAAGAGCTGGACCCCGATGAAAAATTGATGCGCTCCATCGAGGAGCAGATCGGCGTCTCCGAGAACGCCAAGAAAAGTTTCCGGGAGGAAATCCTCATCCGCCTGTCCAGCTACGCCCGCCGGGGCAAGAAATTCGACTACACCTGCCACGAACGGCTGCGGGAGGCGGTGGAGAAGAAGCTCTTCGCCGACCTGAAGGACGTGGTCAAGATCACCACTTCCACCAGGACACCCGACGCCGAGCAGCTCAAGCGCATCAACGAGGTGAGCAACAAGCTCATTTCCGAATACGGCTACTGCGCCGTGTGCGCCAACGAACTGCTGAAATACGTGGGCAGCCTGTTAAACCGCTAGGGGGGAGGCTGATGTCCGGGAAATACATCATTTCCAGGGAAGACTGGTCGCTGCACCGCAAGGGGGAAATCGACCGGCAGCGCCACCAGGAGAAAGTCCGGGAGGCCATCAAGAAGAACCTGGCCGATGTGGTCAGCGAGGAAAGCATCATCATGTCCGACGGGAAGAAAGTGATCCGGGTCCCCATCCGCTCCATCGAGGAGTACCACTTCCGCTACGACATGGGGAAAATGAAGCATGCCGGCCAGGGCAGCGGCAGGAGCAAAGCGGGAGATGTGCTGGGCAGCGATTCCCCCGGGGCGGGCAAGGGCAAGGGCGGGGCCGGTGAGGAGCCCGGGGTGGATTATTACGAAGCCGATATCACCATTGACGAGCTGGCCGAGCTGATCTTCGAAGACCTGGGCCTGCCCCACCTGGAGCAGAAGAAGAAACCCGAGCTGGCCTCGGACGCGGTGGAATTCAAGGACGTGCGCAAGATGGGCATTTCCAGCAACATCGACCGCAAGCGGACCATCTACGAGGCCATCAAGCGCAACGCCCTGCAGGGCAAAAAAGGCCTGGCCTCCATCACCAGGGAAGACCTGCGCTTTAAAACCTGGGACGACACCTTTAAGTACGAGTCCAGCGCCGTGGTCCTGGCCATGATGGACACCTCCGGGAGCATGGGGCCCTTTGAGAAGTACATCGCCCGCAGCTTCTTTTTCTGGATGGTGCGGTTCCTGCGCACCAAATACCAGAACGTGCAGATCGTCTTCCTGGCCCACCACGTGGAGGCCAGGGAAACCACCGAGGAGGAGTTCTTCACCAAAGGAGCCAGCGGGGGCACCCGCTGCTCCTCCGTCTACAAGCTGGCCCTGGAGATCATTGAAAACCGCTTCCCGCCCCGGGACTACAACATTTACGCCTTCCACTTTTCCGACGGCGACAACCTGGCCTCGGACAACGAAAAATGCATCAAGCTGGTCAACGAGCTTTTGAAGGTGTGCAACCTGGTGGGTTACGGGGAAATCGAGGGGCCCTACTACTATACCAGCACCCTGCGCTCGGCTTATAAGAAAATCACCAGCCCCAGGTTTGTCTGCGTGACCATTAAAGATAAAAAGGATGTCTACCCGGCCCTGAAAAAATTTTTCAGCGTGGGGCCGGACCGGGTAAGACAATAAGCGGGCCGGCGGCCCGCTTGTTTTTTACAGGACTTATTATACTTCTATGCGGTAGCGCTTCAGCTTCTTGTACAGCCCGGCCCGGGATATGCCCAGCAGCTGGGCGGCCTGGCGCTTGTTGCCCCTGGTGGCAGCCAGGGCCTCTAAAATGGCCTCCTTCTCCGCCTCTTCCACCAGCCTGGGCAGGCCGCTCTGGGCGGCCCGCTGCCCCCCGGCCAGGGAGTTCTTCTGCAGGTAGAGGGGCAGGTGCTTTTTCTGGATCACGGTGCCGTCCAGGACGTTGTAGGCCCGCTCCAGGACATTTTCCAGCTCCCGCACGTTGCCCGGCCAGTGGTGGCTCATCAATATATCCATTACCTCCGGGGAAACCCCGGTCACCCGCTGGCCGAACTGGCGGTTGAAGTGCTTGATGAAGTGCTCCACCAGCAGCTCCAGGTCGTCCATGCGCTCCCGCAGCGGGGGGATGGTCAGGGTGACCACGTTGATGCGGTAGTAGAGGTCTTCCCGGAAGCGGCCCTTCCTGATCAGGTCCTCCAGGTCCTGGTTGGTGGCCGCGATCACCCGCACGTCGACGTGGCGGGGCCTGGTGTCCCCCAGGCGCTCGATTTCCTTTTCCTGCAGCACTCGCAGGAGCTTGGCCTGCATGGTCAGGGGCATGTCGCCGATCTCGTCCAGGAAGATGGTCCCGCCGTGGGCCAGCTCGAACTTGCCCGGCTGCCCGCCCTTGCGGGCGCCGGTGAAGGCCCCCTCCACGTAGCCGAACAGCTCCGACTCCAGGAGGTTTTCGGGCACGGCCGCGCAGTTGACCTTGATAAAGGGGCCCTTGCTGCGCAGGCCCTCCGTGTGCAGGGCGTGGGCGAAAAGCTCCTTGCCGGTGCCGCTCTCACCCAGGATGAGAACGGTGGAGGTGGTCATGGCCACCCGGCGGGCGGTTTCCTTGACGGCCACAAACTGCCTGTTGCGGCCGATAATCTGGTCGAAGCTGAACTTGCTGCGGTGAAACCGCTCCAGCTCGCCCTTGTAGTAGTCCAGCTCGCTCTTCAGGTAGCGGATCTTCTTGATCAGGGCGTACAGCTCTTCCACATCCCGGAAGGTAACCACGCCCAGGGCGCCCACAATTTCCCCGTCCCGGACCAGGGGCACCCGGTTGGCGATAACCTCATGGCCGTTGAGGTTGCCCAGGTAGCCGTATTCCGCTTCCCCCGTCTCCATGGCCCGGGGGAAGATGGGCGTGCTCTTCCCGTAAACTTCGTAGACATTCCTGCCGATGATTTCCTCGGGGGTCTTGTTGAAGAAGCGGGCAAAGTTCCGGTTGGCCATGGTAATCCGGTAGCTCCGGTCGATGGCCACAATGCCGTCGCTGGAGAGGTCCAGGATTTGCTCCAGCAGGTTCATCAGCTCCCGGATGCGGGCGTTGTCGCTGGAAAGCTCGTCGATGATATTCTGGATTTCGTTGATGTTCTGAAATTCCGAGATGGCCCCCACTATCTCCCCGTTGTGCCGGAGGGGGGTGCGGTTGACCAGGTAGACCCCGTCCTTCAACTGCAGGCGGCGCCCCAGCTGCGGCCGGCCATCTTTGAGCACTTCCAGGAGCGGCGTGCCGGGGAAAAACTCCTCTATGTGGCGCCCGTACAGTTCCTCCCTGGGCACCTCCAGGTAGCGGGCAAACTGGGAGCTGCAGTAAATGATCCTGCCCGCCCTGTCCACAACCACCACGCTGCTGGCCAGGGAATCCAGGACGGCACCCAGATCCGGGACCGCTGTTTCCGCCGGAACAATCCTCTCATCCAAAACCCTTCTCACCTCACTGCCGGGTTTTCTACCTGAGTTTACATATGCATACTTTTTTCTACACACCCTGTTCAAAATCCTCCGCCCGGAAAAGAAAAATAAAGCCGGCACCTGCCGGCAAAAAAAAAGGCCCGGGCTGCTTTTTCCCGGGCCGCCGGGTAAACCCACTGTTAACCAGCTCTGCTTGCGGGCCGGTTCTCCCTCACCCGGTCCATCAGTTACCCAGGAAGAGTCCTTCCGGGTCAATGACGTTGCGCAGCAGGTAGAGCTCGTGATAGGTAGGCGGGGGAGTTTCACCCCGGCAGCGGCTGACATCCAGGTCGAAACCCACGTTGTTTTTCACGTCTTCTATAGTTACGCCCGGGTGGACGGTGTCCAGGTACATCTCCCCCGTCTCCTCGTCAAAGCGGAAGACGGCCATGCTGGTGATCACCGCCACCGGCCCGCCCCGGAATACCGAGCCGAAAGCTTCCTGGCGGGTGACCCACTCCCCGCCGGGCCACTTCTTGACCCGCCAGCCCGGCGAGGTGACGTAATCCACCTGTTCTTTAAAGCGGCGCTTCTCCTGGACCATGATGAAGACGGTGCGCCGGGCCAGGGAGTTGATATCCGGGTTGCCGCCCGAGCCGGTAAGGCGTACCGCCGGATGGAAGTAGTCGCCGCCGATGGAAGTGGTGTTCACGTTGCCGTACCTGTCGATCTCCGCCCCGCCCAGGAAGGCCAGGTCCACCACACCCCGCTGCAGCTGGCTGAAAACGTCCAGCAGGCCGGAGGAAACCGAAGCCCTGTACTCGCAGCGGGCGTCCCCCACGGAAGAGGGCAGGTGGACCGGCCGGCCGTCCATGGAGCCGGCTTCGTAGATGATGGAAGCCCGCGGGGCGGTGGTCTTCTGGGCCAGGGTTACCGCCAGCATGGGCAGCCCGGTGCCGGCAAAGACCACCTCGCCGTCTCTAATTTCCCGGGCCCCGGCCACGGCCAGGAGTTCGATCAGTTTATATTCCCCGGGCTTTGCCGGGCTGTGGTTATTGCGCATGTTTACGCACCCCTCTTCACCCGCGTGCTGTACTTGTAGGAGGAGTTGGCCCGCAGCATATCCAGGCGCCGGAAGCCGATCTTGTACAGGTATTCGTCAAAGCTGTTTACCTTGAGGATCCACTCCTCCGCCCAGGCGTCAAAGCCTTCCTGGGTCCTGGTCTTGTTGTAGAAGTCCCGGATGAACATGCCGTCCACTTCGTAATACCCGAAGCAGCCGGTGGGATGGGCGCCCCAGGGCTGTTCCACAATGGCGTCCACCAGGTAGTGCGGTATCAGGTTGGCCGTGGGATCCTGGCGGATGACTTCTTCCGGCACGATTTCCTCGGCCACCACAATCACCCTGTCGGCGGCCTTCATGGCCTCCGCGTCGGAATAGCGCTGCCCGTAGACCCGCACGGTGCCCTCCTCGCCCACCTGCTGCACGTGGGCAATGCATACGTTGGGCCGGGCCGCGGGCACGTGAATGATGTCGCCCTGCTCGCCATAGAAGGAGTCGGTGAGGAATTCAAACTTGCGCCTGGGGATGCGGGGATTGGAGCCGTCCCGCAGGCCGTGCTTGCCCAGGGCATCGTACTCGGGGTTGAGAATGTCCGTGCCCAGGGAAGCGCGGGTGGGCAGGTAGGGAACGCCCATGGCCCCGGCGGCAAAGCGCATGATCATGTGCACGTGGCTGTAATCTTCCACGATCAGTTCCCCGGATTTCAGCTTGCGGGCGGCGTTGGCCCCCACCTTCCCGTAAAGCTCGTGGCCGATCCAGCAGGTCTCCAGGACCTTGACGCAGCCCGCCCCGATGAGGATTTCCCCGTGGGTCCCCGAGTTCACCTCGATCAGGTGCAGGTTCTTCTTGCGCTGGCGCACCATTTCGTAGACGATGGCCATGGGGCGCCGCCAGATGGTGAAGCCGGAAAAGGTGATCATGTCACCATCGTTAATCAACTGGACCGCTTCCTGAATGGTCATGCGTTTACCTTTGGCCATAATCCATATACCTCCTTATATATTCCTGGCCCTCAACCCCGGAGCAGGTTCTTGGCAATGACCAGCCGCTGGATCTGGTTGGTGCCTTCGTAGATCTGGGTGATCTTGGCGTCGCGCATGTACCGCTCCACGGGGTAATCCTTGCAGTAGCCGTAGCCGCCCAGGATCTGCACTGCGTTGGTGGTGACGAACATGGCCGTATCCGTGGCGTACATCTTGGCCATGGAAGCTTCCCTGGAAAGGGGCAGCCCCTTATCCTTGAGCCGGGCGGCCCGGTAAACCAGCAGCCGGGCGGCATCGATGCGGGTGGCCATGTCGGCCAGCATGAACTGGATGGCCTGGAACTCCGCTATGGGCCGGCCGAACTGCACCCGCTGCCTGGCGTACTCCAGGGCCACGTCAAAGGCCGCCTGGGCAATGCCCAGCCCCTGGGCGCCGATGCCGATGCGCCCGCCGTCCAGAAGGGCCATGGCCACCTTGAAGCCTTCCCCTTCCCGGCCCAGCACGTTCTCCCGCGGCACACGGGCGTTCTCGAAGATCAGCTCCGCGGTCCGGGAACCGTTGAGCCCCATCTTTTCTTCCACCTTGCCGACGTAGAAGCCCGGGGTGTCCTTTTCCACCAGCAGGCAGGTGATCCCCTTGTGCCCCCTGCCCGGGCTGGTGCGCACAAAGGTGACGTAGAGGTCGGCTTCCCCGCCGCTGGTGATGAAGATCTTGCTGCCGTTGACGATGTAGTAATCCCCTTCCAGCCGGGCGCTGGTGGACAGGTTGGAGGGGTCCGACCCGGCGTTGGATTCGGTGAGGGCGAAGGCCCCCAGCCACTCGCCGGTGGCCAGTTTGGTCAGGTACTTCTGCTTCTGCTCTTCCGTGCCGTGGTAGAGCAGCGAGAAGCACCCCAGGGAGGTGTGCACCGCCAGGATTACGCCGGTGGAGGCGCAGGCCCGGGAGATTTCTTCAATGGCCATGATGTAGGTGAGGAAGTCGCACCCGGCCCCGCCGTATTCTTCCGGAATGGGGATACCCATCAGGCCCAGCTCGGCCAGCTTCTTCAGGTTCTCCCGGGGGAAGCGGTGCTCCCTGTCGATTTCCGCCGCCCGGGGGGCGAATTCATTCTGGGCCAGCCTGCGCACGGTGTCGCGGACCATCAGTTGTTCTTCGGTGAGGTCGAAGTCCAGGGTCATTTCCCTTCAGCTCCTTGTTGTCTGGTATTTTAACTAATTCAGTGGCACGGTTAATGCCCCGAAAAACAGCCCGGGATGCACCGTGCCCCGGTTGATGTGAGGTGCTCTCAGCCGTCCACCCGCACCAGCACGGCATCGCCCTGGGCGGCACCGCTGCAGATGGCTGCGATGCCCAGCCCGCCGCCGCGCCGGCGCAGCTCGTAGATGAGCGTCATCAGGATGCGGGCGCCGCTGGCCCCGATGGGGTGGCCGAAGGCTACCGCGCCGCCGTTCACGTTTACCCTGTCTTTGGGCAGGCTGGCAATCTTCGCGCTGACCAGGACCACGGCGGCAAAGGCCTCGTTCACTTCGAAAAGGTCGATGTC
>NZ_FQUW01000045.1 GCF_900129285.1 Desulfofundulus australicus DSM 11792
TGGAAGGCTGGATGCGGAGGAGGCTGCGCATGTGCCTCTGGAAGCAGTGGAAGCGAGTGCGGACAAGGTACCGCGAGCTACGTGCACTGGGATTGCCTGAATGGGTAGTACATGAATTCGCCAACGCTCGCAAAGGGCCATGGCGGATGGCCCACGGGCCAATGAATAGAGCCCTGGGCAACGCCTGACTTTCAGTCCCAGGGCCTGATGAGCTTAACCGAACGCTATTCTTATCTTCGTCAAGCTTGGTGAACCGCCGGATGCGGACCCGCATGTCCGGTGGTGTGAGAGGACGGGGGCTAGCCGCCCCCTCCTACTCGATTTTGAATTTGGTTGGGCACGGAAAACATGTAGATTAAATTCCTTTTAACATAAATTTAATCTGTAGTTAACCGAGGGATAACTCACCCGTAACACTTCTACTTTACAATGTTCCTGGTAAAAATAATGCAGCCCCCAGAGGCTGCTTGAGATAAAAATAGTAAAAAAGAAAAAGGGGGAGCAAATGTTGGGAAATAGGGCAAAGAGGATGCTGGTGCTGGCTGCAGGGCTGGTGCTGGTAGTGGCCCTGGCCGGTTGTGGTGGGCAACCTTCCGGTGGACAAGCAGAGATTGCAGGTAACCTTACGGCGGTTGGTTCTACAGCCATGCAACCGCTGGTGGAACAGGCTGCCACCCAGTTCATGGCTAAAAATCCCAAGGCACAGATTGTGGTCCAGGGTGGCGGCAGCGGTACCGGCCTGACCCAGGTGGCCTCCGGTGCGGCGGATATCGGTAACTCCGATATTTTTGCTGAAGAAAAGAGCGGTATTGATGCCTCCCAGTTAGTGGACCACAAAGTTTGTGTGGTGGGGATGGCCACCGTGGTCAACCCCGGCGTAACGGTGGATAACTTGACCAAACAGCAGTTGGTGGATATCTTCACAGGCAAGATTACCAACTGGAAGGAAGTTGGCGGACCGGATCAGAAAATTGTGGTCATCCATCGGCCCAAGGGTTCCGGCACCCGCGCCACCTTCAAGAAATTTGCCCTGGGTGGCGTGGAAGACAGCGCCCCCGGTATGGAGCAGGATTCTTCCGGCACCGTGCGCAAGATGGTTGCCGAAACACCGGGCGCTATCTCTTACCTGGCACTGTCTTACATTGACAATAGTGTTAAGGCCCTCAAGCTCGATGGGGTGGAACCCACTGTAGAAAATATTGTCAACGGCAAGTATCCGGTATGGGCTTACCAGCACATGTACACCAAAGGTGAACCCACCGGCTTAAAGAAGGCCTTCCTGGATTACATGCTCGGTGACGAGGTACAGGGTCAACTGGTTGAGAAAATGGGTTATATCCCCATTACCAAGATGCAGGTAGAACGGGATGCCCAGGGTAATGTAACCTAGAAATAAGGTCTAGGATTCAGCTTTAGACGGTGGCGGGGTAGCCGGCGGTTATGGAACCGGCACTGCCTCGCTGCCTTTCGTGTTGTCAGAAGAGGAGGTAGTTATGCACAAGGAATTTTCCCCGGAGCCGGATGCAGAAAAAAGCTTCCGGGTCCCGGATAAAGGGAATATTCAAAGGCGCAAAAGATGCGGGGAATTTTTGGGGCGCTCGGCGGCCTTTCTGGCAGCAGCACTGGTAGTGTTACTCACTATGTCTATTATTTATTTCATTGGGAGTAAAGGACTGGCCACCTTTACGGCGCACGGAGTCAGGGTTACCGAGTTCCTTTTCAGCACCCAATGGTGGCCCGACCGGCCCCTTGAGGAAGGCGGCCCTGCTGTTGGCTCATTAACTTTCATTTTGGGTTCCCTCCTGGTTTCCCTGCTGGCGGTGGCCGTAAGCGCACCCTTGAGCGTCGTTGTTGCTGTTTTTATGGTGGAAATTGCGCCCGTATGGGGACAAAGAGTATTGCAACCGGCCATTGAGATTCTCGCCGGCATACCCTCGGTGGTTTACGGTTATGTGGGTTTAAGCCTGCTGGTGCCTTTTATCCGCAATTATTTAGGTGGGGAAGGGTTTTCCGTTTTGGCCGGTTTTATTGTTCTTTCGATCATGATTTTACCAACCATAATCAGCGTATCTACCGACAGTTTGCGGGCCCTGCCGCCCCAGTGGAAGGAAGCGGCGCTGGCCCTGGGTTCCACCCGCTGGCAGACCATCCGTCTGGTGCTGGTGCCGGCGGCCCGCTCGGGTTTAATTACGGCCGTTGTCCTGGGCCTGGCCCGGGCCTTTGGTGAGGCCCTGGCCGTACAAATGGTGATTGGCAACACCCGGACCATTCCCCATTCACTTCTCGATCCAACGATTACTTTAACCAGCGCCATCACCATGGATATGGGGTATACCATCATGGGCTCTCTGTGGAACAGCGCCCTGTGGTCCATGGGTTTGATTCTCCTGCTCATGTCTTTCCTGTTTATTATGGTTATTCGGGTGGTCGTGCGGGGAGGGATGGTTAGATGAATGCCCGGTTGGCGGATCGTCTGGCTACCATCATGTTCTGGATGGGTGCCGCTGCGGTTCTGGCTATTTTAGCTTTGCTTTTGGGCTATATTCTCTGGCACGGCATCCGGGTCATTGATTGGCGTTTTCTGACCATGCCCCCCCAGACCATTGCTGCAGGCGGTGGGGTGGGACCACAGATTTTCAACTCCTTTTATTTGCTCCTGTTAACCATGTTCATTACCGCCCCCCTCGGTTTGCTGGCAGGTATTTACCTGGCCGAATACGCCGGTAAGGGGCGTGTTACCGAATACATCCGCCTGTCCATCGAAACCCTTACCTCCTTGCCTTCCATTGTGGTGGGCTTGTTTGGTCTGCTTATCTTTGTCAACATGACCGGATGGGGGTATAGCTTAATGTCCGGGGCGCTGGCCCTGGCGGTGATTAACTTGCCGCTAATGGTGCGGATTTCCGAAGAATCCATTCGCAGCGTTCCCTCTGAGCTAAGGGAGGCCAGCCTGGCCCTGGGGGCCACTCGCTGGGAAACCATGTGGCGGGTGATATTGCCTTCCGCCTTTCCCGGTCTGGTTACTGGGGCCATTATTGCTGCCGGTAGGGTTTTTGGTGAGGCGGCGGCCTTGCTGTATACTGCCGGCATGAGCAGCCCCATTTTAAATTTCTCCGATCTCAATCCCTTGAGTCCCACTTCGCCCCTAAATCCCTTCCGTCCAGCCGAAACCCTGGCGGTGCACATCTGGAAAATCAATTCCGAAGCCCTGATCCCCGATGTGCGCCGGGTGGCCGACGGTTCGTCTGCCGTGCTTATTCTGGTTGTACTGCTTTTTAATATTTGTGCCCGCTGGCTGGGCCGGCGCATCTACCGCCGTTTGACCGCTACGTAATTTTGTCACACATTACGGGGAGGGCAGTTTAAGTAGAGAATCCCGGGAAGAATTTTACTGGCCGGCCCGGCAGGCATTTTACCGCATATTGGCCGGCCTTTTTTATCTAGCTGTGAAAGGTTCCGCAAAACATGCTAAAAGTTCATAAGCAATTAACCATGGTTTAATTAAAACTTACCAGCAGGTTAATAAAAGAACGTTATAATAAAGGCCAGGAGGTGAGGCTTGTTGGTTAAGATCTGGCGAGATGGCAATTCCCTTCGCGTGAGCGGTATTGTGGTGAACCACCATTTTAAGAAGTTACAAAGGGTACTGGAAGATATGGCCCGGGAAGAAGGGCACATTGTCCTGGATTTGCGTGAACTGGAGTTTATTGATGAGCCGGGAGTATGCCAGCTTTTTAGTTTCATTGATCAACTCTCTCAACGAGGTATCCGGGTGGAACCGATCAATGCTCAGGACAAGGTGCTTACCAAGTTTCTTGTAGTGGGACTCCGACTCTGGTTGGACGAGCAAATCTTTACTAAGGTGGGGTAATAATTCCCACCCTTTGATAAAAAGGTGGGGTCGAGTTTTCCCCCGTATGCGCTGATTAATCCCTGCAAAATCAGGTTATGATAATAGAGTGCTTACGGGGGAGGACTTGCCATTGGTGATTAACCCTTCGACGTGGGCCATAGCCAAGCGGTTCTTAGCCGTGGCCGATCCTTTGCAAAACCTGGTGGACCGCGGGGGAGTTACCCACACTTTTTGTAACCAGCAGGCTTTAACCATTTTAGAACAGGATGGCTTAAAAGAACTGGTCCGATTGTTGCGCGAGCACCTGGTGGCATTTAACCGGGGCACCCTCTGGGCAGACCGGGGGTGGAAATGTTTCGCCCACTACCTGGACCCCCATTCCGGTAGGGGCCTCGGATCATGGCCCGATGCGGCCGGTGAGTGCGAGGAATATTTTCAAAAAGCGCTGTCCTGCTGGTATCAAGGGAAAAAGGATTTGGCCTTTTTTTACCTGGGAGCCGCCGTTCACCTGGTGCAGGATTTATGTGTTCCCCATCATGCGCGCGGCGTAGCTTTTAACGGGCATCAACGATATGAAGCCTGGGTGCGGGAACACTGTGGCCTCTTCAGGGTTGACCGCGGTGGCTATTACCAGGTTGCTTCCCGGGCCGGTGATTGGGTTTATGCCAATGCCCGCCTGGCCAGGGAATATTACCCCCGGGTTAGCGCCGGGCAGGAATATCACGAAGTCACCGGTGTGCTGCTGGGCCTGGCCCAGCGCACCACTGCCGGCTTTTTAGCTTACTTTTTAAGTCGGGTTACGTGACCTTTATCCTAAAGCCCACTACCTCCTTCTTCAATATAAAGGGACTGCGGTACAATACCGTCAGTCCCGTTTTTTACAGTAGCTCCATCCGCATATCCAGCAATTCCACCGTTCCCAAGCCTTCAACAAAACGCACCACTGCAGTTAGGGTCTGGTGAACATGGGCGCTATCGTTACTGATAAAAGACACCCCTATGGTAGAGAAGTGCCAGGTATCCTGTTTACCTACTTCAGCTACCGAAACGTTGTAGCGGGCCTTTACCTTATCCAGTAAACTTTTTAACACCCGCCGCTTGCCTTTTAGAGAATTAGCTTCGCTCATGCGTAACTCCATTACCAGTATGCCTACAACCAATATGCGTTCCTCCTGATCCCACGAATTTGTATCCAACATGGTGCTGATCTGCATTTCTGATGTATTATTTGGCGTGGGAAACCGTTTTTCCTTCAATTCAGCCAGCAGCATCCCACTTCCGCCAACTTAGCAAGTATAGACGGGTTGACTGGTATATTTGTTCATTGATAAAATATGAAAGCAAAAAGTTTTTATTGGGAAAGGAGGTTCACGGATACGGATAAAATCAAGGTTCAGGGACTGGTGAAGATTTTTGGGTCTAATCCCGAAAGTGCCCTGTCTCTGCTCGATCAGGGATGGGGTAAAGAACAAATATTAGCCAGGACCCGGCAGACCGTTGCCGTTAATAACGTCAATTTTGCGGTGCGTGAAGGGGAAGTCTTTGTCATCATGGGACTTTCCGGAAGTGGAAAATCTACCGTCTTGCGCTGTATTAACCGCCTCGTAGAGCCTACCAGGGGTAAAGTGTTTATCGATGATGAAGATGTTACTGCCGCCAACGATGTGCGCCTGCGGGAAATCAGGCGCAAGAAGGTGGGCATGGTTTTTCAGCGTTTTGCCCTTTTCCCCCACCGCACGGTGCTGGACAATGTGGCCTACGGGCTGGAAATTCAAGGGGTAGAAAGGGACGAGCGCTATGCCCGGGCACGGGAAATGCTGGCACTGGTTGGGTTGAACGAATGGGAGATGGCCCTGCCGGACCAGCTGAGTGGAGGAATGCAGCAGCGGGTGGGGTTGGCCCGCGCTCTGGCGAGCGATCCCGATATCCTTTTAATGGACGAGGCTTTCAGTGCCCTGGATCCCTTGATCCGCCGGGAGATGCAAAATGAGCTGCTGTCCTTGCAGAGCAAGGTGAATAAAACCATCATTTTTGTTACCCATGACCTGGACGAGGCCTTAAAGATTGGCGACCGCATTGCCCTGATGAAGGACGGCAGCATTGTCCAGGTAGGTACCCCTGAGGAAATCCTGACCCGGCCGGCCGATGAGTATGTGGCTAAATTTGTCGAAGACGTGGATGTAACCAGGGTGCTGACAGCTGAAGATGTGATGCGGCCGGCGGGAACCGTATCCTTAAAAGACGGCCCGCGGGTAGCCCTGCGCCGCATGCGTAAGGAAGGCTTTTCCAGTATCTTTGTGGTAACCCGTGATTGTAAATTAGCAGGGCTGATCACGGCGGAGGAAGCTTTGGAAGCAAGCGAAAGTAACAAGGAGGATCTCTCGAAAGTTTTGCGCCATGATTTTCCTACTGCGACCCCTGAGACTCCATTAAATGATCTAATCCCGCTCCTGGCCCATTCCAAATTTCCCCTGGCCGTTATCGATGATCAGAAACGTCTGTTAGGAGTTATTGTGCGCGGAGCATTGCTAGCAGCCCTGGTACGGAAAGGGGGAATGAAGTGATTTTCAGTATTCCTTTAGGTCACTGGGTAGAGCTGTTTATTAATTTCCTCAAGGAACATTGCGGTGGTTTTTTTAACTTTATCAATGATAATCTTGATAATTTGATGGGGCTTTTAACCAGCCTATTTTTGGTGATAAACCCGTACATTTTGATTATATTGCTAGTTGCACTGATCTGGTTTTTTAGCAAGAGAAATGTAGCTTTATGGAGTGGTATTGGTCTGTTGCTTATTTATAACCTTAGCCTTTGGGAAGCGGCTATGGAAACCCTGGTTCTGGTAATTTGTGCAACGTTATTAGCCCTGCTTCTAGGGTTACCTGTGGGTATATTAACTGCGTGGAGCAACCTGGTGCACAGGGTGACCATGCCCATTCTCGATTTTATGCAGACTATGCCTCCCTTTGTTTATTTAGTACCCGCAGTAATTCTATTAGGTATTGGCAGGGTACCGGCTCTTCTGGCTACGGTAATCTTTGCCATGCCGCCGGTGATCAGGCTAACGGGTCTGGGTATCAGGCAGGTTCCCGTGGATTTTCTGGAAGTAGCGGAAGCCTTCGGTTCTACACGTGCCCAAAAATTATTAAAAGTGCAACTGCCGCTGGCTTTGCCCACGATTATGGCTGGTATTAACCAGTGTATCATGTTGTCACTATCCATGGTCGTAATAGCGGCTATGATTGGGGCTGGAGGTTTGGGTGGCGAGGTGTTGCGTGGCCTGCAAAGGCTGGACATTCCCCGGGGTTTTGAAGGCGGGTTGGCCATTGTTATCCTGGCCATCATTCTGGATAGGGTTACCCAGGCTCTAGGGCAGAAAGATAAAAGAAAGGGGAATTAAATATGCTCAGAAAATACCGGGTAATGATGTTACCTGTATTTATTTTATTTCTTGTAACTGCTGTTTTTGGCTGTACGACAACAACAGCTGAAAAGGAAAGCAGTCAAGGAACGATTAAGGATAAATTTAACGGGGAGATTATAGGTATCGAACCTGGGGCAGGAATCATGAAGGCCACTGAAAAAGCAATTGAAGAATACAATCTTGACTATACTTTAAAAGATGGTTCCAGTGCTGCTATGGTGGCTGCGTTGAAGTCGGCCATCGAAAGCAAAAAGTGGATTGTGGTTACCGGCTGGACGCCCCACTGGATGTTTGCCAGGTGGGACCTCAAGTACCTGGAAGATCCCAAGGGAGTTTATGGAGGGGAAGAGCACATAGCCACCATTGCGCGCAAAGGTTTGCAGAAAGATGCTCCGGCTGCGTATCAAATGCTGGATGCATTTTATTGGCAACCGTCTGACATGGAAGCGGTAATGCTGGATATTAATGCAAACAAAATGGATCCCGATGAAGCGGCCCAAAAGTGGATCCGGGAAAATGAGGATAAAGTGAAAAAGTGGATTCCCGAAGGGGTACCCAAGGGTAACCTGAAGAAAATCAAGCTGGGCTATGTGGAGTGGGATTCTGAAATTGCTAGTACTCATGTGGTGAAGCATGTACTCTTAAAGATGGGTTATGATGTTGAACTCAAAGCAGTGGATGCTGGAGTTATGTGGACGGGTATTGGTGCCGGGCAATTTGATGCCATTGTAGCTGCTTGGTTACCGTATACCCACGGAGATTACTACGATCAGGTAAAGGATAAGGTAGAAAACCTTGGCCCCAATCTGGAGGGAGCAAAGATAGGTCTGGTCGTTCCGAAATACGTAACTATTAATTCCATAGAAGAATTGAATAATTAAATAATATGGTTTTAAGGGGTAAGCCGGCGGCATTAAACTTTTGGGAGTAGTATTTTTACTACTCCTCCTTTTTTAATGTTGCTTGATAAATATCATATATATCAACTACTTATTAGGCAAATGTAAGTAGTGTATCGTTTTTCTAATCACTTTATTAAACTAATTACAAAGGCCATTTCAATTCAGGATGGTTCCTATAATAAGTATTATGTCAACCGGCCCCGGAAATTCCTGCCACTTCGTTGCGCTCCGGGCCGGGCACTGCGCTTGCAAAAGCCTTGTGGCTTCACGGCTGTTTATAAATCAAGTCATTGAATACAAATCGAATTGAATTATAATATAGATGTGAATGGCCTATTTTAGCTTTGTTATGGGGGGGGTATAATTTTATGTTACGTAATATTTTCATGTTCCTTTTTGTTTGTTTTTTTGTAACGCTAACTGCCTGTTCACGGGTTGATGATAAGGTAAATAATAACCAGGTACCTGATATATCTGGAGAACGTTTTGAGCGTTTTAAAGTAATTTATGAACATCCTGAGACAAAGAATTTAGGCGGCTTTACTGTTTTACGGGATACTGTAACTGGACAGGAGTATTTAGTTATTACCGGACTGAATGGTGCTCCAGCAGTTATTCCACTAAAAGAAAATTCACCATCGAGCGACCAGGCTGCAATTACGGTACCCGATTATTGAAAACTATTTTCCCAATCTGCTACCTTTAGCTGGAAATACTCCTCCATGGATTAATCGTGCATCGGATACATTAAAAAATATATTGGGGTCTAAATTATTTAAAATGGATAAAGCTTTTTGCAGATCTCGTCTCTTCAATAAGACAAACAGTACCGTTCTTTCTCCACACTGGCCCTGACAATCCACGCTGGTAACACCAAAACCTTCCTGACGCAATTTATTAATAAGATGTGGGGTTAATTGTGGTTCGGGAAATACCTGCAGTGAAAGGTATCCCAGGGCAAGCTTGTTCTCAATAAAACTACCAATGTAGTTACCTGTTGCAAATCCACCCGCGTATGCGATCACTTTTAATGGATCATCTAATCCCCCGGCCAGTACTTTATTGAGTGCTAAAATAAATATTGACACCTCAAGAAAACCAATAATAGCTGCCAGTAACCGTTTATCTCTCATTAACATCAGTACTCTAATAACATCTAAGGACATATCTAATACCCGGGCAAAAAAAATAAATAGGTAGCCACCCAATAGCGGCAGCCATGTTTCCACCAGTTTTCCCTCCAGGAAGCAGACTTTTTTATGTCTATTTTATATTGAATTGCTTATATTGAATTGCTTAAAAATTGATCATGTTTTTCATTTAATAAAGCATGATACTCAGCGATTAAATTTAATGCCGAGCGATGAGATGAAAGTTGTTGTGCGTTAATTTTGGCCCGTCGGGATAATTTTTGTTTGAGCTCCTTATTTAAAATGAGCTCTTTAATTTTTTCAACATAGATTTCCTTACTTTCAGGAAGTAAAAAGCCATCTTCACCATCCTTAATCATTTCGCTTGACCCATATGCTTTAATGGCAACTACAGGTAATCCGGCTGCTTTTGCTTCGGCCAAAACTAATCCTTGGGTTTCAGTTTTAGAAGCAAAAACAAAAATATCAGCCCCGAGATAACAATTAATAACTTCATTTCGATTTAAAGTGCCGGTGAAAATAACCTGTTCTTCTATACCAAGCTGGTGTGTTAATTTTTTTAAATTGTTATATTCTGGTCCCCCACCTACCAGAACAAGTTTAATATTAGGGTTAGTAATATAAAGTTCTGCAAAGGCATATAACAGAAATACAATATTCTTTTCTTGTCCCAGCCGTCCGACACAGAGTAATATAGTTTCCTCTGGTTTAATGTTATATTTCTTTCTTAACCAGTAGATGTCGCCATTATTAAAATCATCCAGGTTGATGCCTGTTGGTATAACTTTTATTTTTGTATATACCCCAAGGTTTCTTAAATGATCTTTAATAATTGAAGTTGGTGTAATTACTAAATCGCATTTATTGCAAAAATCACGACAAAAGCGCCTGGTTAATTCCCTGGTTACGCTTCGGGCAAAAGGTACGTAATGAACGTATTGATCATATAAAGTATGAAAAGTAAATACCAGGGGAATTTTGAGTTTACGAGCATAGCGGGCACCTACCCGTCCTACAAGAAATGGTGAATGAACATGAATGATATCCGGTTTCCACTGGGTTAATGTTGGTTTTAAACGAAATGAAAATGGTAATGCCAGCGTAAAATCCCGGTTTGTAGGAGCGGGAAAAGATGGAAATCGAAAGACCCCTTCTTCTTTCGAACAGTTAGGATAATTGGGGGCAAAAATATATATTTCATGTCCCAGTTTGGTTAATTCAGCTGTAAAGGTATCTATCGAACGTACCACTCCACTGGTATAGGGACGGTAACTATCGGTAAAAATACCGATTCTCAAAAATATTCCACCCCTCTATATAATAATAATTTATCTCTGATTTTACCTTTTAATTATATGATATTCTTAATTATATGATATTCGGGCTTATTATTCCAAGGGTATTCGATTCTTTTTCCCAGCGATAGTCAGCGGATATTATGCGCCAGCCTGATAAGGTTTTATGTAAACTAAAATATCCGGTTCCCTCTTGTATTTGTCCGCTAATAAGATCCTTGTTGACCATGTCTATTTTAAGAGTTACCTTTTCCGTTGAAATAGATGTTATATAAATGGCGCTTACAAAAGTTTGAACGTACCAGTCCGTAGGCTGCGATATAAAATTCCACGCCCTTTTACTAATAGTGGATAAAATAGGCTCTGCATAATATTTCCCCAGTTTCTCTCTAACTTCATATATATTTCGAGCCTGCCACCAGGTTTTATCTTCCACTGCCCCTTTTACAACTGCATATATATCGTCGTATTGCATTTTTATTGGGCTGCTGACAGCGAGGTGATTTTCCCCTCTGATTAATAAAAAAATTACGGCTAAAGTAACAATGGGCCAGAATCTCATAAATACTCCCCCTTTTCTTTTTAGTGGATATAGATATAGTTTATATACGCCAACAGGTAAAAATATCCTGTTATTATCTGGAAAAGGGGGAGAAAATTTTTTCTTATTTTATTTTTTATAAACCTCTTATATAATCTGGACGTAATGGTATACTACCAGGCTCATTTAAGGCCTTATCCAGCACGTAGATAAGTTTATCCTTATCTCTTTTTAAATAACCCCTTAAAGGGAGGTAATTGGAGGCGTGATTGCAACGAAAAAGACAGTTATCTATTTCCAAACCTTCAATTAACCATTTTAATTCCTGTAAAGATTCCTGTGGGGTTAGTAGCGTAAACTTACCTTCCTGTACTTCTTTAAAAAGTGGGGTTCCGGGTACAACGATAAGAGTTAGGGCAGCCAGGTAAGTGGGATTAATGGCATTTATAACCCTGGCGGTAGCCTGGGCGTGTTCACGGGAATATTCCTTCCCTCCGAGGCCCGTAATTACAGTTACTGAAAGCTCAAATCCAGCATCCAGGGCGCGCCGGCAGGCTTGAATCATTTCATTAGCATTAACCCCTTTATGCATTTTTTTTAATATCACATCGCTACCGCTTTCAACTCCCAGATAAAGTAATTTCAGACCTGCCATTCTCAATTCACTTAATTCATCAAGTTCTTTATATAAAAGATCCCGCGGGCCGGCATAACAGGACACCCGTTCTAATTCGGGAAAATAATTGTAAAGGTGCTTTAATAAATTTAAGAGACTTTGTGTTTCCATGGTTAAAGCATTACCATCCGCCAGAAAAATACGTTTAACTCCCTGGTCAAAACGTGACGCTATCTCTATGTCTGCCATGATTTCAGCCTGGGATCGTACACGAAATTTTTTGCCCTTGTACATACCACAAAAAGCACAGGCATTATGAGAACACCCCAGAGTGACCTGCAAAATTAAACTGCTGGCTTCGCTGGGCGGACGGAAAAGAGGAGGTTCGTACAGCATTTTTCTCCCCCCATTTATCATGGCCTGGATTTATCGTGCCTGGGGTTGGCTGCAACTTGCTTGATAGCACTGGTAATAGCAGCAATTATTTGTGCCTTACCGCCTATTTGTTCAAAGCTGACTCTGGTCAATATGGTGCCTTCATCTGATACCACATAATGCGGGGGTAATTGATTTAAAGCCAGAGCCATAATATCTTCCTGGCAGTAGATGCAGGTGCAGGTTTGCGGGTTATTTTTGGTATATTCTTTTAGTATCTCTGGCAGAAGACGTTTTACTGCTTCTTCTGTATAATTATGGATCATAATCTTCCCCCTTTTCACAGGCGTAGGGTTGCAATCAGTCTTACAGGATGCAACAATAAATCCAGGCCTTCGCAGATATCTTTCACTACTACATCGGCTGCCAGGAGAGCTTGAACCGAAGCTCCTTCAGGTCCCAATACAGCAATGCCCAGGGCGGCATTTTTTAGCATCAGTGTATCATTGGTTCCATTACCAACAGCAACCGTATTTTGAAGACCTAATCTTTCAATGAATTTTAATTTTTGGTTGACTCCTTTCCCCTGCTTTAAGACTTGTACATGTCCTTTGATGTTCCGGCAGGCCTTTTCACCTGTACCAAAGGTATCGGCTGTAAGAATATGAATCTCTAGTTTTTCGGAAAGTGCGTTTAACCTTTCCTCTACTCCCGAAAGTAGATTGCCATCCTTGGCCAGTGTGCCGTTAAAATCCAGTACCAGATATTTTAATTTGAGCGTTTCCCGTTCCGGTATATCTATGGTAAGCAATTTTCCACGTTACCTCCTATCCTTCAATATCAGGAAAACTGTCAATCACCCAGGCAAATCCCCAGTTGCCTTGCCGATAAAAGCAAATCGCTATCCAGGGGTACGGAGCGTACCTGACCGGTAGCTTCCGCTAAAGGTACGGCATCAATTGCTGCTCCCCTTAGACATACCATATGTCCAAAGCGACCTTCCATAACCAGCCGGACTGCTCCTGTTCCGTAACGTGTGGCCAGTATGCGGTCAAAAGCTGTAGGTGATCCTCCTCTCTGCAGGTGCCCCAGGATGGTAACCCTTGTTTCTTTCCCGGTGGCTTCTTCAACTTGCTGGGCTACCACATGGCCTATGCCGCCCAGGCGAATGGGATCGAAGCTGTCCTCTACCCTTTTTTGAACCACTAATTCCCCGTCTACTGGTTTAGCGCCTTCGGCTACCACAATTATACTGAATTTTTTGCCCTGTATTTCCCTTTGGTTGATCATATCGATAACCTTTTCAATGCGATAGGGGATTTCAGGAATTAATATTACATCAGCACCACCGGCAATGCCGGCAGCCAGTGCTATCCAGCCAGCATAACGTCCCATTACTTCTAGAACCATAACCCGGTGGTGAGATTCGGCCGTGGTATGTAATTTATCCAGGGCTTCGGTAGCTGTTGTTAAAGCCGTATCAAAACCAAAGGTTTGGTCTGTTGCCAGCAAGTCGTTATCAATGGTTTTGGGAACTCCCACCACGGGCAGCCCCTTATCAAAAAGCTCTCTGGCAATAGCCAGGCTACCATCTCCGCCAATGACAATAAGAGCATCAACACCATGTATGCTGATATTTTCAAATATACGATCGCTTACGTCTACGTAAACCTTTTTCCCTCCTTTGATGACGGGATAGTGAAATGGATTGTCGCGGTTGGTAGTGCCGAGAATAGTTCCCCCACGTGGCAGTATGCCAATAACATCTTTTTCTGTAAGCTCTCTTGCCTGGTTTTTTATTAACCCTCCGAAGCCATTTAAGAAGCCTACCACTGAAAGGCCATATTCCCTAATGGCAGCTTTTACCACGGCTCTGATAACGGCATTTAATCCCGGGGCATCGCCTCCTCCGGTTAATAATCCAATTCGCTTGACTTTAACTGGAGTATTCATATTTAAACCTCCTTATACCACGTGCAAGATATTTTCTATAAACCTGTTTATTGCAGCGTTAATTTCTCCTGGCTTTTCCAGCATCATCATATGGCCTGCTCCCTGGATAATTTCCAGCCGGGCCAGGGGTAAATTCCGTTGCAAAAATTCACCATACTTAACCGGTGTCAGCATATCCTGATCGGCAGATATTACCAGGGACGGGACTTTAATTAACGGCAGCATATCCATCAAATCAAAACCATTACAGGCAGTAAAATCAGCCAGGTATACCTTGGGAGGAACAGATTCCATTTCCCTGCGTGCAGCTTCCAGGAGTGAGGCAGGTGCATCTTTACTATAGGCCAGTTGGATTAAATCCGTGTAATATTTCCCCTGCTGAAGAGTTTCCAGTATAGCAGGGAGTACCCGCAAACGGGCACCGGTTCCAATCAAAATCATTCCGGCAAGTTTTTCTGGATATGAGCGGGCAAAATCCAGGGTGATAGCTCCCCCCATCGAATGCCCGGCAAGAATAAACCGGTGGCCGATAAGCTTTTCCGTAAAAGCATTGATAAACTGGCGGTATGCCGTGATATTATCGTACGCTTCTCCTTGTGACTGACCGTGACCGGGCAAATCCACGGCCAGAACCATGTAATTTTCTTTTAGACCGTTAAGCTGGTAAAGCCAGTGGCGGTGACTTCCCCCTGCACCGTGGACAAAAAGGATGGTTTGTTTTGGTTCCTTATCTTTAGGCATTTCAGCTGAGTAGTAATAATTAAGGGAATCAATAGTTATAAAGGGCATTATAATTACCTCCATGAAAAAATTACCGGTTTTGATACCGGTAGAAAGTAAATTATGATTTTAGTGATGACCATGGGCATCACAGCTGTGGGTTGGTTTTTCTTCCCTATCCTCATACTTCTTCCACATGCTTGTAAAAGCAGAGGCAATCACCAGCAGAGCCACTGTGGTAAAAAATCCGAACACAATTCCCTGCCACCACTGTTCAAAAAACACTATTTCCCCCTCCTTTTTTATTCCGCAAATAATACGCGGTAAACATTATTCACTGGCTCGTAAGGTTAATTCGTTTAAAACCTGTTTTAACTGTTGTAATGAATTACCATAGCCGGCCCAGTCTCCGTCTTTTAGTTTCTCCATCGCTTGTTCATAGAGCCTGCTGGCTTCACGGGCCAGTTCGGCTAACCCTGCTTTATTGCTAATGTTGTTAACCCGTTGTTCTGTTACAGAGTGTTCTATTTCTTCTTCGACTCCAAATATACGTCTTAAAGCTTCTCCTAAAGTTGGCTCCATCACCACCTGTTCACCATGAACAACTATAACCCTCCGTAATTCGGGCATCTTACTTTGTTCTGCCTGCAGGTATATAGGTTCTACATATAACAGAGAATCCTTAACCGGTATTACCAGCAGGTTACCCCGGAAGACCCTCGATCCTCGCTGGTCCCAGAGAGATAATTGCTGTGAGATCGTAGTGTCCTGGTTAATGCGCGCTTCGATTTGCATGGGGCCATATACCAGTTCCTGCTTTGGAAACTCATATACCAGCAACCGTCCATAATTTACCCCGTCTGATCTACCGGCCAGCCAGGCTATCATATTCTTTTTATTTTGTGGAATAAAGGGCAGCAGTTGTATATATTCTGGATGTTTTTCACCGGGTAACCTGGTGATAATGTAATAGGCTTCCATGGGCTCTTCTTTATCTTCAACTATTTCCGTTGGCCTGTCCCATTTATCCTCTTTATTGTAAAAAATGCGATAGTCCTCCATGTGATAAAGAGCATATTTCTGCGCTTGAATCATAAAAAGGTCTTCCGGATAACGGATATGGCTCTTAAGAGCCTCGGGCATTTTCTCAAGAGGCTGAAAAACATCCGGAAATATTTTGCTATAGGTTTGAATAATGGGATCGTTTTCATCGATAAGATAAAAACTTACGCTACCATCATAGGCATCAACCACCACCTTCACTGAGTTGCGGATGTAGTTCAGCCGGTGGTTGTAGGGTTCAGCATAAGGAAACATGCTGGTTGTTGTATAGGCATCCCACATCCAGTAGAGCTTGCCGTTGGCCAGGACTATATAGGGGTCTCCATCATAAGTTAGAAAAGGTGCTAACCTGGGTACACGCTCATAAATATTGCGGTAATAAAGAATCTGGCTATCCTGCGTTATGTCCCCAGAAAGAAGAATACGGTAATCCCCAAAAGATATAGCAAACAGTAAACGACGGAATAAAGAATTAACCTTTACCCCCTTATTCCCCTGGTAAAAACACCAGGCATTTTCATCTCCTTTGGGGTAGTCAAATTCCGGATTTTTAGTATTGACTATTACATAGTTATCTGTAAGCTCACCAAAATAAATTTCCGGACGTTCAACTTTTAAGTTTGTATGTGTTGAGGGAGGGATATCTTTAATGGTAAAACTTGGTAAACCCTCCCTTGTTACTTCATTGACCGGGCTCATAACAATTCCATATCCATGGGTATATTTTAAATGCAGGTTTACCCAGGTTTGAGCCTGGGGGGGCAGCTGACTTTGATTTAATTCTCTAGCCGCCACCATTACCTGGCGATAATTTCCATCGATAACATAACGATCGATGTCTATATTTTTCAACTGGTAATAAAGGCGCATTTCCTGTAGTTGACTATAGGTTTGCTGCAAAGGACGGTAATCCCAGAGCCGTATATTATTTATAACTTCCTGGTTATTTGCCAGGTCTTGCGCACTTAACATTTTACCGGCAGGGAATGATTTTCTTTCTATATTATCAAGATTATAAGCCATCCGGGTAAATTTAATTGCATTTTCAATATAAGGTTTTTCCCGCTCCATTTCGTTAGGAACAACTATAAATTTTTGTACCACAGCGGGGTAAATAACACCTAGCACTACGGATCCGGCGATTAAAAAACCAATTGTGTAAAGAACAAACCTGAAGCGTGAAAGAAATATATTTAACAATATAATAACCGAACAGGCGAGGGCCAGGACGAATAGAATTTTATATGCCGGCAGATTAGCGTGGACATCGGTGTAGCCTGGGCCAAAAACCGCACCTCTTTCAGAAAACAGTAACATATACTGTGCGAGATAGTATCCTGCAGCCCGGAAAAGGAAAAAAATTGCCGCCAGGATCGACAGGTGGCATTTAATATGGTTAAACCTGAAAATACTTTTCCATCCACCTGGGTAAGTACTACCTATAAGAATATAAATACCACTTACAATTAACAGGCTAAGAACGGAGGCACCTAATAATAGATGATAGATAAAATGATAAAAGGGTAGCTCGAAGATATAGAATCCTGCATCACGACAAAAAAGTGGATCTTTTACCTCAAAAGTTGTTTTGTGGAGAAATTGTTGCACTAAATTCCAGTTGTCAGTTACGGCTAAACCAGTTAAAAGCGCCGGTATAAGGCTCAATATGGCTAGAAAAACAATTAATTTATTTGAATGTATAAACTTACTCCAGGGAGGATGATAAAGAGTGACAACATCACCGTTATTAATTGTTCTTGTTTCGGCTGCTTTAATTAAAGGACCGCGGGTAAATAATAAATTGATAAAAATAAAGAGGAAAATTATTAAACCTGATAACAATCCTGTGAATAACTTCGAAAATAGAATAGTTAAAAAGATTTCTTCAAAATCTAAAGACTTAAACCATAACCAATCAGTATAAAAATTTGCTCCTCCATATGCCAGAAGTAATACAATTACTGAAGTGAGGAGAATTATTGTTCTGGGGATTTTTGATATTAATTTCAAATAAATAAACCTCCCCAATAGACTATACTACGTCTCTGGGATACTGATTACTTTAAAGGTTAATAAAAATCTAGTTACTACATAGGTTTGGGGTTCTTTTGTGCCTCATCGGCTTCGTGGCGCAGCTTTGCTTCACACAATTGACAGATCATAACAGATTTTTTTGGTTTAAGATCCTCATCCTCATAATCGTCGTAAGTATCAGGATCAAATTCTTCCACTTCAATCATGCGACCGCATATTATGCACCGCGTTCCCACTATGCCCTCTCCCCCCACGGTTATTTTATGTATGTTTATTCGCCATCCCGTAGGATTTTTCCTTCTCCTTTATGTTGGGCAAGCAGATGATACATTGAGCCTGCCGTTTATTCAGCAGGCTCCACATTTTTCAAGAAAAATATTTTTTTAATTCCCTGGCCATATCCTCGGGTACATGTAATGTCCAGGGCTCATTATGTAGTACTTGAAGGTGACTGTAGTCGCTTCCCACCAATGGGTAGATGGTATAACGACCAACGATCCGGGCGGTAATCCAGAAGCCCTGGTCTTCTTTTCGAGCGGCGTAAAGAGCTGCGTTGAAACTGGCAATATTGATTTCATCATAGTAGCGGATAACTTTAAGCAGACCTTCTGCCAGGTCGTATAAATCCCGGTAGTCCAGTTCAGCATAGGTTGTTTTATGAGGTAAAATGGCTGTAACATCACACAGGGCCCGCGGGGCAAATGTGGCTATCCAGTGGGTATTACCAACCTGCCCCAGATAGCGCTCACCCTTTTTAAGTTCATGTTCCAGCAAGTCCTCCCAGAAGTTACTGCCGTTTTGGTCCAGGTAAATTTTGCTGTAATTAATTAAATCTGAATCGTAACGGCAAGGTGTTGGCCCGCATAAAACCTGTAGGTGGGGATGAATTATGGAACCGCCGGCGTAGGGCATATAATTCCAGTTGACAGAGCCATACCTGGCTCTTTCTGGGTCGTATGCTTCTACCCGTTGGAGAAAATTTAGTGATGCCTGGAAACTGTCTGCTATTATCTTGGTTGTAAGGGACTTCATGGGAAGGTAATGCTCCGGACCCATTACAGTTACTCCTGAGTAAATTTCATATGGGGAAAGATTGGGTACCACCACTGCCTGGCCGTATTTAACGCGGCCTCCCGCAACTATATATTCTGGAAAGCGTGGTGTGGCTTTTTCAAGGTTTTCGGGGCAAAAAGGACAGAATCTTTGCCGTGATTCCTCTACGAATGGTGTCCAATCGTGGCGGGGTAATTTGCGATTGCGAAAAGGGAAAATGCGTGTTCTGTGGCCAGTTAGGGGATCAAATCTTATTTCACTACGGAAGCTGCTTAAAGCAAAATCCTGAAAGGGATTATGGAATTCTGTTTCATTTACTATTTTCTTGAACTCAATACCCATAACAAAATCCCTGCGCTTCATGCCCGGTTTGCAGAATTTTATTTGTATCCGGGATAATCAATCGCCCAGGGGTATTTCCCTCCCTTCGAATTTATTATTCTTTATTTTAGCAACAGATACCAAATTTGTCACTTAGCTTTCTATGATTCATATCTCCTGTGTCGCGACAGCTACGTTATGTAATAAAGGTTCAGTAGGCACCAGAAGGGGATCAGCCCCCTGAAAAAGAAATGAGACCTCGCGCGCCCAAAAAACACCAGAAATCGAGTGTGAGGTCTCATGCTAAATATTCGCCAAATAGTGGGTGCAGCCCTTCTTTTCGTCACCGGCCTGGTTAAATTAATTGGTGGGTGCAAAGACTTCTATGAACTTGAAAAAGGTATCCACGAGCTTTGTCAGAAGGTCAGCAACCAAATATTCACCTGGGCACTGGAACAG
>NZ_FQUW01000043.1 GCF_900129285.1 Desulfofundulus australicus DSM 11792
CACGTAAAATTGCAGATGGCTTGCTTCCCAGTACAGGTTCTCGAACAATTTTTTCAGCAGATTTAAACACTCGGAAAATGAGTGGTGGGAAACCAGAGCATGCCAAAGGGTAGTAAAGATTATCTCGACCGTGTACTGGAAGTACGGCAGGCAGAAAGAAGGCAGATACGAGATGGTGGTCCGGCAGTATTTGCAATAGTAGCGGCGGATGAGAATCCGGCCACAGAAATTTGCCGCGATGACGTTGCGTTGATAAAAACCGTGTTTTTGAGGGGGTGCCTTGACCAGACAACCGGGGTTGGGGCATGAGAGTGGTTGGGGAAAGGGAAAATCTTTGCCCAGGCGGGCGTATTCTTCCGGCGGTACAGGCGTGTAAAATATCTGCTGCATGGCGGTCACTTCCAGCAAATATTCTACCTGTTCCACAGCCGGAAGAAAAGGGGTCAGTCACTGGTTGTCATATTCTGGTGAATAGACGGACTGACTGACCTGAAATACCAAAACAGTATGCGAAGCAGTTGCAGATTATTCTGGTATCGGAAATAGTTGCAGATTGTTTAGTCTGCGAAAATGGGCAGGGGTTGGGCTAAATTAAAGTGAGAATTGACAACTGGATGACTACTGCCGCCCCAACCTATCGCCTTCTACATTTGACAGTTACCAGCGAATTATCAAAAAGCACATCATTCCTGCGCTGGGCGCTATCCCTCTAGCCAAACTTCTACCCCTCCACTTGCAGGGCTATTATTCGGACAAGCTACATAACTTTCCCAGCGGACGGTTCAGTATCATCATAGGATTATTCGAGAAGTTTTGAACCATGCAGTCAAGTGGCAGCTGATAGCCCGTAACGTGGCTGATGCAGTACAGGCCCCCAGGGCGAAGAGACCGGGAATAAGCGTGCCAGGATTACAGGAAATCCAGCGGTTGTTAGAAGCGGCCCGCGACCACCAGGACTATGCCCTTATATGCACGGCCATATTTACGGGCATGCGCCGGGCCGAGCTCCTGGGTCTGCAGTGGGAGAACGTGTACACCAATACGGGCACTATTTCCATACGCCAGACGCTCCAGCGATTGCCCGGGCAGGGGTTTATCTTCACGGACCCTAAGTCACAGAAAAGCCGCCGGCAGGTACTTATCCCCTCGGCTCTGGTGGAGATCCTTAAAGAACACCGGCGTCGGCAACTGGAAAACAGGATGCGCCTTGGGGAGCGGTACCAGGACCACAACCCTGTTTTCCCCCGCGCTGATGGGCGGCCGGAGGACCCGTCCAATATGAGTCACCGGTTTAAAATCCTGGGGGACAGGCTGGGGCTAACGGCCTCGCTTTCACGACCTGCGACACCTGCACGCCACCATCCTCCTGGCCCAGGACATCTACCCCAAGGTTGTCCAGGAGCGGCTTGGCCACCAGACGGTTACCCTCACCTTAGATACCTATTCCCATATAATTCTCACGATACAAAAGGAAGTAGCGGAGAAACTGCAAAATTTATTGGGCACCAAACGGCACCAAAAAAGCTTAGCGGGCACCACTTTTTAAGTGCCCGCTATATTATGAAAGCCTTGATATATTTGGTGCCGGAGACCGGACTTGAACCGGTACGGGTGCATAACACCCCCGGGATTTTAAGTCCCGTGCGTCTGCCAGTTCCGCCACTCCGGCACGAAATCCTTATATTCATCAACTTGAGAGCCCTGTTTCAGAGCGCTTATTATCGTTTTGAAAATTCCTTTGACTTATAGAGCCTGCTTGAGTTATTTTACTATAAATGATTTTTCCCGTCAATAACGTACAACTGTTCGATGCGCGGGCGGCAGGAGGCACCGGGAACCCTGCATTTCCAGTTTCTTTCCACTTTCCTCTCTTGCCTGGTAAGAAAAAATTATAATATAATAAGTAATAGAATAATTGTAGGTAGTAAAAGACACAATCTACAGGAGCCGGAGGATAAGCATCCGTAATTGCATGGCTTGTTATTTATATATCATAATTTACCTTACAGGTATAATCGTGAAGGAGGGATCAATACCCATGTAAATATTACCTTCCGTCACGCGCGGGAGGCTGGTTAAAGCGGGTAATTTCCCCTGCCGGTCGGAGCGGCGGGCTGCACCCGGGTACCGGCCGGAGAGGGTTTGTTGCCGGTTGCTTCCGGTATATTTTTGAAAGGAGGTCACGGATCCCCGTGAATAATTTCAGAGCCTGGTTATTGATGGGCCTGTTAACCGTTTTGCTGGTGCTGATTGGCAATGCCGTGGGCGGCAGTTCGGGAGCTCTCCTGTTCTTCATCATTGCCCTGGGGATGAACTTTTTCAGCTACTACTTCAGCGACAGGATTGCCATTGCCATGACCGGTTCCCGGCCCCTGGCCGAGCACGAGGCGCCGGAGCTGTTCGATATAATCCGCCGGCTTTCCCAGCGGGCGGGCATACCCATGCCCCGGGTGTACCGCACCCCGTCACCGCAGCCCAACGCCTTCGCCACGGGCAGGAACCCGTCCAACGCGGCGGTGGCGGTGACCGATGGCCTGATGCAAATTCTCAACCGTTCGGAGGTTGAAGGCGTCCTGGCCCACGAAATTGCCCACATCAAAAACCGGGACGTGCTGGTGGGCACCATTGCCGCCGCCCTGGCCGGCGCCATCACCATGATTGCCAATGCCCTGCAGTGGGGGTTGATCTTTGGCCGGGATGACGAAGAAGGGGCCAACCCCCTGGGCCTGGTAAGCACCCTGCTGATGATTATCCTGGCCCCCCTGGCGGCCACCCTCATCCAGCTGGCCATCTCCCGGGCAAGGGAGTTTGAGGCCGATGCCACCGGCGCCCGCCTGGCAGGCTCACCCCACGGCCTGGCCAGCGCACTGCTCAAGCTGGAGCGGGCCGCTCAGCACATTCCCATGCAGGTTAACCCGGCCACGTCCCACCTGTTCATCGTCAACCCGCTGCGGGGAGAAACCCTGGCCAGCCTGTTCAGCACCCACCCGCCAATAGCGGAAAGGGTCAGGCGCCTGCAGCAGATGCAGTAATAGCGCCCACTGTCTTCAGGAGCCCCTGTCCCAGTGGACAGGGGTTTTAGACTGTTGACAAAACTCTATATGGGCCCTGTTTTTCGATACGACCGGGAGCGACGACTAAAACCAGGGTCCATCCCGGAGGCACTTTGTCGACAGCCTGGAACCCCTGTCTACCGGGACAGGGGCTTTTTTCTGTGAAATATTTTTATCACCCATGCAGGATATGGTATACTGATTTGTGAGCCGCTTAAAGCGGCCCGGAGCAAAGGAGGGTAGCCATAGATGGAAGTAACACAACCACATAAAACCTTAGTGGTGAGCATCCAGGGATGGGAACTGGAAGTCCTGGAAGGACCGCGCAGGGTAAATGTGGATTTAATGGGAGAAATGCTGGAGTTCAAGGGGATCTGGCTGACAGAACCGGAACGGGGGGTTGTAACCGTCCTCTGCTATCCGGAAAAGGTTTTCTACCTGGAAATTACCGAGGAGGAAATGCCGGTCAAAAGACCCGGCCGGAGAAATAACGTCACTTTCTTAAGACCCATAGATCAGAACCACGATAAGGATAAATAACCACCCGAGCGGCTCTGTACGCGGTGTGCCGCGGGTGCACCTTCAGACACCGCCGCTGGTTCTAGCGGCGGTGTCGCTCTTTATGGGATTTCCCGGGGCGGGACTTGCCCCCGGCACAGGCCGCCTTTAATACTGCCAGCCCGGCCTGCCCCTCCAGCGGTACAGGTTCCAGGTCCAGGGGTTCCCGGGGACGCATGACCGCTTCCAGCTTCTTCAATGTTTCCGGGGAAACGATAACAGAACACCCGTTTTCCTGTTCCCGGCCGTCCCGGGCTGATATTTCTCCCGGCGGCTCTTCTCTGCACGCGGGCTCCAGGGCGCAGGCCGCCTCTGCCAGGGCCCCTTCTTTTTTCTTTGCCGCATCCCTCGGCCTGTCTCTTCCCTGGTCGCTTACTTCGGCCGGGTAATTTTCCGGGACCTGTTCTCCCGCGTCCTCACCACCGGCCTCCCTTTCCCCGCCCCATAATAGTTCATAGCGCAACTGGCGGCAATCGGCGAGAATTCTCTCCAGATCCGCTTCCAGTGACCCGATAAGTGTCGCTATCCGGTTAACGTAATCCTCCTTAAAATCCCCCTGCTCCCTGGCACTTTCCATTAAACCGGGTAGATCAACCAGCTCCTCGCCCACGTTCCTGGCCAGATCCTGCAGGTAGTTCAGGGCTCCCTCCATCATGTCCTCCAGGTTACCGGCCAGTTCCTCCCGCTCCCTGCGCAGGTCCAGGTAGCGCATTATCTCCTCCTCGGACAGATCCGCCAGGCTGTTCTTTTCCAGCGCGCCAAGCTCTTCAACCAGCTCAAAATAACGCTGTAGCAATTTCATCAACCTCCAGCCAGATATTACCAACATTTCTATTCTATTCTACCAGCAACTGGCATTTCCTTCATTTTAGACCTATTTTATTGAAAAATTTTATCCTGTTTAGCTGCCTGGGGGTTTAAAATTCCTGGCAGTGGTTAAAATAAACAGTGATTGCAGCAACAACTGAAAGGTGGGAGGTGAAACCGGGTGAACAGGTACGGCTGGTTAGGCATTATTTTCGGCATCTGGCTGATCATTGCACCTTTTGTGCTGGGTTATTCCAACGTTGTCAATGCCATGTGGAATGATATCATTTTAGGCATTCTTGTTGCCGTCGTCTCCTACCTTACCAACGCTGAGCTCAGAGGAACCAGGGTTGGCGGTGGAGGCGAAAACAAGTAATCCCTTCCACGCCCGCACCCGCCGGTAACTTCATCGTGCCGGCGGGCGTTTTTCTTTTATCCAGCCGGGTAATTTTTCCTGCCCCCGGTCCCCTTGACCGCACCCGGCCGGCATGTCATACTGGTGCTAAAAAAAGGGGGGACCGCAGCCGTGGCGCGCTTCAACCCTTTTTACTCACCCCGGGCCGAAGAAATCGAGCAGAAAATAAATAGGCTGAAAAAAAATTACCCGGATTTATCTCCCCGGGATCTGGCCGGCAAAATTATTCAGGAAAGGGCCTGGCAGTGCGCCCTGGCTGGAGCGCTCACCGCCCTGCCGGCGGTCATACCGGGCCTGGGCGCGCTGGTCGCCCTGCTGGGAGGGGTCGCCCTCGACGTAACCCTGCTCACCTACCTCCTGGGGCGCATGGTTCTGGAAATAGCCTTCATCTACGATAACAACCTGACCGGCTACCGTTACCGGCGCGAGGCCTTCTGGGCCTTCATCTTTGCCTCAGGGATAGGGAGCGCGGGTATGAGCCTCTCCCGGACGGCAGTGAACCAGCTTTCCGGGGAGGCCTTTACGGCCCTGGTGGAGCGGGCGCTCCTGTCCCTGGGAGTGCGTTCCACCGCCCGCTCCAGCCTGGTGCGCATTATCCCGCTGCTGGGCCTGCTGCTGGCCGGGGGAGTGAATTACCTCACGGCGCTGGGCATGGGCAGGCGTGCCGTGCAGTACTACGAGAAAAGGGTGGAATGGCCGGGCAAAACCATCGATATTTGATCTGCCCCGCCGGCGGTATATCGCGCAGGGGTGTTAATCCAAAATGAAAAAGGACCCTTCCCGGGGTCCTTTTGTGCTACCTGGAGGCCTTCAAATTTAGCCGCTCACACCAACCTGGGACGCTTCACCTTGCGACCTGTTCAGCTCCAGGGCCCTCTCCTTCAGGCGCACAAAGTAAAGGGCGAAAGGCCGGTAGGCCAGGTGCGACCATTTGGTAAAGGGAACCTCCAGGCCCAGGAGGGGCACCGTAAAGGCCAGGTGCAGGGCAAAGGTGTGATAGGTGGGCAGGGGCATATGCAGCTCCATGAAGATACGCATTAATAAGCCCGTGGCCACCGTGCACCAGAGCAGGATGAGGAACATCCAGTCGGTGGAATGGGAGTACTGGTGAATTGGCTCTTTTTTATTTAAACGCCCGATGATCGCCAGGGTCGTAGCATAAAGCATAGCAATAGATGCATAACTCCAGAGCAACTTGCCGGGGTGCCACCACATGGGCGGCTCGTTGGTCAGGGACCACCTGGTCACGACGTCAATGTTCACCAGTACGAAGGCCACAAAGTAACCGCTCATAATCAAGAAGTGTCTCAACCAGAGCGACTTGTTGGCACACATACGCAGACGGGCCTGGGTGGCAAAATGAACCACCAGGGTGCCCAGTTCCTGAATATATACGGATAAGGGCAGCCCGCCGGCCTGGGGACCCATAATTAACCTGTACATCCGGTAAACGTTGGAAAGTAGCAGAAAGGCCAGCAACGCACCAAAAACGTAACCCACCGGGTGAACTATGTGTGCGGGGGCAAAAGTTTCCAGCTCCACCCTCTCCGTAACCATTTCACCGCTGAACGTATACACCACTATCAGGGTCAGGGCAAACAAAAGCCCCACCAGAATTACTTTCCAGGCCATGGAGGTGTAGAGCTTCCGTGAAATGCCGGTCCAGTCATAGACCGTGGTCAGATACCTCCGCAGGGCCATCATCAGCTCGCCGGGATCGGCTTTCCGCGGGCAATTCTTCTGGCAGTCGCCGCAATAATAGCACAACCACGGTTCCACGGAATGCTTGATCTTATCTTCCAGGCCCAGCTGCACATACCGCATAAACCTGCGCGGAAACTGGTGCTCGTCGGTTGTTAATGAACAGACGGCCGTACAGGTCCCGCAGCTGAAGCACTGGGAAACAGTACTGGCGCCATACTTCTGAAGTTTTTTAGCAAACTGAGGGTTTACATTGGTCAATTAGCTCTCCCTCCCCATCGATGCGCTCAGGAGTTCCGAGATTTCCATAATTTTAATTTTCTCCTGCTTGTCGAGGGCCAGGCAATCCGCTTCCAGCATGATTACACAATAGGGACAGGCCGTGACCAGCGTATCCGCACCCCGCTCCTCGGCATCCAGAACCCTTAATTCACCAAAACGCTCACCCCGGGGCACCTCGGCCCACAGCCGGCCGCCACCCCCGGCGCAGCAGAGGCTCTTTTCCCTGGCCCGGCTCAGCTCGACCAGTTCGGCACCGGGCACGGCCTTAATTAAATTACGGGGTGCCTCAAAAATCTCATTATGCCGCCCCAGGTAGCAGGGGTCATGGTAGGCAATCTTTTTATCCTGCGGGACGGTCAGCGACAGCTTGCCCTCCTGCACCAGTTCAGCCAGGATCTGGGTATAATGCACGACCTCAAATTCCCCGCCCAGCTCGGGATACTCGTGCTTAAAAGTATACAGGCAGTGGGGAGAGGTAGTAATGATCTTTTTGACTCCCTTTTCCTTAAAGAGCTTGATGTTGGATTCCGCCAGCTTCTGGAAAAGCTCTTCATCGCCAATCTTGCGGACCGTTTCCCCACAGCAGCTTTCCTCTACACCAATGACACCGAAACTTACACCTGCTGCTTTCAGCAGGGAAACCACATTCCGGGCAATTTTCTGGCTGCGGGGGTCGTAACAGGAAGTGCAGCAGACAAAGAGCAGGTACTCGGTATCAGGCGTAAAGGCAGGTACTTCCATCCCCTTCTGCCAGTCCATGCGCTTCTCACGGGGCCCGGACCAGGGGTTACCATTGGAGTGCAGGCTGCCCACCACGGACCGCAGGGAAGAGGGCACAAAACCGGCCTCCACGGTGGTGCTGCGCATGGAGCGTACGTTTTCAATTATCTTTACCTGCCTGGGACAATTCCTCTGGCACATGCCGCAGGTGGTACAGGCAAAGAGAACTTCCTCATCATCGAACCCTTCCAGGCCGAGCTGTGCCAGGCGCTGCATCCTCCGGATGTAAAAAACCTCACTGGTATGACCGGACACCAGGCGCCAGGGACAAAGGGCGGAACAGAGCCCGCAGCTCATGCAGTGATCCAGGGTTTGTGCCCCGGCCGAAACCAGGTATTCTTTCATCTCCAATGATATTTCTTTAGGTTCTTTTGGTTCCATACTTTTAAACCCCTTTGGCAAATAGTTTTTAGCAGTTGCGCTATCTCTTGTTACTTAATTGAACAGGGTTAAAGCCGGAGGGCAACCGGCAAGAGGGGTTGAAAACCCCTCTGCCATTACCTTAGAAGCCCTTGTACGGGTTGGGACCGACTTCCTCAAGCTTGCTGACAAAGTCTTCGATAATTTGAGGAATCCGGTCGTAATCCATAATGCTGACCTGTTCCATCCTCACCCGGTCCGATTCCAGAGCCAGGCGGTTTAATGTCTCCGAAATCTTGGACAGGCGGTAGCTGGCCAGCTCGCTGCCCTTGATGAAGTGGCACTGGTAGTCGTCGCCGTGCTTGCAGCCCAGCAGCAGGATACCGTCAATGCCCTTGGAGAGGGCGTCGGCAATCCAGATGAGGTTCATGGAACCAAGGCATCTCACCGGAATAATCCGCACCCAGGGGCTGATGGTCATACGGTTGATGCCGGCCATATCCAGGGCCGGATAAGCGTCGTTTTCACAGGCAAAGATGATGATTCTCGGTTTCTCCTCGTCCTCCTCCGGCACCTCAATGGCTTTTACCATACTGCCGATCATGGGCACCGAGTAATTCTTGAAGGAGATAATCCGCTCCGGGCAGGCCCCCATACAGGTACCGCAGCGCCGGCAACGGGTGGGGTTGGGCAGCGGATTGGCCTTTTCATCCTCGTTAATGGCACCAAACGGGCACTCCACCGTACACCGCTTGCACTGGGTGCACCTCTGCATGAAGAATTCCGGGAAGGAGAGGTCCCACACCCGCGGGTGCACGGCCGAACCCTGAGCCGTCAGCTCAATGCACTGGATGGCCTTCAGCGCTGCACCGGTGGCATCCCTGATGGTGGAAGGAATGTCCATGGGTGCCCGCACACTGCCCGCAGCGTAAATGCCCGTCCGGCGTGTTTCATACGGGAAGCAGATAAAGTGCGAATCAGCAAAACCGTACTTCAAAGTGGGCAGCTCGGGACCCTGCCGGTATTCCAGGTTAAGGATGTTGGACTTGATGATCTCATCCGCCGGAGGCTCGGAGTCCTTGCCCTGATCGTCGGACTGGACCACAAGCCTTTCCCCGATGGCCGTGGTGGGCACCATGCCGGTTGCCAGGACCACCAGGTCCACCGGTTCCGTCCTGATCCGGTCGCCGACCAGAACATCATCAAATTCAATGATCAGGCTGCCGCCGTCCTCTTCAATGCCGGCAATTTCGCCCCTGAAAAACAGGGCCCCTTCCTTTTGCACCCGCTGGTAGAGGAACTCATAGTTACCCGCAGCCCGCATATCCTTATAGAAAATATAGACCGTGGCTTCGGGATCCTTTTCCTTCACGTAAAGCGCCTGCTTTAAGGACTCGGTGCAGCAAATGGCCGAGCAGTAAGGCAGATGCTCCTTATCCCGGGAACCGGCACAGAGGATAAAGGCCACGCTCTTGGCCTCCCGGCCGTCGGAAGGACGCTTGAACTCGCCCCGGGCAGCCATTTCTTCAAACATTTCGCCGGTGATCACGTTGGGGTACTGGCCAAAGCCCAGGTGGCTCAATTTGGTGGCGTCATAGGCCACTGCACCCGTAGCCAGGACGATGGAACCTACCCTTTCCGTGGCCACGCTGCCGCCCTGGTTGATCTCCACATCAAACATCCCCGGCGCACCGGAAATTTTTTGTATTTGCGCACCTTTATAGACAGTAATGTCGGGATTTTCTTCCACTTCCTTGATTAACTGGTTAATATTATTATCCTCCAGCTCATTATAAGGGGGCTTTAAGCCGACCTGCTTGTGCAGTTTGGCCACCCAGCCGCCCAGGGAAGAATTCTTTTCCACCAGCACGGTCTTGTATCCCGCCCGGGCAGACTCCAGTGCAGCCGTAAGACCGGCCAGGCCGCCGCCAACAACCAGCACGTTTTTGGACAGGTTTTCTGCCTGGAAGGGCTCCGGCAGGGACATCTGCTGGGCCTTGACTATACCCATGCGCAGGCTGTCCTCGGCCAGCATCTGGGTATCCTCGTCGTTGGCCGGATGGCACCATACGCCCTGCTCCCGCAGGTTAACCCTTTCCACGATGGTATTGGGGAAGTTGAACACGTCATAATTTACCCGCATGGAGCAGGCCGCAATTACGATGGTGTTAACCCCTTCCCCTTCCATATCCTGCTTGATCATCCCAACGCCTTCCGCGCCGCAAAGGAAGGGGTGGGATTTGCACACCGGAACCTTGTATTCCTTGGTTGCCACATTGGAAAGGGCATCTATATCCAGGGCATCACCAATTCCACAGCCGGTACATATATAAACCGCCAGTTTTTTGTCCACCGTCAATTACCTCCCCACCGTCGATTGGATAGCCTTGAGGGCAGCAGCAGTTGCGTCCTCGACACAGGAAGCCACATCCATTGGCCTGCTCACACAACCGGCGCTGTATATACCCGGCGCGCCACCAACCGCAAAGCCGTTCTCGTCGTATACCAGATCCACAGGCGCCTTGCTCTCCCTGGTAGTCGGTGCCATACCGGTGGCCAGCACAACCAGGTCGAATTTTTCCTTCATTAATTTCTGGGTTTCCTGATCCTCCACCACCACAATCAAATCTCTGGTGGCCGGATCTTCTGTGATATCACCCGCTTTACCTTTAACTAAATGAATATTCGGATTATCCTTTACTTTCATGTAAAAGTCTTCAAATTTACCCAGCGCCCGGATATCAATAAAGTAAATATATACCTGGGCCTCGGGATTCCGCTCCAGGATATAAGTAGCCTGCTTTAAGGAAGCAAGACAGCACACGCCGGAACAATAGGGCAGGTGGTTTTCATCCCTGGAACCGGCACACTGGACAAAGGCCACTTTTTCCACCGGCTTACCGTCGGAGGGGCGCAGGATCTTACCACCCGTCGGGCCGTTGGAAGCAGCCAGTCTCTCCAGCATCACGTTGTTAATTACATTCTGGTACTGGCCGTAACCGTAATAACCAATCCTGGAGGCATCATAGGGATTCCAGCCGGTAGCCCAGATGATGGAACCAACCCTCAAGGTCATTTCCTTGGGTTCCATATTCAGATCGACGGCGTTAACCGGGCAAACTTCAGCACACTTGTTGCACCTGGAGCAGGCCTGGGCATCAATAACATATTTCATTGGAAAAGCGAAAATGTGCGGCAAATAAATGGCCCTGGTATTGTCCAGACCATAGTTAAAGGTGTTTTTCCTTTCTTCCGGACAAACCTCCACACACTTGCCGCAGGCAGTGCAGTTCTCATTTACATAGCGGGGAGAAACTTTAACCTTGACCTCAAAATCTCCCTCCTGGCCGGAAACTCCCGTTACCTCGGCCAGGGTTATAACGTGAATTTTGGGGTTGTTTTTAATCCTGCGGAAATTGATTTCAAGACCGCAGTTGGGAGGGCAGAGCTTGGGAAAATACTGGTTCATCTGGGCCACCCTGCCGCCGAGGTAGGGGTTCTTCTCAATAATAAAGACTTCATGACCCACTTCTGAAGCCTCAATGGCGGCAGTTAACCCGCTTATTCCCCCTCCAACTACCAGGATGCTCTTATTGCCCATATTTCATCACCGTCACAACATAGTTTTTAGAAAAATAAGGGTTAAGCCGTGGCCGCGAACAGCCACGGCTCGATTACATATGCAGGTAATAGCGGAAGATAATCTACGCTATACGTTAGTCCACAATGGAGATGACGGGCCGCTTGAAGACTTCCCACTGCCCGGTGTTGCGGTCCCAGCGGCAGTTGACGAAGCACTTCCAGTTCTCTTCGTCCATGTTCGGGAAGTCCGCCCTGATGTAGTAGCCGGGCCACCTGGTCTCTTCGCGGAACAGCACGCTCCTGATGTGGGCCTCCGCCTGCCACATCCTGTGGACGTTCTCCCAGCACCGCATTAACTCGTGCAGGTTGGAAGCAGCCAGCTTTTCGGAGTCTTCCTTGAGCATTTCCAGCAGCTCCAGGCCCTTCTCCAGGAGGTACTTGTTGGTGGTGAAGGACTTGGAGACACCGCCGGCATACTCGTCCATGATCTTCTGCAGGCGGAACATGAATTGCTTCGGACGGATATAGTTCGGGTTCACCTCTGGGTCGGTGGTCATGTTCTTGTATTGCTCGAAGGTGTCCAGAGGCTTCAGGACCCGTGCCTTGAGCTCCTCGATCTGGGCGGGATCCACCTTGGGTTCCTCGTTGTTCTCCACGATGAACCGGATGGCAGACTTGGCCGCAATCCGGCCCTCAGTGAAGGAACCGGAGGAGAACTTGTGGCTGGAAGCGCCGGAAGCGTCGCCCGCGCAGAACAGGCCCTTCACAGTGGACATGTTGGTATATCCCCACTGATACTCGGGCGGAGCGATGTCCTCGGGACCGCTGACCCAGGCACCGGAAGCACCGGAGTGCGAACCGATGAAGTAGGGCTCGCAGGCGGCAATCTCAGAGGGCTTCTCTTCGGGGAAGGTGTTGGTAGCCGCCCACAGCAGGGCCTGGGAAATGGTCATGTCGAGGAAGTCTTCCCAAGCTTCGGCTTCCAGTTCCTTAAGTTTCTTCTTACGCTGCTTCTCATCCGGCATTTCCTGAGCCAGGCGCTGGATGGCTTCCTCCGTCCTCATGTAGATGGGACCCTTGCCAGCCCTTTCGTCAATGAGGCCCAGGTGGTTCCGCAGGTTGGCCGGGATAGGCTTGGTCAGGCCGTACGGGGCATACTGCTCCAGTACATCCGGGTGGGTCTTCATGTAGTCCTCGCCTAAGGCGTTGGTAGCTACGGACTTGAAGAGCAGGAACCATGCGCCCACAGGGCCGTAGGCATCCTTGAAGCGCACGGGGATGAAGCGCACTTCCTGGCAGGTCATTTCGGCGCCGGCTTTCAGGGTGAAGTAAGCGCTGGAACCGGTGTTGAAGGGAGGATACCAGGAACGGCCCAGACCTTCACCGGTGGAACGAGGCCGGAACACGTGCACGGCACCGCCCATGCCTACCAGCACGGCCTTAGCCTTGAAGACATAGAACTTGTTCTCGCGGACGCTGAACCCGACGGCGCCAACACAGCGGTCGCCATCCATCAGGGGCTCCACGATGAACACGCGCTCGTAAATGTTGTCGGGACCGAGGGAGTTCAGAGCGTTCTTAGCCGCTTCAGCCACGATGATCTTGTAGGACTCACCGTTGATCATGATCTGCCAGCGGCCTTCATGGACGTACTTGCCGTTCTCGTCTTTCCAGATGGGCAGGCCCCACTTTTCAAACAGGTGTACGGTGGAGTCGACGTGACGGGCGATGCTGTATACCAGGTCTTCCCGGGTGATGCCCATCAGGTCCTGCCTGACGTAACGGACGTAGTCTTCCACTGTATTATCGCCGGCAGCCTGGCCAATGTAAAGGTTGATCGCGGACAGACCCATGGCCACGGCACCGCTGCGGTCCATGGCAGCTTTATCCACCAGGGTTACTTTCAGACCGTGTTTTTTGGCCCAGTAAGCGGCTTCCACGGCAGCACCGCAGGCGGACATGCCACCACCAATTATCAATAGGTCGGTATTGACTTCTACGGTTTCAAAATTTGCCATTTGCCTAACCTCCTCTTCTCTATTTATTTCTTCAGGGTCGGGACTTCACAGCCCAGGGAGCCGGGTTCAGTGAAAAGCACGTAGCTCTTCAGATCGTCGGTGCCGGTCTCAAAGCCAGCATCGGGGACGATGGAACCTTCCGGCGTGGTCCGGATGGGGAACTTGAAGCGCTTGATGGTGCCATTCCGGAACTTGATGGTCCACATAATGTCTTCCGAACCCCTCAGCGGAATGGTGCTGGCGCCCATGGGGACGAAGTCGGCATAGCCCCTCAGGTCCATGGCCTGCTGCGGGCAAATCTTAACGCAGCATGCACACTCCCAGCACATCTGGGGATCCCGGTTGTAAGCCTTCATTCTTTCTTTATCCAGGACCATTAAGTCGTTGGGGCAGATGTACATGCATGCGGTTTTGTCCTGCCCTTTGCAGCCGTCACATTTTTCAGCAATTACATAACTTGGCATAAACTCTAACCTCCTCATATTTTTATAATTGCATTAAGCACGCTATCTAAAAGCTCCCCTCCCTCTTCCCGATACCCACCTCCCCCCAAAGGCTGGTCTATATCTGCAAAATTCAAGGTGGAAGATTTTCATCTAGTAATTCTTAAGGAATTCATCCATGATATCTATGCTCTGCTTTTCAACCACCAGGTCGAAAATTTTATCCTTCACTTCTCTGGGCAGCAGCTCGATGCTCTTGGTGGTGGCAGAGTCATATTTTGCCGTCGGGAAGACTTTTAGCACCTTATCTTTTTGCTCTTCGGTGCAGGGAACCTTGATTACCTTCAATCCGGCCAGAACTTCCTCGGCCATATCGGCCAGCCCGGCCTTTTGCAGTTTGGCGTACCTTTCCTCGTTGATCCAGATGTTAATGGTAATGGACATCTCGCCACCTCCTCACTAGTACTTCATGTCGGGAAGGGTAAATACGGGGTTCCGCTCCTTCAGGTACTTGTCTGTGACGAAAGCAGAACCAAAGCCGTACTTCTCTGCGCATTCCATAATCAGGTCAAACACTTCCGGTCTGAAGATCAGGCGAGGTGGCTTGACACCGTCCTGGATGATGCTCCTGATCAGGGTACCGCTGAAGTTCTGGCTTTGCTCCTTGTGCCCGCACAGCCCGGAATAGGTTACCTCGCCGCAGACGGGGCAGTACCACCAGGCAAGCACGCGGACAGGCTTGATATTCAGAGCATCCTCGGGGAACTGATCGAAAATCCTGTGGGCATCGTAGGGGTCATAATAGGTACCCACTCCGGCATGGTCACGGCCGAACATGTGGTGTGTCAGGCCCAGGTTGGACCTTAAAATGGCATGGAAAACGGCTTCCTTGGGACCGGCGTAACGCATATCCCACAGGGTGATGGATGTCATGTGCACATCTTCCCGGAAATAGCCGGCCTTGCGCAGCACATCGTGGCACAGCACGATAGCCTCGTCGATGTAATCGCCTTTTCTTTTCTCGCCGATTATGGCGTTAACCAGCACGCCGGTCACGGTTTTTTCTACGGGCAGTTCACCGTGCGCAGACAACCAGGCGCCTTTCATCAACCATTCATGTCCGGTATGGGGCACGTTTCTGGTCTGGTGGGCGACGATTCTTTGCCAGCCTTTTTCTGCGAATTTCTGGCGCATCTGTTTGGGAGTGAAGAAAAACTCATCAAAAGGAGGGTTAATCTTGGGTGGGTTAACCAGGGTGATTTTTCCGCCGATAAACTTATCTTTATAGTTATAAGTCCTGGCCACACCGGGATGTTTGTCCTCCGTTGTGCCGTAGACCTTTAAGGCCATCTCCTGCTTATCGTAGGTGAAGATCTCTTCCACTTCCAGAATAGCCATCGGCTTATCCTGATAGGTCAGCAGGAGCTTATCGCCTTCTTTGATTCCCTTTTCGTTAATCTCTTCCGTAGAAATATCAAAAACGATGGGGATTGGCCACAAAATGCCATTGGCGAGCTTCATTTCATTGCAAACGCCTTCCACATCGGCCCTGGTCATGAATCCTTCCAGGGGAGTGAAAAAGCCGTAAGCGATATCTATAATCTCCCGCGCAATCTGGCCGCGGATGGGCACCGGTGTTAAACCTTTAATTGCCTCAGCAGCTTTTTCAGGTTCTAAAACCCTTTCCACAATTTCTTTGCCGCCATGGCCAATATAGGTCATTTCCCTTCTCCTTCCTTCAAAGATTGTAATTATACCGGTTATACTTCACCTCTTCCACAAACCAGCTTTTTCCCCGCGCTATCCCCTCCCCCTTCCCGATTTGAAAACAGAGCTGGCAGGACCTCTAAAACCAGCAATTCAATCATACAGTTAGCCGATTAACGGCCCAAGATGGAACCGTTATGGCAGGCCCGTTATCGCACGCTACAATTATATATATAATATCTCTTTTATATTCCTGCTATTTCCAGCGAAAATTGTCGCCTGGACGCTATTTCTACTCAGCCGCCATGGCTTATTATTTATTATGCTGCATGAAACCGGTCACAACGGTAACTGGCTACCGCTTTTTGTTAACCGCGTCAACTTAATTAGTTCTATTCGACACAAAATCGAGACTTCCTGCTAGTGAAATCCAGAAAACTTAATTTCTTTTTTTGAAATATTAAAACAGATGATCAGCAAAGGGTAAAAGTCTTATAAGTTTTCATAATATTTAATATTAACTGTTTGTGATGGTGAAGGCTATCACTTTTACTTGTTTTTATATCATAAATTCAATACGTTGACAAGCACTTCTTGAACCCATCCCGGCCCGAAGAGAAAAAGCTGGCGTTTTTACGCCAGCTTTACATTTAACCTGGAGGCGACACCCGGATTCGAACCGGGGAATAGCGGTTTTGCAGACCGCCGCCTTAGCCAAAAACCCTCCAGCCCTTGTCCCGCCTGGCTTTCCCGAAACGGCCCTTCGTCACCAATAACGGTCTCGGTTATTTTCCTTTTTGAAACTCCTTCGCCATTCCTATTCAAACTCCTGCTCAGACACCGAAGTTTTTTTAACTTTCTCCAGCCTGGCCCGCACCCATTCCTCCGACTTCCCCGTAGCCTCGGATATTTCCCGGAAACTTTTCCCCTCCGCGTACAGCTTCTGGATTTGCCGCACCAACCGCTTGTGTTCCCGGTGATACTTCCGCAATGCGGCCCTTTCTTCTTCGGCCATTTCCTCCGCTTTCTTCTGCCAGTAAAGCCTCTGCCTGCTGGTGTTCCCCCTGCACTCCCGGCAGTAAAGGGTATTGGGTGGCCAGGGGATAAAATACTCCCTGCATTTTCGGTTTTGGCACTGCTTGAGGGTGAAGTCATGTTCGGCCATGAGAAATAACTCCAACCAGGCGATGGCCAGCAGGTTTTCCGTTTCGTACCGCCAGGAGAGGGTTTCCAACTCCGGCAGGACGGCTAGAAGTCTTTCCGGTTGCTTTTCTCTTTTTTCCCATACTTCCTTCCACTCTTCGGCGGCCTTTGTCGGCTTTCCGTCCTTCCTCAAAAGCCTTTGTAACATCTCCGGCCTGGCGGTGACGGTGGGGCGCATGGTAACGCCCTGAAAGTGCCGCTTCAGCCGTTCACCCTGGGGGAACCGGTGGAAGAACACTGCGACACGGCGGGAAGGGGGGATGTCCGTCAGGTACCATTCCACCGGTGGGACAAGCAGGACGGTTTCAATGAAGTTTCGCATGGCGGCCTGCTCCAGCGGGAGGAACGCCCCTGCTGCGGCGGCGTCTATCTTTTTGCCGTCAATATAAAACCACCTGGCCTGGAACATCTCTAAAAACGCCTTAACCGAACCGGTGTCCCGGCAGTCCACCTGAAGGAGTGCAAAAGCAACCTGTCCCGGTGTGATGCCGGTGGTTTCGGCAGGAGTGACTATTTCGAACGGCGGCTTACGATGAAAGTTAAAACTGACCGAGTACCGCACGACTTCCCCTCCTGTTTGTCACTTGACAAGCGACAACTTTCTTTCCCCTTCCCGCGCCCTGTCAGGACTGCGTTTTCGTAAAGTGACGGTATATGTACGGCGTGACATGTTAAAGCGATTGTACTATAGTTTGAGCAGAAGGTCAATCAGAAAGGAGAGCTGGCCAATGTTAACCTGCCTTCGCGTTTTGCGGATGCGCACGGGAAAGACCCTGCGCGCCTTCGCCAAAGAATATGGCTTTAACGAGACGGTACTGACCCGTATTGAACGCGGGCAGTATTACGTCCCCCCCGCGTGGAGGGAACCCCTGGCGAACGCCCTGGGGTGTGAGGTGAAGGATATTTGCGACCCCAAGACCGGCTGGCCAAAACTGGTGAAGTAGAAAAAATGACAAAAAGAAGGTTTACCCGGCCTGATGGCACGGTTTACGCCGTAACCCTGGAACACCGCCCAGGCGGGGGGCTGGTCTACACGAGGCTGGCGAAAGAGCGACACAAGTGCTGGCGGCCCCAGGGCTGGGCCTTCGACAAGCCCGGCTTGGAGTGGGCCGTGGGGCAGGGGGCGCAGTGGCTGGAAATCCAGACCGAGGCCGCCGTCTATCGTTGCCCGACATCCACCCTAGTTGAAGCCATTGAGGTTAACTTTGGCGCCGGACCCCAAATCCTTGTTCCCTTGGAACACTGGACTATCACGAAAAAGAAATGCCCCCCGGCGGGGCAGCAGGAGCGGTTCACGCAGTTGGCTTTCGAGTGGTGAGAGAAACATGACCCTTACAGACATCATAACATGCCTCAAAGACCCCAAACCAGACGGCAAGGGCGGCTACCTGGCCTTCTGTCCCTGCCACAACGACGGTGCAAAGCAGGGGCGTCGTTCCCTTCACATCTCCGTCTCGGAGAAGGATGGGAGGGTACTGCTGCACTGCTTCGCAGGGTGCCGCTATGAGGACATAGTCTCGGCACTGGGACTGCCGAAAAAAACCAGGCGCGAGCGAGAAGAACCCGAGGCCATTTACCCGTATGTGGACGAGCAGGGAAAACTGCTGTTTGAGGTCCTGCGCTATCCGGGGAAGCGGTTCGCCCAGCGGCGGCCCGACCGCGCTGGCGGGTGGGTATATAACCTGCAAGGTGTCAGGCGTGTTCTTTATAAGTTACCGGAAGTTTTGGCGGCGGTGCGGGAAGGCCGGACGGTTTTTCTGGTCGAGGGTGAGAAAGACTGCGACAACTTGACCCGGCTGGGACTCACGGCCACGACCGCCCCCGGCGGCGCGGGGAAATGGCGGCCAGAATACTCCGAGTTTTTGCGCGGTGCGGACGTGGTATTGCTGCCGGACAATGACCTACCGGGCCGCAAACACGCCGAACAGGTAGCGCATAGCCTGTACGGGGTGGCGAAGCGGATTCGCGTGGTGGAGCTGCCCGGCTTGCCCCCAAAAGGCGACGTTTCGGACTGGTTGGCCGCAGGCCACACGAGGGAAGAGCTTATAACTCTGGTTGAGCGGGTCCAGGAGTGGAGGCCCACACCACGGCAGGCCACGGCCCCTTCCGCGAAACTTCCAAAAGGCTTTTCGGCGGTAGAGCTGGTAAATGCCGATTTTCCTGAACCGTCCTGGGTGATTCCTGGACTCTTACCGGAAGGGCTTGCACTCCTGGTTGGTCGCCCAAAAATCGGCAAGTCCTGGTTGGCCTTAAATATTGCGGTGGCCGCAGCTTCCGGCGGTGTGGCACTGGGAAAAATAAAAGTGGAAAAGGCGAGCGTTGTTTATTTGGCTCTCGAAGACCAGCCCCGCAGGCTGAAAAAACGCTTGGCTTCTGTCCTGCAGGGTGGGGCGGCCCCTGACGGTTTGTTTTTCTATACCGAGTTTCCCCGGCTTGACCAGGGAGGGTTGCTGGCCCTGGAAGAGCTTATCACAAGGCGCGGCGCAAAACTGCTCATTGTTGACACCCTGGCGAAAATGCGGCCTCCCGGACGCAGAAACGGAAATGTCTACCAGGAAGACTATGCCGTTATGGGAGCCCTAAAGAGCCTGGCCGACAGGTACAATGCAGTCGTTTTGCTTATCCACCACCAGAACAAACAAGGATATGTGGATGTCCTGGACAGCATTTCTGGTTCAACAGGGATTGGCGGCGCGGCAGACACGACCTGGATTCTAAAGCGCAGCCGGGGGAAGGTGGATGCCGAACTATTTGTCACCGGGCGGGACTTCGAGGAGCAGGAACTCGCACTTGAGTTTGATAAACGTACCACAACCTGGCACATTGTGGGGGGAGCCGAGGAATACCGCTTGAGCCAGGAGCGGCAGCAGGTTATCGAGCTGTTGCGGGCTGCCGGGGAACCAATGGGTGCTAAAGATATAGCCCAGGCGCTAGGGAAGAGTTCGTCAACGGTAAGATGGCTACTGGCTACTATGGCAAACGAGGGTCAGTTAACTAAAGTTGAGCGTGGCTTGTATTTTATCACCAACAACGCAAACAAACCAACTTTACCAACATCACCAACAAACCAACAATCAAATGTTGGTGGAGGCTTGTATACCCCACCAACATCTGAAACCCTTGAGCCACAAGGCTTCGAGGGCAAATGTTGGGATGTTTGCGATGTTGGTGGAAATGGCGACAAACGAAATATCACTGAAGATGACATTTGGGAAGGTGACCTCAATGACCTCCCCTTCTGAGCTGGTCAACCAGTTAGCCGGGCACGGCATTGCCCTTGACATAAAGGACGGCCAGGTGCGGGCGAAACTGCCCTGGCCTCCCTCTCAAGCTCCCCCGGAAGCCCGGCCCCTTTTGGCCGAGCTGAAGCGACACAAGCAGGAAGTGACGGCCTGGCTGCGTGGCTACGTTGAAGAGCTGGGGAACCGCTACCCTGTCCACCCAACCCGGCCCCGGTGCATGGCTGCAGGACACTGCTGCTGGGTGAGTGAAACGGACTGCGACCTTTACCCTTTGCTGAGGGACGGCAGACTTTCCGGCCTTTGCCGGGAAAGGACTGGTGCGCTGGCTGATTAGGAGGTGACAATGTGCCGACAAACTACAGGCGGGGGTATTTAGCGGAGCGCAAGGCAGTGAAAGTGCTGGAGGCAGCCGGCTATGTGGTGGCCCGGACAGCGGGAAGCCACAGTCCCTTTGACGTGGTGGCAGTAAACACAAACGGCATCCGTCTTATCCAGGTTAAGCGGGTAAAAGAAGGAGGCTTTACCGCTGTCCTCGAAGCGGCCAGGGAGGAAATAAGGCGGGTGCCAAAAGTACCTGGGGTTTCCCGTGAAGTGTGGATTTGGCTTGACGGTGAGGGTTGGGTGGCACAGGAGGTTGTATAATCAGACAAAAAGGAGGAGCGAACGGACGAACGGATTGCTGCGGCTTTGAACGAACCTCTTTGGAAAGTGTTTCCGGAGGCCTACGAATCACCGTACCCCCGGCCCAAAAAACCCGAACCGCCTCCCAGGGTGGACAAGACCGAAGAAGATATTGACGAAGTCATAAAGGCTCTGAACGAACGGCGGCAGGCAGCCGGCAGGTTTGCCGACGAACGGGACACCTGCCATTATGAAGAAACCTCTCCTGGCGTCATGCAGGGATTTGGCGACTTCCACCACTGGCAACGGCTGCAAAAGCAGAAAAAGTAGAAAGGAGGCTTCTTCTTTTCCATGAAATCCCTTCCAAAAATCCG